>JAFDZU010000035.1:0-9799 GCA_018266765.1 Bacteroidota bacterium
GACAATACTCATTCCATCTACTTTACAATCAACCTCTTCCTCATTATCCGTTAGGCGAATTTTCTTGATTACCGTTCCTTGTTTGAGATTAACCGACGAACCTTTTACTTTTAAATCTTTTATCAATGTTACTGTATCGCCTGTTGCTAAGATTTTTCCATTACAGTCTTTTACTACAATTTCTTGATTGTCCATAATTTTTACTATTCGTTAATTTACTGTGATAATTTTTCAAATTCCTTAAGACTTATTCCTGCTTGCTTGAGAATACTTCTGAATGTACCGATAGGAATCTATGATTTATTCATGGGTAGAATTGTTACTCGACCATTTTCATGTCGAAACTTACCATGCGAACCTTTTTGACTAACGAAGAAGAAACCAAGTTGCATTAGTACTTGTTCAATATTTCTTGAAGAATACAACTTAGGCATCAATTAATTCTTTACCATAAACAATTCCTTCGATTCCGGTTAGCTCAATATCGTGGTCTTCTAAATATAATTCTACTGCTTCAACCAAGTTTCTGATTGCCTCTTCTTGAGTCTCACCAAAAGATGCAACTTCCACATTCATGCACCGCGAAACAAAGTAGTTACCTTCGCGCCATGTTACATAGTCAATTTCTAACTTTTTCATAGAAATTTAGATTAGTTTATAATACTGTTCAACTGACTAAACATCGTTAGTACATCTTCGATGCTCATCGCACCTTTATCTCCAACTCCATGCTCACGCAGTGAAACCTGACCATTTTCAGCTTCACGTTTTCCGATTACCAATGCAAAAGGAATTTTCTTTTGTTCACTTTCAGCAATTTTTCGTTGAATTTTCTCGGAGCGATCGTCATATTTTACTCGATAATTCAGAGCTTCTAATTTCGCTACAAGAGCTGATGCATATTCTTTTTGATCATCTGAAATTGGTAACACACTTACTTGCACCGGTGCAATCCAAAACGGGAAGTTCCCTGCATAATGTTCGATTAAAATACTCATAAAACGTTCCATCGAACCAAATGGAGCGCGATGAATAATCACAGGACGATGTTTCTGATTATCTGCTCCTGTGTATTCTAATTCAAATCTATCGGGCATAACGTAATCTACTTGAACAGTACCGAGTTGCCATTTTCGTCCGATTGCATCTCGAACGATAAAATCAAACTTTGGACCGTAAAATGCCGCTTCGCCAATACCAATAAAGTAATCTAATTTCATCATTTCGGCTACTTCGAGTATTTCTTTTTCTGCCATATCCCACATTTCCGATGAGCCGGCATATTTTTCAGGATTATCCGGATCTCTAAATGAAAGTCGCGTTTTCACTTCCATTCCAAATGTTGTAAATACTAATTGAGTAAGTTCAATAGCATTAATCAGCTCATCTTTTAATTGCTCATGAGTGCAGTAAATATGCGCATCGTCTTGAGTGAATCCACGAACTCGTGCAAGTCCGCTTAATTCACCCGACTGTTCATACCGATATACTGTACCAAATTCCGCTAATCGAACCGGCAAATCCTTGTAAGAATGTGGTTTGTTTGAGTAAATTTGGTGATGATGAGGGCAGTTCATCGGCTTGAGCAAATATTCTTCATCTTCAACAACGATTGGCGCAAACTGCGATTCGGAATAATAGGGATAATGTCCGCTTGTACGATAAAGATTGAGATTGCCGATGTGTGGAGTTATCACCTCAACATAACCGCGTTTTAGTAGTTCAGATTTGATAAATTCTTCAAGTTTTCGGCGTACAATTGTTCCATTTGGCAACCAAACCGGCAGACCACCGCCGATTAATGGAGATATCATGAATAACTCTAATTCTTTTCCAAGTTTACGGTGATCACGACGTTCAGCTTCTTCTCGTTGATGGAGGAATTCTTCGAGCATTTCTTTTTTGGGAAAAGCAATTCCGTAAATTCTTGTAAGTTGCTTACGTTTTTCGTCTCCACGCCAATATGCTCCTGCAACTGAAAGTAATTTCGGGAATTTTAATGCACCTGTCGAAGGTACATGAGTTCCGCGACATAAATCAGTGAATTCTCCTTGTTTATAAAGAGTAATTTCACTTCCTTTGAAACCTTCCAAAAGTTCAAGTTTATACTCGTCGCCTTTTTCGGTAAAAAAAGCAACTGCATCTTCCCAAGCAATTTCCACACGCTCAAATTGAGAATTTTGCTTTACTAATTCTTTCATTTTTGCTTCAATTGCAGGTAAATCTTCGATAGATAATTTTTTACCGTTCGGGAAATCTACGTCGTAGTAAAATCCATTTTCAATCGGTGGGCCAATTCCAAATTTTATTCCCGGATAAAGCGATTCTAATGCTTCTGCCATCAAGTGAGCACTCGAATGCCAGAAAATCTGCTTGCCGTCGTCGTCATTGAACGTAACAATACGAATTGTCGCATCATCGGTAATAGGACGGGAAAGGTCATACGGAACTCCATTCACATAAATACCGAGTGCTACTCTGGCGAGCCCTTCGGAGATAGATTTTGCAATATCCATACCGGATGAACCGGCTTCAAATTGACGGACGATGCCATCGGGAAAAGTAATATTCATTATGATAGGTATATATAATTAGAAGTTATTGTTATAGTATAAGAGCGTTTGTTAATTGACTAAATTTTATAGAAAGCATTAAAAAGAAATCGTAGAGGCAATCGAAAACGACGGAATTAAGTGAGATATATCTTCATAAAAATTTGCTTGACCGATAAATGAACCTTCAAAATTTAGCGTCCAAATTTTGATTAACTTCCATGCAAGACCACCTTGCAACAAAAGTCCGGCACCCCATTCTTTTACCGTAGAACTGACATGAAATCCGGTTAGAATTCCCACTGAACAATATGGACGTAAATTATTGCTCATTTCAGGTAGCCAAACTGAACCAACTACAGAAACACCCAATGGCTCAAGTGTATAATTATTGAGCAACATACCCGAACCAATCGTCAGCCCAAAACGAGTTTTGCTATTTGTATCACCAAGAAGATGAGTTCCCGAAAATGAAAATCCTGCTCTATTTGCGTCACCTGCTGAATGTACGTCGTTCCAATATCGAATCTGCATCGAAAATTTATCGCTAAATCCGTAACGAACAAAACCTTCTACACCAAAAGCAGTTTTTTGTTCCGCAGGCGAAGGACGAGTTTCCGGCAAAAGTACCATACCGACTCCCGCCTGAACTTGCTCCTTTTGTAACGGTTGTATCGGAAGTTGCAATGACGGGCTATATACTAACGAAGTACAACCACTTATCAACGATATAATTACAACACTCAACAAACTTAGCCGAATGTAAATTTCATACATAATACTTCAGCATATTTGAGAAAATTAGATTCACCCAAGAACCGCTGTTTCCAAAGCTGAATTATATTCTTTGCGGAGCAATTCTACGGTTGTTTTAATACCACCAAGAGTAAAATTATCAATGACAACACGTCCGATTTCGACACAATCAACAGTATGTTCGGTGCATAATACCTTAAGTGAATCAATATGTTCAGGTTGAACGCTTACGACGATTCTACTTTGCATTTCACCAAAAAGTTGTGAAGCATTCTTTCCAAATTCAGAATTAATTTCAGCACCAAGACTACCAACAGAGTTTATAGCTTTTTCTGCAAGGGCAATTGCAAGTCCACCATCCGAACAGTCGTGCGCCGAGTGTATTAAGCCCGAACGAATTGCCGTGAGAGTTGCTTTTTGCAAACGTTTTTCCTCGTCAATATCAAGCATTGGAGCATCACCAAGTATATTTCCTGTCAATTGTTTGATATATTCCGAGCCACCTAATTCTTCGCGTGAACTATTGCCAAGAATCATAATTACATCTCCCGAAGCACGAAAACCACTACCTGTAATTTTAGTTACATCTTCAATTAATCCCAACATCCCGATTGTTGGCGTTGGGAAGATTGCGTGATTCCGCGATTGATTATGAAAGCTCACATTTCCACCTGTTACCGGAGTTTCGAGCGCGCGACACGCATCACCCATTCCGCGAATTGCTTCTTTGAATTGGTAATATACCTCTTCATCGTATGGATTGCCAAAATTCAAGCAATTGGTAATTGCAACCGGTTCAGCACCTACACAGACGACATTGCGAGCGGCTTCGGCTACGGCAATCATCCCACCACGATACGGATTCAAATACGCATATCGGCTGTTACAATCTGTACAAACAGCAAATCCTTTTCCGGGTAATTCTTTAATCCGCATTACTGCCGCATCACCTTTTATATTCATAGTGTTCGTGCGAACTTGCGAGTCATACTGCTCATAAATCCAACGCTTTGAAGCAATTGTCGGTGACGTTAAAATTTTCCAGAACATTTCTTGATTAAGAGAATTATCTACCGTAAATTCGGCTGAACGAACAGTCGGAATATAACTTGGCTCGCGAGATTCACGTACATAGACCGGAGCGCCACCGCCAAGCACAAGTGAATATGCCGGAATTTCAACAACTTGTTTCCCAAATCTAAATACTCGCACAATTCCATCATCCGAAACTTCACCGATTTCTGTCATTGGTACATCCCATTTTTCACAAATGGCACGTGCAATGTGTTCTTTCCCCTTTTCAATCACCGCAAGCATCCGCTCTTGAGACTCCGAAAGCATTATTTCATACGCGCTCATACCGTCTTCGCGTAATGGAACAAGGTCGAGATTAATACTCATACCGGCATTACCTTTTGCGCTCATTTCGCTTGTGGAACAGCAAATTCCTGCCGCGCCCATATCCTGCATTCCCACAACACAGCCGGAGGCAATGAGTTCGAGAGTGGCTTCGAGTAGTAATTTTTCTGCAAATGGGTCGCCCACTTGAACGGTTGGACGCATATCTTCTGTTTTCTCGTCGAATTCCCGCGAAGCGAGCAACGAAGCACCATGGATACCGTCTTTGCCTGTGGAACTTCCCAAAATCATCACAGGATTTCCTGCTCCGATTGCAATTGCCGAAGCTGTTTCGCCTACTTTGACAATCCCCACTGCCATTGCATTTACGAGAGGATTATCGGTATAACATTCATCAAAATACACCTCACCGCCAACAGTCGGTACACCGAAACAATTGCCATAATGTCCGATTCCATGAACCACGCCTTTGAGTAAATATTTGGTATGGTCATTATCTAAATTACCGAATCTAAGAGAATTAAGTGCGGCAACAGGACGTGCTCCCATTGTGAATATATCTCGAAGTATTCCGCCAACACCGGTAGCCGCACCCTGAAACGGCTCGACTGCCGAAGGATGATTGTGGCTTTCTATTTTGAATGCAATCGCATATCCGTCGCCAATATCAATAAGTCCTGCGTTTTCTTCGCCGGCTTCCACAAGCATACGCCCACCCGAACGAGGCAATGTTTTTAATTGAAGGATTGAATTTTTGTAAGAGCAATGTTCGCTCCACATTACAGAATAAATTCCAAGTTCGGTATAGGTTGGAATACGCCCCAAAACGCCACATATTTGTTCATATTCGGCTGTTGTGAGACCAAGTTCTTTGGCGGTTTCGGATGTTACGTTTATTTCAGAATAGAGATGATGTGTAGATTGTTCGTGCATAAATATGAATTATTTGAAAAATAGAAAATACTTTTTTAGACTTTAATAAATTCACCCGACATTTCCTGCTTCTAACTGTGCTTTGGCTACATTTACTCGCGCAAGTAAGAACATTCCGACAATAAAAAATACTATCAGCGACAGAATTGCAATCCGATAACTACTTGTGAATTGCAGAGCCAAACCAAAAAGCAACGGGCCAAGCCAACTCGTTCCTCGCTCGCTAATTTCATACAAACTAAAATATTCCGACTCACTGCCTTTGGGAATCATCAACGAAAAGACCGACCTACTTAGTGCTTGACTTCCACCCAATACCAATGCAATCACGCTCGCAAGCCAATAAAACTGCATTTCAGTCTGCAAAAAACTATGCGCGTAAATGCACGTTCCTGTCCAAATTATCAACGTAACCATAATGGACGTTTTACCTGACGTTTTTTGAGCAACATAATTGAATATCAATGCGCCAAAAAATGCCACAAACTGCACTATAAGAATAACAGTCGTCAGAACGTCCAATCCTAAATGTAATTCCTCGTGCCCAAATGTTGCCGCCATTGCCATTGCCGTTTGAACGCCGTCATTATAGAGCAAATATGCCGCAAGAAAGAGCATCGTTTGAGGATATTGCCGAGCTGACTTGATTGTATGATATAACTGTCTAAAACCAATGCCAAGAATAGTTTGTCCGTGTTTTAAATGTTTGATTGCCTGGCGTTTTTTGAGGCGAACCAGAGGAATAATCGTAAAAATTGCCCACCAAACTCCCGCCGATGAAAGCGAAATACGAACTGCTTGACCTTTGGAAATTCCAAAGGATTCTGCTTGTGAAAACAGCACCAAATTGAGGGCAAGCAATATTCCACCACCTAAATATCCGATTCCCCAACCGATAGAAGAAACAGAATCTCGATGCTCGGGTGAGGCAATATCAGATAAATAAGCATTATAGAAAACTACCGATGCACCAAAACTAAGATTAGCCACAACAAATAATATCCCTCCGAGTGTGTAATTGCCACCTTCGAGAAAATACATTCCCATTGTCGAAAACGCTCCAAGATACGCAAATCCCGCTAAAAATTGTTTTTTGAGGTGGGAGTAATCTGCAATTGCACCCAAAACAGGAAGGAAAAACACCTGCAATAAAACCGAAACAGAAACTAAATACGGAAAATAAGACGCTGCTTTTACCGGGATTCCGAACGGATGAATAAATCCTGATACATCGCCTGCCGACGTTGCTATTTCGGTAAGGTACGGCCCGATAAATACGGCAATAACCGTTGCCGAAAATGCAGAATTCGCCCAATCATAGAAATACCAGCCAATACGTTCTTTTCGGTTATCTTTGGGGAATTTCATCGGTTGTTTGATTGATATAGACTGTACTGACTTGGAGTTAAATAGTATGGAATTTGTACAAAAACTGTTTGAGATTCATTTCAAATCCACATGCATTCAATGATAATACTTCGATCTGCTTACTGCAAAAATATCATTTTCTCTATGATATTCTTCTATTTTTAAAGTAGGATGGACATATAGAAAAGCCCACGAATATACTCGCGGGCTTAATGACTATCATATTCTTTATCGGAGAATTGTATTTCGACTACGCTCAATGCCCTTTATCCCTTCCTATTCATTGAGCAGAGTCGAAATGAACGTCAAGTCAAGGCAGTTTTTAAAACTGACTTTCAACCACCTAATAAATAAAAAGTTATGGAGTAGGTCGGATGTGACAGTTCAACCTACGCCTCACCGTGCCACTACAAACAATCCCGACTTTGAATAGCCGCCAGCCGAGTATTGCAGAACATACACGCCACCGCCAAGTTTGCTTACATCTGCGTTGAATGTCGTGTATGAACCGTTATTCCCTGCGTTCGCCTCACGCGAAAAATCTCCTACTTCCACGCCAAGCATATTAAAGACTTTCGCAGTAACAAGCTCATCTTTTACCGAAAACAAACCATACAACGAAACTTCCATATACGAAGTAGCAGGAATAGGAATAGTTGTAATCCAGAAATACTGATTGCTTTTTCCTCCGTTTAGTTCTTCTATTACTCCGGTTGATGGAAATTCTCTGCGGAGCATTCTACCGTTATTTGCAACAAGAATTGCCTTTGTTGTATTTAGGACACCCACTGATAGTGGGGATTCTTGAACGGAATCTCCACGCTCTTCTCGTCTCCATGTCTCGCCACCATCATCCGTATACAGAACAGCACTTATTGAACCGACAGCTAAACACTTCTTTGATGATAAAGCAAATATATCCATTATATTAAAAATACCTAAAGGTGGGTCATTGGGTTGTGTATTGTCATTAAAATAAACTACTTTCCACGAAACTCCTCCTGTTCTCGTTCGGGCTATAAATGGACTCATCGTCCCATCATTTGATGCCGCATAATCAACTCCTGCTACCCAACCATTCAAGGTATCAGAAAAAGATGCACAGTTAATTGCTTTTATGTGTACTTTGCTATTGAGAAGATTACTCTTGAAAATAAAGGTAGAATCCCATGTAGCTCCATCGTCAAACGTTCGAAACATTTTTGTATAGGCAAGGTCAAAAAGATAATAGGTGTGTGGAGCCGGTGCTTCCACATCTTTAAGTACTGCTTCATTTGTAAACGGTGGGCGTTCCTGCCATGTAACTCCGCCGTCGGAAGTAATTCGATATGTCCATGAATATCCAACTGCCATTCCGTTCAAAGAATCATAAAAAGCGACATCATTTAGTTTCCATGTTGTTTTGCTGTCACGCTCTATCCAATTTTCTCCTCCATCGCTCGTCGTAACGATTCGACCACTATCTCCGACCGCAACAATATGAAGTGAGTCTATCATTTTAACTTTTAGAAGTTTTGGAGTGGTATTTCTAAACAATTTTTTCGGATAAGGAGTTCCTTGTGTCGTCCATGTCATCCCGCCATCAGTTGTTCGTTGAAACATATCAGTAACACCATTTCTGGAGTCATCTAAACTGTATTGCTCTACTTTGTTTCCTACCGCAATACAGTTTTTATCATTACAACAAGAAATACATGAATATTCATACGAAATTCCTGGTGTATTTATCTTGTTAATTCGTTCCCATTTACCGCTTTGAGCAAGTCCACTTGATACCGTCAAAAATAAAAAAAAGAAGAAAAATGATTTCATATTTGATTCCTTTAAGTAGGATAAAAAAATGTCAGCCGATAGTCAATTTTTCGGCTGACATAAGAAGAGTAAATTATGGACAAGCTAACCAACATTCACTTCCTCCCGTGCAGGAGCTACCAGATGTAGGATATGAACTATCAAGTGTAATAATTCTTGTTCCATTACTTGCAAGACAACATACTTTGTAATGTTTAATACAACTTCCGATGCCTGAACAAATTTCTAGTGTTGATGTTAAATTTACAGGATCGTCAACGGTCCGATAACATACATTAAACTTTACTTCTGCATTATAAGTAGATTGTGGGCATGTTGGACATGAAACTTCTTGAGGATTATCTTTCAGCAACTGTACTGCGGCGGCATCTAATACTGTGGACATATCAGAAATACTGTTTGCACAAGCTGTACCAAACGAACATGCCGTTATATAATAATAGGTTATACCCGTTGATGGATCTTTTTTATAGCAATAGCAAATATAAAGACTGCATACTACATTGTTTGGAAATGTCATCTGCGTTTCCCAACAATTTTCCGGTTTTGTCCACGAACCATCAGGACAATCTGGGCTTGCCATTTGTGCATTAGTTACTGTAGTACTGAGGAGTATTGCGAAGAATACTGCAATTACAACATATATCTTTTTCATAAAAATTCCTTTTGATTAGGTTATATTTGTATTGTCCGAACAAGCCGATTCATTAAATTATAGCTTGTTCGGGCTATGTGCCTCGTAGAATTACAGTTCTGCGAGGTTCTTTTTTCTCATTGCCATTATTTATACTCGCCGATTACACCGTGAGAAAAACACCGTTGCATAGAGAGTGGTTATTTCATGTAGTAGTAATTTGATTGCACCTTGTTTAGAATGTGAATAAAATATGTAATGAGAGAATATAAACGACAACAGCCCTCTCCTTACCGTGAATACTTGGCAAGAGAGAAGTAGATATAATGGATATGTGCTGTTAGTAGATATATAGTACAGTTTGCGGTCTGCGGTCTGCGGTCTG
>JAFDZU010000035.1:9909-81854 GCA_018266765.1 Bacteroidota bacterium
GGACGACAGCGAAATCAGGTAATGCTAAAGTAATCGGGTGCAAAATTCAAAAGAATATTCGACATATACAAGAGATATTTCGATAAGAGAAAAAATATTTTTAAGACTAACAATAGAAAGCCCTTCCGTGAAGTAATTACTCCATCGGAAGGGCTTATTTTTAAAGATAATCTAAGCTACTTACAGTCCCGAATCATCGGATTGTGTTTCGGCATCCATGATAGTAGCATCTTCGTCAATTTGCCGGTGACGTACAAGCCGCGCTTCTATCAGAAAGATAACATTTTCGGCAATATTAGTGGCATGGTCGGCAATGCGCTCAATCTGACGCAAAACATCTATTAGTGCAACGCCGGCATCAATATATGATTTATCAGCTTTCATACGGAGTACAACTTCGGCGATAATTTCTTTTTCCAAGCTGTCCACCGTATCATCCGTTGGCAAAATATGTTTGGCAAGTTCGGGGTCATTATTAATAAACGCATCTAAACTTGCTTTTACCATCCGATATGCGGCTTGTGTAATTCGTTCTATTCCAAGTTCATTAGCAAGTTCATGTATATTTTCAACCACAAGAACAGGCCCTGCAACATTGGATGCCATATCCCCTATTCGTTCAAGCTCATTATTAATTTTAATAGCGGCAAGAAGCAATCTCAAATCACTGGCCACCGGCTGTTGAAGCGCAAAAATACGTTGGCATTGCTTGTCAATTTTAATATCCAATTTATCTACTTTGTCATCGCGTTCTTTCACGATTTTTGCGAGTTCTGTATTGCCTTCGAGAAGGGCACGAAACGCAAATTCTACTTGTTCCTCGACAATACTTCCCATTCGTACTAAGCGAGTACGAAGTTTGTCAAGTTCATCTTCAAATCCTCTGTGCATAGTCATTTAGTGTTATATGATATTTAAAAATATTTTTTGAAATAACGATGTATCGTCTATCCAAACCTTCCGGTAATATAATCTTCCGTTTCTTTTTTCGATGGTGAAGTGAATATCGTTCGGGTTCTGTCGAATTCGACCATATTTCCCATATAAAAGAATCCTGTGTAATCGCTGACACGAGCCGCTTGTTGCATATTATGAGTAACGATAACAATCGTATAATCATTTTTCAATTCTGCAATTAATTCTTCAATTTTTGCGGTGGAAATAGGATCTAACGCCGAACACGGCTCGTCCATAAGTAAGATTTCGGGATTGACGGCAATTGCTCGTGCAATACACAACCGCTGTTGCTGACCTCCCGAAAGTCCCATTGCAGAGTCGTTGAGACGGTCTTTGATTTCATCCCACAAAGCAGACCGTTTCAAACTTTCTTCAACGATACCGTCAAGTTCTGATTTGGGGATTTTTCCGGCTAATCGAAGTCCAAAAGCCACATTTTCATAAATGGATTTTGGAAACGGAATAGACTTTTGGAATACCATTCCCACACGATTACGAAGCTGAACTACATCTATCGAGCGGTCGTAAATGTCCAATCCGTCAATTTGAATTGAACCTTCAGAACTAAACGATTCAATTAAATCATTCATACGATTCATCGAACGAAGGAACGTGGATTTACCACAGCCCGAAGGCCCGATAAATGCAACAACTTTATTCGATTGAATTTCAGTAGTTACATTATGAAGAGCTCGTTTTTCTCCGTAGTAAACAGTAAAGTTATCTGTGCGAAGTTTTATAGGATTATCTTTTGCCATAAATATTTTTCAGGTTGATGTATCTTATTTTTTATTCCGAATTCGTGAACGAATAAAAGTTGCTGTGAAATTTAATAGAAATGTCAGCATTAGAAGCACAACTGTTGTAGCATATTGCTTTGGCATTGCGGCTTCCACATTAGGAGATTGAGTAGCAAGAACGAATAAGTGATAGCCCAAGTGCATAAATTGATCCGTTACTTTTGTGGGAAGTTCAGGCAATGAATAGACCGCACCCACAAAGATAATTGGCGCAACTTCACCTGCACCACGCCCCACAGCCAGAATAGAACCCGTCAGAATTCCCGTCATTGAATTTGGCAAAACTACCCGCCACACTGTTTGCCATTTAGTAGCACCAAGTGCCAAACTTGCTTCACGAAGTTCTCTCGGAACAGCGCGAAGTGCTTCTTCTACCGATACAATTACCACAGGAAGAGTAAGTACTGCAAGAGTAGCTGCCGACCAAATCAGCGCGGGCTGCCCCCAGACTGATGTTGTATCGCCAAAAGTATTGTCAATTCCTTCACCCAAAAAATGGATAAAGAAACCCACCCCAAAAAGTCCGAAAACAATCGAAGGAACACCTGCAAGTGTATTTACCCCAAATCGAACTGAACGTGCAAAAAATGAATTTTGCTTTGCGTATTCAGTTAGATACACTGCCGTTGCCGTACCGACCGGAACGCCGAGTATTGCCATGGTCAGCACCAAGAATGTCGTTCCGTAGATTGCAGGGAAGATTCCTCCTTCGGTGTTATTATTGCGTGGAGCTTGAGAAAGAAACTCCCACGAAATATTCGGCAATCCTTTAATTAAAAAATGACCAAGCATGACAAGTGCAATAGTTACAACAAGTAAGGCCGCCAAGAATGTAATGCTAACGGCAATCGAAGCAATGATTTTTTTACGAAGTGCAAACGAGCGTGCTTGCGGATGTGATGTAATTGTAGCCATACTATTTTTTAACTATGAAGAAGTACTTCACTCTTCTTGTTCTTAATTAATTCTATCAATTCCAAGACGTTTTGTTTAATTTCATCGCGAATTATGCGGAATTCATCTAATGACATATTTTTAGGGTCTCTTATGTTCCAATCTTTTCTATGAGTAGCCCGAACAAACGGACATTCATCACCGCAACCCATTGTAATACAATAGTCATATTCAATCTGAGGGATTTCATCCAATGATTTTGAGCTGTGAGCCGAAAGATTATATTCAAGCTCCGCCATTGAAGCAATTGCTTTGGGATTAACAACTCCCGACGGTTTAGAACCCGAACTATAAGCAGTAAGTATTCCCAAACCATAAATTTTTACGAATGCTTCGGCTATTTGGCTACGGCATGAATTTTCTACACAAACAAATAAGACTGTTTTCATGAATTTTCAAGACAATTATTGATTTGTACACATTCCGCCGCAACAATCTTTCTCTTTTACCAAACTACATCCCCAAATTGCGAACGTTGCTCCTATAAAAGGAGCAAGTAAATATAACCATGCAGTTTCGAGTTGCCCCGAAACAAGAGCCGGGGCTAATGACCTTGCTGGATTCATAGATGCCCCTGAAATAGGTCCGGCGAATATTGCTTCTAATCCTACGACACTTCCAATTGCAATAGCCGCTGTAATTCCTTTTTCTTTTGCTCCGGTAGAAACATTGATAATTACAAACATCAAGATAAACATCAATACAACTTCAAGTACGAAGGATTGCAAGATATTTCCTTTGGGTAAAGTAGCTCCAAGATTCACACTTTGAGGAAAGAGTATGTGTAGTAGAGCACTTGCAATTACTGCACCTAATAATTGACTAATTATATAGGGTATCACTTCCCGAAAATGAAGTCGCTTTGCTCTCCAGAATGCAAATGTTACAGCAGGGTTAAGATGAGCTCCAGAAATATCACCAAGTGTGTAAATCAGTGCAAGTACAACTAATCCAAATGTCATCGCAACTCCGACATGACTTACAGTTCCACTCGTAATTTCATTAACGACGATTGCTCCTGTTCCACAAAACACCAAAACAAAAGTTCCAATTGCTTCTGCAATATATTTTTTTCTTGAATTAATCTCCATAATCCTAAACACCTTGGAATTTCTTCGCGAGTCGTTTTTTAACAAAAAGTTCGGTTACTAAATTAATGCAAAAACTAATTATAAAAAGCAGTACTCCTATAAAAAACAATATATTATAGTGAAGTGATCCCCAAATAACTTCTCCCATTTCAGCACCGATAGTAGCCGCAAGAGTCCGCACCGGCTCGGAAAATGAAGTAGAAAAAATAGCGGCATTTCCCGTTGCCATAAGTGCTATCATCGTTTCACCGAATGCACGACCTATCCCCAATAATACTGCGGCAACAACTCCGGGCAAAGCGGCAGGAAGCATAACTTTGAAAGCAGTTTCCCATTCCGATGCACCAAGAGCCAACGATGCCTCACGATACGACTTAGGAACGCTTGTGAGAGCATCATCAGTGATTGTAAATATAATCGGTATCACTGCCACAGCCAAACCGAAGCCACCGACAATCGCATTCAGCCGATACTCAAAACCAAAAAGCGACTGCGCCAAACTTGCTACTATCATTAAGCAAAAGAAACCAACAACTACCGAAGGAAAACCTGCAAGTATTTCAATGACAGGTTTGATAATTTCGCGAAGCCAACGTTTGGCAAAAAAAGCTGAATAAATAGCCGCTAAAATTCCTAATGGTGCTCCTATCAGAATTGAAATTATGGTTGCTTTTGCTGTACCGATGAATAATGGCATTAATCCGAATTTTGGGTCTTCTCCGACAGGTTGCCAAATTATTTGCATCATGTTTTCCCAAACAGATTTATTTCGACTCGCAGTTAATTCTGCCGAAGGTGGAGTTGCTTCAGGTTTTTTAATTTCTTCAATTTCGGGATTATAGACTTCCGGTGAATTATCATCTTTTGCTGTTTCTGTCGTATTCGAACCTGTATCGGTATCATCACCGAGTGAATATTCTTCGGGTTTGCTGTCGGAAACAGATGAAGAAGTAGGTCTGGCATTTTCGGAGGCAACAGTTTTTCCGGTAAATATTCCGGCGGCTTCGCGGAATACGAATATAAATATCAGCACAATAAGCAAAATCGAAGCACCGGCGACAAGTTTTATACTTGTTTCTGCAATCCATTCTCCCCATCGTACTTTTCTTTTTGTCAGCACTTGTTTTTTATTCTCTGCCATAACTTAACCTAATATTCTTTTCATGTAGAGATATTCTCATTAAAATAATAAACCTCAACAGCATTCAGTACCGAAGACCGTGAGGTTTATTATTCAAAAATCGTATTTTTAACCGAAACCAACAAACTTATTCTATTATTTTCTCAATGGGAAGTAGCCAACTTCTTTAATAACTTTCTGTCCGTCTTTACCTAAAACCCAGTCAACAAATTTTTTGATGTCACCGCTTGGGCGTTCGCGCAAGTAAAAATAAAGGAAACGAGATACAGGATATTTTCCGGAAAGAATATTACTTTCAGTAGGCATTACATACGGAGAACCCGTTTTTTCGGAAAGTGCTACTTCAACTACATCTTTAGCATAAGCTGCACCACCGAAACCAATTCCATATTTATCTTTTGCAATTGCATTTACAACAGCGGCTGTTCCGGGCATGTTTTGAGCCGTTGGGTCATAATCTTGTTTTAAAAGTACGTGCTCTTTGAAAAATTCATACGTGCCTGAGTTATTTTCACGACTGTATAATAATATTTTTTTATCAGGTCCGCCCACATCTTTCCAGCTTTTATATTTCCCCGTATAAATCATCCTTACTTGTTCTAATGTCATTTTTTTAACAGGGTTAGATTTATTTACATACACACTCAAGCCATCACGAGCGACCTTGATTTCCAATCCATTAGTTTTATATTTTGCTTTTAGTTGGTCCACTTCCGCAGGTTTAATTGGTCGGCTCGAAGTGCAGATATCGGTAGTTCCGTTTATGAGTGCAGCTATTCCCGTACCCGAGCCACCACCTGTTACTTGAAATTGAATGTTTTTATCAGGGAATACTTCTGTCCAGCGTTGGGCTAAGATAACCAAAGTATCTGATCCTTTAATTGTAATGGTAGTTTTCGCAGGAGCAAAAGCAAACAAGCCGACACATAATATTCCGAATACCAAAGATTTTAATTTCATTTATTACTCTTTTCTTTATAATAGATTATATTTTAAATTATTTACAAATATCTTGTTTTATTTACTTTTTCCAAAATTATCATTACGTAATATTGAAATTGGAGTTTGATAGACTCTAATTTACATCGCATTGCATTCTGATAAGTAGTAACTAATCTATCTTTATATTTTGATTACCCTGAGGATATTTTTTTATGATTATACTACAGAATATTGAATTCATATAAAACTAACTGCTCCCTTTTCCTAAGCTTAATATGTTGCAGTAGCCCAAAGATATTTTGCTACAGCTTTGTGGTAGTTTGACAAAGCATCAATTTCTCTCTGAGCTGCTTCAGCCGCAAAACGCTCACGCATATTCACAGTAAATAAACTAGACTCACCTCTATTAAATAGTTCGTTTTCTGCTTGTTGCATATTTTCAGCTGCAATTTTTTCTTGTTGTGCAGCAAAAAATAACTCTTGGGTAGATAATAATTCGGATAATGCATCATCAACTTCAGCTATAATTTCACGAATTACATTTTTTTTCTTTATTTCAAATTCAAGTTGTTTAATTTCTGCAAGATTGGATTGAGATGAAGTACTACGCTGTAAAATGGGCATGGAAATATCAAACCCAATTCGATAATCAAGATTATTAATTGGTGAATCAGAACCAATTCTTTGCGAAAACGGTTTAAATTTCATTGTGATATCAGGTTTCCATTGTTCATTAGCAAACTCACGTTCAATTCCGGCTCCAGATAAATCTGCTTCAATTTGAGCTATTTCGGGACGGATATTTATAGAGTTAGCTTTTTCACGCTCAAATTTTTCTCGCTCAATAGACACAACAGCCGGCATTTGTTCCGGTAAAATGAATAATGGAATTTTTGCAGGGTTTCCATCAATTTGCCACATAAAAACTGAAAGGGCAATTTGAGATTTTTCATATTCTCTTCGTGCTTTTACTAAATTTCCAATTCTTTTTTGGATTTCCTGATAAGCTTCCACTGAATCTATTACGGCACGCTCACCTTTTATAATTTCAACTTTAATATTATCAAACCTGAATTTAGAAATCTCTAATAATTTATCAATTACCTTTAGCTTTTGAAAAGCGGCACTCCATTCCCAGTATTTTTCAGACACTTTTACAAATAAATCATTACGTTGCATAGTTACGAATGCTTCGGCTGCAGGTAGTTGTGCTTCGGCTTTAAGAATTGTAGAACGGTTTTTGTCTATTAAAACATTACGCCATAATGGAACAGATAAAGTAAGTGCATATTCACCAGTTTGTGAGGTATTAATATCGTTATCAAAAAAACCAATTGAGCGTCTGAAACCTGTACTAATTTTGGGTCCCCAATACGTTGGAAACAACAGTTCTACTTGAGTATTTTGGTTTTTATATTTACCGTCTTGTTGTTTTATATCTAAAGATGCACCTAACTGCCAGTCAAGCATTCCCCAAGAATTTTGAACCAATGTTGTAGCTTTTTTTTTGCCTAATCTTGCTATCTGCATTTTTGGGTGATTTGCATTGACGGCAGAAAGTACTTCGCTGATTCGTAACGTATCCACTTCTTTTAAACGTAAGTAATCAATACGCTCAAAAGAATCTAATTTTTGTGAATACGTATTGTATTTTAGTGTTATTCCACATACTATAAGTAAAAGCAATCGAGGGTACCGAATAGGATAAAGTTTCAATATGTATTTGTAACTACTGTAGTTTTCAAAAAAAATAAACTTATTCATAACTCTTTTTCTCGCCTTCATCTTCTTTTGATTTTTTTGTAGCTCTTGCTCCACCGGTAGGTTTATTTGGGGATAATGGTAATCCATTAAACTGTCGCCACAACTCATAACCTAACGGTACTTGATTTAGTTGCATCCACGTTCGAACCATAGTCCCCGGGCGTAAATATTCTTGACTTGGCCATATTTCATTTTTCATTGAAGTATCAGGTTTAATAATAACCCTAAACATTCCACGTGCATTATCGTCATCTACGACATCTATTATTTGAACTATCCCACCGTAGGTTCCGACTGTTGCTTGAGGCCATCCAGATACTTGAAGTGCAGGGAAACCGTCAAATTGTATTCGTACTGAAGTACCCGGCTGAATTAGAGGCGCATCATTTCCGGAAACATATACTTCTACAGCTTGATCTCTGGAAACTGGTGCTATGATGGCAAGTGGTTCTCCTTGTTTTACAATTTCACCTTTTCCAAAAGAATACAAGCGAACTATTCGGCAATCAACCTGAGCTTTTACAACCCCCGCTGTCCGTCTTTGGATTATAGAATTAAGCTCACTCTTTGATTTAGCTATAGAGCTTGTGATTGAACTCATAGATTCAATAGACTTAGATTCATCGGCAAGTGACTTTAAAATTTTGGAATTACCTTCCGCCATTTTATTTTTAACATTTGCTTCCGCTTGAGATTCAGCATTCCGACTTGCTGTTAAATCTGCTTGCAATCGCTCGATTTTCGTTTGGGCTTCTTGATACGAGATTTTAGCTTGTTCGTATTCTCTTACCGATTTTAATCCTTTTTCATAAAGGTCTTTTCTATCTTGAAATCTTTGCAATGCAACTTCAAGATTTAGATTTTCGAGTTTAAGCTGTGCTTCGAGAGAAATACTTTTTTGGTTTGCTTGTTTTAATGCTTCTTGAGCGAATTGTACACTATATTTTTGTGCCTCTTGTTCGGCAGTTACTTGCTTTTTAAAAGCATCAATCTGTTGAATAATACTACGAGCTCTATCTTCTGTTGCTGTAAGTTGTTGCTGGGTATTATTAATTATATCAGGATCAATAAATTTGGGATCAATATCTTCAAATACAACAATAGTATCACCTTTTTTTATCATCTGACCTTCTTTTACTTTCCACTCACTAACTCGCCCAACAATCTGCGATTCAATATATTGAGGTCGTTCTGAAGGAGAAAGTGCCGTTACTTGTCCTTTGGCATTTACAGTTTGCATCCATGGAACATAGATTAAAGCAATGATTATCAAAGCTACTAATACAAGTATTACATAGCCAAAAAGTCTGAGAGTATTTGAAGATTTAATTAATTGTCTGGAAAATGCTATGTTGTTGTTTACATTCACAGTTACATCTTTAGTTAATATTATTATTTATTCTTATTTAGTTTAATATTCTCAAGGAATTTAAACAATCAATTCCGGAAATAATCGCCTAAATTCACCATCGTTTTCTATAACATTCTTTAGTGTTCCCATTTCTTGTATTTTTCCGTTTGAAAGTACAGCTATCTTCTTGCAATGTGAAACGACATCAGGGTCATGCGTAATGTTAATAATTGTCCAAGGCAATGATGGATTATGTAATTCACTAATTAGTTCTAACTTTATATTTTCTTCTATTCCATTAAAAGCTTCGTCAATAATTAATAATCTGGGAGTACTTACAATTGCACGTGCAAGCATAAGACGTCGTTGTTGTCCTGTAGAAAGATTTTTACCATAACTTAATATTTGAGTTTCTAAACCTCTTGGCATAGTATAGATTTCATCTATTAATTTAACTAATGTTAGTGCTTTGATGATATCTGTATGGTTTATCCAATCACGCCCCATTCGTATATTTTCGGATATTGTCCCTTCAATTATTTCTTCGTTTGGAAGACATAACCCTATATTTGACCGTAATTGAGTTAGGTCTATTGTACGCAAATCAAATTCATCAAAATATATCAATCCTGAGTAATTCTCATTAAGTCCAACGAGTAAATGGGCGATTGTAGATTTTCCTTCACCGCTTTTTCCGACTAAACAGAATCTATCGCCCTCCTCAATCTTTAAATTCACGCCTGTCAAAAGCTGATTGTCAGTATAAGAAAATACAATATTTTTCATAGTGATAGTAACGCCTTTTTCTATTTTGGGGAGAATTTCGCCTCCTGTTCTTTCTTGGTCAATATCGGTAATCTGCGCTAATTTTTCTAATGAGGTCAATAAATCATAAGAATTATCAAGCTGTTTAAATAAACTTTCAACTGCCGCAATTAAATATAAAACTACAATTTGCGAAGCGACTAATTGCCCTAAGGATATTTGACGCTCAATAACTAAATACCCACCGGTAGCTAGTATCGTAGTTACAAGTATCACTTTCAGAATTACAGCACTAAACTGTTGTCGTAGCATCACTCTGAAATGTGCCTTCCTATAAAACAAATATTGAGTAAGAAGTTGGTCAAGTTTCGTAAAAAGAAAGTGTGGTGAAGCAACTATCTTATAACTTGTTAAGCATCGCCCCACTTCTTCCAATGCCGCCGCAATTAAGTATTTTTCGTGAGATTCATTGATACTGGTATGCAATCCTCCTCTACCAAAGAGAAAAATTATCACTATGGATAAGAGTACTAATACTATTCCGACAGCTAATAATAATGGGCTAAATAAAGCAAGAAGCACTATTGCAGAAATACCGATAAATACCGCTGAAATTCCATCTAATACTAAACGACTAAAGGTTTTTTGAAGAGTTACCACATCAAAAAACCGATTAATTAATTCAGGTGCATACTCTTCTTGAAACTCTTCTGTTTTTGCATACGGAAGTTTTTGGGCAATTTCAAAAGATGTATTGACAAATATTCGTTGCTGTAATATTTCCACTATAAATTGTTGAATGAGGGTTAGTCCGCCTGTTATTAACAGGCCTACGAAAACAAACGCAGTCAAAACGATTAATGGCAATGAAACGATACCGGCAGTAATAGTTTGAACCAAGGAGTCTATTGCAAGTGGGGTTACAAGTGAAAAAATACTCACTAAAGCACTATATCCTGTTAATACTAATAAATCTTTACGTTCAAAATTTATTAATTGAATAAGTTTGGATACCGGACGTAATGAAAATATTTTAAACGTTGAGTTTTTGGTAGTGTGGTGTTGATGTGAATGTCCATGATGACTTGTGTTACTTTGTTTATCAGAAATATAATTTAATGGATTTTCTGCAAAAACTGCGTAAGAACCTTCAGCTGTGCTGGGTTGATCACTTAAATTAAAAGTTGGTGTAATTGATTTCCATAAGTTTTTCTCAGAAAATATCAGTTTCAATAAATCTTTTTTTGCCTGATTTTTAATTGAAACTGTTAGAATATATTCATTGACTTTCAGTAATTCATTCGTTCCGTATTGTTGAATAAATTGTTCAATATTTTCATTTTCAATGTTCTGTGATATTAAATAGCTTTTTACCTTTTTAATATCCTCTGTATTATTTGACAAAGTAAAGTTAACGTTTTTAATCGCACCAAGAAATTTATCTTTACTTAATTGTTTACTTTCGTTACTGTCTATAAATTCTATAGTTACATTAGCTTGACTGATTTTTTGTACCAATACCTGATGAATTTTATCTTCATAAAAGATGCAGGTAAATATTGGAAAATTATAATGTCCCGGATTTAAAAATATTTCTTGAAAAGGAATTTTCCTAAGTTGCAACGGTATCCTTATTGAATGAGCTACTTGAAGTACTACTCCTAAATTATCCCAACCTATAATAGGTGAACTGATATCAATGGCTTCTAATATTCTATACCGTAAATTCTGAATATCATCGGTCTTGATTAGGCTGTTTAATATTATTTGAATTTTATCTATATCAATCTCTTTAGATGTCAACATATTTTATAATAAATCCAATCTAGTTAATAATGGAATTGCTTATTTAAATTATTTATTTTGTGGTATAACTATCTAAGGAGTTTTTGGGAGATTTGGATTTAATTTGGGGGGCATAATATGAATGCTATCTTTGGGAGTAAATTCATCCATACAATTTCTAAGCATCAGAAATGCGATGTCTGCGTCTTTGTTTCTCTCAGCATCTATAGAATTTTGTAATTTCATTTCATCTACCATTTTTTTTTGAAATTCATTAACACAATCTATCATTTTCTGTTTGTCGCCTCCACTTTGCTTAATACATTCACATCCCAGATTTCCTATCTTTTCCCCGGGTGAAGTTGCACAAGAATCTGCAGAAAGCATCAAGACAACACCAACTATTAATAACAAAACCGACTTAATCATATACTTCTTTCTATTTTACACCCATTAATAAAAATATTTTAACGTAATTGATGACTTAAATTAATTGTCTTTTTAACAACCCCACCCTTATAAAAACTTATACTCTTTACTTCAGATGAAATTATCATATTCATTGAACTTTGTGAAAGATACCCGGCTCCATAATAAAATTCATGACGACGAAATTGACCGTTTTTCAATGTTAGTATTGCATAACTAAACCCTGATTTACTATCCACTTTCAACACAGATGTTTTTGAATCATTCCGTTTCTTGAAAACTTGTAATTGAGCATCATTATTACCTGCCATAATATACATTCCTTCATTATTGGCCGGAGTAACGGTAATTAAACTGCGTGCATCTTTCAAATCATAAAATCCACTTTCAGACTTATATGTCGGTTCAAATCCTCCCTTACCGTCGCCCAGCATTAGGAATCCTTGGCTTGCGTCATATCGCCATGCTTCGCGGTCAGGTCCATAAAAATTACCAACAGCCAAAATATCAAGATTTCCATCGCTGTTATAATCTTCGACTGAAGTTCCAAAAATTGGCGCAGACTGCGCTATCATTGGCAAAGCGTGAATACTAAATTTACCTCCTCCAAGGTTTTCTATATAACTGTTACCAAAATCAGTTGCTTTCAAATGTACAGCCGAATCTATCTGTTCTTTTGTAAACATTGAATGAAAATCAGCCAATGCAAAATCTTCGTATCGAGGGAATTTTTTATTGAGACTGGGCATTTGGTTATACATTGCATTAAACACTCGCAATGGATATTGTTTACCTTCTGTATAATATGTCATTACGTGATCTATACTTCCATTATCATCAAAATCGCTGGAATAAAGTTCGATTGGCTCTTTTTCTGATGCTTTATAACGGCAATTCAACCCTAAATTCCCCATAACATAATCTATATCTCCATCATTATCGAAGTCACCTGCATTTATACTATTCCACCAACCATAAGCACCTTCTAAGCCACTTCCTTTTGTGACTTCCTTAAATCTTCCGCCCATATTTTGAAAGATATGCGGTGTCATCCATTCGCCGGTGACAATCAAATCTACTTGTCCGTCATTATTATAGTCTGTCCAAAGTGCCGAAGTTATCATTCCTAAATGTACAATATCATGACACAATTGGTCTGTTACATCTATAAATGTCCCATGTTCATTTAAAAGAATATAACTTTGAGGGAAATCAGGATATTTACCCGGAACATTCCGCCCACCGATAAATAAATCTAAATCACCATCATTATCAAAATCTCCTGCAACGACAGTTGATGTGCTTGTAAGCATTACAGGAAGTAGTCCTTTTGAAAATTTCCCCTTTCCATCGTTGATATAAAGTCTGTCTTGCAACAGTCGTGGTTCTTCAATACTTCCTTCGTTACCACCACTTGATACATATAAATCTAAATCACCATCACCGTCAGCATCAAAAAATAGAACTCCTTGATCTTCACACATTGAATCCAACGCTATAATTGCTTGCGGAGAAACTACAAATCGTCCATTGGATTGTTGAAGAAAAAGACTCCCGGGAATTCCTTGCGGACCACCGATGTAAACATCCTCTAATCCATCACCATTGACATCACCGACTGCCATACCCGGCCCATTTATCGAAAGACGATTAGGTAAAAGTCTATCTTGAAAGAAATCATCATAAATATTTTCATAATGTCTAAAATTTAAACTACTATCAGGAGATACGACAGTAAATATTGTTGGTTTTTGTTCAGATTGTATCATCTCAGCTTTTACTGAATTTACTTCTTTTATAATAATTCTTTGGTTCGCCTTCACATTTTTCAGTGTTTGAGTCTCGCCGCCTAACCATCGAATTGTTAATTCATCTACTTTTGTTGCTGTTCCTAATCCAAAATGGGCTATAGCATCACCCGAAGAAGCAAAACCGCGAGTTCGTCCAAGCTCAACAATTTCAGATTTTCCATTGTACATAGCTTCAATTCTTGTCCCAAGTCCCTCTGTGTTTTTTCCTTTACCTACTAATTTTACTTGTAAATAATTCCCTAAAGAATGCTCCCTGCTCATATTTCTATAGACAGTAGCCATCGTATCTATATTATTCAACACCAAATCTAAATCTCCATCATTATCGAAATCAGCATACGCGGCGGCCACTGTATTGTAAGGCACTTTGAACCCCCATTGATCACTTACATTAGCAAAAGAAAGGTCACCGTTATTACGATATAAAAAATTCCCTACATGCGTACGTGGCAATTTCCTGAAATATGGGTCGAGGTCGAGGTCTTCAGTGTTGAATTTTTTCACAGAGTCTTCCATTAATTCAGCTAAATCATTTAATCCCATCTGCCGTAGGATATCAGGTGAGGCGGCATGACGGATGGCATCTCTGTCCATAATATCATATTTTAATCCATTCGTTACTATAATGTCTTTATAACCATCATTATTAAAATCAGCGAAAAGAGTAGTCCAGCTCCAATCTGTTTGTGCTACTCCTGCTAAATAACCAATATCACTAAATGTACCGTCTCCCCGATTTAACTGCAGGGTGTTTTTAACCATTTGAGTTGAATCGTACAATGTACTAAACGTAGATAAAGTTTCAAACTGTGTATTACGGCGTTTGTGATTATCCGGTAGCATATCCAACGTCATAAAATCAATAAAACCATCATTGTTTATATCTGCGGCATCGGACCCCATGCTGAAATAACTTGTATGGTTTGTTGAACTTTTCGTAACATCTTTAAAGGTACCGTTGTGCTGGTTAAAATACAAGTGATCCGGTTCTTCAAAATCAACAGCTGTATAAATATCAAGCCAACCATCGTTGTTATAATCTGCAATACTTGCACTTAATCCAAATCCTTTATGAACAATCCCGGCTTTTTCAGCAACATCTGTAAAAGTATTATTGCCATTATTTTGATACAACTTGCTCGAAACGCCACCGGCTTTATATCCTAAATGTGAGATTCCATTAACTACTAAATACATATCCAAGTCGCCATCATTATCATAATCAAAAAATGTTGCCTGAATACAATTACCTGCAAAGTCTAAACCATACTCTTTGGCTTTATCCGTAAATGTTCCGTCACCATTATTGATAAACAACCTGTTAGGCGTTACATTATATTCAGATACATAAATATCTAAATCTCCATCACCATCAATATCAACCATTGTTGCACCGAATGAACAAGAAGCCGAATCACTCACTCCGGCAGATTCCGGTGCTACTTCAAATTTAAAATTTCCTTTATTGATAAAAAGTTGGTTCGGACGTGAAAATCGAGTTAAGTAAATATCCGGCAAACCATCGCCATTAACATCCCCCACTGCGACTCCACCGGCAGCAATATTAAAGAGTTTACTTCCCGGTTTCAAATCTTTACCAGGAGGTATGATATTATTAAATCGTAAATTCGTTTCATCCTCAGTCAATAATTCAAACACAGCTTCTTTCTCGGGTGAAATATTCTGAGTTGGTTTACTACTAGTTTTTGTTGGAGTTTGGCTCTTATAGGTTTTTGCCGGAATAGTTTTTTTTGAGGATTTATTTTTTTGTATGTACGAGAATGCTCCACCAAAAGTAAGCATGCTCAACACTATTGATATTGAAAGAATTCGTGAAATTTTCATAGGTGTATTCAAATAATATTAGAATAAAACAACTGTTTTGAATAGCAATTGATATACTCTATTCAATAAATTCAAAAGAATAAAAACAATTTAACTTAAGTTAAATCAAAATACTTTCAAGGTATTTCAACAAACTAATCCTTTGCAAAATACATAATTTTTTGCAAAGGTAATTTGACTAATTTGTTAAAATAGGTTCTGAGAATATTACCCTCTACGACGCACTTCATCTCATTACTATTGCCGATTTACACTAGGGATTTTATAGTGTAGTGGTTATTTTTAGGAAAAACAACTCATATTTTTTATTAGTCAAGCGGACTTTCTATCATTCGCAAAAAAGAATCTTCATTGGAAATTTGAACCGTTACTCCAAAAGGAAGGGTGATTTTTTCTGCTTGATGTCCATAAAGAATATTTCCAAGAGACGGTAATTTAGCTCGACTAACATAATCCAACAACACTTCATTCATCGGGCGTTGTGGAACTGTAGATTGGCGTACTCCTTCAGCTGTAAATTGACCGAAGCACAATCCCGATAGTTTATTCCAAAGCCCTGCATTTTCGCAATGCGACAACATCCTGTCAATTCGATACGGCTCTTCGCCGATGTCTTCTGCGAGCAATATGCCCCCTTCCCAATCAGGAGTATAAGGAGTGCCAAGCAATGTGGTCACAACCGTTAGATTACCGCAGAACAACCTTCCAGTTGCATTCCCTTCGTAGAAACGTTCAGCTGAAATATTTTGTTCAAGACCATATTTTGAGTTTGAAATTATTCCCCAAAACCATTCTTCGGCAAGTGGATGAAAAGTATCTGCCATATCTACTGATGGCATAGCTCCCGAAAATGTAATGAGTCCGGTTTTGCTGAAAATTGCCGATTGTAATGCTGTTGTATCGGAGAAACCAACCAAAATTTTGGGATTTTTGCGAATTAACTCATAATCTAATCCATTTAAAAATCGAGCTGTTCCAAATCCACCGCGAGCACAAAATATAGCATCAATCGCAGGATTAGCAAACATATCTTCGATATCACTACGGCGTTCATCGTCTGTTCCGGCGAGATAACCGCCCCAAGAATTAAGTGCTGATTTCCCCAATTCTACCCGATAACCACATCGTTCGAGATAAGCAATTCCCCTTTCTAAGCGAAGTGGATCGCGCTGTGGCGATGCAGGTGAAATTAATCCTATAACTGCATTTTTTTTTAAAGGTTTTGATTTGATTATTTCCATAGAATCCTCATTAAAAACAACAAAAGGCGAACCTTTTTGCGTTCGCCCTTTGCTAACTTTTGCTAAAGTGTACTTATTTATTCAAATTTGAAAGAAGAAACACTTTTTTCAAAAATCGGTAAGTATGACGATTCTTTCGGTTTGAACCAATTTAATGTAACTCTGAACATTTTATCGTTCTTAATTGTGAAATAAACACGACTGTTCACATCTTTTACAAATGAATAATTAATCGAATATGCTTTTGCACCGCCGAGTGTGGTTGCATTGGCAGTGGTGGCTTTGTACCGAGCTTTGTTATCTGCTACAATTTTATCTAAGTTTTTCTGTTTTGACGCATCAAAAACATCTACTTGTATTGTACAATCTCTGCGATCACCAACATAACTGGCACTTGCAAGCGTTCCTTTTACAGTTGTTCGTGCTCCTGTGAAATTATCGGGGACACTGATAGAAAATCCATTTCCTGAGATTGATCGCATCGTTTCTGATGGTGGAGCAGGTTCTGAACTAACTGTATCAATTTTTACTTCTTTAGGAGCAGGTGCCGTAGCAAGTGTAATAGAAGCAATAATTTCATCAAAGTTCTTGCGGTATGAATCGAATGTACTTCCGAATGCACTTAACTCAACAATAGTAACATACATACTGTCTTTCATTGCAAAATATTTTTCACTTTGAAATTTACCGTCTGTTAAATCAAAACTACATTCTAATTTAGTTCCTTGAGTGCCGTCAATTGTTACTTTTTCAGGGGCTGAATATGATTCAGCAGTAAATTCTTTACTGTCGGCTACAACTTGGTCGAGTGGTTTACCGTCTGTTTTAATTGCTGTGATAGAGATTTTGGCACCTGCAATTCCATCAGCATCATACTTACTAAACCGTTCAATTGCATTATTGGACGAGAAGGCAACTGCTTGGGAACCGGATTGCTTTCTGAGCATCCAATTGGATGGATATTTCAACCCAAAACCAAGTGACTCATCCTTATATGTCTCTAAGCCGGTTATCGCCACAGGTTCAGCTTTTTTTGCACCACCACATCCAAAAAGAATAGCAGAAAGTACAAATGCAACCAGCAAATTATTGTGCCTTGTTTTCATGATATTTTCCTTCAAATTAACGTATAAAACAAATAAGCGAACATATTACTATATGTCGCAAAAATAACGAGGATTTTGACAAGTGCAAAGTATTGTTTTGATTTTATAATTTCCTAATTCTTTTTTTTCTTCAACAAATCGCCACAAACAGTCGGATACACTTGCAAATAAATTTAATTATAGTATTTTCTGTAATTCATCTTCAGTGAGTCGATATGGATACCATCCTTTGAGGTGCGTTGCACCTAATCGGTCATAAAATTTAATTGCATTTTCGTTCCAATCAAGAACTTGCCACTCCATTCGTCCGCATCCTCGTTCTACTGCAAGCCGCGCCACAAATTGAAAAAACCGATAGCCAACTCCACTTTTGCGATATTCAGGTAATACAAATAGGTCTTCGAGATATAGTGTAGGTTTTGCTAAAAAACTTGAATATGTTTCAAATATGATTACATAACTTACTGCTTTTCCATCTTTATATCCCAAAAAAGACTCGAATCGAGGATTCTCTGAAAAGCAATCTTTGCGAAGTCGGGTTCGGGCTTCAATATCGGGTGGAGCAAGTTCTTCGAATTCAGCCAGTGCTACAATCAATCCCAAAAGTAATTCAAAATTTTTCGGCGATACTTTTTCGACTGTAAATGAATCTGTCATGTTAATTTTAGATTTGTTTGAAATATTTACTTTGAATACAGATGAAGAAAAAGAACAATTATGTGCTAACCTACAAGACCAAGTATATACAAATTTACACAATTCATCGAATGAATAACGGAAAGAATTTTCTTTTATGAGAGTAAATAATTACTACTAAACCTTTGGTTTCACAAACGTCCAATTAATGAAAGTTATTTAACCTACCCTATAATTTACCAAAAAGCGGTATTTTTGAGCAAAGAATAGACTGTTTAACCTAACCAAAAGAGAATTTATATGATAAAAAGTATGACCGGTTTTAGTAAAGCCGAGACAAGTGATCAAGGGATAACCGCAAGTGTTGAGATTAAAAGTGTGAACGGACGATATTTGGAAACATCGGTAAAATTACCCAAAAGTCTCAATCACAAAGAATTTGATGTGCGCGAAGCGACTAGAAAAGCTCTTACACGTGGAAGCGTTTTTGTGAATATAAACGTGCAACAAGGTACTACCTCACAGCTTATGAAATTTAATGAAGAAGCTGCTACAGAGTATTTTTCAGCAATTGAAAAACTCAAAAAACGCCTAAAAATTAAAGAACCGATTACTCTTAGTCATCTCTTTGCTTTTGCAGATGGTATGGTAGAAAGTAAGCAGGACGATGCCTCCGAAAAAGTATGGAAATTAGTTTCTAAATCTTTGGGGGATGCACTCAAAGAACTTGATGTAATGCGCAAAAAAGAAGGAAATGAGATTGCACGTGATTTGCGTAATCGCATTAAAATTATCGAAGAATCACTTGCAAAAATTGAAGATAAAGCCGTTCAACGAATCCCCGAGGAACGCGAGCGGTTACGTCAAAGAATAGCTCAATTATTTGAAAGCGACGAGATTGACGAACAACGCCTTCAATTGGAAATTGTAATTCTTGCCGACAAACTTGATATTTCCGAAGAATGTGTACGACTTCGCAGTCATATTAAATTTTTCCACGAAACGATGAAGCAAATTGATGCAGGTCGTAAATTGAATTTCCTACTTCAAGAAATGCACCGCGAGGTAAATACTATTGGCTCGAAAGCTAATGATGCTGAAATTGCTCAAATTGTAGTGACTATGAAAGAAGAATTAGAACGAACCCGCGAACAAGTTCAGAACATTGAGTAAACCAACCCTCTATTTCAATTATCGGATTTTATGGCTTTTAAACAACTTATTGTACTTTCAGCTCCGAGCGGTGGTGGTAAAACAACAGTAGCGCGACATCTTTTAGCAACATTTTCGAAAATGCGGTTTTCAGTATCGGCTACTACTCGCCCTCAACGTTTGGGCGAAGAAGAAGGACGCGACTATTTCTTTTTATCGAAAGAAGAATTCACTACAAAAATTAAGAACGGTGACTTACTCGAATACGAAGAAATATTTGGTAATCTTTATGGAACGTTGCGTTCCGAAGTTAAAAAATCATTAGATAATGGTGATTGTATTATATTTGACGTGGATGTAAAAGGTGCTCTATCACTCAAAAAAGCGTTCCCGAAGGAAACTCTTTTAATGTTTATTGCTCCTCCAAGTATGGAAGCTCTCGAACAGCGTCTGCGACTTCGGCAAACCGAATCCGAAGAACAAATTACTCTTCGGCTCGAACGTGCGGCAATGGAAATGAAGAGTGCGAAGGCATTCGACTCGGTAATAATTAATGATAATCTTACAACTACACTCAGCGAAGCTGAAGATACCGTTAGGAAAAACATACAATAAACAAAAAATATCTCTCTTCATTCTAACGTGAGCCACAGAAACAATACAAGCTCTACCACAATTGGTAGGGCTTTTTTTTATTGCAAAAGGGTAATAAAAATGAATTCAGAAACTTAATAAACATAAATAGTTTCCATTGTGAACAAAAAATAATTTGACACGATGAACTAATTATCGTAATTTTGAAAACTTAAAAAACGATTTCAGTTTCCAATTCAAATTTCAAAGGAAAAACAATGGAAATATCAGAAGAAAAATCCAAAGAACTACAGGTGTGGAATCGCATTGTAGAAAGTGCCAAACAATCATTTTTTGAGTGTGGATTCAGTCGGGTTACCATGGATGAAATTGCAGTAAATTTAGGTATGAGCAAAAAAACACTTTACAAACATTTTTCTTCTAAAGATGAATTATTAAAAACTGTTATGACGAATCATTGCAAAGGACTGGACGGACGTGTACAGCCAATTATGGAAAATGACAGAACTGATTTTATCGAAAAAATGATGGTTATGGGACCAATAATTGCCGAAAACATTGCTAAAATTCCTGTTCATTTTCTAAAAGATTTAGAGAGAAACGCGCCTGAAACTTGGAGTGAATACCAAGAATGGAGACGCAATAATATTATTGATAAATTTGGAAGATTTCTAAGAGAAGGAATAGAAAAAGGAATTTTCCGTAACGATCTCAACACCGAAGGCATCGTGACAATGTATCTAACGATTATTGAAGGTATGTTTCGCTCTGAAGTTCTAACAAAATTACCACTTACACCTTCACAAGTTTATATTATGATTGCAAAAATACTTACAGAAGGAATAATCAATGAATCTGCTCGAAAAGAATATTTAGAGAAAACTCGCCCTGCAATGACAGAGTTTTCACTGTCAATTTAAATAAAATGAAACTTAGAAACTAAAATTTCGTTTTGAGTTTCCGATTGTAAATTTCAATGATTGTTTTATTCTTAATTTTAGCATAATAAATAGTTTTTCAAGAATAATTTTCAGGAAAATATATGAGAAAACTGCCGAAAATGTTTGCAACGCTAATAGTTATTGGGATTATGTATGGTGTACAGCCAACAGCAGTAGCACAGCAAAAAATGTCGCTTACTATTGATAAAGCTGTCGAACTCGGTTTAGCAAACAGTAAGCTTGTCCATGCCTCGAAAGCAAAAATTGGTGCGGCTGAGGCAAAGACCTCAGAAACAAGTGCAGGCCAATTACCCTCCCTTACGTTTCAAGGTGGGTATTCACGACTTTCAAATGTTGAAGCACCTTCATTTACTCTTCCCGGTTCAACAACAAAGATTCCAATTGCAGATCCTGTATTGGATAACATAGTATTAAAATTATCTCTTCAACAGCCAATTTTTACAGGTTTTCGGCTTGAAAGTGCTACTAAAATTGCTCAACTCACAGCTGAAGCCACCAGAATAGATTTACTTAAAGATAAATCTGATGTTGCTTTTGCAATAAAATCAGCGTATTGGAATATGTATAAAGCATTCCAACTTAAAAAAGTAAATGACGATAATGTTGTACAAGTTCAAGCACATCTAAAAGATGTTGAGAGCATGGAACGTAACGGAGTAGCAACCAATAATGATGTCCTAAAAGTAAAGGTACAGCTTTCTGATGCTAAACTTCGTCAGATTGATGCCAAAAATATGGTTCTCCTATCTCAAGTAACGATGAATAACTATCTGGGTCAACCACTTACCACGGAAATAGAACTTGTCACAAATGCACAATCAGCAACAAAAGATATTGGTTCTTGGGAAAGCTCAATGAATGATGCAAAAAAACAACGTCCTGAAGTTCAAGCGGCGGAACTTCGTATGAAAGCAGGTGAAGAAGGCATAACAATGGCAAAATCAAGTTGGTATCCTCAAATTGCCTTAGCGGCTAATTACAATTTAAATAATCCTAATCAACGCATTTTTCCACTAAAACCAGAATTTACAGGCACTTGGGATGTGGGTATCAATGTTTCGATGAATATTTGGAATTGGGGAGTCACAAACCACCAAACTACCCAAGCCGAACTTCAAGTCATTCAGGCACAAGACGCAATCGGACAGATTAAAGAAGGAATTAATGTCGAAGTAACACAAAGTTATCTTAATCTAACCCAAATGAAAGAAAAAGTAAAAGTAGCTCAAGAAGGTGTCGCACAAGCTGAAGAAAATTTACGCTTAACAAATGAAAAGTTTAAAAATGGTGTAGCTATCAGTACTGATGTTTTGGATGCAGATTTTGCATTATTATCAAGCAAAACAAATTATACTAATGCCGTAGTAGATGTTGAAATTGCGGAGGCGCGGCTTCAAAAAGCACTCGGAGAAGAATAACAGACTCATAATTAACTCAAAACGTATCTAAACAACCAATTTATTTCGAGGAAATTCTATGAAAAAGATAGTAACAATAGGAATTTTAGTGATTGCAAGCGTAGCAATTGGATTCACATTAATAAATAATAAAGCCAAAAGTGAAGCCAAAACAGCATCTGTTTCCTCTGATATGCAGAAGGAAATTCCTGTTTCGGTAACAACTGTATTACAACAATCTCTTACTGATGATTTATCAATGGTGGGAACAATTTTGCCAAATAATGATGTAAATGTAATAAGTGAAACGCAAGGAAGAATTACTCAAATGCCTGCAAAAGTTGGAGATGTAAAATCTGCCGGTTCGGTAATTGCCATAGTTGATGATGAGTTAAAGCAAGCAGCACTCATCAGTGCACAAGCAAATTACGACAAAGCTCTCAGTGATTGGAACCGTTATGAACCGCTTTATAAAGAAAAAGCAATGACTTCAGCACAACTTGATGGGGCAAAGCTAGCCGTCAAGTTAGCAGAATCACAACTTATTATGGCTAAAAGACAACTGCGAGATACTAAAATAACAACTCCGATTTCCGGTGTAATAGCAGCAAAATATGTAGATGCAGGTGCATCGGTTGACAACAAATCCGTTATAATTAATATAATAGATATTTCGACTCTTAAAGTAAAAATTAATGTCGCCGAACGGGATGCTTTTGCTCTTAAAGCCGGTGATAGAGTAGAAATCACATCGTCAGTATATCCTACACAGAAATTTGAGGGGAAAGTAGCAAGTATCGGCTCGAAAGGTGACGAGGCACATACCTATCCTGTGGAAATATGGTTGCCAAACAGTAAAACCTATCCTCTTAAAGCCGGAATGTTTGCTCGTGTTACTTTCACAACGGTTGCTCGTGAGAACTCTTTAATTATTCCACGATCGGCACTTGTCGGTAGTGTTAAAAATGCAGAAGTTTTTGTGGTAGAAAATAATATTGCAAAACTCAAGAAAGTACTTATTGGTTCGGAAGCTGAATCGAACCTAGAAATATTACAAGGGCTTAATGCCGGTGAAATAATCGTGACCAACGGACAAAACAACCTTAAAAATGGCTCTGAAGTTAAGGTAATTAACTAAAACTTTCTCCTAATAAACTGAATTATACATTCCAATTACCGGAGTACAAATCATGACAGTAACAGAACTTGCAATTAAACGACCGACACTTGTCGTTGTACTTTTTGCAATCTTAAGCGTGTTGGGACTATTCGGCTATTCACAACTTAAATACGAATTGCTCCCCAAAATTAGTCCTCCAATTATAACGATTTCAACTATTTATCCCGGTGCATCACCAAGCGAAGTAGAGACTTCTGTCTCGAAGCCAATCGAAGATGCTGTTTCGGGTATTGATAAAGTTTCTGCTGTTCGTGCTACTTCTGCCGAAGGACGCTCGACCGTAACCGTCGAGATGAAACAAGGTGCAAATGTAGATTTAGCTTTGCAAGATGCTCAACGTAGAGTTAATGGAGCGCAGATGCTGCTGCCAAAAGATGCACGATCACCTATTATTTCTAAATTTGCTCTCGATGAAATTCCCGTAGTTCGGATGGGTGCTACAAGTAATATGCCTAAACGTGAGTTTTATCAATTTGTGAAAGACCACGTTCAGCCCGAACTTTCAAAATTAGAAGGAGTCGGTTTAATAACTATTGTCGGTGGTGAAGAGCGCGAAATAAAAGTAAATTTGGATGCTCAAAAACTTCGCGCCTATGGTCTTGCTATTAATCAAGTTGCACAAATTATTAAAGCATCAAATATAGATTTCCCAACCGGTAATGTAAAAGAATCTGATGGTCAATTTGTAGTACGAGTTGCCGGAAAATTCAATTCTATTGATGAGATTCGTTATTTAGTAATCGGTCGATCGAGACAAGGTGGCGATATTAGGTTAATGGATGTTGCTGAAATTGAAGATGGACATAAAGATTATACAAACATTACTCGTGTTAGTGGTAATACTTCAATTGGAGTATTAGTATCGAAGCAATCCGATGCTAATTCTGTAGATGTTAGTAAACTTGTTCGCAAGCAAATAGCTGTTATGGAATCTAATTATGCAAAAAAGAACTTAAAGTTTACGATTGCTCAAGATGGTTCTCTTTTTACAATTGATGCCGCCGACGCTGTAAAACATGATTTACTTATTGCTATTTTGCTTGTAGCATTTGTGATGATGATTTTTCTTCATAGCTTTCGTAATTCTATTATCGTGATGATCTCGATTCCAATTTCGCTTATTTCTACACTCTTTTTTATGTATCTTTTTGGGCTTACACTCAATTTGATGACATTGCTTGGGATGTCGCTCGTTATTGGAATTTTGGTGGATGATTCAATTGTTGTGTTGGAAAATATTTACAGGCATTTAGAAAAAGGCGAGAATAAACGAAAAGCCGCACTCGAAGGTAGAAATGAAATAGGTTTTGCCGCACTTTCGATTACACTTGTGGATGTTGTGGTCTTTGTTCCACTTTCACTTGTTTCGGGTTTAGTTGGTAATATTTTACGTGAATTTGCACTTGTAGTCGTAGTTTCTACGCTATTTAGTTTGCTCGTTTCATTTACTGTTATTCCGGTTCTTGCATCTCGTTTTGCTAAAGTTGAACATTTAACCAAAAACTCTCTATTGGGTCGTTTCGGACTTTGGTTTGAGCGTGTATTTGATTCAATTAATAGAAGTTATCATGGAATACTTGCTTGGAGTTTGAGAAGTTGGTGGACTCGTTTCTCAATCATAGGAATTTCACTTCTATTATTTGTTGGATCTATTCTTTTAGTTGCTTTTAAATTTATAGGTTCTGAGTTTATAGCACAATCCGACAGAGGGGAATTTGCAGTAACAATCGAACTTCCCCCGGGAGCAACAATTGAAAATACGAACTTTTCTACTTTACAAGTAGAGCAGATTCTCCGTGAAATTCCTGAAGTTGCAAGAACATTCGTTACCGTTGGTGCATCAAATGAAGGTTTACTTGGGCAATTCTCGAATAATTCATCTGAAATCAATGTAGCTCTTACTCCAAAAGATAAACGGACACGCTCGACCGATGATATCGGACAATTTATTAAATCAAAAGTACAAGATTTACCCGGATTGAAAGTACGTGTGAATCCGATTGGAATTTTCGGTACTGCGAATCAAACTCCGATTCAAATTGTGGTGAGTGGTACTAATTTTAAGGACGTAAACAAAGGTGCAAACTTAATCGCTGAAATGCTTAAAAGTATAGAAGGTACAGCAGATGTTCGATTATCAGCCGAAGATGGTAAACCCGAAACTCGTGTAGATATTGACCGTCAGAAGCTTGCCGCATTCGGACTCACAATAGCAGATGTAGGTTCGTCATTAAAAGTAGCTTTGAGCGGCGATGATGACGCAAAATTCCGTGATGGCAATGATGAATATACTCTTCGTATTCTGCTTGACCAACATGACCGTTCACAAACAGAATATCTAAAGACACTTGCGTTTGCAAATAGTCGTGGGCAACAAATAGAACTTCAGCAGTTTGCAACTATTTATACTTCCACAGGTCCAACAAAACTTCAACGAGAAAACCGTAATACCGCTATTACTGTGTTTTCGCAAGCATTAGGCAAACCGCAAGGAACGATTATCGAAGAATTTCAAAAGAAACTTGCCGAAAATCCAATTCAACCCGGGCTTGACGTAACTTTCCTTGGCGACCAAAAAAATCAGCAAGAATCTTTTGCCAGTTTGGGTGCGGCACTCGGTGCGGCAATTTTATTTGTGTATTTGATTATGGTTGCACTGTACGATTCATATATTTATCCTTTTGTAGTATTATTTTCTATTCCGGTGGCATTGATTGGAGCACTCTTGGCAATGGCATTAAATATGAAAGCACTTGGGTTATTTCCAATTCTTGGAATAATAATGCTTGTGGGATTGGTTGCCAAAAATGCTATCCTCTTGGTGGACAGAACTAATCAAATGCGCAGTGAGGGAATGGAGCTTATTCCGGCACTTCTGGAAGCGGGAGAAACCCGTTTTCGTCCGATTGTGATGACGACTCTTTCGATGGTAATTGGTATGCTTCCGATTGCAACTTCATCGAGTTCGGGAGCAGAATGGAAAACAGGACTTGCTTGGGCGTTAATTGGCGGTTTGTCGAGTTCACTGCTTCTTACACTTGTCTTAGTTCCGGTAATTTATATAATTATGGAAAAATCTACCAATTATGTAAAACGAATTTTCCGTAAATTCGTTCCCAAAAACAATGATGATGGTATTGCAATTTCGGCAGAACCATTTGTAGTTCACTCAAGTGAGCCACAGTCTTAAAATATTTTACGAATAGTTTACACAGTGAAAGCCGAAAGTACACATGTTGCTTTCGGCTTTTATTATAAACATTGGGTAATAGCTTGTAGAATTTTGGGATTTGAAGTAACCTCGCTTTAGTTTTTATCAATAAGCAGTAACGAAATTTACTGTTGTAATCTTTTTCCCTAAAATTTAGCGTTGAAATTATTGTGACTTTAACAATTATGTAGTTGTTATTTAATTAGTTAACATTGTATAATCTGAAATAATAATATTACGTTGTTTAGATTTTGTTAATTCAGAGCTATAAATATTTTTTTGCAAACTATGACTTTACGGAAGAAGTTTGATGACCAATAACTATTCGGCACTTTCTATTCATACCTACATAGATGAACTTAATCAACAAGCGGAAGCAGAATTTCGGGACAAACAATACGAACATGCTCTTCAAATAACGCAACAGGCGGAGAGACTTTCTGTCGAGCATAAACATCTTGAGGGTAAAGGACTTGCCTTGCGGATTAGAGGGAAAATATTATATACCTTGGTTCGCTATGATGAGGCACATGAATATTTTCATCAAGCAGTTGGTATTTTCCAGGAAATTGGTGATCCGCTTCAAATAGCCCGTTCACTACAAGGTCTTGCTACTACGTATTATGCTACGGGACGATTACTTCATTCCTTAGAAGAAAACCTAAATGCCTTTTCAGTTATGGAACTTGGCGGACTCGAAAAGCATTCTCTTGATATAGTCGGTAATATTGTATTATGTTACCATTCACTTGGAGAATTTTATTATGCAATAGAATATGCCCACAAACAATTGGCACTTGCGCGTAAATACAACTCAACTAATTACTCTGCGAGAGCGCTATCGAGCTTGGGAGAATTGTATTTTCGAATAGCAGATTATACCACTTCGCTCAATTACTCCAATGAAGGATTAGCTCTAGTAGTTGATAAAAAAAATATTATAGCTGAATCCGGTTTTTTGAGCAATATTGGTTCTGTTTATTATCTCCTTGGAAATTATACAAATGCTCTCGACTCAATGATGAAAAGTATAGCAGTTGCTGAACTGTATCCTGATAAAAGTATTCTTTCTCCACTCCTTAATACAGTATGCTGTATCTACGGTAAAATGCAGAATGACTCTCTTGCTCTTGATTATGCCATGAGAGCTTTGGCTATTGATATCGAGTTCGCCGACCCTAAAGGCGAAGCATATACATTGCATAATATCGCATCAGTTTTTGAACAAAACGGTGATATTACAACAGCAATAGAGTATGCGAAAAAAAGCTACGGACTCTTTGTTAATTCATCAATAAAAGAAGGTGAAGCAGAGACATTGATCTTACTGGCAACATGCAATACAAAGCTTGGCGACTATATCACTGCTATTAACAATGCAAAAGATGCTCTCGAAATTGCTGAAACTATTCAAGCTCATACGATGCTTCAAAGTTCTTTACAACAGTTACTATCGCTTTCAAATCTTATCGGTGATTCTTCTGCGGCTGAACATTATAGCCGCCGCCTAACCCTAACTACAAAAATTATTGCCAAGGAGGAACAGCGTAAAAATGCCGAAAAAATATTACGGGAAGCACAAATAAAAAGAACGCAAGAACAAGCACAATTACTTATATCTTCAACCAAAACAAAACTCACAGGTGATTTTTTAGATAAAACGCAAACTCTCAAACAACAAGGTTTTGTTTTAGCTACTATTGCAAACACGAAAACAGTTAAGAAAAGCAAGGTATCTCATTCTATTATTGTAAGAACATTTGGCCTTTTCTCGGTAACGATTGATGGAAGAGAATTGACAAGCGATGATTGGCAACGCAAAAAAGCAAGAGACATTTTCAAAATACTTCTTATTAATCATCGCAAATCTGTTACTGTAGATGAGTTAATTGGACATCTCTGGCCGGATGCTTACAGTAAAAATCTTATCCCGACACTCTGGAATTCTGTTTCGTATATCAGAAAAGCTCTGGAACCGAATATCAAACCGCATACTCCATCAGCATTTATTAAAATTACCGGCAAATCTTATATGTTAGATTTAGGGAAGGATGTTTCTATTGATTTCTTGGAATTCAAGGAATTGCTGAATAGTTCTCGTCATGAAAAGCATGAAGAAACTAAATACATGCTCATTGAAAAAGCTATTTCACTTTACAATGGTGAATTTCTGAAAGATGATGTGCTTGAAGAGTGGTCAGACTTTCAGCGTGAGTCGCTGAAAGAATTATATTTGGAAGCGACATTAGACATTGGTAACTACTACTTAAATCAAGGCAAACTATCAAAAGCAATACAATTCGCTCGTAAAACTATAGAGGCAGATAAAGTCTATGAAAATGGATATGAACTTCTATTTACTGCTTTAGCAGATAATCAACAGCTATCCGAACTCACCAAAGCATGGAAATTATGCCAATCCGCCTATAAAAAAGAACTCGATACAACCCCACCTGAGTATTTAGCCAAACTCATACTTCTCGCATAACCAAGTATTTAGTATATCGAAAACTTAAAATGATTGCATAATTGTTATTCAAAACTATGTAATTTTGCAATGGCATTTTCTTATATACACGTGAATCATAAAAGCGTACGTTAATTATAATTGTAAGCTTAGTATTTCATTCCAATACGGAATGTCCTAACCACATTGAACAATTTCGACTATTTTATAAAATTTGTTTTAGTATTATAGAGAGTATCGCCATGAAAAAAACAATGCTATTAGTAATAGCATCCATAAATTTACTATTATTGGGATGTCCTTTTAACAGTGCGTTACCTCCTGTTTATAGTGAATACGAGCCAATTCTCGTAGATAGAAGTGCTCTGAGTAATATTTCGTTCTCAACAGCAATTCCGGTTAGTAACACCGGAAAAATATATTCCTATAATAATTATATATTAATCAATGAAATTGATAAAGGATATCATATTATTGATAATTCTAACCCAATAAATCCAAAGAATGTCGGCTTTCTGAAAATTTTGGCAAGCAGAGAAGTTGTGATTCGTAATAATATTTTATACAGTGATAATGCTTCTGACCTTATTTCAGTTGATGTTTCGGATATAGCACATCCCACTATAATAAGTAGAACAGAAAATATATTTCCTGCACAACTGCCACCGGATAATCTCCCATTATCGCCTGAATATGTCGTTAATAATCGCCCTGCAAATACTGTCATTATTGAATGGAGGAAACGCTAATGAAAACTTTCAACATTACAACTCTATTTTTCCTTTGTATTGTACTATTTGTGTCATGTGAGAATAATTCTACATCAATAGCACCGACTTCGACAAGCACCGGTACCGGTGGCTCGCTTGCCCGATTTACGGTGACAGATACATATTTATATACAGTAGATAAAACAACATTAAGAATTTTTGACTTAAGCAGTAGCAAAGCTGTTTTTTTGTCATCTGTTTCAGTTGGATTTACTATAGAAACAATCTTTGCTCGTGGGAACACACTTTTTCTCGGAGCAAGTGACGGAGTTCATATTTATGATATTACGAATCGAACCGAACCGAAATTTATATCATTGTATAGTCATATTGTAAGTTGTGATCCCGTTGTTGCTGATGGGAATTATGCTTATTCTACACTCAGCTCAGGGAGAACACGGTGTATGCGCGGGGTAAACGTACTCGATATTATTGATATCCGTAATTTAAAAAATCCATACCAAGTTTTTTCTTTACCTCTTAAAAGCCCGCAAGGATTGGGACTAATAAGTGAAAATCGTTTAGTTGTCTGTGACGACGGAGTCAAGTTATTGGATATTACCGACCGCACAAGACCTAAAATACTCAACTCGGTTTCATCCGAGAGAGCTTTTGATATTATACCTTCAGGAGGTAATTTCACAGCAGTTGTGCCGGGTGGACTTACTAATTTTACAGTAACAAATGATTCTCTACAAATAATCGGGAAATTACTCTACAAATGAAACCATTAATATCATTATTCATCATTACTTTATGCTTATCGGCTTCGGTATGCAGAGCCGCAGACCAAGACTCACTTTCAGCAAAATACATCATAGCTCTTCATCCGTTTACTATATTTGCTAATGGAATAAAATTTGAAGTAGAGCGCAGGCAACCCGGCAGTCATTTGTCGTTTGCAATTTCTCCCGAATTATATTTTGGCACAATTGAAAATGCAAAAAATAACATCTTAATTAATGCAAATAGAGACAGTATTGAAGTATTTGGCTATGGCGGAAGCTTTACAACGCGGCTGTATGTTAACAATAATTTCAAGCGAGGAGACACCCAAAATCCTATTTCAAATTTTTACCTTTTTGGTTCGTTCGAAGTTCGAAGATTCGGATTAGATTACACAGGTAGAACGTGGGTGGTCGAGAACGAAAATGGTATAGAAATTTATCGTCTTAAAAATATTCCACAGCATAATGACATTACTCGGATAGGTGTAAATTTTGGTTTTGGGAATACAATCTTTTTTGGTGATAATTTCTTTATTGATGCAATGCTGTATGCTCGTATCAGCAAATCATTTCAGAATCCGAACACAATAGAGAACGTTCCTTTTACCGACAGTTTTTTTACTCAGAAAGGAAATTCTTTTGGGTTTGGCTTTAGGTTCGGGCTGTTATTCGATTGAGTAATGATATTGGGTAGCTCTTGTGATGAGGTCGAGTGTTCCCAAACTCAATAATACGATACCAAAATTACAGTTCAACATGTGTTAAATATTAAAGACTATTTTAACTCACTACGTAGCTTTATACAACATTTTTTATAACAGACTAGCATGTAAGTATTCTAACTTCTTAACACACCATTTATTCCATTTATTTTTTCAAACAGAACACTTTATTTACAAATTTATCTCACAAATCACTGCCCATGGTACAGACATCCTACAAGAAAATTATTGAAATGAAAACACGAGTTTGAGCTGTTTTCCGTCGGAAGTATGGAGCTGCATTATTGAAGTAAGCAGCGATTACTTAAGTAAGTGTTTGAAGTAAAGAATCACCTGAACATCAAATTTATCTATAATTTAGAAAGAAAGAAATGGATTATAAAAACATCGCGAGAAATATTTTGTTCGGTGTTTCGGTCGGAGATGCGTTAGGCGTTCCGGTCGAATTCAGACGTAGAGAAGCGTTCAAGCAAAAACCGGTTACGGATATGATTGGTTATGGAACGTATAATCTACCACCCGGAACATGGTCAGACGACAGTTCACTCACTTTTTGCCTTGCTGAGGCATTAACGCAAGATTTTGACACGTCAACGATTGCTAATAATTTTGTTCAATTATATGAAAACAATTATTGGACACCGCGAGGAAAGGTGTTTGATATTGGTATTGCTACCCAACGAGCACTGCTAAGACTCAAAAAAGGTATTGCCCCTGAGCAAGCTGGTGGAACTGAAGAGACATCAAACGGTAACGGTTCTTTGATGAGAATTTCTCCCCTACTTTTATATATTTTGGATAAACCAATTGACGAAAGATTTGAAATTACTAAAAGAGTTTCGTCTATCACACACGCACATATTCGTTCGATTATGGCTTGTTTTTATTATCTTGAATTTGCAAGACAGTTGCTCACGGAAAAGAACAAATTTACAGTCTATAACAATCTTCAATCAGAATTAACTGCTTTCTTTCAATCACAGAAAATTAATCCTAAAGAGACTGCATTATTTAACCGTTTACTTATTGGAACTATACACCAAGAGCCCGAAGAAAGTATCGTCAGTGGCGGATATGTAGTTCACTCTCTCGAATCAAGTATTTGGTGTTTGCTTACTACCGGCAGCTACAGTGATGCTGTATTAAAAGCAGTAAATTTGGGTGATGATACCGACACAACTGCGGCAATTACAGGAGGACTTGCAGGGCTTTTATACGGCTTTGAGACTATTCCTACAAATTGGATAGAAATACTTGCTCGACATGAAGATATTGAAAATTTAGCCGAGCGTCTCGGAGCAAAATTTTCAGATGAAAATAACTAAATTTTGAAATAGATTAAACATTAACCAAGTATGGATACCATGAAATCTCCTGATTTTGAAATATTATCATCAGGCAAAATTTCAAATGAATTTTTACAGAGAGGATTGATTTCATTTCGGGAAGCGGCAGAGTATATCAGCCGACTTCCCTATGGTCGTAATTCTAATAGAAGCAATACAACAACTATTTTTCTTGATAATTGCGGAACATGCAGCACCAAACACGCTCTTCTAAAAAAACTTGCTGATGAACAAGCTTTTGAAGGAATAAATCTTGTTCTTGGAATATTTAGAATGAACAGAGTAAATACTCCTAAAATTTCTGCTACATTAAATAAATATGACCTTGAATTTATCCCCGAAGCACACTGCTATTTACGATTTCATGATTTGGTTATAGATTATACGTTTAATGACTCCGAACGTATCAGTTTTATAGATAATTTACTCGAAGAAATTATTATTCAACCACATCAAATAACAGACTTTAAGTTTAATTATCATAACACATACCTCGAATATTGGCTGAAAACAAACAATAATAGTAGATATACTCTTGATGAGATTTGGGCAATTAGGGAAGAATGTATCGGCGAGCTGTCAGTAAAAAATAATGACGACTACTTTCCCTGTTCTTCTGTGTTTTCTTCAAACCGAGTATTGAGCTGAACAGGATTTGTTTTTTTCCGCAAACGGAGATTAAGAAATTCCACAAATACCGAGAAAGCCATTGCAGAATAAATAAACTCTTTCGGAACATGAATACCAAACCCTTCTAAAAACAGCATCAATCCAACCATCAATAAAAATGACAATGCAAGCATTTTAATTGTGGGATGACGGTTAATAAATGCACTTACTCCTTTTGCAGTAACAAACATTATCATAACAGCGATAATAACTGCAGCAACCATGATTTCTATACTTTGTCCCAAACCAATTGCAGTAATTACTGAATCGAGTGAGAATACGAGGTCTAATAAAATAATCTGAACAATACTGCCAAAATATGAGACTTTTGCTGATGAATCATCTTCGCTTAATGCACCCTCGAGCTTATCGTGGATTTCGAGTGTACTTTTTGCTATTAGAAATAGTCCGCCGCACACCATTATAATTTCCCGCCCGCTAAAACCATAATGACCAATATAAAACCACGGATTTGTCAATTGAGCAATTTTCGCAATAGACAACAACAGTAATATCCTAAGAATCAAAGCGAGAGAGAGTCCGATGCGTCGTGCGGAATCCTGCACCACTACCGGTAGTTTTCCTACTAAAATTGCAACGAAAATTATATTATCTATTCCGAGAACTATTTCGAGAGCCGTTAAAGTAAACAAGCTCACAAGTGCAGAAGCTGTGAAAAGATGTTCCATATCGTGTTAGAATCTACTAAAAATTTGATAAATTTATTAAGCAAAAGCTCAAAACCACACATAACCTCATCTCAAAAAGTAGTATTTTTGTCTTTAAAAAATGATGTTTCTATTAAAAAAAAGGTAATTTGATGAAAGTTCTCGATACTACAAAAAACTTTTTGTCAATCTCAGAAAAATATTCTTTGTATGAGAATTCTCGAGTGGTAATTGTCTTGGCTCCGTATGAGCATACTGTCAGTTACGGAGGGGGCACAAAAAATGCACCAAAAGAAATTCTGGCAGCGAGTGCTTATGTAGAATTTTACGATGACGAATTCGACAGAGAGTTGTGTTTTGACATTGGGATTGCTACACTTAGACCACTTAAATTTGGGAAACAATATGGTATTGCCGCTCTCGAAATGATTTACGAACAAGTGTATAAGGCACTTTCCAATGGTAAATTCGTAGTAACGCTTGGCGGTGAACATTCGATTTCAACAGCACCAATCAAAGCTCATTTTGATAAATACCCGTCGATGAGTATTTTGCATTTTGATGCACATTCTGACTTGCGTGAAGAATACGAAGGAAGTAAATATTCTCATGCTTCATTTATGGCTCGTGTGACAGAATTTTTTCCGGCCGAACAGATTACACAAGTAGGAATTCGTGCTCAATGCCGTGAAGAAGCAGAAGTTATTAAAACAAAAAACATCAAAACTTTCTATGCCTCGGCAATCCGGCGTGGACTGCACGGCACTAATTGGCAAGAAAACGTGGTAAATACACTTGGCGATGATGTTTATATTACATTTGATGTAGATTATTTCGACCCTGCAATCATGCCGGCAACCGGCACTCCTGAACCGGATGGTTTTCTTTATTCTGAGACATTGGATGTCTTTCGTAAACTTCGTGCTGCAGGTAAAAATATCATTGGTTTTGATGTAGTGGAACTTGCACCCTTAAATGGATTATCACACCCTAATCTAACCACAGCACGGTTAGTTTATAAAATGCTAAACTTCGCTTTTTCAGGAAAATAAATTATGCTTAATGACCGTATTCTTTCTGCAATCTCACTTCCTTCTGACGAATTACAATCAGTTTCTGTTCAAGAACTACTTGCAGAGTTTCTTTCGGCACTTAATTATGGTGAAATTCGTTCTGCTTCACCGGATTCAAAAGGGAATTGGCTAGTGAATGCTTGGGTAAAACAAGGGATATTACTTTGTTTTCGGGCAGGAATGATGAAAGATGTTTCGCAGGGTGGGTTCCCGTTTTTTGATAAACATACTATCGGCTTACGCCCTATTGAACTTACCGACGGAATTAGAATAGTTCCCGGGGGCACTGCCATTCGTACGGGCTGTTTTGTAGCAAAAGGTGTGATTTGTATGCCACCATCGTACATTAATATTGGTTCGTATATTGACGAAGGCACAATGGTAGATTCTCATGCGTTGGTGGGAACGTGCGCACAAATCGGTAAACGAGTACATCTTAGCGCGGCGGCTCAAATCGGCGGAGTATTAGAACCTGCCGGTGCGCGACCGGTAATTATCGAAGATGATGTTATGGTAGGTGGCAATTGCGGCGTTTATGAAGGTGTAATCATTCGCGGTCGTGCCGTTTTGGGTTCGGGCGTTATTTTAAATGGTTCAACCGTCGTATATGACCTTGTAAACGAAAGGATATTACGCTCAACTCAAGATTCCCCACTTGAAATTCCTCATAATGCAGTAGTTATTCCGGGTTCAAGAGCAATTAAATCGGCTTTTTGCAGAGAACACGGCTTATCGGTATCCACACCACTTATTGTAAAGTATCGTGATGAAAAAACCGATGCTCGAACTGCACTCGAAGATGCTCTCAGATAATATATATGATTTAGTGTTTTATATTCGATATCATCCAAATAATTTACTTACTTTTATAAAACTGTTATAAACATTTTTATACAAACAGAATAAAAAAACATAACTTTTCTATTCATGGTATCTTTAATAAAAACAACATAGTATGAAAGAATCAGTTACATCACTTTCAGAAGTTCATCGTACCGTTAAAATTCCTTTAGGTGTGCGGAGTTGGAAAAAGATTGCGGCATTTTTTGGTCCGGCTTATCTTATAAGTGTTGGTTATATGGATCCCGGAAATTGGGCTACCGATATGGAAGGTGGTTCACGCTTTGGGTATCAGTTGATTTGGGTTTTGGTGATGTCCAATCTAATGGCTGTATTACTCCAAACACTTTCAGCACGGCTCGGGATTGTAAGCGGGCAGGATTTGGCTCAGGCGTGCAGGGATTCTTATCCTCGTCCGATTGCATTAGCACTTTGGGTGCTTGCAGAAGTTGCTATTGCGGCGTGTGATTTGGCGGAAGTGATAGGAACTGCTATTGGTCTAAACTTACTGTTTGGATTTCCACTTATTTGGGGAGTGCTGATTACCGGTGCTGACAGCTTATTGCTTTTGGGAATTCAGAATTTGGGAATAAGAACATTTGAAGCATTTATTTTGGCGCTTGTTATTACAATCGGCGGGTGTTTTATCTTTGAACTTTTCCTCTCTAAGCCCGATATTGGATTAATTGCAGGTGGATTTGTACCTCATCTTCCCGATGGAGCTTTACTTGTCGTAACAGGAATTATAGGAGCAACAGTTATGCCCCATAATTTATATCTTCATTCTGCTTTGGTTCAAACGCGAGCTTTCGACACAAGCGAAGCCGGTAAAAAATTAGCATGTAAATATAATTTTTGGGATTCGATGATTGCCCTCAATGGCGCATTTTTTGTGAATGCCGCAATCTTAATACTTGCTGCAGCAGTATTTTTTAAAAACGGGCTTGAAGTTACTGAACTTCAACAGGCACATACACTTATATCTCCTCTTTTAGGAACAAGTTTAGCGGGTATTGTCTTTGCTATTGCACTCTTGGCAGCCGGGCAATCTTCTACTCTAACGGGAACGCTCGCCGGACAAATCATCATGGAAGGGTTTTTAAATTTCAAGATTCGACCACAACTTCGCCGTCTGATTACACGCTTACTTGCAATTATCCCTGCTGTTATTGTTATTCTAACTTCAGGAGCAGAAGGTTCGTACAAGCTGTTAATTTTAAGTCAAGTTATACTGAGTCTTCAACTATCATTTGCAATAATTCCTCTGATCCGTTTCACCAATAGCCGTGAACGTATGGGAGATTTTGCCAATAAATTATGGGTAAAAATCATTTCATGGATTATTACCACGATAATTCTTTCACTTAATATTTGGTTAGTTATAGAAAGTTTTAGAGAATGGATTGCTTCTACAGATAGTCCATTTATTGTCTATTTATTCGTATTCTCACTTGCAATAACACTACTTGTTTTACTTGGTTATGTCTGTTTCAAACCTCTCGGAAATTTGACAACTGTAAAGACTACTGTAAAAGAACATATCGGAAAATATTTTGGTAGTGTAGAAAAATCCTTGTCGTTGGAATTACCGGTTTATAAAAAAATCGGCGTAGCCATAGATTTTTCAGAATCGGACAAAAATGTATTGAGCCATGCAGTTAGTCTGGCAACTCACCACAAAGCTGAATTATGGATATTTCATATTGTAGAGGGTGCAAGCGGTATCGTTCTCGGATCGCAAGCGTATGGTGAAGAAGCACGTGAAGATGCAGAATATTTAGAAAATATCGCCGCTTCGTTAATGGCAAGCGATATTACCGCCAAAAGTGTCTTGGGATTTGGTTCAGTACCAAAAGAGATTGTCCGTCTTGCCAAAAGCAGTGAAATAGATGTACTGGTTATGGGCGCACACGGCCACAGAGGATTTTTCGACTTTTTCTACGGCACAACTATTTCTCCTGTAAGGCACTTACTTAAGATTCCAATTGTAATAATTCGGTAAGTTTTTTATTTACTGACTATAAAGAATATTTAAATTATCAGTTCACAATGATTTTTAATAGAGTTGCTGCATGAGTACAAAACTAACCCCAATGATGCGGCAATACAGCCAAATAAAACAAAAGAATCCTGATGCAATCCTCCTTTTTCGGATGGGAGATTTTTTTGAAACATTCGAGGGCGATGCCGAAATTACCGCTAAAGTCTGCGGGATTACCCTTACAAAGCGTAATAATGGTGAAGCCGGCGAAGTACCGCTTGCAGGATTCCCCCACCATCAATTAGATAATTACCTCCCAAAGCTTGTTCGCGCCGGATACCGAGTTGCGGTATGTGAACAGCTCGAAGACCCCAAACTTGCCCGTGGCATTGTCCGTCGCGGAGTGGTTGAAATTGTAACTCCCGGCGTAGCAATGAATGATAAATTATTAGATTCAAAACGTAATAACTATTTAGCCGCTCTCCATTTATTTTCTCAGAAATCAGGTCAAATACTTGCCGGAGTTGCATGTGTAGATGTTTCTACCGGACATTTTTTTACCTCAGAAGTGAATGTCCAAGACCTAGGTTCGCTGTTGGAAATACTTTCACCTGCTGAAATTGTCGTCAGCAAACCCCAACACAAGGATATTACTGCACATATTGAGGAACTGTCTATTTCTCCAATACTTACTCGGCTCGAAGATTGGATTTTCGACCGCCAGTTTGCAATGGAGAATTTACTTCGTCATTTCAAAACAACATCACTAAAAGGATTTGGCGCAGAAGAGCAAACCGCAGGAATAATAGCGGCTGGTGCGGCATTGCATTATGTTTCGGAAACGCAACAAGGCGGTGCTTCGCAAATTAAGCGAATGAATGTATTTAACCCGTCGGAATTTATGACGCTGGATTTTGCAACAAGGCGCAATTTAGAAATAGTTTTTTCGATGAATGACTTAGGACGCGAAGGAACATTAATTTCGATTCTGGATAAAACTAAAACTCCGATGGGCGGACGAATGTTCAAACAATGGATTACTCGTCCACTTCGTACGGTCGAACCAATTAAAAGACGGCTAAGTGCTGTTCGAGCACTTGTAGAACATGGAGCAAGTTGTGATTACTTACGCAGTGAAATGTCTGAAGTTGGAGATATTGAACGTTTGATTTCTAAAATTTCAACCGGACGTGCGAATCCGAGAGATGTCGTTTCACTTAAAAAAAGTTTGCAGAAGATTCCCTCGATACAATCAATTCTCACAGAAATAAAATCAGAAACCATTCAAAAATTATCTTCATCACTGCTCCCGCTTGACGAAGTTGTTGGATTAATCGAACAAGCACTTGATGATGATGTGACGGTTCAACTTGGTACAGGTGCATGTTTTCGCCAAGGTTTTTCGGAGGAAATTGATATGTACCGTGAGGCAATGTATTCGGGTAAAAATTGGATAGCAAATTATCAAGCAACGGAACGTGAGACAACAGGAATTCCCTCTCTTAAAGTGAGCTTTAATAATGTTTTCGGTTATTACATTGAAATCACTAATACTCATAAAAACAAAGCTCCTGAGCATTACAATCGCAAACAAACAATCTCGACCGGAGAGCGTTATACCACGCCCGAGCTCAAAGAAATTGAAACTAAAATATTGACAGCAGAGGAAAAAATATCCGAAGTTGAAATCCGATTATTTTCTGAATTAAGAACTAAAATTGCAGAGTTTACCGAGCAAATACAAATTCTTGCTTCGAGGATCGCGGCATTGGATTGCATTCAAAGCTTTGCTCATGTAGCACGTGAATATGATTATTGTGAACCGGAAATTGATAATTCGACAACTCTAAACATAACAAATGGTCGGCATCCCGTAGTTGAGCGTGTGTTGCCGCTTGGCGAGCATTTTTCACCAAACAATACTTCACTTTCGACTGATACCGAGCAAATTCATATTATTACCGGTCCGAATATGTCGGGTAAATCTTGCTATTTACGGCAAGTTGGTTTGATTGTGTTACTTGCTCAAATTGGATGTTATGTTCCGGCTACATCAGCCCATATTGGATTGGTAGATAGAATATTTACAAGAGTTGGAGCGCAAGATAATATTACCGCAGGTGAAAGTACATTTTTGGTAGAGATGCAAGAAGCCGCCAATATTCTCAATAATGCATCTGATAGAAGTTTGATATTGCTTGATGAAGTTGGGCGAGGAACTGCAACATTTGACGGGATTTCAATTGCTTGGGCTATTGCGGAATATTTGCATGAAAGCACAGGTGCTAAAACGCTATTTGCCACACATTACCACGAATTGAACGACCTTGCAGGACGGTTTGAGAGAATTTGTAATTATAAAGTTGAAGTACAGGAAATAGGTAATTCTGTTATATTTACGCATAAAGTTACTTCCGGTGCAAGCGACCATTCATTCGGAATTCATGTGGCTAAGATGGCTGGCTTGCCCCAACTTGTCATTGACCGCGCGACAGAAATTCTTCAAAATTTGGAGCAAAAAGGCGAGAAAAGTATCGTGACGACTTCCACGTCAAGTACTAAAGATGAAGGGAATTACCAGCTTTCATTTTTTGAAATTAAAGATGATGCTCTGCGCGAGAAAATTCGCAATCTTGACCTAAATCAGCTAACACCGATTATGGCATTACAAACATTAGCAGAATTACAGAAAGAAGCAGGAAAGAAAAATAAAAAATAGTTTTTCAGCATATCTGCTCGCGGGCTTAATGATAATTTCTATGCACTAACATTACTCATACCTCAGCGCGTCAATTGGGTCTAGGTTTGCTGCTTTCCAAGCAGGATAGCCACCAAATATTATTCCTAATAACGTACAAGAACCAACGCTTACACCAACCCACAATAAAGGCACAGAGGCAGTAATTCCAATTGAATTACTCAAAGCCCACCCACCGACAAATCCAAGCACTATACCGATAATCCCTCCAAGCTGACAAAGTGTGATTGCCTCGATAACAAATTGAAGAAGTATCCAATTACTTTTTGCGCCGACAGCTTTCCTCAGACCAATTTCGCGGGTTCGTTCTTTTACCGAAACGAGCATAATGTTCATAATTCCTACACCGGCGGCTAAAAGTGCAATTCCTCCCGATATAAGTCCGAATAAATCAAGATACTTCGTAAATGCCGAAAATTGTTGTGTGAGCGATTCGTTGGTTTGCAATTCAAAACTGTTTTCTTCCCATGGCTTGACGTTGCGAATACCTCGTAGTATTCCGATTGCTTCATCCATCGAAGGAGAAAGGGCATCTTTAGCCGGTGGCCGAACGATAATATTAACTGATTGTTCCCATTCATCAGCATAATAACGCATAAAACTACCAATAGGAATAATCACAATATTATCTTGACTTTGCCCCATCATCGAACCTTTGGGCTTTATAAGTCCTGTTACAGTAAATTGCTGATTTTTAATACGAATTGATTGTCCTATCGGATTTGTTCCCGGGAATAATTTCACAGCCACATCATTACCGATGATTGCGATAAATCTATTCATCGTTACATCTTCGGTAGTGAATGGATTCCCTTCTTCAATATTTGTATTTGCCGTAACGAGATAATGTTCATTTGCTCCAATTAACGTTACATCGGGGTCGGTTGAGTAATTCCCGGATTTCATGGTAAATCCACCGGTAACATTATACATGCTAACGACATCAGTAATTGTCATTTTCTTTTGGAGTTCTTTTGCTTGATAGTATGTAATTGGTTTGCGTTTACGATATTTGCGCCATGAATCATGGGTTTGAATCATTGGGGCTTTGGTAATATAAAAGTTGTTTTCACCAAGCTCGTTCAGTTGTCCGCTAATAGTATTATTGAGCGAAGTAACGGCGGTTCCCGAACCGATTATCGCAAAAATTCCGATAGCAATACTTAATAATGTAAGTATCGAACGGAGTTTATGAGCGCGAACGGCATCGAGAGCAAGAAGGATACTTTCAGCAATATTCATGGCATAATTTGGATAATGTTTAATCCGAAATAGTATAGTATATTTTGACTTCGCTCAATGAACTAATTTTTGTTTTAAGAACTCTTAATCGGAGTCGAAGGGGAATTCTCATTTATTCTTCATTTCGACTTCGCTCAATGAACTGTTATTGTTTCCAGTACCCTCTCAGCGGAGTCGAAGTGAAATAATTATTCATACCGTAGAGCATCTACCGTATTCATTCTCGAAGCTCTTACAGCTGGAATCAGCCCTGCAATAATTCCTACAAGTATTGACACAAACGTAGCAATAAGTAGAAGTCCGGGAGGAATATACGGAGGAAACGTCAGCTCGAATATTTGTACTGTAGCATAAATAACACCCGAACAAATTATAAATGCAATCACTGCACCCGTAAAACAAAGTGCCGCCGCTTCGGTCAGAAATTGAACTAAAATTGACGCTCGTGTAGCTCCTAATGCTTTGCGAATCCCGATTTCTTTTGTGCGCTCGGTTACAGTTACAAACATGATATTCATAATTCCAATCATGCCAACGATAAACGAAAGAGCCGTCAGTCCTAAACCAATTCCATAAACGGCTATTCGCATAGTTTTGGATTCCTCGCGAAACGCTTGAGATTCATTGATTGCAAAATCATCTTCTTCACCGGGAGGAGTATTGCGAACACCGCGCATAATTCCGATTGCTTCGGAGCGAACTTCGTCTAATTGAGCTTCCGAACCGGCTTTAACGGCAATAGAAATACTTCGTCCGGTCGAGCCGAAAATCCCAAAAAATGACGAAAGCGGAATGTAACATTGATTATCCATAAAGTCAGTAATAAATGTTCCGCGTTTCTCGACCACACCGATAATTGTAAAACTACGTCCGCCGATTTTGAGCGTTTGTCCGAGTGAATTGCTGTCGGGAAATAGATTTTTTGCTACATTATATCCAATTACTGCAACATCAGCACTATTCATATCCTCAAACTGCGAAAAGAACCTACCTTCGGTTACATTTCCCGAAGGAGTGAGAGCATACTTATATGGTACACCCATAATGGTTATTCCATTAAGTAGTTGGTTTTTGAATTGAACTTGTCTGCCCCATGCTCTTCCTTGTGGCATAACGACTTCCGCACTTTTAATTCGTTTGCAGAATTCTAATGCTTGAGCGTAAGTAATATCTTTTCGAGCTTCAATTTTCCGCCAATTTCTTCCGCCTGACCAGTTCCATTTGTCCACATAGAGCATATCAGTTCCGATGGCATTAAATGTTTTATCAAGGGTTGAATCTAATCCATTGATAGCCCACCCCATCAGCACTACAAAAAATATCCCGATGACAACGCCAAGTGTTGTTAGGAACGAGCGCATTTTATTAGAACTAAGTGCTTCGAATGATATGCGGGTTGTTTCGATGAATTCGCTGATTTTCATAGGGATAATTCTCCAAATTTAAGCATAAACCGGATTTGAATTTGTTGTGTCAGACTCTACTTCACCATCACGAATTCGCACGATTCGATGTGCATGACGCGCAATATCTTCTTCGTGAGTAACAAGAATAATAGTATTGCCACGTTTCCATAATTCTTGAAATAGGTGCATAATTTCAATACCTGTTTTGGTGTCAAGATTACCTGTGGGTTCGTCTGCAAGAATAATTGACGGCTTGGTTACGAGTGCCCGAGCCACTGCCACACGCTGGCGTTGTCCACCGGAGAGTTCATTGGGTTTATGGAGCATTCTGTCGCCCAAGCCAACTTCCGTTAATGTTGTGATTGCCATTTCACGACGAGTAGAACGTGAAATACCTGAATAGACAAGAGGAAGTTCTACATTTTTAAGAGCAGTAGCTCTTGGCAGAAGATTAAATGTTTGGAAAACAAATCCGATTTCCCGATTACGAATTTCAGCCAAATCATTATCATCCATTTGCTTTACGTCTAATCCTTTGAAATTATAAATTCCCGAACTTGGCGTATCAAGACAGCCAAGAATATTCATCAGCGTAGATTTGCCCGACCCCGAAGGCCCCATAATTGCAATATATTCATTCGGATAAATATTGAGTGATACATCACGCAAAGCATGTACTTTTTCTCCGCCCATGTCATAGACACGAGCAATATGCTCAATATTAATTATAGGTGTATTCATAAAAGTATCCAAGCCCCGATTTAATTAAAATAGTCTAAGGAACAATCTGTGAATTAATGGAGTTAGTCTTTTTTCCATTTAGACTTATTCATTGTGTCAATTTTGATAAGCGAACCGTCTTTCAATTCACGGCTGACCGCTTGGAAACTTCCACTGATAATCTCCGCATTTTCTTGGAGACCGCTTTTAATTTCGATATATCCTCTATCGCTTAATCCGGTTTCGACTTTCACCATTTTCGCTTTCAGTTTGTCGTTTAAAAACACGACGGAAGGCGGGCGTTTTGTTACTCGTTTCACTTTTTCGTCATTGGTGGTTGAGAGTCTGTTTTGTGTGACATCGGGCATCGAATTAAATGCTGTATCACGCACCGTAACTGCTTGCAACGGAACAGAAAGAACGTCGCGGTGAGTTTCAGTTTCAATATCTACATTACAGCTCATTCCCGGACGAAGTTTGGATTCGGGGTCAACTATCCTAATTTTCACTTGAAAATTTGTTACTTCATCTTGGGTTCCTAATTTATTTACTTTGGCAGAATGTGCAATTGCTATCACAAGACCAATTATAGTACGTTCGGGAATTGCATCTACAGTTATACGAGCAGTATCACCGATTTTTACGTTTACAATATCATTTTCGTCCACATCAACGAGTGCATTCATAACGGTTAAATCTGCAATTCGCATCATTTCTGTTCCTTGCATTTGCGCTGTTCCGAGTACTTTTTCGCCAAGTTCGACGGTGCGAGAAGTAACGATTCCGCTCATCGGTGCGTAAATCGAAGTACGTGTTGCCTGTACTTTTACCTGCTTGAGAGCAGAAAGTGAACGGCTATATTCTGCAAGTGAAGATTGATATCGTGATTGTGCTTGGTCAAATGCAGCTTTAGCACGGTCAAATTCCTCACGAGAAGCAAATTCTTTTTTATATAATTCAGAGATACGTTTCAAATCTGCTTCACTGCGAGTTACTTCAGCTTTCACAGCTTCAATCGAAACTTTAGCGGCGTTCGCAGATGCTTCGAATTGCTCAAGTTGCGTTTCAATCAAATCCGGCTTGATGCGTACAAGCGGCTGTCCACTTCGAACAGTATCGCCGTCTTTTGCACCAAGAAAAACTACTTCTCCACTTGCTTCCGATGAAATTTTAACTTCTGTTTCGGGTTGAATCTTACCAATTGCAGAGACGATTTGAGTAATTGTACGACGATGAACTTTCTCGACCGTTACCGAAGTTCCTTTATCACGTTTTGAAGCAATATAGGTGGCAATTCCACCTCCAATTACCACAACGCCTATCAAAAGAAGCGTTATCATTTTCGATTTTGATTTTTTCTTAGCCATGACAAACCTTTTGTAAAACAATATTGGAAAAGTATTTTTTTAATTATAAATCACCGAGCACATACCGCATCTGTGATTGTGCCTCGAAATAATTATAAACAGCGGTTATACGGTTGATTTTTGAATTGATAAGCTGAGTATTGGCTGTAAGATAGTCCGTTACACTAGCCGCACCGACATTAAATCGTTCTTGTGCACTGTTATAATTTTGCTGTGCGGAGCGAACCGTTCGTGCTGTAATTTCAAGTTGTTTTTCAGCAGAAGCAAGATTAAGAAAAGCAGATTGAACTTGAGCTTTAAGTGTTTGTTCGAGTTGGGCTTGTTCTATTTGGCGTTGTGTTACTTCGAGTTTAGCGTTTTGAATTTGTGTATTCGTCGTAAAATTCTCGAATATCGGCACGCGAAGATTCAAGCCGATTGTCGAACTCCCAAACTTGCTGAAATTATCAAATTCGGTGTTTTGCCACGACCAGCCGCCACTTGCCGAAAGAGTAGGATAATACCCGCTACGTGAACCTTCTAAACTCGACTCTGCCGCTTGAATTCTGGATTTAACAGCTGCATAGTCAGGACGTTTTTCGACAGCATGACTAATCGCGGCATCCATGCTTCCGATTTCCATCCGAAAGTTTTTTATTTCATTATCGGAAACATCACTTGCCAAACTTGATTCGGTGAATTCAGCATTTTGAGCCGGATTAAGTCCCATTGTGGTTAGTAATGTTGCTTTTGCAAGATTCATTTGATTTTCCGATTGGACAAGTTCCAATTCACGAGAACCATTGTCTGCTTCTTGTGCATAGACCGTACCGATTGCTGTTACTCCGGCTTCTTGCCGAGCTTTTGCTCGTTTTAACTCGTTATTTCCTAATTCTAAATTTTCTCTGCGTGTTTTTACGATTTGCCCGTTTTTGAGAATTGCAATAAACTGTTGCCAAATTAAATATTTAGTTTGAAGTGAAACTGATTCGGTAGTAGATTCGAGAGAAGCAACTGTGGACTGTGCTCGGCTATAATTCGATTCACGCGAAAAACCGTTGAAGATAGTATATTGCGCTCCGAGATTCATGGAATAACTATTGGCAGGAGCAGAAAATCCACCCGGAAGATTAAATTGTCCACCGCCTTCCGTATTCAATCTGCGTTGATACCCCATATTGAAACTCACCGACGGTAAAAATTGACCAAATGCACCCTGAATATCTGCCGTTGCTGTCCGAAGTCGAGCTTTGGCGATTTGTACATCGTAATTTTGAGAAGTTGCAACATTCAGACAGTCAGTCAGCGAATATGAAATTGATGCTCCCGTGGATTGGGCATCCGAGGTAGAGGCATTGAAGATAATTGCGGCTGTTACAAATAGTGCCTTCACTAATTTCATTGTGTAGTCCTGCTAATATTAAAGAATAAATAATCGAGAATCGGCTGTTGGATTTTGGTCTTGCTTTAGAATTCAAGACGCTTAAAGTATAACGCAGGCAAAATTATTTTGTTGCATTGTTTTTTAGTGAAGGGAAAATAACTACTTTTTACTTTGTTCATTTAGAAATTATCCGTAAATTTTCTGGGCAGTTATAATTGCAGAACAATTTACCCAAACATAAGCTATATCTATGATTTCAGTTCAAAAAGCACAAGAAGCCGTCATTGAGGCAATGAATCTCGGCAATGAAATAAACTTGCCGGTTGCCGAGTCACTCGGTTATGTGGTAGCGCAAGTGGTTTATAGTCCACTTGCACTTCCTCCGTTTCGCCAATCGGGTGTGGACGGCTATGCTTTTCGATTTGAAGACTATAAAAACGGTGAAGAAATTCAGGTCATCGGAGAATCTTCCGCAGGAAAAAGTTTTCTACGGCAAATTGAACACAATCAAGCAGTTCGGATATTTACTGGGGCAGAAGTTCCCGACGGTGCAGATACGGTAGTCATGCAAGAGAAAGTAACAAGAGAAGGCAAGGCACTTTTTATCAACGACCAAGCGATTACATTTGCTGCGAATGTTCGTCCGAAGGGTTCGCATATCAATAGTGGCGATGTGGCTCTCACTCGCGGAAGTGTTATTACTGCAGGAACTATCGGGTTTCTTGCTTCGATGGGAATTCGAGAAATCAGTGTTTTCTCCAAGCCGCGGGTGGCAATTATTATCACCGGAAATGAACTCCGTCAGGCGGGTGAGCAATTAGAATCGGGACAAATTTATGAATCAAATGCAGTTTGCTTGCAGGCGGCTTTGCAAGCAATGCGAATTAAACCAACTGAAATACTGTTTGCACCTGACGATGAAGAATCTATTCGCTCGGCTTTTCGCAGAGCTACCACACAAGCAGATTGCGTACTTATAACAGGAGGAATTTCGGTTGGTGATTATGATTTTGTAGGGAAAATTCTTCGTGAAGAACAAGTCAGTGAAATATTCTACAAAGTAAAACAGCGTCCGGGGAAACCTTTATTTGTCGGCAAATTCGGCAACGTCAGCGTCTTTGCATTACCGGGCAACCCTGCTTCGGTACTCACTTGTTTTTATGAATATGCTCTACCGGCTCTGCGAACCGTGATGGGATATCCGAGCCCTTTTTTACAATCATTACAACTTCCTCTCAATCGAACAATAACTACCATTAAAGGGCTTACGTTTTTCCTAAAAGCAGCAACCGATTTCCAAACGGTTACTTCACTCGACGGACAACCATCGTATATTATGCGTTCATTCAGCGAGGCAAATTGTTTTATTGTTGTTCCCGAAGATACAGTGCAGATTGAGGCGGGAGAAATAGTCGAAGTACATTTATTGCCTAACTAAGGCACCAACTGTTTTATCGAATTTGTTTTCGATATTCGGCGGTGTAGCGAACATAATTTGCGGCTGATTCTTCAAGTTTGATACGTTCTTCTTGGGTTAATTCACGAATAATTTTAGCCGGAACACCCGCAACTAATGTTCCTTCAGGTACTTCAAATCCCTCGCGTACAACTGCTCCGGCGGCTACAAGTGAATAATTATTTACAATACTACGGTCGAGAACTCTTGCACCCATTCCTATCAAGACATAATTTCCGATGGTAGCTCCGTGAAGAACTGCCGAGTGCCCTACTGTTACGTTATCACCAATAATGAGCGGATATTTATTGTGGGTTACATGAAGCATCGAAAGATCTTGAATATTAGTCCGTTTTCCGATACGAATAAAATGTACATCGCCGCGAATCACAGAATTATACCAGACCGACGAATCCTCCCCAATTTCCACATCACCGATAATTCTCACACCTTCGGTAAGAAATACAGTTTCATGGATTTTTGGAGTAATTCCATGATACGTCAGTATCGAAGCATTTTTTCCGGTTTCTATCGGCATTATGATTGTATTATTAGATAGTTAGTCGTCCACATTAGCAGTTTTGAGAAGCGCGCCGTAATTTAATATTTTGATATTTCGCCCACGTATATCCACATAATTTTTCTTTTTGAATTCGGCAAGTAAACGAATTACCGTTTCAGTTGCTGTGCCTATCATCGTAGCTAATTCTTCACGAGATAGCATTACAGCAAGAGTTTTTTTATCGTTTTGGAGTCCGTAGGTTTGGTAAAGAATCAGAAGTCCTTCTGCAAGTCGTTCTTTTACGGATTTTTGTGCCATCTCGACGACCTTCATTTGCGCATGGCGTAATTCTGTTGAAAGCAGTTGCATCATATCAAATGCAAGACGTGAATCCATTCTTACAACTTCAAAAAATGTTTCTTTAGGGATACTGCAAACTGAAGAATCTTCGAGAGCAACAGCAGAAGTATAATATGCCTCGCCACTTAATAAAGCTCGATATCCCATAATATCACCTTGCTTTGCCAATCGTATAATTTGGTCACGTCCGTCAGAGCCAAGCTTTTGAAGTTTAATTTTACCATGATGAATACAAAGCAAATGTGAAGGATACATCCCTTCGGAAAAAACAACTTCACCTTTTTGGTAATGTCTGCATTGTTTTCCGGTGTTGATAATATTGAGTTCCATCATCGGAAGTTCAGAGAACACAGACCCTTCACGGACTTCGCAATCATTACAATCAGGCACAGTAACAGCTGTTTTCATAGTTTTATTGAAGATAGTTTAACTGACGAATTTATTTCCAACTGTAATTTCATCATTTCTTGAAACATGACAAAGGTCATATTTTTTTAATTCAATTTAGAGTAATTTTGCGTACAAATAAATAGACTGTTCGAATTAATATATGAATTCTCAACTTCTGCACAACTCAAAAGTCACTTGCTCTCATTGTGGAGAGGACTGTAAGAGTGACATTGTCCCCCTCGAAAGCGGCGAACGCTTTTGTTGTGAGGGATGCAGAACTGTATTTGAACTCTTGCGTGATAATAATTTATGCACGTATTACGACTTAGATAAAACTCCAGGAATATCATTTAGGTTCAAATCTAATGCACCGCGTTTCGACTATCTGGATTCGCCTGAAATCGAACGTCAACTTATAGATTTTACTAAAGGTTCCATCAGTAAAGCAGCATTTTATTTACCACAGATGCACTGTTCTTCGTGTTTGTGGCTTCTCGAAAAACTTTACAAACTCAACGATGGAATCATCGCATCCGAAGTTAATTTCCTTCGCAAGGAAGTTAGTATCACCTTTAATAATAGCAAAGTTCGTTTACGTGGGATTGTAGAATTACTTGCTAAAATTGGCTACGAACCCGAAATTCGATTAAGTAATCTCGATAAAAGAAAAAAAGATAACAGCCAACGCGACTTATATTTGAAACTCGGACTTGCCGGATTCGCCTTCGGCAATTCCATGATGCTTAGTTTTCCTGAATACTTATCATTTGGAAATAACTTAGATGCAAATTTACGATGGTTTTTTGGAATACTCAACATAGTTCTTGCTACTCCAGTATTGTTATACAGCGCAAAGGATTATTTTATTTCATCATGGCAAAGTATCCGCAGTCGTACAATGATGCTGGATGTTCCGATTGCCCTTGGAATTCTCGCACTCTATTTTCGGAGCGTTGTAGATATACTGACAAGTTCGGGAAGTGGGTTTATGGATTCGTTTACAGGATTAGTATTCTTTTTACTTATCGGTAAACTCTTTCAAAAAAAGACATTTGAAACTTTATCATTCGACCGTAATTATAAATCATATTTTCCGTTAAGTGTACTCCGAAAACAACAAACAAGTGATGCAAGTATTCCCGTTTCTTCGTTAAAAGTAGGTGATATTTTTTTAGTAAGAAATAACGAAATTATCCCTGCTGACGGTATTCTCCTTTCTGAGATAGGTCAGGTAGATTATAGTTTCGTAACAGGTGAATCCGAACCTGTGGAGGTTTTTAGGGCAAGTGATATCTTTGCCGGCGGAAGAACTGTCGGTGCAGTTTTAGAAATTCAATGTACCAAAGAATGTTCACAAAGTTATTTAACTCGGCTTTGGAATAATGATATTTTCAAACGTGAAAAGCCCCAGACGCTCTTGGATGTGAACAGCAGATTCGGAAAGTGGTTCACAATTGCAACTCTCACAATTGCAATAACATCAGGTGTGTATTGGTTTTTTATTAATCCTACTATTGCCCTGAATGTATTTACATCTGTATTGATTATTGCTTGTCCTTGCGCGCTTACTCTCGCCGCTCCTTTTGCCTTGGGATGGTCATTGACAATATTTGGCAAATCAAAATTTTACCTCAAAAATTCTTCCGTCGTCTTAGATTTAGTAAACCTTACGTCCATTGTTTTCGATAAAACCGGAACACTTACTGAAACCCATAGGAGCAGAATTACTTATGTAGGAACGATCCTCACGTTTGAAGAGCAACGACTTATTCAGACTTGTTTGCGTAATTCAACCCATCCCTTAAGTCGAAGTGTAGCCGCTGAAATGCCACAACAAGACGGGCTTATTATTCAAGAATTCAAAGAAATCTCGGGTAGCGGTGTTGAGGCAAGTATTTCAGGGAGAAAAATCATAGTTGGTTCGCATAAATTTATAGCTGAGAAATGTACTAATGTTCAATTGCAAAGAGTGAATACATCTTCAGTACATGTAGCAATTGATGGAGCATATAAAGGATATTATGAGGTTGCAAATTCCTACCGTGATGGTCTAAAAAAGTTATTTTCCGATTTAAAACAACAGTTTGAGTTATTCTTACTTTCGGGAGATAACAGCCGTGAAAAGAATGGACTGTTATCACTTTTTGAAGAAGAAATAACCATGCGCTTTTCGCAGTCTCCTGATGATAAATTGGAATTTATTAAGAGTTTACAGAGTAAAGGGGAGTTTGTTGCAATGGTGGGTGACGGACTTAACGATGCCGGAGCTTTGCAACAAAGTAATGTAGCGATAGCAATCAGCGAACAAACAGGTTCATTCTCACCGGCTTGCGATGCTATACTTTCGGCAGAGGAACTTACGAAACTCCCTCAATTTATTCGTTTTGCAAAATACAGCAAACGAGTAATAATTTCGGCATTCATTATATCAGTAATTTATAATTTAATTGGACTTGGGTTTGCAATTTCAGGTTCGCTTACACCGATGGTAGCAGCGATTTTTATGCCCGTTTCATCTATTACTATTATTGGATTTACTACCGGAGCAATTGTTTGGAACTCAAGGAAGTTGAATTAATATTTGAGTTGTTTTGTTTAAATTTTTATTGAGGAATATCTATGAATCAAGCTCATGTTCATTTAGTTCTTAATCATTTACCAATCATTTTTCCATTAGTTGGATTATTGGTGATGGTAGGGGGTATAATTCTTCGTTCTGATATTATAAAACGTATTGCGTATTCAATTTTTATAATTGGTGCATTATCTGCTATAGTTGCTTTTATTACAGGTGAAGGTGCAGAAGAAGTCGTCGAAAAAGTTCAAGGGGTGAGCGACCAGTTTATCAAAGCTCATGAAGAAATCGCAGATGTTTTTGCTGCATTATCATACATCCTTGGTGGAATTTCACTTATTGCATTCTGGGCAAACTGGAAACAAAAATCGTTCTCAAATGCACTATCGTTTAGTACTGTCATTTTTTGTTTAGTGGTATTATTTTACGCTCAAAAAACAGGAACATCAGGTGGTGAGATTAGGCATACAGAAATCAGAAATTCGACTTCAGCAACTCCTTCAACCCCGGAAATAAACACAACAAAAAAAAGTGGTGGAGATGAAGATTAGAAATTATCTCATTGAGAAATATTAGTTGGGAAAGTAACTAAGTATTAATAAATAGTTCTATAATTGGAACATATTTTAACAAAAATTCTTCAATATTTATAATTCAAACATGGAAGCTCTTTATATGCTCATAGGATTTAGTTTGCTCGTTGCTATAGGTTTCTTGTGTGCATTCTTTTGGGCAGTACGAACCGGTCAATTTCAGGATAAATACACTCCTGCAGTGCGAATTCTTTTTAACGACGACGAAATTAGAACAAAAGACAAAAAATAAATAAATCATTATCTATCTTATATTTCAATTTATTGTAGGAGTACACACGATGAATGTTGAAAAGTTTGAGTATGACAATACCATAGTCCGCAATTTTGCGATTGCAACGCTGGGCTGGGCAGTTGTCGGAATGCTCGTGGGTTTAATCGTTGCTATAAAGCTCGTATTTCCCGAGTTTCTATCAGGAATAGCCGAATTTTCGTATGGACGGCTTCGTCCATTGCATACAAACGCCGTTATCTTTGCTTTTGGAGGTAATGCAATTTTTGTTGGGGTTTATTATTCACTTCAACGGCTTTGTAAATCCAGAATGTATAGCGATTTTTTAAGTAAAATCCATTTTTGGGGATGGCAAACAATTATTGTTACAGCCGCTCTTACACTTCCACTTGGTTTTACAACAAGTAAGGAATATGCAGAATTAGAATGGCCAATTGATATTCTGATTACGCTTATATGGGTGGTTTTCGGTACGAACATGATGGGAACAATTTTCAAGCGGCGTGAGAAGCATATTTATGTTGCTATTTGGTTTTATATTGCTACTTTTTTAACGGTTGCTTTGCTTCATGTGGTTAATTCACTTGAACTTCCTGTTAGTTTCCTCAAAAGCTATTCGATGTATGCAGGAGTGCAAGACGCACTTGTTCAGTGGTGGTATGGTCATAATGCAGTAGCATTTTTCTTAACAACTCCGTTTTTAGGAATAATGTATTATTTTATTCCGAAAGCGGCGAATCGTCCGGTATTTTCATATCGTCTATCAATCGTTCATTTTTGGGCTTTAGTATTCCTTTATATTTGGGCAGGACCACACCATTTACTTTATACAGCTTTACCCGACTGGGCTCAATCACTCGGAACGGTATTTTCAATTATGCTTATTGCCCCAAGTTGGGGAGGTATGATTAATGGACTTATGACTCTGCGAGGTGCTTGGGATAAGGTACGGGAAGATCCAGTTCTGAAGTTTATGGTAGTGGCTGTTACTGCTTATGGTATGTCCACGTTTGAGGGCCCGATGATGTCACTCAAAAGTGTGAACGCACTAACTCACTACACAGATTATGTTATCGGACACGTGCATTTAGGAGCACTTGCCTGGAATGGTGGAATTGCTTTTGCGATGCTCTATTATATTATTCCACGAATTTACCGTGCAGAATTATTCTCCAAAAAATTAGCGAATTACCATTTTTGGGCGGCTACTCTCGGCATTCTGTTTTATGCAATTCCTCTGTATATCGGTGGTATAATGCAGAGTTTGATGTGGAAAGAATTTACTCCCGAAGGAATCTTACGTTATCCCAACTTTCTCGAAACAGTTACGCAGATAATACCAATGTATTCCCTTCGTATTATAGGTGGTTCGCTTTATATTGCAGGTGCTCTGATTGGTGTCTATAATCTTTGGAAAACTGCCAAAGCAGGTAAATTAGTTCGAAATGAAGCGGCTGAAGCATCCCCAATGGTAAAAACTGAAGAACCAAATGCTCATTGGCATCGGGTTTTAGAAGGCAAACCAGTCAAATTTGCCATTTATACAGTAATTGCAGTACTTATTGGTGGTGTAGTTGAGTATGTACCAACTGCGTTAATCAAGTCAAACATCCCTACAATTGCTGAAGTAAAGCCCTATACTCCATTAGAGTTAGAAGGTCGTGATTTGTATATTCGTGAGGGATGTGTTGGTTGTCACTCACAAATGATTCGTCCATTCCGCTCTGAAACTGAACGCTATGGAGAATACTCAAAAGCCGGTGAATTTGTATATGACCATCCGTTCCTTTGGGGTTCAAAACGTACCGGCCCTGATTTGCACCGTGAAGGTGGAAAATATCCAGACACATGGCATTATATGCACTTACGCGAACCGGTTTCTACTTCTCCCCATTCTATTATGCCTGCCTATCCTTGGCTCTTGAATGATAAATTAGATTTGAGCCATATCGAAGGTAAGATTATTACTATGCAAAAACTTGGTGTACCCTATCCTGCAGGATATGAACGTCAAGCCGAAGCTGATTTAAAATCTCAAGCCGAGAAAATCACAGCTAATCTGCAAAAAGGTGGATTCACGGTTACTTCCGACAAAGAAATAGTAGCCATGATTGCATATTTGCAACGATTAGGAACAGATATTAAAGCCGTTAAAAAATAATATTTAAAGTTAATTCTAGGAGTAAAAAATGTATAAAAATATATTGCAATCAATACAAGGTGTTGAAATATATCCTCTTATCTCTATGATGATATTTTTTGGGCTTTTTCTATCGGTCATTGTATGGTTTTTTAGAGCAGATAAACGCCACTTACAAGAGATGGCAGAACTCCCTCTTGATAGAACTGACACAAGCGACTCATCTCATATTAAATTAAACTAAACTCTATATTAGGAGAAATTTTACATGGCACAGAAATATGACGATAAATTATTAGACCACGATGCAGACGGTATTCAAGAATTTGATAATAATCTGCCTCGGTGGTGGTTGTATGGATTCTATTTTACTATTGCCTTTGCAGTAGTGTATATGATACTTTATCATATTACGGGAACGTCCCCATTAAGTAAACAAGAATATGATGAGGAAATGAAACTCGCGGCTGCCTCTGCCAAGAATAAACCGACTAAAACAGTTGCTGTCGCTCCTTTGAATGATGCCGCTTCGCTTGCTGCAGGGAAAACGATATTTGACGGTAATAATAATTTGTGCTACACTTGTCACCGCAATGATGGCGGTGGGTTAGTCGGGCCAAATTTAACAGATGATTTTTGGATTCATGGTTGTGATCTAAAATCAATTATGATAAATATTTCTACCGGATTTCCCGATAAAGGTATGCTTGCCTATGGAAGCGGAGCAAAGCTCTCCGACGAACAATTATTGCAGGTAGCAAGCTATGTAATATCATTACATGATACGCATCCACCCGACCCAAAAGCAATAGATCCTGAACGAGAAGTTAAATGTGAAGACCATCAAGAACACTAAGGTAAAATTTATATTATGTCGTTAATTCAGCAAACAGAAGAAGAAGGGACATTTAGAGATAATCTTTCGACAATTCACAAAGATGGTAGCAGGAATTGGATTTACGTCCAGAAACCTTCGGGAAGGTATTATAACAGACGAACAGTTGTCAGTGTAGTATTACTGACCTTTTTGTTTCTTGCTCCTTTTGTACGAGTGGGTGGACATCCGCTAATGCTATTGAATATTATTGAGAGGAAATTTGTTCTGTTTGGTATTCCATTCTGGCCTCAAGATTTTTATTTGGTTGTGTTATTAGTGCTGACGGTATTGGTTTCATTTGTATTATTTACGGCAGTATTTGGAAGGATTTGGTGTGGCTGGTTATGCCCTCAGACTATATTTTTGGAAATGTTATTTAGAAAAATAGAATATGCTATTGAAGGCAGTGCTACGAAACAGAAGTTATTAGATTCAGCACCGTTAAGTGGCAATAAATTATTCAAAAAAGGGCTAAAACACACAATATTTTTTGCACTTTCATTCATAATTGCAAATACGTTTCTGGCGTATATTATAGGTAGTGACCAATTACTGACGATAATAACAGACCCGATTGGAAAACATATTGTCGGATTATCTACAATAACAATTTTCAGCTTTGTATTTTATGCTGTCTTTGCTCGTTTTCGAGAGCAAGCATGCGTGGTTGTTTGTCCGTACGGGCGGTACATGTCGTCGCTCGTAGATGAGGATACGGTTGCAGTTACCTATGATTTCACTCGTGGCGAACCGCGGAAGAAATTTTCGAAGGAAGATAAACTCCAACAGCAAGGAATAGCCGTTCAGTCTGCTACTCCTCGCGGAGATTGTATAGACTGTCATCAGTGTGTTAATGTATGCCCTACGGGAATTGATATTCGCAATGGAATTCAGCTTGAATGTGTGAACTGTACTGCATGTATTGATGCTTGTGACACGATTATGACTAAGATTAGCAAACCCAAAGGGCTCATTCGATATACATCGTTTAATGCTGTTAAAGATGGAATTCGTCATAAAGTTAAGCCACGAATTTATGCTTATTCCGTTGTACTAATTTTATTACTTACAACTGTAAGCTATCTGTTTGCAACCAGACCTGATTTGGATATTTTGATTTTGAGGCAGCCCGGAACAATGTTCCAAAAAACAGGCAATGGAGATTATGTTAATTTTTATGTTTTTCAAGGGATTAACAAAACTTATTATGATTTGCCGGTTGATATTCAATTGATTGTACCTGAGCACGGAAAGATAACTCCGCTCGGTACTCTTTCTCCAATTAGCCATCAATCAGCTAAAGAAATGAGGTTTATTCTGACGTTGCCCAAAGACCAATTGAGTGCTTCGCAAACAAAAGTAAGATTTGTAATATCCTCCAATGGCAAGGTCATCAAGGAAGTTGAGTCTTCGTTTGTTTCGCCGGAAAAACCGTAAGGTTCTATTTGATATTCTATAAACTATACTATCACAAGTAATTATGCAAAATGAAACTCAAAAATCTCGAGGAAGAATGTGGGCTTGGGGAACTGCCATTGTTTACTGTTTGTTTGCCGCAGGAACGATAGGATTTGTAGTATTTGCTTCTACCCAAAAAGTTGACCTTGTCAGTGAAGATTATTATAAAAATGAGATAGTCTATCAAAAGCAGATTGAACGAATGAACCGCACCAATGCACTCAAAGAAACTGTAACATGGTACATTTCAGGTGATGGAAAAACAGTGGAATTCAAATTTCCAAACAATGATATAACCGACGGCACTATAAAATTTTACAGACCTTCTTCATCTTCTTTGGATAAAGAATTTAAGGTTACTCCAAACGCAGACGGGATACAATTTATTCCTGTAGAATCACTTCCAAAAGGAATGTGGAAAGTAAAAGTAGAATGGAGCGAACACAATGAAAATTACTATCTAGAATCTAATTTGATGCTATAGCACTTTCATTTTAACTCTGAAGTTAGAGTGATAAATACAAAAGGTAATTTAAATTTTATAAGGATAACACAATGCCCTTTTATCATAAACTCGGTACTTTCCCTCAAAAACGACATACGGTAAGCAGACAAAACAACGGTGCATTATATCAAGAAGAGCTTGTAGGAACACAAGGTTTTGCAGGAATGTCTTCGCTCGTGTACCATCTTTATCCGCCTACATTAGTCAAAGAGTTAGGAGAACCGTATTCTGTAGAACCGAAAGTAGCAATCACTCATAATTTGAGAAATCGAAGTTTCCAAGGATTCAATATTACCCCACAATCTGATTATATAGAAAGTAGAAAAACACTTTTGGTTAATACAGATTTGCATATAGGTTTGGCTGCACCAACGGATTCAATGTCATATTTCTACAAAAATGCAGATGCTGACGAAATGTTATTTATCCATAACGGCAGTGGTTTATTGCGAACTATGTATGGTTCGATTCCTTTTGAATATGGAGATTATCTCATTATTCCTCGAGGAACAGTCTATCAAATTGATTTTTATACTACCGAAAACCATTTGTTGATTTTAGAAACATTTGCTCCATTATATACACCTCGACGTTATCGTAATGATTTCGGTCAATTATTAGAGCATTCTCCGTATTGCGAACGAGATTTCAAATTACCTGAGAATCTTGAAACACACGACCAACAAGGTAACTTTACGATTAACATTAAAAAACGTGGAATGTTGTACCCTTATGTCTATGCCACACATCCATTTGATGTTGCCGGGTGGGACGGGTATCATTATCCATATGGATTTTCAATTCATAATTTCGAGCCAATAACAGGAAGGGTTCATTTGCCTCCACCAATTCATCAAACATTTGAAAATGCAGGGTGTGTCGTGTGTTCGTTTGTTCCCAGAATGTATGACTATCATCCGCAAGCAATTCCGGCTCCGTATAATCACAGCAATATTGACTCCGACGAAATTTTATACTATGTAGATGGAGATTTTATGAGCCGCAATAATATTCAAAAAGGTCAAATTACATTACATCCTGGAGGTATTCCTCATGGACCGCATCCGGGAGCAATGGAACGTAGTATCGGCAAAACAGAAACAAAAGAATTAGCAGTAATGATTGATCCGTTTCGTCCGCTTGCTATCACAGAAGATGCACTACAGATAGAATTTCAAGATTATTACAAGTCATGGCTTTCTTGATACAATCATAAAAAAAAAAGCTAATGTTTAATATTTATTGAAAGAAATACAATGATAATCACAGCCCCAAATCAGCCGGATACAATATCCGAAAAATCTCATCGAGAGTTTTTGCCTATTAATGGAACTGACTACATTGAATTATACGTAGGCAATGCAAAACAAGCCGCAATATTTTATAAAACATGCTTTGGTTTTCAATCCTTAGCGTATGCAGGACTCGAAACAGGTGTACGCGACCGAACAAGCTATGTTTTGCGACAAGGTAAAATTACACTTGTACTGACAACTCCCCTTAAAAGCGATGGTGAAATATCAGAGCACATCAAAAAACATGGTGATGGAGTGAAAGTTATTGCTTTTTGGGTGGATGACGCAGAATATTCATATTTAGCAACGACAGAACGAGGAGCGGAATCGTACTTGCCGCCAATAGAAAAAAGCGATGCTTATGGCTCTGTAAAACTTGCAGGGATTAAAACTTATGGAGATACAGTTCATATTTTTGTAGAAAGAAAAAACTACAGTGGTGTATTTCTTCCCGGGTATGTTGAGTGGAAATCAGAATACAATCCTCCTGAAATGGGATTCAAGTATGTTGACCATTGTGTTGGGAATGTAGAATTAGGTCAAATGAACCGTTGGGCTAAATTTTATGAGGATGCGCTTGGCTTCAAAAATATAATTACCTTCGACGACAAAGACATCTCTACTGAATTTACTGCACTGATGAGTAAAGTTATGTCGAGCGGTAACGGCTATATTAAATTCCCTATTAATGAACCTGCAAAAGGAAAAAAGAAATCTCAGATTGAAGAATATTTAGATTTTTATGAGGGACCGGGATGTCAGCATATTGCAATAGCAACAGATAATATTATCGAAACGGTAACAGCAATGCGCCAGCGAGGAGTTGAATTTCTTTATGTTCCCGGAACCTATTACGACACAGTAGAACATCGTGTAGGACATATAAATGAAGAGCTTAGCACCTTAAAATCACTTGGAATTATGGTTGACCGCGATGATGAAGGGTATCTACTTCAAATATTTACAAAACCGGTAGAAGACCGACCGACAATGTTTTTTGAAATAATACAACGAGTAGGTGCACGTTCTTTTGGCAAAGGAAATTTCCAAGCATTATTTGAATCAATCGAAGCCGAACAAGCAAGACGCGGTACTCTGTAATGCTACTATTGATATTAAACTCGTAAATTACTATAATGGAACTCTGGACAGCATTTACCATCGGGCTTTTGGGAAGTTTACATTGTGTAGGAATGTGCGGTGCTATAGCATTTGCTTTGCCACGAAATAATCACCGATGGAAATTCTTAACAGGTAGAATTTTTTATAACTTAGGGCGTGTTACAACATATTCAATATTGGGGATATTTTTTGGTTTCGTGGGACAAGCAGTTTCGCTTGCAGGTTTTCAGCAACGACTATCTATAACAATTGGTATTGTGATGATTCTTGCACTCGTTTTTCCGGGCAGAGTCACTCACAAATTGTTTTCGTCAGGTCTGATTGCTCCATTAATTTCACAACTAAAATCAAGAATCGGGCGGCTGTTTGGTAACGGTTCGATGATATCACTTTTTGTTATCGGGATTCTTAACGGCTTATTACCGTGCGGGTTTGTCTATGTTGGGATTGGCGGCTCGCTTACTACTAATAGTATTGCAAGCGGTGTGGCATACATGGCACTTTTTGGGCTGGGAACTCTCCCCACGATGCTTGCCGCATCGCTTGCCACTAATATTATTTCCATTAATGTACGCAATACAGTCAGGCGTTTTCTTCCGGTGGGAATGGCAGTTCTTGCCGTCATGTTTATTCTTCGTGGTATGGCACTCGGGATTCCATATTTAAGCCCAAAACTCTCCTCAACTCCTACTCCTGCTGCGGAATGTCATCAATAAATTTAAAATGTTTGGCAAAAGATACTTTTAAATCTGAATAACTGACTTACAAAAATTCAAATAAAATCAATTTTTTAATTGTTTGAGAGCATCTTCAACAGTCGTGGTAGGAAGTTTACAACTTTTACTCCTGCAAACGTAGATAGTTGTTTGATTTGGAATGACTTTGTCTTTTAACAATGACAAAGTACCTTCATTTTTTCCTCCGAGGAATATTGAATTGGGAAGATAATGGTTATCAAATGATTTTCTGATTTTTTCATAATCGTTACCAACAATTGCAATTTCGTTAGGAGATTGAATTAATTGCAGTTCCAAACTTCCCCAATTTGAATAAAAGCGAATATTTTCATGAACATTTTTTTGAACGTTACAAAACATTTGAATTGATTTTTTAACATACTCATCATTATCAAAATAAAGTCCTAAGGTAAATAAATTTTTTGCCATTTCTGAATTTGACGATGGAATTACATTATCGGCAACCTCCATTTTTCGGGCTATTAAATTTGAATAATTCTTATTAGTATAGAAAAACATTCCTGATTCAATATCAAAAAAATGAAGTAATACATAGTCATTTATATCTTTTGCTTTATACAGCCATTTTTCATCAAACGTAGCTTGATATAATGAAATAAATGCAGATATAGTAAAAGCATAGTCATCTAATAAAGCAGGAATGGTTGCTTTATTGTTTTTATAATTTCGAGTTAATTCATTATTTTTATTTATTATATTTTTTAATATAAATTCAGCATTAATAATTGCTTTTTGTAAATATTTATTCTCACCAAAAACTCGATACGCATCTACATAACCTTTAATCATTAGAGCATTCCAAGCAGTGATAATTTTATCGTCAAGCATTGGTTTTACTCGTTTTGAACGAATATGCTCTAATATTTTTTTATCATTATTTAATTGAGTTTTTAACTCTTGAATAGATATTTTATATTTTTTTGCAATTTCTTCATCACTTATTTTTCTAAATAATATATTATAATTTTGTTCCCAATTTCCATAATGATAAATATTATAATAATCAATAAAAAGTGGAGCATTTTCTCCCAAAATAGCTTTTATTTCATCATAAGACCAAACATAATATTTCCCTTCTTCACCTTCGCTATCAGCATCTAATGAGGAATAAAATGTCGAGTCCGGCGATGTCAATTCTGACTCAATAAACTCTAAAGTTTCAAATACAACCTGTTTATAAAGCGGTTTTTTTGTTAGTTGAAAAGCATGACTGTATAAGCTCACTAATTGAGCATTATCATAAAGCATTTTTTCAAAGTGAGGTACTTTCCAATCTTCGTCGGTTGAATAACGAGAGAATCCTCCACCAATTTGGTCGTAAATTCCGCCAAATGCCATATTATCGAGGGTTACTGTTACGGCTTCTAAAGCATCATTATTTTTAGTCATTGAATAATACTGCATCAAGTATTCCCAATCTGATGGCATTGGAAATTTTGGTGCTCGATTTTCTCCACCTTTATTAAAATCTATTGATGATTTCCATGAAGCAAAAACTTTATTTATATCTTCAATTGTAGCAATGGATTTTTCTGAACTAAATTCAATATTTTCAGTGTTTATAATTCCATTAGTAATTTTTTGAGATTGTTCAATTAATGCCTTTGGATTTTTTTTTTGAACATCCACAAAATAAGCCAGCATATCTAACCATCTTTTCTTGGGGAAATATGTACCTGCATAGAACGGTTTTCCGTCAGGTAGAGCCAGTGCATTCAAAGGCCAACCTCCCCGTCCTGTCAGTAATTGAGCCGCGGTCATATAAATTTGGTCAACGTCTGGACGCTCTTCTCTATCCACTTTTAAACACACAAAATACTCATTCATATATTTTGCAGCATCAATATCTTCAAAACTTTCATGCTCCATTACATGACACCAATGGCATGCGGCATATCCAATACTGATTATCACCAATTTATGCTCATCTTTGGCTTTTTGCAATGCTTTATCTCCCCAAGGATACCAATTTACAGGGTTATGTGCATGTTGAAGTAAATACGGACTAGTTTCATGTATGAGTTCGTTTGTATAGTTTTGTTTCATAATTTTATTCTCATTATTTTCTTTATTCTGGCCGTAACAAGAACATAATATTAATCCAATTAAAATTGTTATTACAACACATTCTTTCTTCATTTTTGTTATAGTAAATTTGGTAAAAATAGTGATAATACATCATAGCAATATTATTTTTATTATTTCTTTAAACTTATTTATTTCAACATTATTATCTTGTTTAGAATTCAACATATTTGTTGAAATATAAATACTATTTAAATACTTTAAACCAAAATACTCAGCAGTTAATTTAAAGGGTATTTCAAAACCTTCCGGCAATTTACTATCAGCACCAACGGCCAATAAAATTATATTTTTATTCTTTAATTTTTTGCCTGTTTCTTTTTGAATTGTTAATAGGTCTGAAAACCTATCGTAGAGGTTTTTCATAAGTCCGCTCATTGAATACCAATAAACCGGTGTGGCAAAAATTAAAGTATCGTGGTAAACTATTTCTTCTACTAATTGATAAAAATTGTCGGAAGATGGATATTTCCCATCGTAATTATATGGTGATATTTGATAATCTAACAAATCAAGAACCTTACAGTCAATTTCATCAAATATCTTATCTACATAATATCTAGTGTTGCTATTTTTTCGCGCACTCCCTATAATAATCAATGGGATTTGTTTTAGCTGATTTTTATTCATCAAGTTTTTTATTCTGAACGAATTCTGTAAAACTTTTTGCCGCATTTGTAAAGTCTGACGGCATTAATATTACAGTCGTTGTATTATTGTCAATTCCAATCTCCGATAACATTTGCATACGCCTTAGTTCAAGTGCAATCGGACTTTTTTCCATTTCTTTCGCTCCTTGTGTTAATTTTATAGATGCTTCTAACTCTGCTTCTGCTTTTACAATTCTTGCTCTTTTTTCTCTAATTGCTTCTGCTTCTCGTGCCATTGCACGTTGCATCGCCTCAGGAATTTCTACATCTTTCATCTCTACCATTTCAATTTTAATTCCCCACGGCTCTGTTATTGTATCCACAATTTTTTGGAGAGTTCCATTTATTTGCTCTCTTTCTCGTAGTACTTCGTCAAGTGTGTGCTGTCCTATAATATTCCGCAAGGCAGTTACCGAAAACTGGTACACCGCTTTATTGTAATCTGCCACCTTTATAATAGCATCTTCGGGATTTGTTATTTTGAACCATAAGACTGCATTTACCTTAATAGTTACACTATCTTTAGTGATAGTTTCTTGTTGTTCTAAATCAACAGTTTTAGTTCTTATATCAACTCGCTGTTGTCTGTCTATAAACGGTATTAGCCAATAAAATCCGGGACCTTTTATGGAATTAAAACGTCCAAGTCTAAAGACAATCGAACGTTGATATTCTTGTGCTATTTTAAATCCCGAAATCAATATTAGGAGCAAAATTCCTATTAATAATTGTAGTTGCATTGTTATTGTAAAAAAGTTATTTTTCTGTTTTTTTAAAGGTTTTAATCAGCAATACTATAATTGACATCAACCATCCTAAAGGATAGGGAAGAATGAGGCTACCCCACCACCATGATAAAGTTGATTTTCCTCCAAAACCTCCAAGAGAGGAAAGATAAAAAAGAAAAAATACACCAAATAATATCGATAATGATGATATTAAAAATAATTTATAATATTTGTCTTTTGTTAAATACGTTGAGATTGTTATAAAGACACTTCCAAATGCTATTACAATTGAACCTTCCATTGGGTCAAGAATTCCAATTAATAAACCAATAACACCGATAATATAAATGACTCGAGTAAGTTTTGTATTGTCTTTCATATATTTGAAATTACATAATTAATATTATTTTTTAAATATTTATTTTATAAGTATATTTCTTTAATTAATAATCTATATTTTTACTATATATTTTTATCTTTTAATTAATTATTAAACGAAGAGCTTTCACATAATCTTCTGATGTATCTATATCAATAGCCGCCTTTTCGAAATCTACTGTTTCACAATCAATAGCAAAGCGTTTTATTATTTGTTTCGCCCCTTGTTCACCTCGAAGTGCACATAATTCTGCAAAATATTTCTTATCAAATAATGCAGGAACACCATTGATTTTATTATAGCTTGTAGTAATAATTCTTTTATCCGATTCGATAAATCTTTCAACGAGTTTTTGCAAATAATCACTTGTTATATACGGTTGGTCGCACAACATAATAAGCGCGGCATTACACTTCCCTTGGGCTGACATTTCTTCAATTCCGCACCTAATAGACGAACCAATACCATCAACCCATTGTTTATTTTGACAAATAACTACATTTTCACTTCGTATATGCGCTGAAATCTCCTCATACTTTGCACCAAGAACTACATACAGTAACGAATTGGAATAATTGTTTTCCAGAAGCTGATTCGCCGTTGCTATAGATTTTTGCAAGAGCGTTTCACCGTTCCAATCGAGAAGTTGTTTCGGAGTTCCTAATCGTTTAGATTCACCTGCGGCAAGAATCACGATTCCAAGTTGTAAGGAAGAAGAAGTCATTATTTATCCAAAAAATTCTTCTTGTTCGTGAATTGTTCCAAGTTTATTTTTTAGAGACTTACCATTAGTTTTTGTTAAAATTGATTGGATTTCACTGATAATCGAAACTGCAATTTCTTCGGGAGTTTCAGCTCCAATATCCAAACCAATCGGACTGTAAATTCTCCCTTCATCTTCAGGGGTAATTGTAATTCCTTCAACCAAAAGTTCATCTATCATTTTTACCCACCTTTTTTTCGGTCCAAGTATCCCGATTACTCGAACATTGGTCTGTAGTAATTGCCTAACAACTGATAAATCATAATGATAATTATGTGACATAACCACACAAACAGTGTTTTCATTGAGTGTCAAATTATTTAAAATAGCATCTGTATGAAGATGACACACAGCATCAGCAGTCGGAAATTTGAACGGAAATGTTTTGGCGGCGCAATCATCAGTAACCGTTACCATCCAACCCAATATTTTTGCAAGTGCCGACACAGGCGAAGCATCATAACCGCTCCCGAAAATTACAAGTCGAGTTTGCGGTTTGATTACCTCGATAAAAACTTCTATCTCGCCATACGATGTCATATACAATTGTGTTACTGACTTTTTAGAATCAAGAGCACGCTCGCAATCATATTGCAAATCAAGCAATAATTTAGTGGAATTCCAAACTTGAAGTTCATCAGACTTCCATCGCGTACCGATAGGGAAATTTGGATTTTCAGAACGAAACACAAGCGGAATTACCAATGGTGCTTCTTTGTTTTCTGCCATACGAATTGATTCAATTGAAGCATCATTTATACCCGAAAGTGGCTCAATAAGAACATCAATTATTCCATTGCACCCCAACCCTACACCAAGCTCATTTGAATCATCATCCATTGTATCATACCGAATAACGGCAGGTTTTCCGCTTTCGATAACTTCACGAGCACGACGGAGAGCGTCGCCTTCGAGACATCCCCCACTTATTGCACCAGTCCACCGACCGTCGGTAGTCATAATCATACGCGCACCCGGGCGGCGATACGACGACCCAAATAGTTTCACTACGGTAGCAAGTGCTCCCCGCTTGACGGTAAAATCTATTGCAGTATATGCTCCCAGTATTTTTTGGATTTCGGTCATTATAAAAGTAAATCTACTGTATTTTTACTACTTAATTCTTACTCAAATCTTATGAATTCATAATAAATTGCTAATATACTATTCCTTCACAATCTTCCTCATAATCGCGGATTTGCCATTTTTGACGGTCAAAAAATATACACCCGCCGATGCAGGAGAAAAGTTGATTTCTTGTAAAAAATTGCCTTCATTGCCGAGTAATCCCTGAGTTTCGAGGAGCGTTGAACCTAATAAATTTTGAATAGAAATCGAAATTTCACCTGACTGAGAATTACTCAATTTTCCATCAATTTTAAATGAAGAATGAAACGGATTCGGAAAAACATTTATCTCACCGTGCGTTGTAATTTCTGAATTTTCAACAGCTGAAAGTGAAGTTCTTTGGACGGGTAATGTGCGTATTCTCTTGCCAGTTGCGTTAAAAATAGCATTGAGTAAAGCAGGCGACATCGAAGGAAAGCCCGCCTCGCCCATACCACTTGGCGACTGTGTACTTGCCATAATATGCACTTCAATTTTGGGCATTTCATTCATACGTAACCATTCATAATCACGGAATGTGCTTTGCTTTACCTGTCCATTTTCAATAGTAATTTCAGACTTTAATGCTGTGGACATTGCATCTACTGCCGCGCCTTGCATTTGCGCCTCAACTCCCATAGGGTTAATTGCAATTCCACAATCCACAACGGCAACCACACGCTCCACTTTGAGAATTCCTTGCTCTGAAACCGATACTTCAACAACATGTGCAACAGCTGAATAGGCATTTGTACAAGCAATTCCTCGTCCCCAACCTTTGGGTAATGGTTTTTTCCATTCTGCAAGTTCTGCCGCTTTCTCCAGAACAGTTCTAAACCTACCAGCCGGAAGCATATCTCTCCTGAATTCAAAGGGGTCTTTTCCTGCGGCAAAAGCAAGTTCGTCTATAAAACATTCATTCACAAATACCGCAGACGTATGCTCCACAGAACGCCATGCTCCTGTTGGTATGGGAAAATTAACAGTAGTTGCACTTGAATTGGGAGAAGGCAATTGATAGGGAGGATTTTGAGCACCACCATTGACTGATTTATGTACCCACCCTGTTACCTTACCATTTGCATCTAATCCACCTTTGCAAACATGATAACTTGCCGGGCGATAATAATCACCACGCATATCGTCTTGTCGTGAGAACATAAACAAAACCGGAACTTTAAATGCTTTTGAGATTCGAGCGGCAAATGAAGCATACTCCATTGACAAACGCCGTCCAAATCCACCGCCGATGAGAGTTGTATTAACAATTATCGAATTAGCCGGAAGTCCAATCGCATTTGCAACACCTGAGCGCGTAGAATCCCCGCCCTGCGACGGACACCATATTTCTGCACTTGTATCTCGAACATCGGCAACGCAATTCATTGGTTCCATTGTTGCATGGGCAAGATAGGGCAGTTCGTAATGTGCTTCAATTTTCTGTGTAGAATTCGACGGAACATCCGCAACAGAACCGATTCCGGCTCTCAGTCGGTCGCTGATTGATGCGCTCGAAAGTGTAGTATTATTTCCCATATTCCATTCAATTTTCAGAGCATCTCGACCAGCGAGAGCAGAATATGTATTATCGGCCAGAACAACAAGACCAACTCCACTCACATTTTCAGCTTTGAGAACTCCCGGAATTTTTAGGGTTTCTGTTGCGTCAAAACTTTTAATAGAAGCACCAAAAGCGATCATTCGTACCATAACAGCATATTTCATCCCCGGCACTCTTACGTCAAGACCGTATTTTGCTTTGCCACTTACGATGTCGGGATTATCCACGTGCGGTTGTGGTGTGCCGATGAGTTTGTAGTCAGCTACATTTTTTAATGAAGGATTCGTCGGAACAGTAATTTTTGAGGCATCGTCCGTTAATTCACCATAGGTAATTTTTCGTGATCCATTTTTTTCTGAAATGACGCCTTTGCTTGCAATGCAATTTGCTTCGGTGATTCCCCATTTTTTGGCGGCCGCAGATATGAGCATTGCTCTAACAGTTGCTCCTGCTTTGCGAAGATTGTTGTAACTTCCCGTTACACTACTACTTCCACCGGTAAACTGCGCGCCTATTCCTGTGAAATCAGGGCGAGATTGTCGAATTTTTACTTTCGACCAATCGGCATCCATTTCTTCAGCAACAATCATTGAAAGAGATGTGCGAACACCTTGTCCCATTTCGGAACGAGCTACAGTAATGGTAGTTGTGCCATCCGGGTCAATCTTTACCCACAATGTTGGTTCAAAACTTTGTGCAGTTTGTTCGGGTATCATATTTAAAACCTCGCTTTTAGCAGTTAATGAAGATAAGACTATTCCAACACCTGTCGTTGCTATTCCAATCAGAAAGCTACGGCGAGTTGGAGTTTGAATTTCAGTAATTGATTTATTTTTCATAGTATTCATTGTTATTTAAGTGTAAAGAGCTTACAAAATTGATAATTGAGATTCCGAACCATACACTGATTTTTCATGTTTCAAAAGCCAATGTTTACGCCAAAGTTCTCCGGCATAGCCAACTAAATTTCCATTTGCTCTAATTACTCTATGACATGGGACAAGAATTGCAATCTTATTTTTTCCGTTAGCATTTCCAACGGCGCGAACTAATTGTTTATCGCCTAATGCCTGCGCTAATTCTAAATATGACATTGTTTTACCGATTGGTATTGATTCAAGTTGTTTCCACGTTCTTTGCTGAAATTCTGTTCCTGTTTGACGAAGAGTAACTGAAAATTCAGTTCTTATTCCTGCAAAATACTCTCTCAATTCTTGTGCACATTGTTCAACAATATTTGATGAACTATCAGAACTGATTTCGGTTAAATTACTAACAAACTCCACGCATGAAATCTCAGTTTCATCTCCAACAATCTTAATTTTCCCTAAAGGAGATTCAATCACTTTCTGATATTTCATATGTTAATTACCTGCTGCTTGATGTATTGCTTCTCGAATACGTTGATATGTTCCACAGCGACACACATCATCTTTCATAGATTCGTTAATGTCTTCGTCTGTAGGTTTTGGATTATTTATAAGGAGCGCGGCTGCATTCATAATCTGACCTGCTTGGCAGTAACCGCATTGAGGAACATCAAGTTCCATCCATGCTTTTTGAAGTGGATGGGAATTATCACTGCTTAATCCTTCGATAGTGACTATATTTTTACCTTCCATATCGGCACAAGTCGCAAGGCAAGAACGAACTGCAATACTATTATCCACCAAAACAGAACATGCCCCACACACTCCGACGCCACATCCATATTTAGTTCCTGTTAGGTTTAAAATATCTCGTAATACCCACAAAAGTGGCATCTCGGATGGTACATCAAGCGTCTTTTTTTGCCCGTTTACAGTAAAAGTTGTCATTAGTTCTCCTTAAAATTTAAGTGTACATATTTTTAACAGTAGGTTGTGTATCAAAAATACTGATTTTTCCATAACTTACACAATTGCTTTTTTATCAATAGCAATATTATTTTCACGTCTAAGTATGAACAATTTTAGTTTTAGTCAGTCGGTTATTTTTTTTTTACAACAAAACAATACGTTATTTTGTAGGTAATCAGAGCTAAAAACAGCTCATTTTCTACTCAATTTATTAAGAAAATTATTATGGCAAATCATCATCAAGTTATTATTATTGGCTCCGGACCCGCTGGATTTACTGCGGCATTATACGCATCTCGTGCAAGACTCGGAGTAGCAGTATTCGAGGGAACTCAACCGGGAGGACAACTGACAATTACTACAGAAGTAGAAAATTATCCGGGATTCGAACATGGAATTATGGGACCTGAGATGATGGAAGTATTCCGAAAACAAGCTCATAAATTCGGGGCTGTTTCGATCTATGAAACAATTGTTTCCGTTGATTTCTCACAACGACCTTTTAGAATGATTTCCGAGCGAGGAACCGAATATACAGCAGATGCTGTGATTGTTTCTACAGGTGCACAAGCAAAACTTTTGGGATCACTGGGCGAACAAGAATATATGGGATATGGAGTTTCTGCTTGTGCGACGTGCGACGGGTTTTTCTTTCGGAATCAAGAAGTATTTGTGGTTGGCGGTGGCGATACCGCTATGGAAGAAGCAAATTACCTGACAAGGTTTGCCTCAAAGGTAACCATCGTTCATCGCCGAGAAGAATTTCGTGCATCTAAAATCATGCTAGAACGGTGCCAAAACAATCCTAAAATTGAATTTCTTCTCAATGCGGAAGTTGATGAATATATCGGCGAAATTCAGCCCAATGGAATCCGTAAATTAGTACGTTTACGACTTAAAAACACCCAAAACGGAACAATGTGGGAAGTTCCTGCCGATGGATGTTTTGTAGCAATTGGTCACAAACCCAACACAGATATTTTTAAGGAAATACTCGACATGGACGAAGCAACAGGATATTTGATTACCAAAGGTAAATCTACTTATACAAATATCGAAGGTGTGTTTGCTTGTGGTGATGCACAAGATTCCGTTTACCGTCAGGCAGTAACTGCCGCCGGAACAGGATGTATGGCGGCGATTGATGCAGAACGCTGGCTTGAGACACAACACTAAGTATATCTATTACAAATAGTTCAAATAAAAAAAGGACTGATTCTTTCAGTCCTTTTTTTATTTGAATATATTGGTACCAATCCTAATTTTAAAAGATTAATTATAGTTTATTCTAATTTTTGTCACAATTCCAGTTATTCCAGCTTGATTAACGCTTCTAA
>JAFDZU010000036.1 GCA_018266765.1 Bacteroidota bacterium
ACTTTGCGAGTGAACCCGGGCAGACATTCGTATCATTGGGTTGAGAGGTTATAGCCGGAGGAGAATTGATAATGAGAGTTACTGCACTACTTGTTAATGCTGAACAACCAGTTACTACAACATCATAACTTGTACCATCAGTCAATTGAGCCGAAGCTATTGTATATGAAGTAGAAGTTGCCCCAGGAATATTATTTCCAGCTTTACGCCACTGATATGAATAACCTGTCGGATTATCAGTTACTACACTTAATGTAATAGGACTTCCCGGGCAAACAGTATCCGGTTTTGGTTGAGTGGTAATTATAGGAGCAGAAGAAATAGTAAAATTAGCATCAGAAATATCTGAAATGGAAGCATTTGAAGCATCAGAAACTCTTATTTTATATGTAGAACTTATAGTTTGCCCAGCGGGAATGCTCCAAGTATAACTTGAAGGGGTTGCCGGGACACTTGCAATTTGTGTATAAGTATTTCCATCTGTTGTATATTCGATTTTAACATTTCCACTAATCAGAGTTGGAGTCCAAGCGATATTTGTTTGTGAGTTACGGCATATCGTTTCTCCACCATTTGGAACAGTAACTACAATACTTGGAGTTGCAACGGTAATTGTTACTGTACTTAAAAAGTTCCAAATATCACCTTGATCATTTCCATTATTATTAACTGCATTGCCTGCGGCTCGGAGTAAATAATCACCGGTTGATGAAGGGGCTGTCCATGTAAATGTGAATGCTGCCTGCCCACTCGTAATAGCTTTCTTAGCTGAATGTGTTAGTTCACCTCCTGTAAGTTGCAAGCCAGAACCGGCAGATAGAGTTCCAACATTACTTCCTCCGGAATTTTTAATTGAAATATCCACGCCTGCATAGGGTTGGGTTGAATGAGCTACAATTACGGTAAATGATCTATTTTCTCCGGGAGTCATTGTAATTGACGTGCCACTAACACCTTGAATACTAAGAGTTGTTGCGGAATTTGAGCCTCCATGACAGGTACATCCACTTTGAGTTTGACCTGTAATTCCACTTCCATAACTATAAGCGGAAATTGAACTTCCTAACACAATCCAGAGTGCTAGAATTGAAAATCGGTAAAATGTCATCAGTTTGTTCATCGAAAACCTCTTAATAAAGTTAAAAAAAAATATTGATAAATTGTTTGAGAATTTTGTTTTTATGAGTATTAGTTTGTGTTTATAAACATAATTTATATTAACTAAGTTCTATTTTGTAGATATTCTATAATTAATAGATTCCATTTATTGATTATTTAGAGTTTCAGATATAGTGCATTATTATGTAAAATTAGTTTCGGCTGAATAGAAAAAGAATGTTAAAAAATATAATATGAAAACAACTAAAAATTAAAAAGGAAACTTTTTTAATGATAACCAAGTTCTTTTGAAATGAACAATTGAAAAAATCAAAAATTTCAGTTGTTGTTTATACTTGGTGTATAAGTATTCTGTTCCTTAACAAAAGGTAGAAATAATGCAGAATTATTAGGAGTCTGAATTTAAATATTAGAAAGAATTATTCCATATATTATCGAAAATCAATAATATACTTATTTAAATATTAATTAGTTAGAAGAATATACTATATTATTTTTACATTCACTTTCATTAGAACTGTATGAAACAAACAGATGACCTTTTTGACCTCGTAAAATCGCTTAAAAAAACTGAAAAACGATATTTTAAACTCTACGCTACAAGGCATTCGGAAGAAGCAAACTCGGTAAAACTATTTTCAGCAATTGAAAAAATGGATGAATATGATGATGTACTTTTACGAAAAATATTCAATGGAGAAAAATTTCTTGAACAATTAGCAGTTGCAAAACACTATTTGTCAAAAATTATTCTTGAAAGTATGACTTTGTACCATTCTGAGTCTTCTAAAAATCTCGAAGTTTCTCATTTATTACAACAAGTAGAATTTTTGATGAGTAAAGGGCTGGTTGAACAAGCTGCAAAGAAAAATGCAAAAGCTATGTTAATCGCAACTCGTGTTGAAAATTTCCCAAAATTATTGGATTGCTTTACTTGGGAACGACTTATTCTGAATAAGCAGAACTATAAAGCAATTCCTAACCTTTTTGAAAAAGAAAGTGAAGTTCTACGGAAATTAAATAATATTTTGGAATATAGACAACTATCTGCAAAAGTCTTTAGTATATTAAAACAAGCAGGAAGAATTCCCAATGAATTACAATGGAACGAAATTAATTCTACACTCGATAATCCGCTGTTAAAAAATGTATCAAATGCATATACTTTTGAATCGAAAGGACATTATTTTAATATTCATGCTGCTGTCAGCTTTGTAAAAGGAGACAATTCAATGACTTATCGTTATACGAAAGAACATGTAGAATGGCTTGAACAAAATCCACTACAAACTAAATTACGTCCAAAATCCTACCTCGATTCACTCCATAATTATTTGCATTCATGTTTAGATATGAATAATTTTGATGAATTGGAAATCGGGCTACAGAAATTAAAATTATTACCTAATGAAATTCCGTATATGCAAGAACCTGCCTTTATAACTTTCCATTCTTTGGATTTATTACTGAGATTAAATTCAGGAGATTATAAAAAGGGAATTGAATCTGTTCGACAAATTGAGGAAGGTCTAGAAAAATTTGTAAATATTCCTAAAACTGAAAAAGCTATTTTATATGATAGAGTAATACGGCTTTATTTGGCTGACAATCAACCTATAATTGCTTTGAAATGGGTAAATAATATCCTCAATGATTCAGGAATCCGAGAGGTAAGAAATGACATAGTTACTTCGATTAAAGTTTTGAATATACTAATCCACTTAGAACTTAAAAACTATGATTATGCTCACTATCTGGTAAAATCTGATTCAAGAGTTTTTCGTAAAAATAATATGTCATCTGTTGAATATATTATTGTTAAAAATATTGGTGCATTACCTTTAAAAAATAAAAAAATTGTTCCACCCGATATCAAATTTTATCATAAAATATTATTAGAATTACAACAAAACAACGAGTCAGAATCAATTCCAAATAATAAAAATCTTGGAGTTTCAACATTTTTACCTACTTGGTTTAAAAACAAGGTAAATCAAGTACTATCATAGATGAGTTTAACAAACTATTCTATCTTCAATAAATTTAGGAATAGCTAAACAATTCTGTGAAGAATTTTTATTTCAATATTTACAAAAAATACAACCTGTAATTTTCGTATTTTTGCAAGCTTATATTTTTGAATTACGTTTCCAAGTTGTGTAAAACTTGCATATAATTTCTCCCCAATCAGAATGCATATAACTGTATATAATAACGGATATAATTCCGTAACCATTTTACATATAGTAATATTATCGCATTTACTGAAACTAGAACTACCTTTCGTTTTTAAACCTACCTTATTTACTATTCGACGCTGATTCACTTAGGTTGATACTCTACTTAATTATTATAGTTGTTTCAAGCATAAATGTATATTTATTAAAACACTTATTTGTATTTTGATTTAGAAGTCAATATATCAATTTCATTTACATGACAAATAACATTTCTTTTACTGTAGTTATTGCTACAAACTCTCATCTTGATTTTGCAGAACAAATTTGTGCTGAAATGGAACAATCCGCTAAAGCAAGAGGTACAGGAATAGCTAAACGTTCTGTAGAATATGTACAACAAAAAATATCGGAAGGTAAAGCCGTAATTGCTACTAATAATCATGGTGAATGGGCTGGGTTTTGTTACATTGAAACATGGAGCCACGGTAAATATGTAGCAAATTCAGGTTTGATAGTTGCACCTGAGTATCGTAAGCATGGTCTTGCTACTCGAATTAAGAACAAAATATTTGAATTATCACGTTCAAAATTTCCGGATTCGAAGATATTTGGACTTACTACCGGACTTGCTGTGATGAAAATTAATTCTGACTTGGGATACGAACCGGTAACGTATTCTGAATTAACAGACGATGAAGCATTCTGGAAAGGTTGTCAAAATTGTGTCAATTTTGAAATTCTCCAAAGTAAACAACGACAAAATTGTCTTTGTACTGCAATGTTGTATGATCCATTAGAAAAAAGTACGAATAAACAAGTATTTTATCCCGAAATAGAATTAACCGTATTACAATCTGAATAATATATTAAACTAATGAATAATAATAAAGTCGTCCTTGCATTTAGTGGTGGTCTTGATACAAGTTTTTGTGCAGTTTATTTATCGAAAATTATGAATCTTGAAGTTCATGCTGTTTTAGTAAACACCGGTGGATTTTCAAATGACGAAATACTTGAAATCGAACGTCATGCTTTATCATTAGGAGTTGCTTCTTTTCATCATATTAATGAAACCGAACATTATTATAATACAGTTGTAAAATATCTCATTTTTGGTAATATACTTAAAAATAATACGTATCCATTGTCAGTTAGTGCAGAACGAATAGCCCAAGCCGCAGCAATTGCTAATTATTCAAAAAAGCAAGAGATAAACAAGATTGCTCATGGAAGTACAGGGGCAGGGAATGACCAAGTTAGGTTTGATTTAATAATGTCAATACTTCATCCTTACTCAGAGATTATTACTCCAATCAGAGATTTAAAACTCTCACGGACTGAAGAAATTAATTTTCTAAAGGAAAATGGAATTGATATGAATTACGAAAAAGCGACGTATTCAATCAACAAAGGACTTTGGGGAACTTCTGTAGGAGGGAAAGAAACTCTAACATCTAATCTACCACTACCTGAATCTGCATGGCCTACTCCAATTAGTAAATCTGGAGAAGAAGTTGTGATCGTAGAATTTGAAAAGGGTGAAATTAGTTCGATTAATAATGAGAAATTTGCTCATCCATCTTTAGCGATTCAACATTTAAAGTTAATTTCTCAACCGTATGGAATTGGTAGAGATATTCATGTTGGCGATACAATCATTGGTATTAAAGGAAGAGTTGGATTTGAAGCCGCCGCACCACTCATAATTATAAAATCACATCATCTCCTCGAAAAACATAACCTAACAAAATGGCAATTGTACTGGAAAGACCAATTAAGTATTTGGTATGGCAATTCATTACACGAAGGACAGTTTTTAGACCCAACTATGAGAAATATTGAGAAATTTCTGTATGATACTCAGGAATTTATTAGTGGTAAAGTAATAGTTCGATTACTACCTCACAGATTTGTACTTGAAGGAATTGAATCTCAGTATGATCTAATGTCCCCAAAATTTGGAAGTTACGGTGAAATGAATAATTCGTGGAGTGGAGAAGATGTAAAAGGGTTTACGAAAATTTTTAGCAATCAACTATTTATGTATCACTCTATTCACACTAAAGATTTATGACTGAAGTAAACAAAATCAAAGTAGGTATCATCGGTTCAGCGGGGTATACAGGTGGTGAACTTCTTCGTTTATTATTATTACATCCGGCTGTTGAAATAATTTTTGCCTATAGTAAAAATTGTGCAGGGAAGTATGTACATGAAATACATACTGATTTATATGGTGATACTAACCTTATATTCACAAATACTATACATATCGATATTGATGTTATGTTTTTGTGTAATGCACATGGTGAATCAAAATATTTTATTGAAAATACAGAATTAAACCCTGAAACACATATAATAGATTTAAGTCAAGATTTCCGTTGGATTGAGAGTCCGCATAATTTTATATATGGATTACCGGAATTACAACGTGAAAAAATCAAAGCCGCAAAGAATATAGCGAATCCCGGATGTTTTGCTACAAGTATTCAGCTTGCATTATTACCACTTGCCGCAAAAAATTTATTACAGAATCCCATACATATTACTTCGACAACCGGCTCAACAGGTGCAGGACAAGGGTTAAGTCTAACATCTCATTATAGTTGGCGTAATAACAATCTTTCTGTTTATAAACCATTTGAACATCAACATTTGCATGAAATTGGACAATCAATTGCAACAATACAGCAAGATTTTGACCAACCTATGTATTTTATTCCTCAGCGTGGAAGTTTTACTCGTGGAATTTTTTCTTCTATTTATACCGAATTAGATTTATCAATTGACGAAGTACAAGAAATATTTCAAAACTATTATAATACACATCCTTTTACTTTTGTCCGGTCAGATTCAATTGACCTAAAGCAAGTAATTAATACAAATAAATCATTTATAAAAGTTCAGAAGTTTAAAGAAAATGTATTTATCGAATGTGTAATAGATAACTTGCTTAAAGGTGCATCCGGTCAAGCTGTACAGAATATGAACCTCATGTTTGGTTTGGATGAATCTAGTGGCTTAAAACTAAAAGGTGTAGGGTTCTAATGTAAGGTAGTGTGTAGAATTTTCGATAAATTTTGTATTAGTTAAATGTAATGTTTAGATACTTCAAACTTTGGATTTCATTTTTTAATAACTGTCTTTCTCGTGAGTTGGAATTCAGAGCACATTTTATTCTATACTTTTTGGTAGATGTTGCTTGGTATGGTGTTCAAATAGCACTGTTTCAAGTTCTGTTTTTATATACTCCATCAATCGGCGGACTTAAATCTGCTGATATGACAATATTTCTCGGAACATTATTTATTGTTGACGGCATCAATATGATGATGATTTCAACAAATTTCTGGCGTTTCCCGGGGTATGTTATTTCAGGTGAATTGGATTTTTATGTCAATAAGCCCGTTTCTCCATTTTTTATGGTGTTTTTCCGTTACGCTAATGTCGCGTCAGTTCTCAACTTACTGACCGCAATCGCATTTCTTATATATGGAATACATATCAGCACCAATGTTTTTTCATTCGGACAAATTCTGCTTTTTGGAATGTTGGTAATAAGCGGAACGGTTATCTTACTTGCAATGCAAACAGTTATGGCATCAATTTCTATATTTCTTGTAAATGCCGAAGGAATTCAACATATTTTTCATTCCCTCTATCAGTTTGCAATGAAACCTGCAAGTATTTACTCACGCTCAATGCAGAGAATGTTTATATCAATATTTCCAATGGCTATGGTTGCTTCTGTTCCTGCCAGAGTTCTGTATGACAGTTCAATTACCACTGAGATAATTATTTGGCAACTTTTAGCAGCAGTACTTTTTATTTTTGGTGCCACTCGTTTTTTTAACTGGTCGTTGAAGTATTACACAGGTGCGAGCAGTTAAAAAACTAAGCTGAGTTTCTCAAAGCAGTAATCCTTTGAATTGCTGTTGGATGTGAATAATTCAAAAATACATATAAAGGATGTGGAGTAAGATTGGATAGATTATCCGCAGATAATTTTTTGAGAGTAGCAATCATGGATTCCGGTTTTCCGGTTGTTTCTGCTGCAAAATAATCAGCTTCATATTCATTTTTTCTAGAAAACATATTCATCGCTAATCCAATAAGTGTGCTGACAGGAGCATATAACATCATAAAAAACACCAAACTTGCATAGATGGAAGGTTTTTCAATATAAAAAGCTGAACAAAGTTCTCGATTGTTTAGAAAAAGTGACAATAGATAAAACATAACCCCTGATTGCACGATAGAAAGAGCTATACTTTGGAAAATATGTTTGCGTTTGTAATGACCTACTTCATGAGCTAACACCGCTGTAAGTTCTTCAATTGTATGGTTGTTTATTAATGTATCGTAGAGGGCAATGCGCTTGTTCTTCCCAAAACCGGTAAAATATGCATTAGAACGAGCTGACCTTTTTGAGCCGTCTATAACATAAATCCCTTGCAATGGGAAATTCACTTTCTCTGCATAATTGAGCAATGTACTCCGCAATTCACCATCTTCGAGCGGTGTGAATTTATTGAATAAAGGCATAATCCATGTTGGAGCAATATATTGAATAATTAATGTAAACAGTGTAATTGCAATCCAACAATAGAGCCATGCTAAACTTCCCGAAACTTCAAAAAACCATAAAATACCGGCTAATACAGGGACTCCAAGTACTAATCCTAATCCTATTCCTTTCAGTTTATCAAGAATAAAAGTCCTCACTGTTGTTTTGTTAAACCCAAATCGTTCTTCGATTACAAAAGTTGAGTAAATACCAAATGGAAATGAAATTATTGAGTTTGCAATTACTAATAAACCTATAAATAGAAGTCCTGATAAAATAGGATTAAGCGACAAAGAGCTGACATAGGAATCTACAACGGTAAATCCACCTGCAAACCAGAAAATAAGAGTTATTATTAAGTTGACAGTAGAAACAAACAGCCCGAATTTTGAACTGACTCGTGTATATTCTTGAGATTTACGATATTTCTCGGCATCATAAACCCCATCAAATTCTTTAGGAAGTTCAGGTTTAAGAGCACGAACATTCAAAATGCCTGTAATAACATCAAGTGTATAAGCAACAATCATAGCTGCAAGAATAAAGATTGCGTAATTGTTCATAAAATTTCTTAAGTTAAATATTTGGACCAATCATATTTTCTGGGTTTACTAATCTGTCGTAGTCTTCACTTGAAAGTAATCCGAGTTCTATACCAGCATCACGTAAAGTTCCACCGGAATGATGAGCATATTTTGCAATTTTTGCGGCATTGTCATAGCCAATATGTGGATTTAATGCGGTTACAAGCATTAGAGTATTGTTGTTATAATATTCAAGTTTTGGCAATATTGGTTCGATACCTTCGGCACAATGTTCGTTGAACATGACACAACTATCTGAAATTAAACGAACACTTTGTAAAAAATTATAAATCATTACCGGTTTGAAAACATTTAACTCAAAATTCCCTGATGCACCTCCAAAATTAATAGAAGCATCATTTCCAAACACTTGTACAGCAACCATTGTCATTGCTTCTGGTTGCGTAGGATTTACTTTTCCGGGCATAATTGATGAACCGGGTTCATTTTCAGGAATAGATATTTCACCTAAACCGCAACGTGGTCCAGAAGCCATCCATCGAATATCATTTGCTATTTTCATAAGTGAAGCCGCGATTGTTTTTAAAGCACCATGAGCAAAAACAAGTGCATCGTGTGCGGCAAGAGATTCAAATTTATTTGGAGCAGTTACAAAAGGTAATCCGGTAAGTTCTGCAATTTTTGCCGCTCCACGAACTGCAAATTCCGGATGTGTATTAAGCCCTGTTCCTACGGCTGTTCCTCCTAAAGCAAGCTCATACAAGGACGGAAGAACTGCATCAATTCGAGCAAGCCCATTTGTTAATTGCTGAACGTATCCAGAAAGTTCTTGTCCCAATGTAACCGGAGTAGCATCCATCAAATGAGTTCGTCCACTTTTTATTATATTCTTGTATTCTATAGCTTTATGGTGTAATGTGTCACGTAATGCGGTTACACTTGGTATTAATTTATGAACCATTTGTTCAACTGCTGCAATATGCATAGCTGTGGGAAATGTATCATTAGAACTTTGAGATTTGTTTACATCGTCATTAGGGTGAATAGGGTTTTTTGAACCCATTTCTCCACCTGAAATTTCTATGGCACGATTAGAAATAACCTCATTTGTATTCATATTCGTTTGAGTACCCGAACCTGTTTGCCAAATAGAAAGAGGGAAATGCTCATCTAAGATTCCGTTAATTACTTCGTCAGCAGCTTGACAAATTAGTTCACATTTTGTATTAGGAAGAATTCCAACGTCTGTATTGACAATCGCAGCCGCTTTTTTTAAAATTCCTAATGCACGAATCAATTCTCTTGGCATTTTCTCAATACCGATTGCAAAGTGAACTAAAGAACGTGCTGTTTGAGCACCATAGTATTTATCAGCTGGAACTGAAATTTGTCCCATAGAATCAGTTTCAATACGGATTTTCATAATATTAAATCTCACCATTCATAAAATTAGATAGAATTTTGACGACAAAAATACAAAATTTGAAAGAAACAGTATTTCTTACTCTTCAATTATAAACACTGTTAAAAAATAATGGTAAGAAATATAAAGATGTATTTAACTTATTGATAAAAAACAAAATAACTGATCGATTGCAATTATTTCTATGGTAATGTAAGGAAGTAGTAGTCATTAACAGTCTATATCACATTAAGACTCGAATATAAACCAAGTTCAAGCAAGTTCAAGTTGAATTTTATTTTATCTACAAATGTTTGTAATACATTTATGATTGTTATTTAAATATTAATCCAATATGAGACTTTGTTTTAAAATTACAATAAAAAACTGTTGAAAAATTTGTAAATTGCATTGAAAAGTTTCTTAATGTAACCTTATATAATAAATAAACTTCTTTCGGTTATAATTTAAAAGGAAAATAAGTACATGTTTTCAAAGATACTAATTGCAAATCGTGGTGAAATTGCTTTGAGGGTGATTCAAACTTGTAAAAAAATGGGAATTCAGACTGTTGCCATTTATTCAGAACCTGATTCTGCATCATTGCATGTAAAAGAAGCTGATGAAGCAATTTGTATAGGCGGTGTAACACCGAGAGAAAGCTATCTAGTAATAAATAAAGTTATTTCAGCGGCTCTTGAGACAGGAGCCGAAGCTATCCATCCAGGTTATGGATTCTTATCCGAGAATGCTGAATTTGCTAAAGCAGTAAAAAAAGCTAATATGGTTTTTATAGGTCCAAGTCCTGAAGCAATTCATGCACTTGGTGATAAAACTGCCGCTCGTGAACTTGCAATTAAATCAGGAGTTCCGATTTCACCAGGTTCTGATGGAGCGGTATCTGAAATTACAGTCATTAAGAAAATTGCAAACGATATAGGATATCCTGTAATTTTAAAAGCAGCAGCAGGAGGTGGCGGTAAAGGTATGAGAATGGTTGAAAAACCTGAAGAATTAGAATCTGCACTTCATTCTGCTCAAAGCGAATCAATGACTTCATTTGGCGATGACAGAGTTTTTATTGAAAAATACATAGTTAATCCGCGACATATTGAAATACAGATTTTGGCCGATAATTTTGGAAATATTCTTTATTTCCCAGAACGTGAATGTTCAATTCAACGTAGACATCAAAAAGTAATAGAAGAATCGCCTTCAATTGCAGTAACACCTGAAATTCGTGTAAGAATGGGAGAAGCAGCATCTAGATTAGTTGCAACTTCCAATTATACGAATGCAGGAACTCTTGAATTTCTTCTTGATTCTTCAGGTAAATTTTATTTTATGGAAGTAAATACTCGTCTGCAAGTTGAACATCCTGTAACAGAAATGGTGTCGGGAATTGATTTGGTAGAACAGCAACTTAAAATAGCGTATGGTATGCCACTTGAACTTAAGCAGAATGATATAGTTGCAAAAGGTCATTCAATTGAGTGTCGTATTTGTGCAGAAGATGTTTATAATGAATTTTTACCGGAAACCGGAGTGGTAGATTATGTTCGACTTCCGATTGGAGAGGGAATTCGCAATGATGCTGCGTTATACGATGGTTATGAAGTAACTGTTAATTACGACTCAATGGTTGCAAAACTAATTTGTTTTGATGCAACAAGAGAAGGTGCAATCAAAAAAACCATTAAAGCTCTTGATGTTTATCGTTTGAGTGGACTTCGGACAACTATTCCGTTCTGCCGTTTCGTTTTGGATTCTGAACAATTTAGAAGTGGATTTTATTCAACAAGTTATGTTGAAAATCATTGGATAGGTTTAATTCCAAAGGAACTTCAATTTCCACTTTCGGCAGTAGCGGCAATTGCAAAAAATCATATTAATAAACGAAGACAACCAATAAATAATTAATAATTATTTATAATCCCAGAATAAGAAATCTTTAGTATTTGCATGAAGATTATCAATAAAATGTATAAACGTATAGTAGGTAATAGAAACAACACAAAAAGGATAATATCTTTAGTTTGTGGATTGATTATTACTACTTTGTCTTCTTTTTCTCAAGATATCTCTGCACTTCACCAACCCTATTTTTTACAAAACAAAGGTCAGTACTCACCAGAGGTATTATATGTTGCCTTTGCTTCAAGTTCTGATATTTGGATTACTAAGTCTAGTATAATACAAGACTTTCATTCAAACGTAAACCATTCAGTTGAAATGGTTGTAAGCGATGCTTGTAACCTAACTGTAGAACCAATAGATAAACTCTCCGGTCAATTTCATTATTATCAAGGAAAACCTCAAAGTATTAATGTAGAAAGGTTTAGTAGCATTATATTGCCAAACGTAGCAACAAATATTGACATGCGTTGGTATTTTGATAATGGGTATCCTCGATATGATTTTATAGTAAGACCAGGAGGAAACCCAAATGATGCTTTTATAACATTTAAAAACATTAAGAACATTGCTATTAATTCCGAAGGAGAGTTGTGTTTTGAAGACGATAATAATCTAATACAAAGACATCAAGGATTACTCGCATATCAAGTATCAAATGAAGGTATCTTAAAAATCCCTTGCGAGTTTTTACTTACGAAGAATCAGAATTCTTCAGATAGTAAAGTTAATTTTAACCTTGGAGTTTATGACCGGTCTCTTCCATTAGTTATTGATCCTGTAATAATGGGGGCATATTTTGGTAGTGTCGGAAACGATAAAATAAATGATATTAAAATTGATGAATTAGGAAATATTTACGTAGCCGGTACAACTAACACACCAAATGATTTCCCTTCGATTACCGCTCGATATAGATATAATACAACTCAAGGAAATTTGGATGGATTTGTTGCTAAATTTACACCTGACGGAAAAAATTTGGTTTATTATTGTATTATAGGTGGAACACAAAACGATGAAATAGTTTCAATGGTATTAGATAAATCAGGATCTGTGATTGTTGGAGGATATACTAATTCGCCCTTATCAAGAGGTTTCCCGATTACACCAAATGCACCTGATACGATATTAAACGCAAATGACTATGATGGATTTGTAGCCCAATTTACAAACGAAGGCAGTCGTTTAGAATTTTGTACATATGTTGGAGATGAATCTCAAGACTCTATTCGTAAAATTGTTTATGATGATACAATCGGTGCATTATATGTGGTTGGTGTAACGAGGGATGATAATAGGTTGCCCTTGAGAATTAATTCTTCTAAGGGTGGTGGAGACGTGTTTTATCAAGCAATAAATATTCCCGGTAAAAAGGTTCTTTATTCCGGATATTTTGGTGGCACTGACTATGATGCAGCAACATCAATTGCATTATATAAAGATAAAGTTATTATTGGTGGGTATACTAACAGTAATGATATAAAAAACAGTAACAATGGGTGGAGAGGTGGAACGGATGGGTTTATTACTCGAATAAACAAAACTACTGGTCAATTTATCTCATCTCACTATTACGGAGGTTCTGATAATGATAGAATTATTGGACTTACTGTAGATACAGTAGGTTTTGTTTCTGTTTGTGGTACTACAAATTCAACGGATTTGCCTACAGCTGGAAACTCTTTTTCTTCGTACCAAATTGGTGAAGATGATGGATTTATTGCACAATTTAACGAGCAAGATACTTTGAAATACGGTACATATATAGGTGGTGCATTTTCAGAGGAGCTCTTTGATATTAAAGAAGATAGTTATGGACAAATTTATGTTTTTGGCAATACTAAAGGAGAAATTACAACTCCTCCTGTTCCAAAAGATGCAGACTTTAATCGTCCTTTCGGGGGTGGCTCAGATTGTTTTTGGGTCATGATAAATCCACGCGATACTACGATAAGTTATGTTACATATATAGGCGGTGCAAATTCAGATTTTGCAAGAGCTTTAGCAATAAATCAGAATCATATTTATTGTGGGGGTTTTACTTCATCAAGCGATTTTCAACCTATTCGCAATGGATTCTCACCCAATTTAAAAGGTGGGCTGTTCGATGGTTATTTTTGTATACAAGATTTGCCTGAACGTGATCCAATTATTTCTCCAACCATAATAGATTTTGGTAAAGTATCTATCAATTCTGTAGGAAAAAAAGACAGTATTATAATAACTAACAGAACTTCAAGACCAATTTATTTTGTATTACCTAAAGCTTTATCAGTTCCATTTTCAATTGCAAACCAATCTACCGCTTTCACATTAAACCCAACTCAAAAAGCAAAAATCTATATCGACTTTTTACCAACACAAAATGGAAGTTTTAATTCAACACTAAAAATTAATTATGGAAGTGGAAACACCAGTGATGTACTGTTAAAAGGAGAGGGGGTTTCCCCATCTATATCTATCATCCCGTCTTCAATTAATTTTGGCGAAGTCTTAAAGGACAGTTCGTTAATTAAGAAATTACTCATCAGTAATATAGGGACAGCGCCCGGATATATTCACTTTTTACCGTTCACAACTAAATCTGTATTTAATTATTTAGATTCCATTATTCCAAAAGATACATTATTGAATATTGGTGAAAATGTTGAAGTATCCTTGGTTTTTACTCCTAAATCTGAAGGAGTTTTCACAGATGAATTAGTAATTGAAACTGATAGCTTGTTTATAAAAGGTTTGTTGCAAGGCGAAGGAATAGATTCTCATGTATCATGGAATGTAAAATCTATCGATTTTGGTCAAGTAAGAGTTGGTAAATCAATTACTAAACCTGCAGTAATTAGTAATTCTGGCAAAGCAAAAGTAAAATTGAATCAAATTAAGTTATCAGATGATAATGATTTATCGTTGATGCAATTAAGTGTACCGGTAGATTCATTCTTACGATTTGGTGACAGTATTAAATATAACATTACTTTTACTCCTTCAAAACGAGAATATTTGTCTGATTCAATAAAAGCTTGCACAAATTCAAATGATTGCTTCTTATTGCTCGAAGGCAAAGGAATTAACTCAGATCTGCGACAGATATCACCAACAGATATTAAGTACGGTTCAGTATCTTTGGGTATGAGTTCCTTAGATACGATTCAGTTTATTAATTTTGGTGATGATATTGATACATTATACTCTGCTGAACTCGTAGATAAAAACGGAGAAGATAATTTTGAAATTCTTACACCTAAAATTGGAACAATTCTTTCTCCTGATATTGTATTTGAGATTATTGTTGCATTTCATCCACAAACAAATGGTAATAAAACAAATTTAGCAACAATTAAATTTGGTAATAAAGTCCTTTCAACCAATTTATCAGGTGTTGGAGTTATTCCACAATTTGAACTACCAACTATCATGCGATTTGGCAAAACATCTGTGGGAAGTTCAGATTCTTTAACTGCTTATATTAAAAATATTGGAACTGATACCGGGTGGGTTGGTGTAATGAAGATAATCTCAGATCAGGGACAAAATTTTTCGATTGAACCTTCAACAAAACAAAATTTTTACTTGCCCCCGAATGATTCAAGCCCAATTACTATTAAATTTTCTCCTCGTAACTTTGGGGTAATTTCTGGTAGTTTTCTTGAGATAACTGATTCAGGTAAAGTTTTGTCAATGGAATTACGTGGAGAAGCTTACAGTTCTCAATTTATTTCAAATAAAAAATATATTGATTTCATACCAATTGAGATAGGGAAATCAACCGATAGCTTTTTTGTTATTTCAAATCTGGGTAATAGTCCTGATACCCCTATTATATCTAATATTCAAAATAACAATGAAGGGAATTTCCAACTTTTAACACCTGCTTCATCTATTAATGCGAATGACAGTATTAAAATATATTATCGTTTTACTCCAAAGTCTGAAGGACAAAAAACAGCATTCCTTCAGGTTAGTGGAGGAGCTTTAACTATTCCATATTTTATTCAATTTTATGGTCTGGGATATTCAACAGCTTCAACTGCTGAACTACAATTACCAAAAGATACTATTTCTGCAAAAATTGGAGATAAACTATTAATCCCAATAATACTTGACCGTATAGACGGAAAAAAAATAGATTCTGTACGTTCGTTCAATTGCAAAGTTCGTTATAATTCTTCTATATTGGGAATTGATAATCAATACATTGATTCTCTTAAACCAACGGGAAATAGTTCGTTATTATCATTGCACGGAAATTCTACTTCTTTAAAAGAGGGTGATACGTTATTTGTCCTAAAATTTACAGTTGGATTAGGTAATTCTACGACTTCAGACGTTATAATCGAACAATTTGAATGGAAAAATAATATAGATTCTCAACTTGCAATTTCTACCGTGCTTCCTCAAACCCAAGTAAAAGTTACAGATGTCATTGAAATCAACGGAAAATTGAGATTATACGAAAAAGGTCAAAGAGTTTCTATGAATCTTCAAGCAAATACAGTCATAAAAACCCCGTTAATTATTCGTATTGAAGGTTCAACATTTGCAAAATCATTAATTATTTATGATGAAAGTGGTCGAGCTGTAGCTGATATAACCCGTTTACTTAAAGAAAATAGTTCGGAAATAATATACGATAGTTCATGGCTGGCAAAAGGAATGTATTATTGTGTTTTAACCACAAGTAATAGTTCAATAACGAAAGAATTTGTTATACAATAACTTTATTTTTAAAAAATTATAATAGAATTCTTTTTGCCAAAAAAACTATTTTCTTATTGTCAATTTTGGATAAAATTATCACACCCTTCTCATCTCCGTTTGAAAACCTTAATTTCTTACGAACTTCATCCGGAAGTTCAGGAAATCCTCGCTTTTTTATTTCTGTCTCTTTATTCCAATTTAGTGTTAAAATTCTATTCTGCAAGTATTTATAATTAAAGTCAGATTGCTCTATAATTTCAAATATTGAATAAAAATCAGAGAAATCAGGAGCAGAATTGCCAATACCATAACCAATACGATGGTCAAATAATCCTATGTTGTTTTTATGATAAAATTCAGCAAGATATCCACTCCTAACTAAGCAAGAATGAGGGTCAACCAAATAATGAACTTTATTTACTGGAATAACAATTTCAGTTGGTTTGATATTTAGATAATCTGGACTCCAAGAAGAATGTTTGTCAATTAGTGATATTGTGCCTTCTTGAACATCACAATTTTTCCATAAAATTTGTTCTTTACACTCATTTTTATACCCAATCCATTCTCTTTTCCATCCATCGGGTAAGTAGTCTAAATTTATTGCCGAAGATATTTTTATTCCCATAATTCCATTGATTGATAAATTCAGTAACCAACGTAAATTTGGTTGATAATCTGATTCAATAATGCTCAATCTTTTTCCATCTGATGCTCTGCGAGAAGGGTCAGCCCATAAACCTTTAAATCTATCTAAATTGATTGTTTTATCAATTATATTTTCAGCTTCACCCTGAAGTAATGTAATGTTATTTAAGTGATGTTTAGTAAAATTGCGAATAGCAAGATTTGAAATTAATTTATTTGATTCAATTGTTACTACCGGCTTGCCAGTTTTTGCAAGTATCGAAGTATCTATACCGGCACCGGTACAAATTTCGAGAATTGATTCTATGTTTTTGAACTTAGAGGCATGGTGTTCTGCAATAAATTCAGAAGTGGACTGCTCATATGTTTGTTTGGTAAACAACCAATCAGAATAAGCTTGCGAAAATTTTCCTGATTGTTGTGCATGAATAGAACCCACAGCAATATCTATGATTACTTTGAGTTCTTCTAATGAAATTTGTGGAAATTGTTTCCTGATTTTTGTTACTATTGCTGGTGTAATACCTGAGTTCTGTAGTAATAAATTCTTCGAAAAGGTGAGGATATTTTCTTTTTCTAAAAAATTAAATATCATAGAAGATTACAAGTTATAAATTATTATTTATTGAACACAGAATATTATCCAATTTCAGATTGAGGTAATTCAATAGCAAATGTAGTACCTTTATTTGGAGCAGAGTTTTTCACATAGATTTTGCCATTGTGATATTTTTCTATAATCCTTTTTGATAAAGAAAGTCCAAGCCCCCAACCCCGTTTTTTAGTTGTATAACCAGGTAAAAATACTTGACGACGAATATGAGAATTCATTCCTTTGCCCGTATCTCTAATAGTTAGCATAATCTTCCCGCGTGCATTCCAAAATAACTTTACATTGACAGAACCATTTTGAGATTCAATTGCTTCAACACCATTTTTTAGTAAATTCTCGATAACCCATTCAAATAAATCCACATTTATTTGTGCAGTAATAGTATCATCTAATTGACAATTAATGTCAATTTTTTTGCCTAAATGAGGAACTCTTCTCTGATAATACACACATACTTTTTCGACAATTTTTGCTAAATTCTCTGTTTTCTTCTTGGGTAGTGAACCGATTGTAGAAAAACGATTTGCAATGATATTAAGTCTGGCAATATCGTGCTCCATTTCTTGAATTGTTTCACCAACTAAAGCAGGTTCGTCTGAATTTATTTTCAATATTTCAATCCAAGCAAGTAAACTCGAAAGGGGAGTGCCTAATTGGTGAGCTGCTTCTTTAGCCATTCCTACCCAAACATTTGATTCTTCTGTCCTACGCAAGTAACTAAATGCTATGTATCCTATGAAAATAAAAGCACTAACTATTATTATTTCTACGTAAGGTAGTAATTGAATTTGTCGAAGTAGAGTTGAATTAGAATAATAGATACGTTGAATTAGTACACCTTCTTCATTTTTAATATCTATCGGTGGATACAAACTTCCCATTTCTTGTACCATTTTATCCATGAATATCTTTTGATCATGCGGTGAAAGGGAAGTGTCGAGTGAGATATTCTGTGAATAATCACTATATGGTACATTAGGGATATTTTGACCATCAGTGAAAATAGTAGGGAAGGAAATAGTGCTATTTATTTTCTCTATAGTATAAAGTAAATCATCGGCGTTAGCATTTGGATTAGAAACAAATCGAGAATAAATAGCGGCATAAAACTCTACCGTTCTTTTTTCTCGTTCACTAAGCTCTTTTACTATAAGTCGAGTATAGAGTAACACTCCAACAACCATTGCAAAGGCAAAAAACGATAGCAATGCTTTGATTTGCCATTTAGTAAGAGTTCGTTTCCAGATTTTCCCAACAGGATGCAAAAGTTTCATACCGAAGCTTGAACGTTAAGATATTCCGAGTTGGTGAAAAATGAATGCATATTCAGTTGCTGATTGTTGGAATTGTTCATACCGCCCACTGACTCCAAAATGCCCTGCATTCATGTTCGTTTTGAGTAAAACAAAATTATCGTTAGTTTTCATTGCTCTTAATTTTGCCGCAAGTTTTGTTGGTTGCCAATATTGTACACGAGGGTCATTAAATCCCGAAAAAAGAAAAATGTGTGGATAATCTTGTTGCTTTATATTATCATACGGAGAATACGACATCAGATAATCATAATGCTCTTTAATTTCAGGATTACCAAGTTCGTCGTAATGTGCGATTGTACCTGCTAGAGATGGGTCTAACAGCCGAGTAACCATATCAACTGCAGGGACACGAGCTATGACAATCCCAAATAAATCCGGTCGTTTGTTAGCCGCCGCACAAACCAACATACCACCAGCACTACCACCTGAAATTACGATTTTTTGTGGAGTAGTATATTTTTTTTGAACAAAATAATCAGCACAAGCGATAAAATCATCAAATACTATCGTTTTAGTTAATACCTTTGCTTGATTATGCCATTCTTTACCAAGATAACCACTTCCTCGAATATGAGCGAGGGCAAATATGAATCCACGTTCTAAAAGCGAAAGTCGAATTGAAGAGAAACTTGGAGTTTGTGTGATTCCATAAGCTCCATATCCATAAAGATATAATGGGTTCTCACCAACAAGTTGAATTCCTTTTTTATGAATGATGGAAATAGGAATTTTTACACCGTCGTTTGCAGTTGCATACACTCTTGAGCATTCGTAAAGTGACGCATCATAATCACCTATAACTATTGATTGTTTAAGTAAAGTATGTTTTCGAGTTGAAATATCATAATCATAAATTTGATTGGGAGTTGCAAATGAGGTTATAACATACCGTAAACAGCTCCCTTCAAAATATTGTCTATCAAGCCCAAGAGTATAATCGTTTTCAGAAAACTTAATGGAATGTTGTTCCATAGTTCGGAGATCAAAACATCTAAAACTCTGAAGCCCATCTATCCGTTCTTCTAATACTAAGTGGTTTAGAAAAACTATCAAATTTTCTATTTTTACTGAAGTATTATGAGTTTGAATTTCTTGGTAATAATCTTGAGTTGGATTATTCACAGGTACTCTACCAATAGCATTGTTACTACCATATTTATTCGTCATTATATAGAAATATTCACCTGAATGGTCGCAAGAATATTGAATGCCTTTTACTAATGGAAAAAGAAGTTTAGGTGTATCGGTAGGAGATTCTGAATCTATAAACCAAGATTTAGAAGAATCGAAATTTCCTGCATTAACAATTAGGAATTTACCACTGCTAGAACGACCTATTCCCAAAAAAAGAGTGTTATCTTTTTCATGATAAACGAGGCAATCGAGATTCTCTTCGGTATTAATTATGTGTCGATACAGTTTATCGGGACGTTTAGCATCATTTAATTTACAGTAAAATAAAGTTTGGTTGTCATTTGCCCAAGCTAAGTTTGCTGAAATACCAGAGATTGACTCGGTGAGATGTTCATTTGTTTGTAAATTTTTAATACGAAGTGTGTAAAATTCATTTCCTGAAGTATTTATAGTATATGCAATAAAATTATTATCAGGGCTTACCGAACGGTTGCCTAATACAAATTGTGTAAAACCTGTTGAAAGTTCATTTTCATCAATGATTATTTCTTCTTGAGCATCTAAATTTCCATGTTTACGACAAAAAATCCCATATTGTTTACCCGTTTCTGTTCTCGTATAGTAATAATAGTCACCACGTTTATAAGGTACTGATGAATCATTCTCTTGAATTCTACTTATCATCTCCGAAAATAAATGATTTTTTAATTCATTTGTAGGTGATAGTATATGTTCTGTGTATTCATTTTCCAAAGTGATGTAATCAATGGTCTTTTGGTCTGATTTGTCTTGCATCCATGCATAATTGTCTACTCTAGTATCATTATGAATAGTCTGTATGTTTGGAATTATAGAGGCAATTGGAGGTTGAGGTATTTGATCCATAGAAATTATTGATAATTATATTTGTTGATAAAAGAAGCCAACAGTTTGCTTTAAACCCAATGTAAAATCCATTTGTGGTTTCCATCCAAGTTCATCATAAATTTTTTGATAACTTAAACAACTCCTTTTTTGTTCACCTTTTTGAGCTTTACCATGAATTTCTTCACATTGTGGATTTACAGTTTCACGTAGCATACTAAAAATAATGTTTACGTCAATTTCCTCACCTGTACCGATATTATAAATACCTTTTGCTTGTTCTCGTAATACAAGTACATTAGCTCGGGCAACGTCTGACACATACACATAATCCCGAGTTTGTTTTCCGTCACCATTTATAATTGGTTGAGTTCCATCAAGTAGTTTGTTTGCAAAAATTGCTACTACTCCTGCTTCTCCATGAGGATTTTGACGAGGACCATATACATTGCCATATCGTAAAGCTACATAATCTATTTTATAATTATTTGCATAATAATATAGGTAGTGTTCATTGGTTAATTTGGCTATGCCATACGGTGAGAGTGGGCGAGTAGGATGTGTTTCATCTGCCGGAAATACTTCTTGTTCGCCATAAACAGTACCTCCACTCGAAGCAAAAATAATCTTCTTAACTTTATATTTAACAGATGCTTCGTAAAGATTAATCCCCCCTAAAATATTTAGTCGTGCATCAAATAGTGGGTCATTCACCGAAACTCTAACATCAATTTGGGCAGCATGATGATTTAGAATATCAAATTTTTCATTTTTAAAAAGTAAGTCTATATCAGCTGAAGTTATATCTATTTCGACTACACGTGCATCAGGATTAATATTTTCTCGTTTTCCGGTTGAAAAATTGTCGAGAATGACGACTTCGTGTCCTGCAGAGATGTAGGCATCTACTACATGTGACCCAATAAAACCTGCTCCACCTGTGATTGCAATTTTCATTAAAAATTATCCTTATTTTGATTTGTGACCTATATCGGTCCGATGATATTCATCAGTAAATTTTATGAGTTTAACAGCATTATATGCTATATCAATAGCTTCAGAAAGAGTTTTACCTTTACCGCAGACACCGAGAACTCTACCTCCATTTGATAAAAGTGTGTTGTTTTCAATTTTAGTACCTGCATGAAAAACAGTAGCACCTGAATTTTCAGCTTCGGTTATACCGATAATTTGATAGCCGATTTTATAGTTATCAGGATAACCACCAGAAGCCATTACAACATTACACGCATAACCGTTCTGAATATTGGTTATTGTATTTGGTTTTATGGATCCAAGGGCAGCGCTCAGAAATAATTCTGCAAAATCTCCTTCAGTTATTGAAATTACTGCTTGTGTTTCTGGATCCCCAAATCTACAGTTAAATTCTACTACACTTGGTTCTCCATTATCTATCATTAAACCAACAAATAAACATCCAATAAATGGAGCTCCTATTTTTCTCATTCCTGCCAATGTAGGTATAATAATTTGCTTTTTTATTTTTTCTAAAACAGAATCTGTTACAATTAATGCTGGAGCATATGCTCCCATTCCACCTGTGTTCTTACCTTTATCTCCATCTAAAGCTCGTTTATGGTCTTGTGCAGGTGCAAGAGTTATAAAATTTGTCCCATCACATATAGCAAATACTGATACTTCTTCACCTTTAAGGAAATCTTCTATTACAACCTCTTCACCTGCTTTACCAAATGCTCCACCAAAAATTTCTACAACGGCATTGTGAGCTTGAATATTCGTTTCGGCTACGACTACACCTTTACCAGCCGCTAAACCATCAGCTTTAATAACAAGAGGTAGAGAATGGTGATTTACGTATTCTAATGCTTGATCTTGTTCGTATGATTTGAATCGTTTAAAAGTTGCAGTTGGTATACCATTTAATTGCATAAATTCTTTTGCAAAACCTTTTGATGTTTCTAGTCTTGCGGCATTTTTGGAAGGACCGAATACTACAATACCATTTTCTCTAAGCGTGTCAGATAAACCAGCTTCTAAAGGTTGTTCCGGGCCGATAACAACTAAGTCAATGTGTTTCTGTTTACAAAAATTAACTATAGAATTATGGTCGGATATTGAAATATCAGCATATTCAGCAAACTGAAATATTCCGGGATTGCCAGGTGCTACATAAAATTTTTTTATGTTTAGAGAACGCGAAACTGCTAGAGCTAATGCATGCTCACGACCACCTGAACCAACAAGTAAAATATTCATGGATTTAGAAATTAATTTGAAAGTTTGATTGTCCAATAAATTCTGCGGATCCCTCCAACCACACCAATGCTATTTCCGGCTCATATCCAACCGTAAGAGGGATTTTGCTCGTTGGAATTATAGTTACTGGTGAATAAGCTAAATTATTTGTAATCGCAGAAATTGCGGTAGAAATTGCTCCTGTACCACACGCTCCTGTTTCGGCCTCAACTCCACGTTCAAAAGTTCGAAGTTGAATGATGTTATTTTCAATCTGAAATATATTAATATTTGCTCCAAAAGGTGCAAATTCGGGATGATTCCGAAATGAAGGTGCAAACAATTCAAGATTAAAATTATCAAACGGAAGCTCATAGCAAATTTGTTTGTAATTTATTACAAAATGCTGTGCACCAACATCAATGTAGTCACCTGTAACTGATGTAACATTATTTGTTACAGTAACATTTAACTTTTTTTCTTTCGGCATTGGAAAATAAACACAAATTTCATGATTGTCATATATTGCTTTGTAATTTGAACCTGCCATTGTAAAAGTTATATACGATATAGAAAATTTATTGTCAGAGTCAATTAACTCCAAAGCATATCGAACTGCACAACGACCACCATTTCCACACATTGCCCCAAAAGAACCATCAGGATTATAAAAATTTGCATCGAAATGCAAATTTACAGAATCTGATTGTGTGGTTAAGTAAATATTCTTTATAATAATTAATCCTTCTGTTTTAATTTCTCCGCTGCAGAGTCTTAATGAGTTTTGTTTCCAATCTTTATTAGATAATGATAAATTTCTTCCATCTATAACAGTAAATAAATTACCAGCTCCAGACATGTATGTTACTGTAATATTCATCGAAATACCTCAATTATTTCACCGTGTATTAAAGCGTTAGTAGCAACAATTGATTTATCGGTTATTGAATACGATTCACCAGAATATTGAGTTACTTTTCCACCAGCTTCTTTTATAATTAAAACTCCAGCGGCAACATCCCAAGGACTTAATCCGGCCTCCCAAAACCCATCAAATCTTCCTGCGGCTACATAGGCAAGGTCTAGTGCTGCAGAGCCAAGCCGACGAATTGGTATCCCCAATTTAAGAAATCTGTAAAATATATCAATAAATTCTGATGGATTCGCAGAAATATTGTAAGGAAAACCAGTTACGAGAAAACTTTCACTTAATTTAGGAGCAGATGATACATGTAGTTGTTTGCCGTTTAGCCATGCTCCTTTTCCTTTTTCCGCCACAAATATCTCATTAAGCATTGGATGATAAACGACTCCACAAGTTAATTCACCATTTACTTCTGCTGCTATACTTACAGCAAAAATAGGAATCGAATGAGCGAAATTGACAGTTCCATCCAATGGGTCTATTATCCATCGGGTGGATGAATTTGAAAGTACAATATTGCCTGATTCACCACTTTCTTCTGCCAAAAATATATGATTAGGATAATGTTCCTTTATATGATTAATAATAGATTTTTCACATTTGATATCAAATTCAGTCACTAAGTCATGTCGCTCTTTTTTTGAGGAAATCATAAAAGTCGTCCCAAATCCATCGCGGAGAATTTTACCAGCTAAAAGTGCCGCTTCAATAGCTGTAGTACAAAGTTGTGAAAAGAACATGATAGTTGCAAGTATCTTATAATTAATGAAATGTAGTAATTAAAAACTTTGAATCATGGGAACAAACTGTTACATGAATCAAGCAAATTTATACCTTGAAATCGAAAATAATGTTCACATAAAATACTAAAATCTAAGCACAAAGTAAAGATAGTATTCAAAATTATTGTTCAATTCTATTTTCAATATACACCTAAAAAAAATATGATTATTATTACGTTTCAGATAGTAAATCATTGGTAACCGAACATGCTTTTTTTTGTCAACAATAAAGTGTATTTTGCATAAGAAATGGAAAATGAGTGTACCAAAGTTGTTAAAATCATACTCTAATACTCTTTGTACCGTTGGAAACACAACTTTTTTGTTGTAAATTTACACTTCATTTTACGTTATAGTTCAAAACTTATTCATTTTTTTGGGATTTTCCATGAAAAATATTTTTTCTGGTTTTCTACTTTCAGCTTTTATTCTCATTGTATTGTCCGGTTGTGGACGTAAAGCGGTAGATCAAGCCGCTGATAAAAAAGGACCAAGTTATAACACCAAACTTTGGAAAAAATTTGATAATATCCCACCTGGAGCAGACCCAAGTGTACCCGATTCATTAGGAGGAAACGGATTTGAGAAAATAGCAGATAAAATGGGATTTGTAACTTATACTCCCAAAGAAGAAGAGTTAAAATATTTTGGAGATTCTCGTGCTACCAAAGGTGGTAAAGTTACTACTATTATCAGTCGTTTTCCGTTCAATTTCCTTCCTTTTGGTAGAAATTCTCATTTAACTGAGAATCAAATAATCTGTGGTTTTGTTTATGAAACACTTCTCGGTTCACATCCAATAACACGTGACTATGTACCTTCACTTGCAACTCATTGGAAAATTTCTCCTGATAAACTTACATATACATTCCGTCTTGACCCTCGTGCTCGTTTTTCAGACGGAACTCCACTCACCACAAAAGACGTAGTTGCTACCTTTAAACTTATGATGGATGAAACAATATTAGACCCATCCCAACAATTGACATTTGGCAAATTTGAAGCACCGAATCCTCTTAGTAAATATATTTTTGAAGTTAAGTGCAAAGAACTTAATTTCAGAAATTTACTTTATTATTCAGGCACTTTTATTCTTCCTGAACATATTATCGGAAAAATGACAGGAACTGAATTTATTGACAAGTGTCAGTTTTCAATGCCAACAGGAACCGGTCCTTATATTTTATTAGATAACGATATTAAAAAAGGACAGCAATACTCACTTACACGTCGAGACGATTATTGGGCTAAAAATGACCCAATGAGCAAAAATGTAGCAAATTTCGACAGAATTCAATTTGACGTTGTTGAAGACCAAACAAATCTTGAATATGAAAAATTCAAGAAAGGAGATCAAGACTTCTTCTTATTTACTTCGTTAACTACAGAAAAGTGGCTTAAAGACAAGTACGATGCAGTAGATAAAGGATGGATACAAAAACGACGTGTCTTTACAGATGCACCGTTTGGAAATTCAGGTATAGCTTTTAATATGCGAAAACCACCATTTAACGATATTCGTGTTCGGAAAGCATTCGCAAATCTCTTTAACCGTGAGTCAATCATTAGTAATTTATTGTTTGATGAGTATCAACCTACCGATTCTCATCATGATAATTCTCCGTATGCAAATCCTGAAAGCCCTGTTGTTAGATTTAACCCTGAACTTGCTTCTTCCCTGTTAAAAGAAGCAGGTTGGACAAGTAAAAATGCAGACGGAATTTTAATGAAAAATGGAAAACCTTTTACACTTGAATTTGGTATTCCAAAACAAGTTGAAAAGTTTGTTTTAATTTATCAACAAGATTTGAGATCTGCCGGAATTGACCTTCAGTTAAAAGTGCAAGATGGTAATACTCTTTTCAAAAATGCGATGGCACGTAATTTTACTATATGGTGGCAAAACTGGACCGGACTTTTGATTCCAAATCCTGAAACATCATATTTATCGGCACTTGCTGATAAAGAAGATAATAATAATATTCCAGGATTTAAAAATCCACGAGTTGATGCGTTGTGTAAACAGTATGACACTACTTTTTCTCGTAAAGAACAAATCAAAATTATACAAGAAATTGATAAAATCGTAGGAGAAACATATCCAGATGCTTTGGCTTGGTATCCAAAAGGAATTCGGATTGCCTATTGGAATAAATTCGGAATGCCTGAATATGTATTGGGTCGTACTACTCAATTTGGATATTTGGATGCGACTATATTTAGTTTGTGGTGGTATGATGCAGAAAAAGCAAAAGCATTAGACGATGCAAAAAAATCTGGAGCATCGCTTCCAATTGGTGAAATACCTGTAATGTATTGGAAGAATTTTAAGGATTAGTAAGTCTTATTATTAGGCGGTATTTTTATAAAACATACTGCCTAATTTTTTATTTAAAAGTGTACAACAACAATTATTAATAATTATGGCTGTTTATATATTACGACGATTACTTCTTGCAATTCCAACATTTCTTGGGTGTACATTAGTTGTGTTTTTTATTGTTCAATTAGCTCCGGGTGGACCACTTGAAGAAGAAATTCGTGCACTGAAAATGGGTGGTGGTGGCGAAGGAGGAGCAATTACACAGCAAGCCGGAAGTGTAACTGCTTTGCCTCAGGATGCAATGGATGTTTTGAAAGAATATTATGGATTTGACGAACCATTATTTCTTCGATACCCTATTTGGTTGGGAATTTATCCTCGAAAAGTAGATAGATTTATTATTCAATTAGGAGAAGCTCGTAATATTGGTGACGGAAAATCTGTTGTAGTTCAACAAAAAGGCACTGAATATGAAATATTTGATGCTGAAAATCCTAATCAAGCATTAAGTGGTTGGAAAGTTCGTAATTACAAAAATGATAAAGGTGAACAGAAACTACAAATTTATAAAGAAAAATTTAGTGGAATTTTAACTTTAAATTTTGGTAAATCTCATAAATATAATGAACCTGTTCTAAACTTAATTCAGAGTAGATTACCTGTTTCTATACAGTTTGGAATTATTTCTGTTATTCTAACCTATACATTCTGTGTTTATTTAGGAATTCAAAAAGCTATCAGACATGGTTCTCCTTTTGATTTTGTGTCAAGTGCTATAGTATTTGTTGGGTATTCAATACCCGGATGGGCTTTGGGAGCTGTTTTATTAGTTGCATTAGGAGGTGGATCCGGAATCGGTTGGTTACCATTGGGAGGTTTTCAATCACAAGATTACGATTCTCTCTTATTGTTTTCTAAAATTGCTGACCGAGCATATTATTTTATTCTGCCAACAATTGCTTTTTGTATTGGTGCTTTTGCTACTATAACAATGCTAATGAAAAATTCCTTATTGGATAATTTGAGTCAAGATTATATAAGAACAGCATTTGCAAAAGGTCTAAAAGAGCGGAGAGTAATTTGGGTTCATGCAATGAGAAATTCAATAATTCCTGTTGCAGCTAACTTTGGTCATCTTATAGGAATATTTCTTGCCGGTTCGTATTTGATAGAAAGAGTTTTTAATATTCAAGGAATCGGTAAATTATCCTTTGAAGCAGCTCTTTCAAGAGATTATTCAATTTTGTTTACGTTTACTGTTATTTATACAGTACTAAGCTTAATTGGTTCTCTTTTATCGGATGTGATTTTAGCAACAGTTGATCCTCGTATTAGATTTAAGTAATTATTATTGAACAAACTTACTCCTTACTTCATATGTTTTCAAAAAAATCTAAAGTAAACACTGTCGAAGAGAAAATCCCTACAATAATGCAGAGACGTTGGCGAAAATTCAAAAGTATGAAAAGGGGATACAATTCATTTCGAATACTAACAATGGCATATATATTGTCGTTTTGTCTACCCATACTCGTTAATAATCAAGCACTTATGGTAAGCCATAATGGAGAATGGTCTTTTCCTGCATTTCGTACATTTGTTGCAGAATTACCAATCCTCAATACTATTATTCCTAACAAAACTTACCAAGGAATTATCTTCGGTCAAGAAAATAATACAAGCGAATGTAAATATAGAGAATTACAAACTCAATATGGAAATGAAAATAAAGGTGATTTTGTGATAATGCCATTATATCCATATGGACCACGAGAGATTGTGAGTGGAAATGGAGAAAGGGGAGATGTTTTTTTAAAACCATTCTACAGAACTTCAGATGGTGGATTCAGACTATTTGGAACAGATGATTCCGGTGGAGATGTATTCTCAAAAATAGCATATGGATTTAATATATCAATTTCTTTTGCACTTTTACTGTCTATAATAGAATATCTAATCGGCGTTCCTCTCGGTGGAGCTCTGGGATATTTAGGTGGTAAATTTGATCTTATAATGCAAAGAATTATAGAAATTTGGGCATCATTACCAGTTTTATTCTTAATTATCATAGTAGTTTCAATGGCAACTCCGAGTTTTGGATTATTGCTATTTCTCCTTTCTATTGTTAGTTGGGTAGGGATTACAACATATGTTCGAGCAGAATTTTATAGAGAAAAAGCTAAAGATTACGTTGCTGCAGCAGTATCAATTGGGATTCCAACGTGGAAAATAATGCTTAAACATATCCTTCCAAATTCATTAGTACCTCTCATAACATTTTTCCCTTTTACTCTTATTGGTGGTATAAGTTCATTGGTTAGTTTAGATTTTTTAGGATTTGGTTTACCTCCGGGAACTCCAAGTTGGGGAAGTATGATTTCAGTTGGACTTGACCATATAAATGATGGATATTGGTGGATAACAGTTGTTCCGTTAACTGCGATGTTTTTTACATTGATGCTTACTGTATTTATTGGTGAAGCAATCAGAGAAGCATTCGACCCAAAAGTATTCTCAAGATTGAGATAATTCTTTTGAATACAAGTGATGATTTTTTAATGACATATTTCTTGAAAACTATATTTAATTCTCTAAATATGAGAATCAATACAAAAGGAAAATTAGAGTGACACAAGAAAAACTATTTGAGATTAAAAACCTAAGAACATATTTTGATATTGAAGGAAAAATGGCTAAAGCTGTTGATGGTGTTTCTTTTGATATTTATAAAGGTGAAGTACTAGGATTAGTTGGGGAATCCGGTTCTGGTAAGTCGGTTACAGCACTTTCTCTGATGAAGTTGATTCCTGATCCTCCCGGAAAAATTGTGGATGGTGAAATATTATATAAAGGACGTGACCTTCTCAAGCTTAGCTATGAAGAAATGTATGAAGTTCGCGGTTATGACCTAGCGATGATATTTCAAGAACCAATGACTTCGCTTAATCCTGTGTTTAAAATTGGAATGCAAATTGGCGAAGTTTTAATGGCACATGAAAAATTATCAAAAGAAGATGCACGGACTCGGTCAATTGAAATGTTACGCCTTGTTGGTATTCCTGCCCCAGAAAAACGTATTGATGACTATCCCCATCAGTTTTCCGGTGGAATGCGTCAGCGAGTAATGATTGCAATTGCTCTAGCATGCAATCCTGCTCTTCTTATTGCTGACGAACCAACTACTGCGCTCGATGTTACAATTCAAGCTCAGATACTTGATCTCATGTTAACATTAAAAGAAAAAAGAAAAGAAGCAGCCATTTTACTAATAACGCATGATTTAGCAGTTATCGCTGAGCTTTGCCAACGAGTTATAGTACTCTATGGTGGAAAAATACAAGAAATTGCTTCTGTATATGAATTATTCGACAGACCATTGCATCCTTATACGAGAGGATTGATTAAATCAATCCCTCATTCTCATAAACCGGGAGTGAAACACGAAAGATTAGAAGCAATTCCCGGTAATGTACCAAGTATTTTAAATTTTCCGGTAGGATGTAAATTCTGTACCCGTTGTACAGAAAAAATTGATATATGTGATACAATCGAACCACCACTTGTGGAGATTTCTCCTGAGCATTTTGTTCGTTGTCATTTAGTTCAACCTGAAATGACAGGAGGTCAAATCCATGAGTAATTCAACTAATAATAATAATGATATACTTCTTGAAGTAAAAAATTTGAAAGTGTATTTCCCTGTTCATGGTGGACTACTACAACGAAAAGTAGCTGAAGTTAAAGCAGTAGATAATATTAGCTTCAATATTTATCGTGGAGAAACATTAGGACTTGTTGGAGAATCCGGCTGTGGAAAAACAACGGTTGGACGTGCTATTATAAATATTTTACGACATGTTTCGCCCGACGTTTATGTAGATGGAAGTATCGTTTATCATGAAAAAGACGGAAAACAAACTGACCTTGTTCATTTATCTACAAAAGATATGCGTCAGTATCGTTCAAAAATTCAAATGATATTCCAAGATCCTTATTCTTCACTAAATTCTCGGCTTTCAGTCAGACAAATAGTTTCAGAACCAATCGAACTTCACAAACCAGAACTTTCAAAAAATGAAATTAGTGATCAAGTTATATGGCTTCTTCAAAAAGTTGGTCTTCAACCCGAATATGCCGCACGATTTCCACATGAATTTTCCGGAGGTCAAAGGCAAAGGATTGGAATTGCACGTGCGCTTGCAACTAATCCTGACTTGATAATTTGTGATGAACCTGTCTCAGCACTTGATGTATCTGTTCAAGCACAAGTGATTAACTTAATGGATGATTTACGAGCAGAGTTTGGAATTTCGTACTTGTTTATTGCTCATGATTTATCGGTTGTTCATCATATTTCAAATAGAATTGCGGTTATGTATTTGGGTAATATGGTTGAAATCGGAGAAGCTGACCAAGTGTTTTTTGCTCCAAGGCATCCTTATTCTGAAGCTTTACTTTCTGCTGTTCCTCAACCCGACCCTCGCCGTAAAGATAAGCAACGTATTGTATTAGAAGGAGATATTCCTAACCCTCTCAATAAACCGAGTGGGTGTAGTTTCCGAACTCGATGTCCGATTGCAAAACCTCAATGTGCAAATTCAGCTCCGTTAATGCAAGATAAAGGTTCCGGACAATTGGTCGCATGTCCGTATGTATGATGTAAATAATTACAGCAATGAAAATAAAAACTATACAAAAAGGCGTTCAATTGAACGCCTTTTCTTTTATAATCATAACTTTAAGAATCTTCCAAAGTTTTAAATAAAGTGTGGCTCAATAGCCACATATATATAAAATTAATAACACAAGATATAAGAAAATATTTGAAGTATGGTTTGTAAGAAGTACTTAATTCTACAAAATCATTTTTTATCACTTTAATAATAAACAATGAAAGTATTAGTTTATAGTATTCATGGTTTTGATAAAACTTTCTTAGAACATGCTGCTGGTGATAAACACGAACTGATATTTACTGAGGTTTCACTAAATGCCGAAACAGCATATCTTGCAAAAGGTTGCGATGCTGTTGCTTTGTTTACATCAGATCATGCATCTTCGGACGTAGTAGAAACATTACATTCTAACAATATCAGGTTTATAGCATTGAGATCAGTTGGTTATGAACATATAGATATTCTAAAAGCACAATCTTTGAGAATAAAAGTGGCAAATGTACCGTCATATTCTCCATATGCTATTGCTGAATATACAGTAGCTTTATTACTTTCTCTCGTTCGTAAAATGAATGAAACTCAACAACTAATGAATAATAACAATTTTTTACTCGATACTTTGGTCGGATTTGATTTACATGGAAAAACAATCGGAATTGTAGGAACGGGTAAAATAGGTTCAGCTTTTGTAAAAATAATGAATGGTTTTGGGTGTAAATTAATTGGTTGTGATATTAATGAAAATCTTCAATTAATAAAAGATACTGGAATACGATATACAAATTTAAAGGAATTGTGCCAGCAATCTGATGTTATTTCTGTGAATTGTCCATTAAATTCTTCAACTAAATATATGTTTAACAAATCAGTATTTTCACAAATGAAACGTGGGGTTGTATTCCTCAATACTGCCAGAGGGGGGATTGTGAATACTGTTGATTTACTTGATGCTTTGGATGATGGAATTATAAAATATGCTGGTTTGGATGTGTATGAAAACGAAAAATCTATTTTCTTTCATGACTTTACAGGAAAACAAATTGAAGATGAGTTGTTTCGAAACTTGCGATCTCGGTCAAATGTACTCATAACCGGACATCAAGCATTTTTAACAACGGAAGCTTTGGAGGGTATAGCTAGAACAACTATTTCCAATCTTGATGAATGGGAGAATTATGGAACATGTAAAAATGAAATTAAAATTAACTTTACTTTTATCAAACAAAATTATGAAAAGTAATTATCATGCAATCTCTGTCTCAGAAATTGAAAAATTATTTGTCACAAGTAGTAATGGTTTAAACTCAGAAGTAGTATCAAAAAACAGAACTCAGTATGGAAAAAATGAACTTGTAGAGAAAAAGAAGAACCCTGCATATATCCTTTTTTTGCATCAATTTAAGGATATAATGATATTGATTCTTGCCGTTGCCGCCCTCATAGCACTTTGGGTAGGTGATATAAAAGATACTGTAGTAATAGTTGTAATAATATTATTAAATGCAATCATAGGATTTATTCAAGAATATCGTGCAGGAAAAGCTATCGAAGCACTTAAACGAATGTCAGCTCCGAATGCAACTGTCAGGCGAGACAGAAAAAACATGATTATTCCTGCATCTGAATTAGTTCCCGGTGATGTTGTGCTATTAGAAGCAGGAGCTTTAATACCTGCTGATATTCGACTTACTGAAGTACATTCTTTGAAAATTAATGAGTCATCTTTAACCGGGGAGTCCGAACCGGTTGAAAAAAAACTTGATAATTTAGTACAAATTGATTCTCCTGTTGGTGATAGAACAACTATGGCATTCAAGTCAACGATTGTCACTTATGGGCGTGGAGAGGGGATAGTAGTTGCAATTGGGATGGATACCGAAATCGGACGTATTGCACAACTTCTCCAAGAAGAAGACAGTCAAACACCATTACAAAAACGATTAGCTGATTTTGGGAAAAAACTTTCTGCCGCAGTAATAGTTATATGCATAATTATTTTTTGCATTGGATTGCTAAGAGGTGAAGACCCGATAATTATGTTGTTAACTTCCATTTCACTTGCAGTAGCCGCAATTCCTGAAGCTTTACCGGCTGTCGTTACAATTGCATTAGCACTCAGTGCAAAACGTATGGTTCATAAAAATGTCCTAATTAGAAAGTTACCTGCAGTTGAAACATTGGGTTCTGTATCATATATATGTTCGGATAAAACAGGAACTATAACGCAAAATAAAATGACAGTTGTGGATATATGGTGTTTACCTAATCAAAAGCCATTGAGTGATTTTTCAACCGAAGAATTATTAATTCTTTGTATTGAACTAAATCATGATGTTTTAACTACTGATTCTACTCTACAGGGTGATCCAACCGAAATTGGACTTGTTGAATTTGCACGACAACAAAAAATATATCATCAAAATTGGATTAAAGACTATAAAAGAATCTTTGAATTACCTTTTGATTCTGATCGGAAAAGAATGTCGACTATTCATGCTTTTAATAATCAATTGTTAGTAATTACTAAAGGAGCGGTTGAGTCAGTACTTGATATTTGTACAGATGAAGTAAATAATAATACTATAAATCAAATCACGCGTAATTTTGCAGAAAATGGCAAACGAGTTTTAGCATATTCTTATAAAATTATTGATACTTTGCCTAAAGTAATTTCAATTAATTCTATTGAAAATAATATGAGATTTGTTGGACTGACAGCAATGATTGACCCACCAAGAATTGAAGCAAACAAAGCAATTAGTGATTGTTATTCTGCCGGGATTACACCAGTAATGATAACTGGCGACCATCCTATAACAGCCAAAGCTATTGCTATTGAAACCGGAATAATCAGAAATGTAACTGATCTATTAATAACAGGTAGTGAATTATCAGCTTTATCCGATGATGAGTACGAACACAAATTGGAATTTATTAAAGTTTACGCTCGAGTTTCACCGGAACAAAAACTAAAAATTGTGAGAATATTACAAAAGAAAAACCATTTTGTAGCAATGACCGGAGATGGAGTCAATGATGCACCAGCCCTCAAACGAGCCGATATTGGTGTTGCAATGGGAATATCTGGAAGCGACGTTTCCAAAGAATCAGCTGATATGATATTATTGGATGATAATTTTGCAACAATTATAAATGCAGTAAAAGAAGGCAGAAGAATTTATGATAATATCAAGAAATTCGTTAAATATGTTATGACATGCAATAGTGGGGAAATCTGGACTGTTTTTTTAATTCCTCTCTTGGGAATGCCAGTTCCACTGTTGCCAATCCATATTTTATGGATTAATCTAGTTACGGATGGTTTACCTGGGCTTGCTATGACATCAGAGCCAGCTGATGATAATATTCTGAAACGTTCACCCCGTAAACCCGATGAGAGTATTTTTAGTGGAGGAATAGCATACCATATTCTTTGGGTAGGACTTCTCATAGGTGCAGTGAGTATTTTCACAGAATCTTGGGCATTCTATCATAATAATCATAAATGGCAAACTATGGTGTTTACTGTGCTATGTTTAAGTCAATTAGGTCATGCAATGGCGATTCGAAGTGAAATTAAATCTCTTTTTCAGCAAGGAGTTTTTAGTAACAAACAATTAGCATGGTCTGTAATTTTTACTTTAGTTTTACAAATGGTTGTTATTTATATGCCTTATTTTCAAAAAATATTTGGAACGCAATCATTATCTTTTATGGAATTTATTATTTGTTTTGGATTATCAAGTATTGTATTTTGGGCAGTAGAGTTAGAAAAATTGATAAAGAGAAAATTGCAATTTAATCATAACATAAATTAAGATATTGTTGTTTCATTATTCTACATTAAATCAATGGAAAATTTACCTTTATTTATCAAAATTATATTTATCATAACTACCATTGTTACTATGTGGTTATTTTATAAAGCATCAAATAACTCTAAAATAACAGTAATATTAATGTTATCTTGGGTGGTAGTACAAAGTGTAATTTCAATTTCGGGGTTTTATACTGTATTACCTGCGACTCCACCAAGATTCCCATTACTCATTTTGCCACCCTTATTATTAATTATGGGGTTATTCTCAACCTTAAAAGGAAGACAATACATAGATGGATTAAATAAAAAAACTCTTACTATTCTGCATATCGTGAGAATTCCTGTTGAAATTGTATTGTTTTGGCTCTCTATTTATAAAGTAGTTCCAGAACTAATGACCTTAGAAGGAAGAAATTTCGATATTCTATCCGGAATTTCAGCTCCAATAATATTTTATATTGTATTTTATAAACGAATACTAAGCAATTCATTATTATTGGTTTGGAACATTGTGTGTCTGGGGTTATTGATAAATATTGTAATAAATGCAGTGCTATCAGCACCATTCCCATTTCAGCAGTTTGCATTTGATCAGCCGAATATTGCAGTTCTCTATTTTCCGTTTGTTTGGTTACCGTGTTGTATTGTTCCCATAGTTTTACTTTCACATCTTGCTACTATTCGCCAATTGATGACGGAAAAGAAAAAAAATGCTAACTACTTTAATAATTAAATATTATAGCTCAGATTTGAATTTTATATTTCGAGCAACTTCAATACATTTTTTTAATTTGAAGTTAAATTTTACTTAGAAACAATCCAACATAACAGTTATTCCGTATTTTATAAAAATAAACGTTGTCTATTTTCATAAAAAGTTCTTATTTTTGGAGTGAAGCGTTGATTGATGGCGTACTTAATTAATTTTCACGCCATTTACTTACTTACTATTTTACAAGGAGATTCTCTATGAATGGAAAAGATTTTGGAAAACTCATGATTGGCGCGGCTGTTGCCGGACTTATCAGTGGTGGAGCAGCTTTTGCTTCTGACGGTGGAAAAAAGCCAGCTAAAAAAGCTGCTAAAGCTCACAAAGCATCTACTAAAGCCGCAAAAGAACATGCATGTAAAGGTATGAATGAATGCAAAGGCAAAGGCGGTTGTAAAACAGCTGATAATAGTTGCAAAGGCAAAAATGCTTGTAAAGGCAAAGGTGGTTGCTCAACTGCAATGGCTACTCCTAAAAAAGCAGATGAACCGAAGAAATAACTCAATAGTTATACTTCAGTCTCTCTCAAAATGAATAGGTGATGATAACTATACAAGTGTCATCACCTTTTTTATAACATAAACAAGAAAATATTATGACACCAAACCGATGGAATTTACCTGAACTAGGATTTGGAGTGGGATTAAGAACAGTACATTTTCAACATATAATTTCAGAAAAACCGGAAGTAGATTGGTTTGAAATTATTTCTGAAAATTTTATGGATACGAAAGGAAAGCCATCCTATATTTTAGATATTGTAAAGGAAAAATATCCTATTGTTATGCATGGTGTTTCACTTTCCATCGCCGGAACAGATTCGCTGAATATTCCATATATATATAAACTCAAAGAACTCGCAAATCGTGTAAATACTCCTTGGGTTTCTGACCACTTATGCTGGACAGGTTGTAATGCACACAATCTCCACGACTTACTCCCAATACTCTATACTGAAGAAAATATACGACATATAGCTTCTAGAATTAGAACAGTTGCTGAAATTATTGAACGTCCAATTGTTCTCGAAAACGTCTCGACCTACGCTGAATTTTCGATTTCAACAATGTCAGAATGGGAATTCATCAGTAGATTACTTGAAGAAGCTGATTGTGGATTATTATTAGATGTCAATAATATTTATGTGAGTTCTTTCAATCACGGATTTGACCCCATTGAATATATAAATGCAATGCCATTCGATAGAATTTGCCAATATCATTTAGCTGGGCATACCAACAAAGGTACTCACATCCTCGATACTCATAGTGACCATGTAGTAGATGAAGTTTGGGAATTGTACCGGTATTGTTTCCAAAAGACAGGAGAAAGAGCTACTTTGCTTGAATGGGATGAAAACATTCCTTCGTTTGATGTAGTTCATAATGAAGCACTTAAAGCTAAAAATTATCGTTCATTTATATAAATACTATAAAATTCTTGAAGTTCAGTTTGAAGCTATTAGTAATCCTAAACTTATAAGTAAACCGAATGCTGCTAGTAAAATTCCTGTTTGAACTAACACTGTATTTAGTGATTCTCCATCATTTATTACTACTTTTTGACACAAATTGAATCCAAACGGAGAAGTTAAAAATGGAAGTAATATCCACATCGAATTTTCAATTAAAAAGAGTAAGAAAGAAGCTAAGTAAGCAACCATTGTCATAACAATATATAATACTCGGGATGAAGTAGCTCCAAACCGAACAGCAAAAGTTCTTTTTCCTACAATTGAGTCAGAGTCTCTATCTCTTAAATTATTTACACCTAAAATATTCATAGCGAATGCACCGGGAATACATCCAAGAATTACTGCAGAAGTTGATATATCTCCATGTATTACATAATAAGTTCCACCGGTTGCAACTAATCCAAAAAAGATAAAAACAAAAATATCGCCTAATCCTTTATATGCCAGTGAAAAACGCCCTCCTGTATACGCCCAAGCTAAAGCTAATGAAATAATACCTATTGACATAACTATAACCCCACGAACCCAAACTAAATATAATCCAAGTACGAAGCAAACTCCTACAACCATCCAAGACGCACGAATCATTTGTTTTTCGGAGATTAATCCTGCAGAAACAGCTCGAACCGGACCAACTCTATTGAAAGAATCAGCTCCTTTACGGAAATCATAAATTTCGTTAATAAAGTTTGTTGCAATTTGAATTAATATTGAGCAAATAAATGCAGTTAGAGCAAGTGTAAATGAAAATACACCAGCATGATATGCGAGTGCACTTCCTAAAACAACAGGAATTCCACTGGCTACGAGTGTTTTGGGGCGAGTTGCCAAAAACCATAGTTTTGTTTTGGTCATAGTTGTTCTTTAAATTAATTAACTGATTGTATCTTCTTCATTGTCACAAAAATACTAATTAAATTGCTTGTATTTTTCTAAATATAAAAGCTCGTAAGAATTGAATCTTACGAGCTTAGCTAATACAATCTATTCAATCTAAATCAGTTCACTACGATTTTATCAGAAAATTTACGCTCTCCTTGATTAACATTTATTATATACATTCCTTTTGGAAATGATGTTAAATCAAGAGTAGCATCAACTGTTCCTGCTGTTAATTCTTGAGTTAATACAACAGCACCTTTCAAATCCAAAACAGAGATTTTAGCAACTTGTTTTGCATCATTTTCAAAATGAATATTAGCAATTCCTGAGGTTGGATTTGGTGAAATTGTTAGTTGTAAGAGTTCAGTCGGTGTATCACCTGACTGAATTCCTGTTTGTGGTAATTGAGAGTTATATAGGTCCGACTCAGGAACAACAACATTACTGCATTCTGCCTCGAGTGAAGTAACTAATTCTTGACGAGTATCTGCTAAACTGCTTAAAGTAGTATTAACTCTTTGTACTTGACCGTCACGTAAATAAGTAACAACAACTGATTCACCCGGCTTATGGGAAACGACTGCACGACGAAGTTCAGGGTAAGTTTTTACATCAATTCCACTTACAGAAGTAATAATATCACCATTCTGAAATCCGGCTTGTAGTGCACTTGTGTTTTCAACTATTCCTTCAACTATAACACCATTTTTAGAATATTGAGAAACATAGACACCAATCAAAGCTGCTCCACGCATTTCACGCAGTTTTTCACATGGATTTACAGTTTCTTTCTCAGTTGTCCAGTGCATCGAATTTAGTTGTCCCATCTCTGCAAGAGATTGTGCTAATTGATTGGAAGTCCCTTCAAAATTAATATTTACAGTTTTAAACGCACCTTGTTTATCACCGGATGGTGTTGTAACAGTCCAACTTACACGATGTCTTGTTCCGAGAGTTGCATCAATTACTTGTTCACTACCGTTGCGTAAAATAGTTACCGAAATAGTTTCATTTGGTTTTTTAGTTGAAATGATTGATGTTATGTCAGTATGAGATTGAACTTTCTTTCCGTCTAATGCCAACACAACATCACCTTCATGTAATCCTGCTTTTTCAGCACCTGAATTATCAATAATTTCATTAATTGTTACGCCACCTGACTTTGCAATTTCTCCGGGTACAATCCCTAGAAGTGGACGTGGCTCGGATTCATTAACTTTTTCAGTACGTATAACAGTTGTATTTCGACGGAGTGAATTTAATTCATCTCTTAGTTGTCGTACTTCTTTGGAAATCTCACCGTTGTTTGAAGTAGATCGGGTAAGTGTAATCGCATTACGTTCAATTTTTTTAGCGGGAGATTGTGCTAATAATGAACCTGTTAAAATTAGACCACTTAGTGCAAAAGCGACGAAAGCAGTCGGACGAAAATATTTCATAAAATTACCTTTGAAAATAATATAACAAATTGTGTAATTATACTTTGAAGTAAAAAGTATAGTACAAATCTACAGTAATCTGACTAATTACTACTCGTTAATTTGTGTTAGAGAGTGTTAATGTTAAATTAAACAATAATTTCATATTAGTTGTTCTTTAGTTTGCTATGATAAGGAGTTTGCTATTTCAAGTAATTGGTTGACTGTTTTCCAGTTTCGGGTAGTTGTAATTACTTTGAGTTTAGTTTCAAAAAATGAATTAGATAGTTTGGTTTTTCCGTAACCGTTAGGACAATACAGATAAATTGCTTTTCCATGAATTACAAATTCATCACCTCCAAAAGTCATTTCAGATATTCTATTTTTTAATTCAACGTTTGGTTCAGTCAACAAAAATGTCACATGAAGTTTCATTGAGTCCACGTTTTTATTTTTAAATGGATTATGAAGAATTAATAGTTCCAATTCATCTTTAGCAATAACAAAAACAGGAATGTCTAAACCAAAATTTTCCAACATTTTCGATTTGATTTCTGATTCAAGATTGTTATTAAATTTGTTGTTTGATTGAAAAACAATGTTTCCACTTTGAATATAAGTTTGAACATTTTGAAACAAAAGACTTTCTGCTAAAGTCTTCAACTCATTCATTTTAACAATATTATGACCACTAACGTTAATACCTCTAAGGATACATATATATGTTTTCATGTTTATATTTTAGCCACTTGATTAATATCTTTAACATCTAATATAGATTTGTCAAAACCATAAATTGAACAATTAATCATAGCAATTCCGATGTCTTTAAGTGTTGATACATAATTCGGAATTATTAATTTAAGGATTGGATAAATAAAACTTGAACCAATATAAAATTTCAAAGTGTTTTTAAGTCCTTTCGTCGGTTTGATATATGCAGGACGAAATGCAAACACTTGTTTAAAAGGTAATGAAAATATATAATTCTCAGTTTTTCCTTTCACCCGTGCCCACATACTTTTGCCTTTTTCAGAGCTGTCTGTACCGGCACCTGAGACATAACAAAAAGTCATTTGAGGATTTACTTTAGCAAGTGTTTGAGCGAAGTTAGTCGTTAAATTATATGTAAGTTTAGAATACTCTTCTTCATTTTTTCCGATCGAAGAAACACCTAAACAAAAGAAACAAGCATCGAATGGAAACAAACGGTTTTCTATTGTAGTAATATCCATAAAATTAGAATGAATAATCTCTTTCAGTTTTGGATGAGTGATACCACAAGTCTTTCGCGAGATTACTAAAATTGATTCTACTCTTGAATCAAGTAGCGTTTCATGTAAAACACCTTCGCCAACCATTCCTGTAACACCGGTAATTATAATATTTAACTTCATGGTTCCTAAGAATTGTAAAAAAATATCCAAATTTGTATTCAAATTCCAAAATTCTATCTACTAAATTAGTAAATTTATAGTGCTTTCTAATAATTAATTTATTCAATTATTCAAATTGTGTTTGGAATATATAAATAACAAGAAATGTTGAAATTTATTCGATTAAATTATAATAAGTAAATAGTTTTGTGCTTAATTGTTGAAAATATTATAATTTCGTAGTTAACCCATAGAAAGTTATATAAAATTATTATCCATTTGCAATTTATACAAGGAATATTATGATTAATCGCATCGTAACCTTCAGTATATTCGTACTAATTTATGTAGTACTATTTAATACATTAATTGCTCAAACAAATGTTCAGAAATCTATCCAAGACTTGATTAAAGAAAAAACTCGCTATACTCCTGAACAAATAGAATGTGCAATAAAAATTCGGAAACAAGTTCAAGAATTGATTCGAGAAAAAACAAGATTTACTCCACAGCAAATTCAAAATGCACTTGAAAAACGAACCATAGAAACTCAGAATAACTTTGGAACTTCAAAATTAAATCCCGAACAAATATCTTCTATTAATGAAGTTATTGTAAGTGATGATATTAGTTCAGAATCGGAACTTCACGCCGCTATAAATCCAAAAGATAGTTCTAACCTTGTGGTTTCTCCAATAAAAACATCTCAAAATCCATTTGAAGGATTATACTGTCCAATTTATTATTCAAAAGACTTTGGTAAAACTTGGAAAAAAAGTAGTTTTCAGACAAAACCTAAAGATGCAACTGCACTTGTTATTGGTGGTGGCGACCCAATGTTTGCTTTTAATGCTGATGGAAAGCTATATTTATCATGGATTAATCTCTATATTAAAAATTTTAAATTAGATACTTTATATGAAGAAATGTCATGGGCATTTTCAGTTGATGGGGGAGTTACTTGGCAAAGAGAAGCAAATGGATTTATAGGTAAAACGATAATTGAAGGTCAAAATCAAACCGAGTTTTTTGATAAACAATGGATGATGGTAGATCAAACAAATTCACAGTTTCGTGGGAATCTATATGCAGGAATATTTCATCCTAATGGTCTTGACGGTAGAATAGGCATTAGGCGAAAAGAAGCAAGTGCAAAAGATTTTGTTCAAGAAACAGTTAGGCCTGTTGGAAATGATTATTCTCTGAATCAATTCACGAGTTTGGATATTGACTTACAAGGGGGTGTTCACTTAACATTTTTTGGAGATAAATCTTCGAATCCTTTACATCCTGCTTTATATCACTCGATATCTATTGATGGGGGAAAAACACTTCAGCAAGAAACTAAAATATCAGAAGTGCAACTACCACGGTTTTCAGAAGGTCAAGAACAAGACTCAATTATTGGAGTTCAACAGACTCGATTATATCCTTGCCCTCACTTTGTAATAGATAAGTCTTTATCAAGTTCATACAAAGGAAATTGTTATATGGTTTGGACTGCAAACGGTATAACAAAAAAAGAGGGAAATGGATTAGATATTTATTTCTGTATTTCAACAGATAATGGAAATACTTGGAGCACTCCTAAAATTATTAATGATGACATCAAAGGAGTTGTAAAAGAACAGTATTATCCAAGTATTACTGTTAATGAAAGAGGTGTTATTTGTATAGCATGGTATGATAGAAGAAATGATAAATTAAACTTAAATACAGATTACTTCATGACATTTTCATTTGATGGAGGTAAAAGTTTTGTTGAAAATTTTGTGGTTTCACAAAAGCCCACCGATTTTTCTACCGTTGGTTTAATTAACAACGGGTTTGGTGTTGGTGAATATAACGAAATACTTTCTACGGCAAATTATGCAATTCCTTTTTGGGCTGATGCAAGAAATAACGATGGAAACATGAATGTTTATTCAGCCTTTGTACCTATTTCTACAACTACAAATGGAGTTGAGCAAATTACTTCTCTTTCTCAAGACTATCAGTTATATGATGCCTCACCTAATCCAAGTAAAGGAGTAACAACTATAAAATATACTTTAAATAAACCTTCAAAAATTAAACTGGAATTAACTGATTTATTCGGTAAGTCAATGATGACATTATATAATTCAAAAGAAGTTGGGGAAGGGGAGTATTCTATTGAAGTTAATACAAGCGACATAAGTTCCGGTTCATATTTCTACAAGTTAACTACAGATTTCGGTTATGCTATTAAGAAATTAATTGTTATTAAATAAAGTATAATTTTTACAATTAAGTTGATCGAACTATAACAATGGTTCGGTCATCATGTTGTTCAGTATTTCCTTGAAATTCAACAACGGCATTTGTAATACCTGCTTCGATATCTTTAGCAGTTAGGTCTTTCATTGAATTCACCAGATTGAGCAGATATTCTTCTCCAAACTGTTCCTCATTGGAATTGTGAGATTCCGTTACTCCATCTGTATAAAATATTATCACATTATTTTTAATAAAAGGGATAGATATCTCCTCTAACTTTTGAGCAAACAAATCACCTTTCACTAATCCTAATGCCAGTCCAGAACTATGAACATATTCAAATGTGTCGTTCAAACAAATAAGTGGAAGCGACTGTCCTGCACGACAAATTGTTACTGTTTGTGTTTCGGTATCAAACAATGCAAGAATTAAAGAAATAAAAGATTTGCGGTCTAAAGTGGAATATAAATGCCTGTTTACATGTGTAAGTATCTCTTTAGGTGAAGTATATAAGTGTGCCGCAAGATGCATCATGCCTTGTATCTTAGACATATATAAAGCCGCCGACATTCCCTTACCTGATACATCAGCCACTACAACAAGTAATTTGGTAGGGGAAATAGAAATAAAATCATAATAATCGCCTCCTACAACAAGTGCAGGTTCATTTGTTCCACAGAGGTCTAATCCAAGAATTTCAGGATTATATTTGGGTAATAATTGTTTCTGAATAGAACGTGCAAGAGCAAATTCTTCTTGAATCTTAACTTTTTCAAGTTCACCTAAATGTAAACGTGCATTTTCAATTGCAACAGCCGCTTGAGAAGCTACTGTAAGTAGCAAATCTATATCTTCCTGTGAAAATGGTTTCCCATTCAATTTTCTACCAACATTTATTGTTCCGATTAATTTGTCTTTGAGAATCATTGGAATAGATAGTGCGATTCCAAACCCTATTATACGTTCGTATTCAGTTGGGTTTAATCGTGATTGCAAAGCGGCATCTTTATCAGCAAAATAAAGCGGAGTTTTCCGTTCTGCCATTAAATTATAAAGACTTCCTTCCTCGCTATCAGGAGTGTAATAATCAGGAGGAATAATACTTTCCATCGTAAAATTATCAAACATTGCTGCAACAACTGTTTCAACATGCATAGTAGAAGTTATGCGTTGCATGGTAGTTTGTAAAATTTCTCTAATATGTATTTTCGATGGTAGTTCGCGACTAAACTCAAGAAGTGCTTTTTGATAATTTAGTTTTTCTTGGTAGAAAATTCTGTCAATAGCATCTTGAGCTCGACGTTTCATTGGATCCAATGCAAATGCAATTGCCAGCAAAGCAATAATATTTAACATCCGGCTTTCTGTTAGTCCGAATGAATTTTCTAAAAAATTACCAACTCCAACGACTGTAAGTAGATAGATTGCTGCCATAGTTGCTGTTAAACCACCATAAATCAAACTTCTGCGAACAACAGAATCAATATCCATCAAGCCATGTTTGAAAATGCTAAAACCAAAAGAAACGGGTAATCCTATAAATAATAATGTTGGTGTCAGTAATATGGGATTTGTAAAAATAGCATCTGATCGCGTAATGTTGAGAATCAACAAATAAGTAAATGTAAGTAGCGATACACCAATACTTACTACGATTGGTCTAAGTTGCTCTTTAAAGCTAAATGAAGATTTGCTTAAATATACATAAATAAATATACTTAGTCCGAATGTAAAAAAAATAGTCGGGTTAAATAAAAAAATTAAAGCTCCTTGTGGAATTGGGGTGTTCAAAATTTTGTAAAAAGAAAGAACGAATACCAACCATAAAAAAGTTGTAGAGCCAATTAGAATAAGATTAAGTAACTTACGATTCTTTGGTACGGTGTCAATTGGAAATCTTGTGAAAAACAGTATAAATATAGGTGGAGCAATCAATCGAGCAAGAAAAAAAGTAAACCAAGTAATTAAGTTCATTATTCCTTTGAAAGTCCAATAATAGTTTGATGCAAATTGTGGATTAACCTTATATAAAGTTATGGGATTTGTCCCAACAATACCAGGGTTTTGTACTCCGAAATATATCATGGTTACAAGTCCGAATATCCAAAACCTTCTTTGAAGTTCGCCGGTAGGTTTTGTAATTCCAACTATATAACCAACCACTAAAAATCCGAAACCAAGGAGAAATAATGACAAGTAGACAAAATCAAAAACTTTAATAATTTTAATTTTTACATCAAATTGTTTTCCATCTCTAAGTATTGTATAAGTTGCATAAGAATTCAATGGTACTCGATTAAGCATTTCGATGGCATCATTTCTATTTGTAAAAGATTTCCCATTGATTTTAACTAAATAATCACCATCTTTTATTTTGGCTTGGTCAGCTACTCCCCCCTTAACTACTCTTGTAATTAAATGGATTTTCTTCTGTTCGTCATACAACCATAAACATTCATCATTTCCTTGTGCTTCCAAGACCATAACATTAATAAACATATAAACAGATGGTATCAAAGTTATTATCGTAACAACCGAAATGAAAATTCGAAGATTTTTAATAGAAAGAGAGTTAAACACAAGTTTCATAGAGTTGTAAGTTCACCAAAACCGTTAGAGTTTCTTTTGAGTTTATTAGAATTGTTGTAAATTTACGAAGGTTTTTGCGATTTTCATTTAAAACAATATGATTTTAACTCTATTTTATGAAGAATATACCATGAAGAAAATTTATCGATTAATTTCAATACCCAGATGGAAGTTTTGTATAATTATTTTGAGTGGAATATTAATACAATGTTCCGGTCTAACTAACTTAGTAATGCCTCCGAAAAACGATGTTGGTTTGGGTGCTCAAATGGATGCACAAATAAGGAGTAACCCTAAAGAATATCCTATTCTAAATGATGCGAATTCAAGGCAATATGTTCAATCCATGGTCAATAAGGTTTTACAATCACCAGAGATTAAATATAAAAGTATGTTCCCATATAAAGTTGAAATTATCAAAGATGACAAAACTGTAAATGCTTTTTGCACACCGGGTGGTTATATATATGTATATACAGGATTGATAAAAATGTTGGATAATGATGCAAGTTTAGCCGGTGTAATTGGTCACGAAATTGCACATGCAGAATTACGACATAGCGCGAGTCGCATTGTCAAAGCGTATGGTTTACAATTGGCATTAGAAATTGCTTTAGGAAATAATCCTAACAGAACTGCTGAAGTCGCTGCGAATATGTTTTCTGGGCTTGCTCTCCTAAAGAACAGCCGGAATGATGAAAGCGACGCTGATGAATATTCATTCAAATATTTGCAATCTACAAATTGGTATCCCGGTGCTATTTCATATTTCTTTGAAAAAGTAAAAGGGCAAGGAGGCAGTGCAATTGAGTCTCTTCTATCGACTCATCCATTACCGCAAGATAGATTAGATGCGGTCAGCAAAAGAGTGAAAGATGCTCACATTCCATCTCCAAATGAGAATACACTGTCATCGAAAAGTTATACGGAATTCAAAAGAAAATTACCTTAAATACATAAATAAAAAACATATAAATAGATTTATAGACTCATTTCTATATTAAATTATACTATGAGAATTAAAAACAAGCTTTTTGAGATTCAACAAATTAATAATACGCGATTATGTGTTGGTTTAGATACTGAACTAACAAAATTACCAATTCATTATGACCAGTCACCGGAAGCTTTGCTTACCTTTAATAAATCCATTATAGAAGCAACTAAAGATTTAGTATGTGCCTATAAAATAAATTTTGCATTTTACGAGCAATATGGCGTTGATGGAATGCATGTTTTACGCGAAACACTTAAGAGTATTCCAAGTAATGTTATAACAATCGCAGATGCAAAAAGGGGAGATATAGGTAATACTTCACGAGCGTATGCTATTTCTATCTTTGAAGAAATGAAATTTGATTCGATTACAGTAAACCCATATATGGGAAAAGATTCCGTAGAACCGTTTTTGCAATATGAAGATAAAATTATTTTTATACTTGCATTAACATCAAACCCAGGTTCTTTTGATTTTCAACGGTTAGTTAGTGATGGCAAACCACTTTACCAACATGTTATAGAAACATCTCAAAAGTGGAATACTAATTCTGAGCTCGGATATGTAGTAGGAGCTACTCATCCTAATGAATTGAAAGAAATTAGAACATATTCTCCAAACAGTTTAATGTTGATTCCGGGCATTGGAACTCAAGGTGGAGATGCAACAGCTACAATGGAGGCAAACGGCAATAGTCCTGCTATAGTTAATGTATCAAGAGGAATTCTTTATGCTTCAAATGGAGCAGATTTTGCCGAAAAAGCACGTTTAAAAGCAGAATTCTACCAAAAGGAGATTGGGATGTGACTCAGCTTGTGTATAATGAATTCAATGAAATTGAACTTCAACATGGTGTCCACAAACTTTTAGGTGAACCATCGCGAATTTGGATTACCGAAAGTGGAAAACAACTTCAATCTTTATCTCCTGGTAAATTGAATGTGCACGAAGGACCTGATTTTTTGGATGTTGCGATACTTCTTGATGGTGAAATTATGATTGGAAATGCAGAATTTCACAGGAAAAGTTCGGATTGGATAGTTCATCGTCATTCACAGAATACAAAATACCATTCAATTTTACTTCATATTGTTTTCATTCATGATAGTAATGGTACTTTCGCTAAGGAAACTTTAGTTGTTCCGACTGATGAGGTTGTAGGTATTGCAAAAGCATTTCTAACAAATCAAGATGTTTCAGAAAATCGTGAAGTAATTGAAGATTTACAAGATTATGCTTTACTTCGTTTATTGCGTAAAACTTCTGAATTTCAAATAGAAGTTAATAAATATGGACTTCAAAAAGCATTTTTCGGTTCAATTCGTGACTTCTTGACTAATTTTAAACTAAAGAGAAGACGACCTATCTATTCAAACGACCGTCTTCATTATTTTGAAGAACATATTCGACAATCTCCAATTGTACATTTATTTGATGACATAGTATCAGGAAATTCAGAAAAAAATATTTCTTTAGTTATGAAGGAGTTACTTAAAAATAAACTTGTCAACGAAGGTTCTGCACTTCGACGAGAAATTATATTAAATTGCTTTTTACCAGCCATAATTACTTCCTCAAATTCAACTTTAAGAATCGAAATTTTCGCTTGGTATTGGTCAGTAAAATCAATTGGGAAATATGGAATACTTAAACGTGAATTTCCAAACGTTCCACAAAGTTACCTCTGGCAACAGCAAGGATTATTAGAATTTATCCGAACAAACGGATTAAAGGGAATGATGTGTTCTGAAGCTATTAAAGGATATGGATTTGCTGAAACGTTACATTTTTATCGAACGGCAAGCCAGCCATTAAATCGAGAAGTTAACATTCTATCAAAGGATTTTGAAACATTTGACACTGAGGACTTTGATGAAATGGATTGAAGAAATTATCCGTAAGTTTGTTTTTTTATTATTTAGGATTATTTTTCGCAATCAACAAGCATCATTACCCTTAGATAGTACGAAAATTAAGAAAATACTAATACTTAGATATGATGTGTTAGGGGACATGATTGTTACGACTCCGGTGTTTAATTTACTCAAAGAAAAATTACCTGAGGTTGAGATTCATGTATTGGGGTCTAAAAGAAATATTGGTTTACTTGCTCACGATAAACGTATTAGTAAAATACTCTGTTATAATGGAACACTTAAATCACTATTGAAAATTCGTCGAATCGGTAAGAAAGAAAAGTATGATTTAATCTTTCCAATGGTTTTTTATAAAACTACAAATTCCGGACTTTGGGCTAATTGGGTTGGGGGTAAAAAGGCGATTAAGGTAGTATGGGCAAACCCTTGGAGATCTCATTTTTATAAATACTTATTTAATTTACAGATACCATCTGATGATAAGACTTTTTTATCATTGTCAATGAGTGATATTTTAGTGAAATTTGTTAGTGCAAGTTTTGGATGGCAATTTACTAAGGGCTTGTCAAAAATTAAAATTGAATTGGCTTATAAGCATGAATTATATGCCAAAAAAATGTTTGAACAATTCAATAATAGAAAAATACTTCTTATAAATCTTTCTGTTGGTCACCCAAGTCGAGAAATGTTAGAAGGAACTGTAAAATTATTGATCTCAAAAATCTTAGCGAATAATTCTGAGATAATAATATTACTTAACGCAATACCAATTGATTTATATAAAGCTAAATATTTATGTGAAATATTTCCAGATAGTGTACATATTTTACCTCATTCGTCTGATATTCTAAATTTCTGTGCATGTATAAATTTATGTGATATAATTATATCACCTGATACTTCTTTAATTCACATGGCAACAGCTTTTGACAAACCAATTGTTGGATTGTATAAAAATTCAGAAAAACATTGTAAAGAATGGGGACCACAGCATGAAAAAGCTGTAATCATAGTCCCTGACGGTGAAAAAAATGTGTCTGAAATAGAGTATACTTCTATTTATGAAGCATTTAATACATTAAATAAAAAATATTCAATACTATAACTTCTAAAAATATGATTTATAAATTTCGATTACAATTCCTATCTTATTTTGAATAACATTATGATTAAAAAAACTATATTATTAACCGGTGCAAACGGTGAAATTGGGCATACTTTACTTGAAGAGTTAACTTACTCAGGGCATTCTGTTGTTGCAATTGACCTTCAACCACTTTCAAAAGAGCACGAGGCACTTTGTGAAGAAGTAATTGTCGGTAATATTTTAGATGAAGATGTTATCAGAGCTGCTGAGAAATATGACATTAATGAAATTTACCATCTTGCCGCTTTATTGTCTACAAGTTCAGAGAGAAATCCCGAGTTAGGACATCGTGTTAACGTAGAGGGAACACTGAACTTTCTTCAATTAGCATATCGTGTAGGAAAAAGAATTGGAGAAGCTGTTAAATTTTTATTTCCAAGTACGATTGCAGTTTTTGGAATTCCATCGTTGGAAGATAAAATTAGAATCGGAAAAGTAAAAGAAGATGATTGTTTGATGCCTATGACAATGTACGGTGTAAATAAATTATATAATGAACACTTAGGAAGATATTACTCAGAATTATATAAACGCCTATCAATAGAAAAAGAAACAGGGTATATTGATTTTAGAGGGGTTCGGTTTCCGGGGTTAATTTCTGCATTTACGGTACCAACAGGCGGAACAAGCGATTATGCACCTGAGATGATTCATGCTGCTGCTCAACATAAACCGTATAATTGTTTTGTCCGCCCAGATGCACAAATTCCTTTTATGGCTATGCCTGATGGTGTGAGAGCATTGACTGAACTCGCGGCAGCCCCAGCTGAAAGTTTAACAAGAAGAATTTATAATATTGGAGCATTTGCACCAACGGCATCTGATATATTTGATGTTGTTCGAGTTTCTTTCCCTGATGCTAATATAGTATTTAAACCGGATGTTAATCGACAAGCTATCATAGATTCTTGGCCAAGTGATGTAGATGACTCTGCGGCTAGAAATGATTGGGGGTGGGAACCAAAATATGATTTAGAAAGAACATTTGTTGAATATTTGCTCCCCAATATTACTAGATTATATTCTTCATATGAATTGTAATGAAAAGTAAGAAATGAAATATATTCTAATTCTATTCTCAATATCATTGTTCTTTGGAATATTTCGATTGTTTTCAATTGATACATATTCTGTAACATTGTTTGATATTGGAGTAATTCTTTTTTATGCTTTAGCAGCTAAAAGAATATTTTGGGATGGTGAAGTATTAGTCTTTCCTCGAAGTATTGGATTCTATGGTGTTTGTGGGATGATAATAGCAGTAGTTCTTTCAGGAATTATGCCAATTTTAGAAGGGAATGATGTTAAACAGTTTCAATTTTTAAAAACAGGAATTCATTTTCTCTACTTAGTTTTTATATCAATTCTATGTGCAGGTTTAAATATAAAAGTTGAAGATTGGAAAAAAACAATACAAGTCACAATGATTTGTGCAGTTTTTATTCACATTTTTGGTATTTACCAATTAGTTGCAAGAGGTTTAGATTTACCACTTGCCTGGCTTAATATTTCAGATATAACTCTTTCATCATCAACCAGAGGTATCACCTCAGCAGATTTACCTACTGATGCTGACGGAATTACACGACAATTAAGTATTAATTATGGAAACTTCTTCCGTGCTACCTCAATATTTAGCGAACCGTCAGCTTATGCAGGCTTTTGTAATTTAATATTAATATGTTTATTAGTTCCGATTTTAAGAAATGAAAAACCATTTATTCCAAATAAGAAGTTTAATGTTTTATTAACTATTCTGACTGTAATTTCTTTATTTCTGACATTTTCTTTAACAGGATTAGTCTTATTTTTTGGTATAATTGGATTTGCGTTCTTGACTGACAGATCTAAAAATATTATTAAAATTTTAAAAATTATTTCATATGTAATAGTACTTTTGTTTATTACGGATTTAATAGTAGAAGCTACAACCCAAATAAGTGTTGGTGCACTTTTTACCCAAAGAGTAGGTGGAATAATAAGTTCTTACACCGGTGGACATATAGAAACTACTGGAGGAGAATCTTTTTTTTCTCGTGTAAGTACTATTGATAATGCACTTGACATTTGGTTTGCTTATCCTATATTCGGAATTGGAGTTGGATGTTATTATACATTTCTCAGACTACCGGAATTTGGTTTTTCAGATTCTGGAGTCTTTTCAGCTTTGGCAGAAACAGGTATAATAGGTTTTTTATCATTTGCCGGTATTTTTTATGGACTTTTCTTTGAATGTAGAAGATTTCTATTTACATCCTATTATAAACAATTAAAAAGAGATTCTAAATTGATGTGTTTGTTTACTCTTTATAATTTACTACTATTATCCATTTCTTCAATAACGGCAAATACTTTTCTAAGTTCCTATTTTTGGTTGCAAATTGGACTTATTTTAACAATAATTTCAGTAGCATACAAGGAAAATTCTTTACCGATGGTTCGAGTAAAGTTAGTAAAATTTCCACTCAAAGTTTCACTTACTAATAGAATCTATTATATAAAAGGCATTTATCAGCAAACACCTTCTAAATAATGTACTAAATATTGTAATATTAATTTCTTAGAAAAGTATGGCACTAATAATTGACGGAAAAATTATAGCTGAACAAATCAGATTTGAAATTAAAAATAAAACAGAAAAACTACTAGCTGAACGAGGAATAAAACCCGGACTTGCAGTTTTGTTAATAGGTGAAAATCCAGCATCTCAAGTTTATGTACGGGCAAAAGAAAAGGCATGTGTTGAAGCAGGTTTCTATTCTTTGGTAATTCGAATGCCTGAAGCTGTTTCTGAAAATGAAGTCCTGTCATTAATAAAATCATGGAATACTGACAATAATATTCATGGAATATTAGTTCAACTTCCATTGCCCAAACATATAGATGAAATGAAAGCGTTACTTTCTATTTCTCCTCAAAAAGATGTTGATGGATTTCATCCTGAAAATATAGGTCGTTTGGTTGTTGGATTACCAGGATTTGTGCCATGTACTCCTGCTGGTATTATGGAACTTTTTAAACGTACAAACATTTTGCTTTCGGGAAAGCATGTCGTTGTAGTAGGTCGAAGTAATATAGTAGGAAAACCAATGCTGAATCTTTTATACCAAAAAAGTAAACATGCAAATGCAATTGTAACTATCTGTCATACCGGAACAAAAAATATACGGATGTTTACTAAAGAGGCAGATGTTCTGATAGCCGCTATTGGAGTAGCTCATCGGATCGGTGCTGATGATGTCAAAGAAGGAGTTGTTGTTATAGATGTAGGAATGAATAAAATTGTTGATTCATCAACAAAATCGGGAACTCGATTAGTGGGTGACGTAGATTTTAATGAAGTATTCCCAAAAGCTTCAGCGATAACTCCTGTTCCTAAAGGCGTTGGGCCAATGACAATAGCAATGCTTCTCGAAAACACCTATCGTTCAGCAACAGGAGAAATATTTGTTAAATAACTCTTAACTCTATAAAATATATAATGGATAAGAAACAATTTACAAATGAAGAAATGCAAGCAATTCTTCAAAGAGCAATTAATCGAAAATCACGATCAGGCGAAATATCTTATTCTGATTTATCTGAAACTGCGAAAGAATTAGGGATTGATGAACAGGAATTAGAACAAGCAATCAACGAACACTATGAGGGCGGAGGTATCGAATCAGCACGACTTGAGTGGATGCGTATTCGAAAAAAAAAGTTTTATGATCATGTTCTTGCTTACGTTATTATTAATTCGTTTTTAACAGCTTTAACTATAATGACTGGAGGAGGAAATTGGTTTGTTTATCCACTCTTGGGTTGGGGAATTGGGCTTGCTTTTGATGCCGCAAGCACATTTTGGCCTGATGAAAAGCAAGTAGAACGTGGTGCTGAACGAATTCTTCGCAAACGAAAGTCTTCAAGAAAAAGTAGTTTTAATATAAGTAGTGGTGAAATAAAAGCAAAATCTGGCAAATATTCTATAGACATCAGTTCTGACAAAATAATAATATCCAACGGCGACAAACATTTTGAAATTAATGGTAAATAACACAAAACATCTCGAAATACTTTATTCTGATGACTCAATTGTAGCAGTGAATAAACCGGCTGGACTATTAACCTTACCGGATAGATTCAAATCTGAACTACCAAATGTAAGAGGTTTGTTAATTGAAAAATTCGGAGAAATATTTACAGTCCATCGGCTTGATAAAGCCACAACAGGAGTTATACTTTTTGCTCGTACTGCCGAGGCACATAAAAATCTTAATACTCAATTCCAACAACACTCTATATTAAAAGTATATCATGGAATTGTGAGTGGGGTTGTTGAAAACGACGAAATGGATATAGACATTCCAATAGCTGAAGATACTACAAGAAAAGGGCTTATGCGACCAACTGCTCGAGGTAAAAATTCACTAACAAAGATAAAAGTAACAGAAAGATTCAAAATAGCAACATTGCTTGAATGCAAACCTATCACCGGAAGGCAACATCAAATTAGAGTTCACCTTGCGGCTATAGGACATCCATTGCTTGTAGATGTAGATTACGGAACATTAACTGAATTTATGCTTTCAACAATCAAGCGAAGGTTTAAATTGGCTAAAGAAACAACCGAGCGACCTTTACTTTCCAGAACTCCATTACATGCTTATTCGCTGACCTTCGTTCACCCTGACACAAATGAAATACAAACTATATCAGCAGAATATCCTAAAGATATTCGAGCAACATTACAAGCACTTAGGAAGTATTCTGTTTATGTTTCATATTCTTCTGATGAATATTTTTACTGATTATTTTTCACGTTAAAAAGTATATTCTCTTTATTTATATTGCTCTAAACAATAACATTGTACACTTCTTGACTTTCATATTATGAAAACTCTTTCAACTATATTAATAATGGTTAGCTCAATGACAATTTCTGCACAATACTTCAATCCACCACTTACAAAACAAATTCCGGTCACTGACACAATACATGGTACTTTATTGATTGATAAATACCGATGGTTAGAAGACAAAACTAATCCTGAAGTTATTGATTGGACAAAGCAACAGCATGATTATACCGTTAACTTTATTAAAAAGTCTATGCCTGAAATTCTCGGATTAAAAGAAGAATTTTTGCAGTATCTTGATCGAGATTTGAAAGGAGCACCTTTTTTTCGAGGCCAACGTCAGTTTTTTCAAGCAAAGAAAAAAGGCGATTTACAATATAAACTCTATATAATTGAACATAATAATGAGCGACTTCTATTCGACCCAACAACAATTGATCCAAGCGGGAAAACTTCTATAAGTGGAATGGATTTTAACCGTGACGCTTCAAAACTTGCAATAGGAACTCAAACAAAGGGTGATGAAATAAATTTTTATCGCATACTTGATGTTGCAACTGGTAAGCAAGAAGGAGAAATACTAAAAAATATCAATAGTTTTAATTGGACTTTTGATGAAAAGCACGCTTATATCTCGATTCGTGATAAGGATATAATCAAAAACCAAGAACCGATAAAAACCTATTTATGGGAAGTAGGTACAGACCAAAATTCTGCAAAATTTATTACTTCACCCATTGATGCAAAAGACGTAGCAAGTGTTTGGGATACAGACGAAGAATCAGAGCAAAATTATACATTTTTTTCTAAAGGTGATTTTTATTCAAATACACTGAAGGTCAGGAAAGTTGGTATAAACGAAGAACCTGTTATGATTTATTCAAGTAAAAAATATAGAGCTTATCCTCAGCTTAAAAACAGGAAACTTTATTTTTATACCAATGACCACGCTCCTAACTTTAAGCTAATGGTAGCGGATGCTTCGAAACCGGAATTTGAACACTGGAAGGAATTTATCCCGGAAAATGAGACAGTTCTTGAAAGTTATACTTTAACATCAGATTATGTATTAATTAAGGATAAAAAAGATGTATTAAGTAGAATTATGGCTTATGATTACCACGGAAAATTTATCAAACAAGTAGAATTACCTGAGCTTGCAAATGTAAGCAGTATGAGTTATCATCGCGAATCGAACACTGTATTTGTCAGTTTGGCTACGTTCAATAACCCTACAAAACTTTATAAATTAGATGGAAAGACTTTGGAATGGACTTTTTACTATCAAGATATAAGTGTATTCGATACTAAAGATATAGAATCAAAAATTGTATTTTATCCATCGAAAGACGGAACAAATATTCCAATGTTTATCAGTTATAAAAGAGGTTTAAAATTTGATGGAAAAAATCCGACCTTAATTTATGGATACGGTGGATTTAATAGTGGTATTTCTCCACGATATTTAGGAACCTTTATTCCGTTCATAACTCGCGGAGGTGTGTTTGCTGAAGTAGGAATTCGTGGTGGAGATGAATATGGTGAGATGTGGCATAACAACGGAATGCTTATAAAAAAGCAAAATTCTTTTGATGATTTTATAGCAGGTGCTGAATATTTAATTAAGGAAAAATATACCAATTCACAAAAACTTGTCGCAGAAGGAAGAAGTAATGGTGGGCTTCTGATGGGTGCAGTTACTACACAACGACCCGATTTGTTTAAAGCAATAGTTTGCGGAGTGCCATTATTAGATATGATTAGATATCATAAATTTCTAATAGCTCGGTTTTGGATTCCTGAATATGGAGATCCTGATAAAAAGGAAGATTTTGATAACCTCATAAAATATTCGCCATATCAGAATATTAAACAACATGTAAATTATCCAACTATGTTTATATTTGCAGGTGAAAACGATAGTCGTGTTGACCCTCTCCATGCAAAGAAATTTGTTGCTGAAATGCAAAATAGAACTGCACAGAAAAATCCGGTGATGCTATTTATGGAATTTGATAGTGGGCACGGAAGTGGAAAATCAGTAACTAAAGTTTCAGAAGATTTAGAAATCCAATGGAGATTTATTATGAATGAATTAGGTATATATTAATGTAAATATTATGTTGTTTATTTCTGTATATTTTAGAAAAAGTAAGTATAAAAACTACTTGATAATAATGTTAGTAGCTATATTATTGTCTTCTTGTTCTACAATGTTTACAATGAATTCAATTATGCAACTTAATAAATCTACTACTTCAAAAGATGTACAAAAAATGATTGATGTAGATGTAAAAGAGCAGTTTAGTGTAACATATTTGAACAACGATTACCATGTTAAAATATATCCTGTTAAAATTGGAGTAAGTACAACAACAAGCCAAGTTAATAATTGGGATGGCGGAGTATATTCTACAACGAGAACAAGTACTCAAACTGTTCAAAGTAAAAATCAGCTTTCTTCTGATTATTTTTTTCTTTTTGATAGGAATGATACAGTTGTATTTTGGGGTTTTTTACAAGAATTCAGTAAAAATGAAGATTCATTTATAGCAGGAATAGCACCATTAATACAGACAAAATACTTTGCTTTAAAAAATAAATAAACAATTTGTAGTTGAGTATATTATGAATAAAATAATAGTTAAGTGTATATTAATATTTGCTGTTATTACATCGTGCTTGATGTCGTGTTCGCAGTTTACACCTGAAGTATTAGATAAGTATCAAAAAGGAATGGCAGTTTCTCAAACTATAGATATTTCACCTGTTTCACCTAAAACTGAATTTAATATTACCATACCTTCCGATCCTGCTAAGTTTATTATACATGTTTATGTTCTTTCGTTAGGCGATTATAAATCTGATTATTTTTTAGCATTTCGTAATGACAAATTAGTTTATTGGGGGTATCCTCATGAATTTGCGCGATCATCTGACCCTTATTTAAACGAAATTGGTAAAATAGCTGTGGAAGAATATTTAAAAATTAAATAACTTAATGAAAACCATCAGAGTTCTTGTGGCAGACGAATCAGTATTTGTACGTCAACAAATAACGAAGATGTTATCAGGTCGGGCAGATATTACCATAATTGGTGGTGCCAGTAATGGTGGGGAAGCGGTTGTAAAGGTTTTAGATTTGCTCCCAAATGTTGTGGTGATGGGATGTAAGATGCCTTTAATGAATGGTTTTGAAGCAATGAAGAAAATAATTGAACTCACGGGAATTCCCGTGATAATGTTAATTATTAACAGTAAAAAACCTGAAAACGACATCGAAGAAGCACGTTCAAACGGAGCATCTGATTGGGTAGTACTTAAATCTGCATTCATATCAAATGTGTTATTAACAATTAAAGTTGAGTTAATTGATAAAATTCTAAAAGTTTCAGAACATAATACATCTAAGATTATAAAACCAACTATTCATGAAATATCAAACCCCAAAGTAGCAGATTCAACGAACAACTTACCACCCGAAAATGATGAATATATTAAATCTATTATTAATAAAGATTTGATAAAACAAAGAGTTCCCAAGATTGTTGAAATAGTTGTAATAGGGGTTTCAACCGGTGGTCCAATGGCACTTCATCAACTTGTTCCAAAACTTCCGGCTAATTTTCCTGTTCCAATAGTAATAGTCCAGCACATGCCTGCACATTTTACAGCTACTCTTGCTATTAGATTGAATGAAATGTCCGATATACAAGTAACAGAAGCTGTTAATGGTATGAATCTTTCTGCAGGAAGCGTTTATCTTGCAAAGGGCGGAAAACAAATTCAAGTTACTAAGGATCGAAAGATTCGACTTTCAGATGATGATTTTAATGTCATATACAAACCTTCAATTGATGTCTTAGTAAATTCGATTATAGATGTTTATGGTGGTAATGTTGTTGGAGTGATGATGACAGGATTAGGAAATGATGGTGTATTAGCTCTCAAGCGACTCCATCGAAAGGGTGGGTATATTATAGCACAAGATGAACAATCGAGTATCGTTTTTGGAATGCCAAAAGCAGTTATAGATGCTCAAATAGTGAATGAGATTTCATCATTAAAAGATTTAGCCGAAACAATCTGTTTGTGTGTTGGAATCCACGCTTTTAATCCTGAAAACGAGAATAATTTTTGAAAAATTTTCTGATTTTTTAGATAAAAAAGGAATATGCTATGATAACTGAAGAATTTGAACCGGAGGATTTTAGTCGCGAAAATATGGAAGATCGTCGTCGTAAAGAATTTAAAGATTTTCTGATAGTAAGAGAAATTGCAGGAACTCTCAAAGGAATCCCACATAGTAGTCGTATTCCTAAAGAAATGCTCGTAGATACAGGAGGAAAAGTAGAAATATCCCAATCACTATCAGATGAAATAAATGAGCATAATCCAACTATATTAATTCATCGTTCGGATGATAACGAGATTGAAAGCGTAGAAGTGATCTGTACTTGCGGAAAAAAAATATTTGTAAAGTTTGAATACACATAAGGGAAGATATTTAAAATACTTTTTATTCTAATATTCTATATCTGTTTTTTTGCTCAGGAATCATACATGAGTTAGTCGTACCAAACCATTTATATCGATTATTAGCGATGAGTTTGTAGAAATAATCAAATACTACCGGTGGAATAATATTGGAAATATTACCGAGAAATTTCCAATAACTTCCCATATTAATTAGAATGAGAATTATTGCCTTCGAGTAATAATAAATCTGGTTGTTATGGAAAACAACTATTGAATCCGGAATGTTTTGTTGAGGATGAATACCTATATTTTGTTGGTAAGTTCTTCCTCCATACGGTGCAAAAAACAATGTATGTTGTTTTTCGTGTCGAAGTATAAATTGAACACTACCATTACAGAGTAAGCAGTGCGAATCAAAAAAAACAATTGGTGATTTAATCGAATCCATTATTTTAAAATGGATTGGGATTGTTTAGCCAATTGATTGCAACTGATGCTAGAAGGGCAGTTCCATAAGCAAAAGCATCCTCATCGGGTGTAAACTTATCGTTGTGTAATCCCGGCATACTATCAATATCAAGAGGTCGAACACCCATCACCCAAAAGCAAGCGGGTATCTGTTGAGCATAAAATGCAAAGTCTTCTCCCCACATCTTAGGTTCAAAATCAGTTACTTTTTTCGTCCCAAACAGAGATTCTGCTGTTTTTCGTGCAAATTCTACAGCTTTGTTGTTGTTTACAAGTGGGGGATAGCCGATTAATGGCTTGAACTCGCAAGTTGCTCCATGTAATTCAGCTACTAGCAAACTTCTTCGTTCAATTTCTGAAAGTGCCAGATGTCGCCATTCATCATCAAAAGAGCGTAATGTTCCCATAATTTCAACGGAATCAGGAACAATGTTTGTTACATTTCCAGCATGAATTGATGTGATTGCAAGAACACCAGGTGAAAGTGGATTACGCATTTTTGTAATAATTGACTGAAGATGTGAAATAAGTTCAGCTGCAACCAGAATAGGATCAGTGCCTTGATGTGGCTGTGCTGCATGACAACTTTTGCCTTTTATTGTCCAATAAAGCTCATCAGCTGAAGCCATCATACTTCCACTTACAAACGAACATTCTCCAATAGGATTTCCGGGGTACACATGCTGCCCAAAAATTACTTCCGGTGTTGGGTTAGCAAGAACCCCTTCTTTTATAAGTATATTCGCTCCGCCGGGTGCTTTTTCTTCGCCGGGTTGGAAAATAAGCTTTATTACTCCACCTAATTCATTTTCTTGACGCTTAAGAAGTTTTGCTGCACCGAGTAGCATTGCTGTATGAGCATCATGCCCGCAAGCGTGCATTACACCATCAAATTTAGAAGAGAATTCAAGACCTGTTTCTTCATGAATCGGAAGTGCATCAATATCAGCTCTTAAAGCCACACACCTCAATCCTGTACCAATATGTGCAATTACTCCGGTTGAAGCCATTACAGTAAAAGGAATGCCCATTGCTGAAAGTTTGCCTTGAATATACTGTGAAGTATTATATTCAACAAATGAAAGTTCTGGGTTTTGGTGCAGATAACGGCGATTACTAATTATTTCATCAGAAATATCAAGAGCGTCTTTGAGATAATTATTTATCGAGTTTTTAGAATTTACTATTACCATTTTTGATCAATTTTTTGGAGATATTCTTGAGCTTTTATATTACCGAAGCGTGCTGCAAATTGAAAATATTTGATTTTATCATCAAACAAATTATGTTGTCCGGCTATCATTCCAAGTCCGTAATAAGCATCAGCAAATTTAGGATTAAGTTTTACAGTGTGATTCCAATACGCCGCTGCTGTTGAATCATTTCCTTTATTTGCAAATATTAATCCAAGATTATAATACATGAGAGGGTCGTTTGGTGCAACTTTCGTTCCCTCACTAAAAGCATTAATTGCCATATCATGTTCTTTTAAACTTTCATACGCAACGCCGAGGTTATAATGAGCTTTTGTATAATTAGGTAATAGTTTTATGGCTTCTCTATAACACTCTATTGCTTTTTCAGTTTGTTTTTTATTAAAATAGGAAATGCCAAGATGCAAATGTAATTGTGCAAAATTTGGGTTTTTTGATATTCCAATTTTATACTGTTCAATTGCCAAGTCATCATTACCTTGAGTTGCATAAATAAGTCCAAGATTACTATATGCTTCCGCAAAATCCGGCTTTAGAAATATTGCACGTTGATATGCTTCTATTGCTTTGTCATAATTATCAGCATACGCATAACTATTTCCCAAATTACGCCAAGCATCCGGTAAATCAGAATTAATTGCTATTGCTTCTTTGAATGACTCAGAAGCTTTTGTGAATTCACCAATTTTATTAAACACAATCCCAAGATTTATAAACGCATTTACGAATTTAGGATTCAATTGAGTTGCTTTCCGAAATTCATCAACAGCTTTATAATCTTCATTAGTAGCAGACTGAGCTATTGCTAAATTATAATGAGTATTGGCATTGTCGGGATTTTGTTCTAAAGATTTATTAAAATATTCGATTGCTTTAGAATAATCTTGTTTTGATGAATATGCATTCCCGAGATTTGCTAATGCATCCGCATAAAGTGGGCGTAGTTCTAATGCTTTTTGATACGAATTGATTTCATCATCAAAACGACCTAAGTTACCATAACACGTTCCTAAATCATTATATGCCTCAGCAGTAGGTTTGATTATAATGGATTTATTGTAGAGATTTATTGCCTCTGTGTATTTTCCTTCTGTAGCTAACTCAATAGCTGATTTATGAATTTCTTCAGCAGTTTGGCTAAATATAGGAGTCACTAACCAAAGAAAAGAAAAAATAAGTATTATGAGGGTGGATTTCATAAGTAAAAACCTTTGAATGATTTTGAAAAGTTATTAACTACACACAATTGGGCAAAATAGAAGGTATTTTTGCCCAATTGATAATGTTAGTAATTAACGATTATTTCCAAGAAACATTGCTTTGAGTGAGTAACTGTTGGGCTGGCAAATAATTCAATTTAGCTGCTACTTTGAAATTCTCAATAGCTTTTTCTTGGTTACCTAGTTTATTATATACTACACCAAGATTATTATAAGCAACCGCATAATCTTTATTTAACTTAGTCGCATTATTAAACGATTCTATTGCTTGATTATATTGATTAGAGAAGTAATAAAATAATCCAAAATTGTTCCATGCTTCAATACCATTTCCTTTTTTATTAAAGCAAACTCCCATTTCAAAATAAGCTGCAGCATAATCTCCTTTGTTTTGTGTTGCAAGAGAATATGATTCAATGGCTTTGTCAAAATTATTCATTTTAGAGTAACTGTTTCCGGCGTTATAATATGCTTCTACAAATTTAGGGTTAATTTTAATTGCTGCATTAAATGCTTCAATTGCTTTTGGATAATCACCTTTAGCATGAAGTGCAACACCTAAATTATTATGTCCGAGAGCAGAATCAGGTTTGATTTCGATTGCTTTTTTATATGTTTCAATCCCTTTGTCATAATCTTCCTTTGCACAATAAGCAAGTCCTAGATTAAAGTATGCATCAAGATATTTTGGATTTAAATCTATAGCTTTTTTGTATGCTTCTACAAGATGTTCGTAGTCACCCTTACCAGCATAAGCATTACCAAGGTAGAAATAGACTTCAGGCATATCTGATTTACGTTCGATTGCTTTTTTATAAGAAGTAATCGCTTTATCCCAATCTTGAAAACGTGCATACGTTTCACCTTTGAAAAATTCGAGAGATGCATCTTTCTCGGCATTCCCGCAAGAACTTAATAATCCGACAACTGCCGAACAAGTAACCACCAACAAAGAGCGATAGAGGTTTTTCATTAAAACTCCATTTATAAAATTGATAAAACAATGAATTGAACTAATAATTTAACTGATTTAATAAGTTAATGCTTGTATATATTTTTAAGTTGAGAGCTTTGCATCCCACTGTTTAATTTAGCGACTGTTTTTGCAATTGATTCTGATTTTACTTTATTACCTGTCTTTTGATACAGTGCTTGTAAATTCAAATATGCATCTATAAATTTAGGTTGAATTTCGGTTACTTTGGTAAAATATTCGATTGCTTTATCGTTTTTTCCTAAAAGAGCATTTGTAAGTCCCAAATTATAATATGGTTCAGAAGATTTTGGATTCATTTTTACAGATTGTTCAAATAACGCAATTGCTTCTATATATTTGCCTGATAAAGATGATGAAAGCCCGAGATAGTTAAATCCAACAGCAGAATCACCTTTTTGATTCAACAGAACTCCTAAATCATGATAAGCAAGCTTATAGTCTGACTTTTGGGAAACTGCTTTTTCAAAACATAATTGAGCTTTGTCTTTATTGTTACTGTTGTAATATGTAAGACCCATATAATAATAAGCTTCCGGGAATACCGGCTTTAATGATATCGCATCATTATATGAATTAATTGCTTTATCGAAGTTCTTTTGACGTGCATACGCATTTGCAATATTATAATATGCCTCAGGTAAGAGTTCACGTGTGTATTCAGGTATATGTTTTTTAAGAAGTTCAATTACCTTTTGATAGGTAGAAATGCCGATTTCAAATTCTTTCTTTGAAATATATGCAGCGGCAAGATTATTATAACACAAAATAGAGTCAGGTCTTAGTTTAATTGCTGAATTATACTCTTTAATAGCTTGGTCAAAAAGATCTTTTTTGTTGTAAGCATTTGCTAATTTATTATGTGCATCAAAATTATCAGGAGATAAGTTAATGGATTTTTCTAATAAAATAATCGCAGTATCCAAATTGCTTTGTCGGTAATATAAATCACCTAGAGCATATAACCCTTCTGCAAAATCTGATTTTAAATCAACTGCTTGTCTTAGTAATTCTTTTGCCTTCCCAAATTCTCCGTTTTTAGCCAGATTATCCGCTTGGATATATAAATCTTTTGCGTTATCGTCAGAATTAGAGCATGAAGTAATAGCACTAACTAATAATAAAGTAAAACAGAAAAAATACGCTAACGAAAATAATTTTTTTAACATGAAACTATATTCTATTTAAAATAAAGAAATAAATATCAAAAATGTAAGAGAGAATCATCTTGAATTTCACTCGAAACTGTTGGATTAAAAGGAGAAATTATAGAATGATGTTTTATTGCTTTTAACGATAAAATTATACCAATAATAAGTGACACTATTGCTCCTAAAATAATTATTGGAGTACTGTCAATTAATAAACAGAAGTCGAAAGCACCATGAAAAAAAACAGCTGCAACCAATCCTGTCAACCGTAGTCGAAATGAATTATTACGAAACTTTGCTAATCCAACATAATAACCCATTATCATACCAAATGTAGCATGAGCCGGAACAGACAAAAACATCCTCATAATTGCCACACTAAACCCACCATTGACAACATACATTAAATTTTCTAATGTAGCAAATCCCATTGAAATCATTACAGAATAAGTAATTCCGTCGTATGGTTCATTAAAATCACTTTTAGGATAAGCGAATCCACAAAGGAAAATATATTTACTCCATTCTTCAGACAGACCTACTATAATAAATGAATGAAATGCTACATTAAGTCCATTAGTACGAACTATTACTCCAAACACTTTTTCAGAAACTAACTCTATGATTATTGCAGGAATAATACTCAAGAGCCCAAGTAAAAAGCACTTTACTAATAGATAAAGTGGTTCTTTATCAAATTTATCACGCCAATATACAAATACTGAGATTGCAATTCCGGGTGCAATGGCAAGGCATAATAATAAAAGAAGAAACATCAGTATTATAAATAGTAGAAACAGTTAATGCTTTCTTATAACTCCGATGCAAAAATAAGACGAAAAATTCAAATTTAGTGAGAAGTTACCTTTTGCGAAAAAAAAACAAGTATTTTTGTGCTCAAGTATTCAAATATTGAAAAAGTATTGTAACGTGAAAACTATATTTATTGTTGCCGGTGACCAATCTGGCGATTCTCATGCCGCAAAGTTAATGCGAGAACTTTCTTTGTTGCATCCAAGCGTTAAATTTATTGGAATCGGTGGAATAGAAATGTCAAAAGCTGGATTACAATCTATAGTTCCTCTCAGTGAAATTAGTGTTGTAGGATTTTGGGAAGTAGCAAAACGATATTTTTATTTCAGACAACTGCTTTCAAAGTGTGAGCAATTATTACTAACTAGTTCAGTTGATTGCTTTATTCCCGTTGATTATCCAGGTTTTAATATTAGACTTGCAACTTTCGCAAAAAAAAACAATATTCCTGTGTATTATTATATAGCACCACAACTTTGGGCTTGGGGAAAAACACGTGCTCAAAAGCTTGCTTCTATTGTAGATAAGTTGCTTGTAGTTTTTCCTTTTGAAGTCAATTATTTTGCAAAATATGGAATAAACACCGAATTTGTTGGACATCCATTATTAGATAACAAAATATTTTCACTTGATTGTAAACGAGAATATAGAATTGCTTTATTACCGGGAAGCAGACTTCAAGAAATTAAAAAGCATATTCCTATTATGAGAGAAACAGTTGCAATTCTCGAAAAAAAACTACCAGATATAAAAATCGGAATTGCAGTTTCACCAATTATTGATCAATCAATCTATAAAAAACTTATACCAAACTCATGGGAAATATTTACAGATTCTCGCTTGCTTATGAAAACTTCTACAATTGGAATTATTAAAACAGGAACTTCTACACTAGAAGCTGCACTTTGTGAATTACCATTTGTTATGATATATAAAACTTCGCTCATCTCATTTCATTTAAGTAAGTATTTAATTAAACTTCCCTTTGTCTCACTCGTAAACATCTTGATGAATAAAAAGATTGTTCAAGAACTTATTCAAAATGATGCCGAACCCAAAAGAGTAGTTTATGAAATATTAGATTTATTAACAATTTCTAAATCGGTAGAAATGAAAGGGGAGTTTGAGAAATTACGAACTTTACTTGGAAATCCCGGTGCTTCCAAAAGAGCAGCTGAAAGCATATATAATTTGTTACATGATAAATAATTTACTTCAGTATTTGTTTATTATTGGTTTAAAGGTTCTTGCAATAACATGGAGAATATCTAAAATTGGAGAAAATGAATACGATAGAGCTGTTATTGCATTTTGGCATGGAAAAATGCTACCGATTTGGAAATTGTTTAGTCACAAAAATTCTTCAGCAGTTATAAGTTTAAGTAAAGATGGTGATGTACTTGCAAATTTATTACAATCTTGGAATTATGTTGTTTTAAGAGGTTCTTCTTCAAAAGGGGGGAAGGAAGTGTTAGAAGAAATGGTAAAACATGCAAAAAAATCAAAGCTTTTAATTACGCCTGATGGACCAAGAGGACCAATTTATAAATTAAAACCGGGAGCAGTAATTGCATCTCAAAGAGCAGGTGTTCCATTAATAATTTGCAAAGTTGAAATCAAATGGAAAATTACATTAAAATCATGGGATAAATTTGAGATACCATTACCTTTCTCTAAAATTTTTATTCAGTTTTTACCTCCAATTACTATTTCACAAAACACAGAACGAAATGATATTTCAATGTTAATCAACGAATGTGAAATATTGTTATCTGAAAAAATTACTTTTTATTAGTTATGTTTCGACATCTATATTCATTCGTAATTCAAATCAATTCATATCTTTATACTAAAAAAATTAGGAAGATAACTAAGTTGAAAGTACCTGTAATTAGTATTGGTAATATTTCAACAGGTGGAAGTGGTAAAACACCTTTCACTCAAACTATAGTTAGGAAATTATTATCATTACATCAAAATCCTGCAGTAATTAGTAGGGGATATAAACGAAAAAGCAAAGGTGAAATAATAGTTTCAGATGGAAATAAAATTATTTCCAATGTTCAAGATGCTGGTGATGAGCTGTATTTACATGCAATTAAAAATAGTACAACTGTTATTGCAAATTCAAATAAAATAAAATCATCACAAAATGCTACAAAAAAATATTTATCGAATGTTATTGTTCTCGATGATGGATTTCAACATATCAAACTTTTTAGAGATTTAGACATTGTATTAATTGATAAATTTACAATTAGTCAAAAGTATTTACTTCCAAAAGGAAGATTAAGAGAACCGTTTTCATCGCTAAAGAGAGCAGATGTGATATGTATAGAAGAGGGAATTGATATCCAAAGTATGCCTTATACTTTGAAACCAAACCAATTGCTTTTAATCACCAAAACAATCATAGGTAAGCCATATTTACTTAATCAATTATTAAATAAGTTTAAATTTAATGATAAATCAGAATTTATTTTACCAATAAATATTATAGCTCTGTCTGCAATTGCCCATCCAAATAAATTTGATAAAACACTTAATCTAATACAAGTTGCTCCAACTCAACACATTACATACTCTGACCATCACTTTTATACGCCAAAGGATATAATTGAAATAATAACTATTTGTGAAAAGGAATTATCTCAAGCAATTATTACAACTGAAAAAGATGCAGTTAAATTAATTGAATTTGTTCAAGATTTTGAAATGAAAGGAATAATGGTGTTTGTGTTACCGATTGAAATAATTATAACTGAAAACGAAGATTTATTCGATAACTTATTATTAGAATTGTTTACTACGAAAGAAAGATAAAAATGAAAATAGCAATCTCAAGAGCAAGTGGTACAGCGAAATACGCTCTATATGCCCATTGGCTCCGATTAGTTAACCCTTCAGTTGAAATTATTGATTTATTTGAGTCAACAGAAAATGCTGAATCAAATTTAAAAAAATGCTTCGGGTTAATTCTTACCGGTGGTCCTGATGTACATCCTGAAAAATACGGAAAACCGGAAAGGAAATATGATTGTCACCTTGATGAACAAAGAGATAACCTCGAATTCCCACTTATAGATGTTGCACGTAACTTGAAACTACCGATTCTGGGAATTTGCAGAGGTGCACAGGTGATAAATGTAGCATTAGGTGGAAGTCTAATTGTAGATATTCCAACAGATTATCCAACACAAATTAATCACAAAAGTACAACTCAAGGTGATAGTCTTCACAAGATAGAAGTAGTTGCAGGTTCTTTACTTAAAAAAATTACGAGGTCAAATGAAGGAGAAGTAAATTCAGCTCATCATCAGGCAGTTGATTATATTTCTGAACATTTACGTGTTTCCGCCGTATCGCCTGATGGAATCATTGAGGCATTTGAATGGAACGAACCGGCCGGAAAGCCATTTCTTCTTGGAGTACAATGGCATCCTGAGCGTTTAGATTACGATAATGTGTTTTCAAAACGAATTGCAGAACATTTCTTATTTGAAGTAGAAGCTCGAAGTTTGCTATTTAGAAGTCCAAACTAAATTGGCGTGTATTTTGAGGAAGTAATATTATTGGTATGGTTTTAATTTATTACTCATTAATATTAACAGGTGTTTTATGCAAACGCTTTACAGCCATTTGGAACACGTGCTTGCTTTCGACGAACGATTTTATTCTAAAGGTAAATTATTGCGTAATCAATTAGTTGAATATGCTTTGAGTTCTGATAGTGAATTACTTACTCGGTTGGTATCCGACCATATAATAAAAATGCTTTTCTTCAAAGATGAAGATGGTAAACTTGTGTTTGATAAAGTGCAATTCCAACAATTTGTTGATAATAAATCTTTTGTAGGGAATCAATCTTCGAATGAAAAAGTTAAAATTGAATTTATTTTTGATACAGGAATTCGTTCGTCTCCTTTGGCAGCGTAACTTAATTAATATTCAAAAATGAATAGAAGATATAAACTCCTTATAACTTCTTTAATTCTATTGATAGCAATAGCTTGTTATGGAGTTTATTGGGGTATTTATAATGTATTGCCTTACTCAGCAATTAAACCACTCCGACTAACTTCACCACTAATAATTGAGAAATTCAAAGAAAAATATACACCAAACAGATTCAATCTTACACTCAAACAGTTCTCATTTACTACAAAAGACAGCATTACATTACGTGGTTGGTTCATACCAAGTCAATATAAGGCAAAAGGCACAATTCTTGTACTTCATGGAATTGCCAGTAGTAAACAACTCATGTTACCTTATGCTTCTGATTTAGTAAAAGACAGTTTTAATGTTGTAGTGTATGATTCACGTGCACATGGTGAAAGTGGAGGTGAATATTGTACACTCGGTTTCTATGAAAAGTATGACGTAAGTAAATGTATAGATAAAGTTATCGAACAATTTGGTGATTCATGTGTACCGTTTGGAATTCTTGGTAATTCGATGGGTGCGGCTGTAGCACTCCAAGCTATACCACTCGATAAACGGATTGTTTGCGGTATTTCAGAAAGTTCGTTTGCAAACTTACGTGAAACTCTTTCCGATTATTTAGAACGTATGATTCCTGTTCGATGGGATTGGATTTCTTCACCTGCTTTCGCTTGAACGGAGGAAATTGTTCATTTCAGAATTGATGATGTTTCACCGGAGAATTCTGCACGTTCAATAACTAAACCGGTAATGATTATTCATGGCGATGCCGATGAAAAAATTAATATCAAATACGTTCATAGGATATTCGATAATCTACAATCTCCAAAACAACTTTATATAGTAAAAGGTGGTTGACATGAAAACTTACCTCAAAAAGGTGGGGAAGAATACCATAACAAGATTAAAGAATTTTTTAATAAATGATTTAGTTAACAACTATCATTAGAAAGCCCTCTGATTCTAATATATCAAAGGGCTTTCTATTTATGAAGTGGAGATGGCGGGAGTCGAACCCGCGTCCGAAATGCGTGAGCCGTAGATTCTACAAGCTTATTCGTTTTATAAATTTAACGGAATCAGTTTCCAAACGACAGGAGTGAAACCGCTGTTTGCGGAGTTATCTTATATGAAACGCCGAAAATCCATTCCATACCAGTTTATCTAAGGTTTAGTTACACCTACCTCAAAAGCCGATAAACGAACTTTAGCGCAGATGGTTGGTCACTTAAATTATTAAGCAGCCAAGCTATATACAGGAACTGAGTTCATTGCATATACTGGAGTGTTATTAGCACTTATTGTTTTGCAAGTTGAATTTACGTGCACCACTTACCAAGCACGACCTGCTCCTACGTGAACACTTCACCCCGTCGAATCCGGTACATCCCCATAATTTCTATTACAAATATACGAAAAATGACTCAAACAACCTTGTTTTACGTGCTTTGCAGGACTTTAGAAGTTAATATTACCGGTTGAAATCTTGAATGGATAGAATATATTAAACTTTACAGTATCTCCAAATTCAATAGCAGGTGCAGGAAATTTAAAATAATTAAAACATTGCCGTAACCAGTTGAGAAAATTTGTAGTATTGGGAATTAGTCTTGCTAAATTGTAATCCAAACTGATAATAAATTTTTTATCACCATAATATGTTCCATTCTCATAATGCAAATCGCGAACAGCATAACCAAATGCAAGCTCTAACCACGAAGGATAATATTTTTGCCATGTTTGCGGTAGAAGATTATATACATTTACAGACATCCACCAAGTCCAAGAACTATAATCATCAATAAATGAAGATGCTTCCAAACGTGGCTTTTCATTGTACCAACGAGCAGGGAAGTAAGTTGCTTTTGGAGTAAAATTTTGTAAAAACGGAAAGTAATGTTGGGCAAGATAATATCCGAATCCTGCAAGATCACCAATGAAATCTGAAGTTGAAAATCCCCAGTTCTCACCAAAACCATCCATTATTTCAATATATAATTGATATCCGAACCCCATAAATCCACCATAAAGTATTGCATTCTCGTAGCTAAATCCAGAACCAATCAATGCTTCGGTAGAACAATAACTTATAAAATAGGCACCCCAGAAATGTCCACCTTTATCAGCATAAAAATCTTGTGCTCCGTCTTCGATAAAACGAAATGTTCGAGTTTTATTCCAAATTGTATTTAATTGATAAATATGAAGTCCACCTAATATTCCAAAATATGTTCCCCCGACTAAAGCAGTTGTAACCGGTTTGAGTTTATTAACTTTACGAGGTAAGGAAGCATCAATAGTGTACCGTGGTTCTCCTGCAATCGTAAATTCTTCTAAAGGTAAAAGTTCATCATCAACTTTCATTTGTGATACAGTATCTTTGGGGGCAGGTTCATTGTTTAATGGTGCAACTTTTATATCTGTTGCAACTGAATCTTGTTCACAATTATCTATCATAAGCGGATGAGACATACCCGCAAGTGCGGTAGATTCAGTATTATTAATTGATTGCCCAAACGTAACAGTGAAAGAACATAGAAAAAGAATCAAATAATGGCGTATAAACATTGATGTTTTATTGAAAGTTTAGATTGAAATATTTAGCGAATTTACAATTTTTCTTTGAATTTTCGGTAGTGACGGAATATCAAACTAAATTGTTGGTTATTCATAAAAATCACTAAATCTTTCGTAATTTCGTACTGTATATTGATTATTATTTCTTTCTTTATTATACACGGAGAACAATATTATGGCAATACGAATTGCAATTAACGGATTTGGTCGCATTGGACGTTTGGTGTTCCGTGCCGCAACCGCACAAACTGGTGAATTTGAAATAGTTGGTATTAATGATTTAACAGATGCCTCTACACTTGCTCATCTACTCAAATATGATTCTGTTCATGGTAAATTTAACGGTTCAGTTTATGCAGATGGTAATAATTTAGTTGTAAATGGTGTTTCAATTCCAATTTCAGCACAAAAGCAGATTGAAAATTTATCGTGGGGAACGGTTGATGCAGTTATTGAATCTACAGGTGTTTTTACAAATCGTGAATCGTTAGAAAAACATTGTGCCAATGGTGCTCGAAAAGTAATTCTTTCAGCTCCTGCAAAAGATAAATTAGACAGAACAGTTGTAATGGGAGTAAATGACAGTGAAATTACCGGCAATGAACGAGTGATGTCGAATGCTTCTTGCACAACTAATTGTTTAGCTCCTATGGTTAAAATTCTCCATGATAATTTTGGAATTCAAAAAGGTTATATGACAACAGTTCATGCTTATACGAACGACCAAAATATTTTAGACTTACCACATAAAGATTTACGCAGAGCACGTGCGGCAGGTGTTAGTATTATTCCTACTACAACAGGAGCGGCAAAAGCAGTTTCTGAAGTTATGCCAGAGCTTAAAGGACGTTTAGACGGGTTTGCTTTCAGGGTTCCCGTTCCTGATGGTTCGATAACTGATTTTACTGCACTTTTAGATCGCGAAACAACCAAAGAAGAAATTAATGCTTGTTTTAAATCCGCTGCTGATGGTGCAATGTCAGGAGTTTTGGAATATACCGATGAACCACTTGTTTCTGTGGATATTGTCGGTAATTCACATTCGTGTATTTTTGATTCACTTTCTACGATGGCAAGTGGTAACTTTGTGAAAGTTGTCGGATGGTATGATAATGAATGGGGTTATTCAAATCGAGTAGTTGATTTGGTAAAGAAAGTTTGCAAATAATTTTATTTTGCATTTAAATTTATAGATTCTTTAGCCCTATTCCTGATTTTAATGAATGGGGCTTTTTTACAAACCAATTTATTTGATTGACTTGTGAATGTTATTAATAAATCCGTATGGGATGTAAAAGAAATTCTTGCACTAACTTTTGTTCGTGGACTAACGGCTGTTACTCTTCGCTCACTTGTTGAAAAATATAATTCTTTAGAGGAGTTATTCGACAAACCACCGGAAAATAAAGTTGGTCAACGTCTTCTGCAAAACGATTTATTCCTTAAATCCGGTATAGATGCTCTGAGATCTGAAGCTGAGATTCAACTTGAACGTTGTAATAAGCAATCTGTTGATATTTTACATTTTTGGGATGAACGCTATCCGGTTTTGTTACGTGAAATACCTTTTCCACCAGCTTTGTTGTTTGTAAAAGGAACTTTAATACCCGAAAAAGATTCAATTGGTATTGTTGGAACAAGGTTATGTACAAGTTATGGCAAATTAACGACTGAACGGTTTGCAGAGTATTTTGCAAAAAACGATATGATAGTAACAAGTGGACTTGCAAATGGGATTGACAGTATTGCACATAAATTTGCTTTAAATACGGGTGGCAAAACGTATGCCGTCATTGCATCAGGGATTGATTGTATATCTCCTCAATTATCCGCAAAACTTGCTGAACAAATATCCGAAAATGGCGCAGTAATTAGTGAATACAAATGTGGGGTAAAAGCAATGCCAGCTTATTTTCCACAACGAAACAGAATTATCAGTGGAGTATCAAAAGCAGTTGTTGTTATTGAAAGCGGACTCAAAGGTGGCGCATTGATTACAGCTCAATTTGCCGCCGATCAATCTCGTGAACTGTTTGCCGTTCCGGGAAATATCTCATCTGAAAAAAGTATGGGGACAAATAAACTTATTCGCAAGAACATGGCAATTATAGCGTTATCTCCCGAGGATGTTTTGGATGAACTTGGGTATATGCAAGCATCACATTCACCGGAAGTAGAAATAACATTTACTCATGATATTGAACGTAAAATTTATTCAGCACTTAGTTTTGAACCAATTCAAATGGATACACTTGCTGACAATCTAAAACTTTCACCTCAAGATGTTATGGTAAATTTGCTTATGCTTGAATTTCGTGGATTAATACGTCAAATAGCCGGCAAGCAATTTATTCGTTTGTAACCATCTAATTTTTTAAATGAAATGCAAAAACATACGACTCCATCGAGGAAACAACAACACGTTGAATTATGTGTAAATGACGATGTAACTTTTCGTAGAAAGACGAATGGATTTGAACGATATGAATTTATTCATAATGCTTTGCCTGAGTGTAATTTTTCAGATATAAGTACTGTAACAGAGTTTTTGGAATATCGTTGTAGTATGCCTTTGTTAATTTCTTGTATGACAGGAGGTTATCCAGACGCAGAACGTATAAATGGAGACCTCGCTGAAATCTGTCAAACTTTTAATATTCCGATGGGAGTCGGTTCTCAGCGTCAAGCAATCGAGAATTCTCAATATCATCGCTCATTTCAAATTGTAAGAGAAAAAGCCCCTTCTATTCCGCTTCTCAGTAATATTGGTGCACCAGAAGTTGCAAAAATGAAGTCATCAGATGACATATGTCGGATGATAGATTTGATTAAAGCGGACGCAATGGTTATTCATTTGAACCCGTTGCAAGAATTGCTACAACCGGAAGGTTCTCCTAATTTTACCGGGGTTCTTTCCGGTATTGAGCAGCTTGTCCGATGGTTAGAAATTCCAATATTCGTCAAAGAAGTTGGTGCCGGTATTTCCGCTGATGTTGCCAAACGTTTACTATCGGTAGGAGTTAAAGGAATTGATGTAGCCGGTGCTGGTGGAACAAGTTGGGCTGGAGTGGAAATTCTTCGTAATACAGAGCAAGAAACTTTATCACATTATTGGGATTGGGGTATTCCAACAGCCGAATGTGTCAGCCAAATCAAGCCACTAAAAACTGAGAATAACTTTACTTTAGTTTCTTCAGGTGGAATACAATCTGCAATGGAAATTGCACTTTCACTGGCGTTAGGAGCTGATTTCTGTGCTTCCGCGCGTCCTATGCTCAAAGCTTTATTTACTGGAGGACAGAATGAACTTTCAGCTCAATTAAATCAGCTGCAATTGGATTTAAAGAGAATTATGTTTTTAGTTGGAGCAGTTCAAATAAAACAGTTGCAACAAGTTGATATCATATCTGTTTCCTAAAATTAACGTTAGTAATTAGAAATGTGAACCATTGAATTATGCTTAAAATTCTTACTATAAAAAATTTCGCATTAATAGAGTCATTGGAACTTGTATTTTCACGTGGATTAAATATAATTACTGGAGAAACGGGAGCAGGAAAGTCTATTATTGTAGATGCTTTGATGGTAATTTTAGGTGAACGTGCATCAAGTGATTTGATTCGCCATAATTCTGAAAAAGCTATAGTAGAAGGCGTGTTTAGCACAGAAGGAAACACGGCAGTAGGTGATTGGTTACTACGCCATAATTATGATTCATTCGGAAAAGAAATAATTGTCCGTCGTGAACTTGCTCTCAAAGGTTCATCTCGATGCTTTGTAAATGATTCACCTGCTAATGTTAGTATTGTCAAAGAATTAGGCGACATTTTAGTTGACTTTCACGGTCAGCACGATCATCAATCATTGCTCAAAACCGAAACCCATCTACAGCAAATTGATATCGCAGGAGGAACCGGTTCCATTCGAAATGAATATGAAAAATCTTTTCATAAACTCACTGAATTAGTAGAAACTCTCGAAGATTTAATACGCAGAGAACATTCAATGCGACAGCAACAAGAATTTCAAAAATTCCAATTAGAAGAAATAGAACAAGTAACACCACTTGAGAACGAAGAAAATATTTTATTATCCGAACTTTCAATAATAGAAAATTCCGAATATTTACATAGTTCAACAATGCAAGTATATTCCATGCTTTATGATGAAGAGAATTCACTTCGTGATAAACTAATTAAAGTAAGAAATATACTCGGTGAATTACAACAAATTGACAAAAGTTTTACTGATTATTACGAAGAATGTCAGTCAGCAATTGTTGTAATGCAAGAAATAGCAATGTTTGCTCAAAATTATAATTCACGCATAGAAATACAACCGGAACGTTTAGAGTTTATTCGTCTAAGAATCGGAAAATTACAACGACTGCGGAAAAAATATGGAAGCTATGAACAGATGTTTGAACAATGGGAATTGCTCAAATACGAACTTGGATTAGTTGAGAATTTCGAGAAAGAAATTGAACGACTTGAACGAGAAATAAGTCAGGAACAACAAACAATCGGAAAACAAGCTTTGCGTCTTTCAATGAAAAGGTCAGAAATTGCTCGAACAGTTGAAAAATCAATTATATCTACTCTGAAAACATTGGGAATTCCTAATGCAAATTTCAAAGTAATCCTCCGAAAAGAAGTTTGCCTTGAAGAAAAAATAGCGGCTATTATAGATGGAAAAAAATATCGTGCTTTTGTAGATGGAATAGATACAGCAGAATTTTATATTTCCACAAATAGTGGGGAAGAGCTCAAACCACTCACGAAGGTAGCTTCGGGTGGTGAAATTTCACGAATTATGCTTGCCTTAAAAAGTATTTTAGCTAAACAAGACAGATTGCCAATGTTAGTATTTGATGAGATAGACACAGGAATTAGCGGTCGAATTTCTCAAAAAGTGGGAATTGCAATGAAAAAACTTGCCAGTTTTCACCAAATAATAGCGATTACTCATCAGCCGCAAATAGCCGCTCTTGCCGATGCACATCTTGCAGTCGAAAAAATAGAATCCAATGGCAGAACTTATGTTAAAGCTACATTTTTAAATTTAGAACAACGAATTACTGAAATCGCAAAATTATTAAGTGGTGAAAAAATCACATCAGCTTCTCTTGAAAGTGCGAGAGAATTAATAGAAATAAAGGATTAAAGGTAACTCGTATGATACCCTACAATAAAACTACATTATCGAGAATAGAACTCGAAGAATCTTTGGTTCATCACTGTAATCCATTGGAAATCAACAAAGTGATGAGTGCATACGAACTTTCAGAAAGTGTACACTCGGGTCAACTAAGGAGTGATGGTAGTGAATATTTCTATCACTGTGCTCGCGTTTGTAAAATATTACTTCACGAATTAAGTATTACAGATATTGATATTCTTTCAGCCGCTTTATTACATGATGTTCTGGAAGATTCACCGAGTTTAATGCCTTCATTGTTTGGTAACGTATTGGAATATAACTTTGGTAGATATGTTGCATATATTGTAGAAACGCTTACTAAAGATTTAGTAAGAAGAGAAATTGAACCTGAGGAAGTGGATAGAGAACATATTGAACGATTAAAGCACTCAAGTTCGGACTGTTTATTAATTAAACTCGCCGCTCGGTTAGATAATTTTCGTTGTTTAGGTTTCAATCTTAAACGGAACCCGCATCGTTATATCAAAGAAACTGAAGAAATTATTATTCCGCTTGCAGAAAATAGTGAAATAAATCATTTTACTTTTTTAATCAATGAATTAAAACAAGAACGAAATAAATTCTTAGGATAATTCCTTTAAGAATATTTACTTACAATCGCCAACAATTATGTTAGACCGATTAACTGATCTAATTTTATTTCGATATACAAATCAAGGAAAAGATGACAATTCTAATTCTACTCCTTATATTACAATGGGTTCAATTGTTTGGGGTGGACTTGTTCGCATCGGAATAATTATAGTAGTAACTTGGTCTGTCGTTGAATATTATGATTTGAGGGATTATTGGATGATACCGCTTTTGTTAATCGTTGCTTTTGTAATATATCCGGCATCTCGACAATATTATCATTTTACAGGACGAATTGAAGTGATGCAAGAAGAAACTTTATGTGGCTCATGCAAACATTTCGATCCCACAAGTCAATTATGCAGAGTCTTTGATGAACATGTAAGTACAACGTATATTCCTTGTGAAGGTGATAGTTGGGAACCTCTTTCTTATGAAGAAAGAAGTTGATATCGTCTATAATAAAATCAATGTTTTTGAAATTCCTATTGTGTAAGAAGCTATAAAATGATATTTTTGCATTCGTTGATGGCGAACGTAGCTCAGCTGGTAGAGCAGCGGTTTGTGGTTCCGCTGGTCGTGGGTTCAAGCCCCATCGTTCGCCCAAAGCATTGAATTCAAAGGGCGTTGCTACTCCGCAACGTCCTTTCTTTTTTTTGATTTTTTTCTACCATTTATAGAATATATAGTATTTGGAATAAAAGTATGAGGTATAAACTATTGGGTAAAAGTGGCATTAGAGTATCCGAAATTTGCCTTGGTACGATGACTTTCGGTGAAGAGTGGGGTGGGGAGCAAACAAAGAAGAAAGTCGAGGAATTTTTGATTCGTTTGTATCAAAAGGTGGAAATTTTATTGATACTGCCAATCGTTATACCGAGGGCACAAGCGAAAAATATGTAGGAGAATTCATAGCATCTGACCGTGAACGTTTTGTTATTGCAACAAAATATACTCTATTCACTCGTAGAAATGATGTAAGCGCATCCGGCAATAATCGCAAAAGTATGATACAGTCGCTTGAGCAAAGTTTAAAGCGGCTTGGCACAGATTATATTGATTTATATTGGGTTCACGCATGGGATTTTATGACACCAGAAGAAGAAGTAATGCGTGCATTAGAAGATATGATACGGGCAGGAAAAATTCTTACAATTGGAGTTTCCGACACACCGGCTTGGATTGTTTCACGTTCTAATACTATCGCAGAATTAAGAGGATGGTCTCAATTTGTTGGATTACAAATAGAATATAGTTTAACTCAGCGTACTGTAGAACGAGATTTAACACCGATGGCACGTAGTTTTGATATGGCTATCCTTGCTTGGGCTCCACTTGCCGGCGGCGCTCTAACCGGTAAATATTTAACTACGAATGATTCATCAAAACGACTTAATCCGCTTAGTTCAAGATTAAACGAGAAAAATACAATTATAGCACGAGAAGTAGTTTCAATCGCAAATGAAATTGGATGCAAACCTTCTACTGTTGCGATTAATTGGTTACGTTATCAGAAGGGTATTGTAATTCCATTGGTTGGTGCAAGGACAATTATACAAATGGAAGAAAATATGGACTGTTTAAACTTCACTTTGACACCAAAACAAATTGAACGATTAAATAATGTTAGTGAAATTGAACTAGGGTTTCCCCATGATTTTTATAATAAAACTCAAGATATTATTTTTGGTGGAATGAAAGAAAGTATAGATAATCATTTACTTAAATAGTCTTTAAAAGTAACACTTTAAACTTGATATATTAGAATTTTAATTATTGAATAAACATAAGTTTCGGATGAATTCTTGAGTAGATATGTAAAATTCATTGTTTATTTGGTGATAGAACGCTATATTCGTAACTTCTTTTTGGCAGGTAAAACCTGATTTTGATGAACTCACGCAGACTAATTCTGGAGGTAACGCCTTGAAACCCAATCTATTTTGGAAGTATTTTATTGTTCTTGCGCCACTGATTGCAGCAGGTTTTTTGCTGTATCCGTCGTATCGCTCAAGCGACTTAGAAAAAAAAGAACGAGCATTCAAAGATGCTAACGGAAATATAATTGATTCTATCGGACTTGCTAATTTCAACAGCAAATATGCTGAAGATATTAAAAGTAACAAAGCAAAACGAATCAAACTTGGACTTGACCTTCGCGGTGGTATGTACGTGATGCTCGAAGTTGATATTGTACAATTACTTAAAGAAGCCGCAGTACATGATGCAATTGATGAAGTATTTGAACAAGTAATTGATAAGACACGTAAAGAAACAGATCTCAACGATGACCAAAACGTATTAGATGTTTTTAAAAAGAATTTTAATACAATTGCAAAACCCAAAGGAAGAACTCTCATAAATTATTATGAAATTAGCGGAGAAATTTCAGAAGATAAAATTTTAGAGAAACTTAAAAAAGACGTTGATGATGCAATTGACCAAGCCAAAGAGGTTATTCGTCAACGTATTGATAAATATGGTGTAAGCGAACCTACAATTACCAAACAAGGTGCTCGCCGAATCGTTTTGGAACTCCCTGGAGTTAATAACGAAGAGGAAATGCGTAAACTTATAGAAGTTTCTGCTCGTTTGGAATTCAAACTTGTTAGGAATAATCAAGAAATTGTACGAACCTTCTATAAAATTGATGAGTATCTGTCGAAAAGTAAGAAAACTTCAGTAGCAACAACAACAGATACAACTAAGACTGACACTTCAGCAGTTAAAGTAGATTCTACAAAAGTTGCAGTAAATGATTCAACTAAAAAAGATACTTTAAAAACTGCAAAAGTCGATACAACAGATCCTTATGCAGGTCTTCCCAAAGAAGAAGCTCAAAAGCGGTATGAAAAAGACCATCCTTTTACTTCACTCTTTATCTCTTATTTTATACAAAATGATAAATCTCAACCGATTAGCTATATTAAGGATGATTTCCCTGAAGGTGAATATTACTTCCAAATACCTAATTCTACACTAGAAAGATTTAATATAATTCTCAATCGTTCTGATATTAAAAGATTAATTCCTAATGACTTGCAAATTGTAAGAGCCGCCAAATCCAGCAGCCCTGCTAATGCATCGAATCCGATGTATTCGTTTTACAGTTTGAAACGAGATGCAGAATTAAAAGGTGATGTAGTGACAAATGCTCATGCATCATTCGACCCTCAAACAAATACACCGGTAGTTATCATGGAAATGAACGCTGATGGTTCTGCATCATGGGCAAGAATTACCGGAGCGAATATTAAGAAAAAAGTAGCAATTGTTTTAGATGATCAAGTATATTCAGCACCTGTCGTTCAAGCAAAGATTACCGGCGGTAACTCTTCAATTACAGGTATGCAAAATGCTGAAGAAGCTCATCTTCTTGAAATTGTGTTGAAAGCCGGAGCTTTGAAAGCACCTGTAAAAATTATGGAAGAACGTTTAGTTGGACCGTCTCTCGGAGAAGATTCAATTAATAGTGGTCTTACAGCAAGTGCAATAGCATTCGTTATAGTAATACTTTTCATGGCAATATATTATTCTACCGGTGGAATGATTGCAAATATCGCTGTGTTAATTAACGTAACACTTATAATGGCAACATTACCACTGTTCCAAGGCACACTAACACTTCCTGGGATTGCAGGTATAATTCTCACGATAGGTATGGCAGTTGATGCTAATATTCTAATTTTTGAAAGAATACGAGAAGAAATGCTTCGTGGTCGTTCGATGCGCGGAGCAATTGATGAAGGGTATGGTAAAGCTATGAGTGCGATTGTTGATTCGAACGTAACTACATTTATAACAGGAATAATTTTGTTCTTTTTGGGAACCGGACCTATTCAAGGCTTTGCTTTAACTCTTATGCTTGGTATTTTAAGTACATTATTTACGGCTATAACTATTACAAGAGCTATGATTGAAATTATGATTTCACGTGGTTCTCATACGATTAATTTTGGACAACCTAAATCTCATAATGCTTGACTTGGAGAATAAACAATGGAATTTTTTCACGGAACAAAGATAGATTTTTTAAGTAAACGAAATACTTTCATCTACGTATCATTAATTTTGAACGTCATTGGAATATTAGCTCCTATTGTTTTAGGACTACGCTATGGAATTGATTTCGAAGGTGGTACAGAGCTTACAATGCGATTTTCTCAGAAAATTAATATTTCTGAAATACGTACAGTAGTAGACAAAGAAATTAAGGGGGCTGAAATCAAATCCTATGGGAAAGAAAATCAATTTCTAATAAGAGTTGGTACTTCATTAGGAAAAGACGCAGGTAGTATAGTTAAAATGGCAATTCAAAAAGCATATCCCCAAGAAAATATAGATATTCTTTCTTCCAGTACGATAGGACCCAAAGTAGGTAAAGAACTACGAACAAGTGCACTCATTGCGGTTATTCTTGCTATTTTTGCAATTATGTTGTATTTGGCTTTCAGGTTTGAATTTACGTACGGAGTGGGGGCAGCGATTGCCATTGTTCATGACGTATTGGTGACACTAGCTTTGGTGACAGTTTTTAGTAAACTGGGTATTGTCAATTTGGAAATAAACCAGTCTATGATTGCCGCATTTCTGACAGTAGTTGGATTTTCAGTTAATGATACAGTGATTATATTTGACCGAGTTCGAGAAAATTTAGAACGTCATAAGGGTATGAATCTCATAAAATTAATGAATCTTAGTATAAATGAAACTTTGAGTCGTACTATTAATACTGTTCTCACTGTAGTAATGGTATTGTTAATTATTACATTATTTGGTGGTGAAGTGTTGCAAGGATTCTCATTTACGATGCTCGTTGGAATTTTAACAGGTACTTATTCATCAATTTATATCGCTAGTACATTTGTTATTTGGTATATTCAAAAAGTCAAAAAAATTGATATTGAAGGTGAACATCATCGTCAACATTTAGCTGAACTTTCTAAAGCAGCAAAAGCATAATTTGTAAATTAAAACAATGTCAAACTCAACAAATTCTTCGTTATTTGCAATAATACCTTTACGAAGCCGAGTAATCGGTGGAGCGGATGCACTTGAGTTTAGTTCTGAGTTACGTAAATTTACAGAACAAAATATACAATATGTGATTGTAGATATGAGTGCGGTTGAACTCATTAATAGTAGTGGATTAGGAATGTTAGTTAGCGGATTAAGTATTATGCGCAAAATTGGAGGAACTTTAGTACTAGCTGAAGTACCCGAGAAGGTGAAAGGACTCTTAGAGATGACACATTTAAATACGGTTCTGCAATCATATCCTACAATTAAACAAGCCGAAGAAAGTATATAATGCTCTCGAATATTACAACACAAGCTCCGATTTTAGAAGTAAAGTCGGAGTTTTGTATTTTATATATTCTGAAACTAAAAATCTCGATAAATAATTCTTATTAATTACATATAAATTAAGTGTTTAAAACAATGAATACTCGAATAATAGTTGGTGCTCAGTGGGGAGACGAAGGGAAAGGAAAAGTAGTAGATTTATTAAGCGAAAAAGCGGATATAGTAGCTCGTTATCAAGGTGGTGCAAACGCCGGACATACAATTGTTTTCCAAGGAAAAAAGTTCGTTCTTCATTTGATTCCTTCTGGAATTTTACACCCACACTGTCAATGCATAATTGGTAATGGAGTAGTGATTGATCCAGTTGCTCTCATGGAAGAAATACAAATGCTCGAACAGCTTGGGATTTCTATAGAAGGACGCTTGTTTATCAGCCATAAAGCTCATCTTATTATGCCGTATCATAAAATCCTTGATACAGCTCGAGAACATCAGGCAGCTGGAAATTCAATCGGTACCACCGGAAGAGGAATTGGTCCATCGTATATAGATAAGTTTAGCCGCGTCGGTATTAGAATTGTTGATTTATTAGATCGAAAAACATTAGAAGAAAAACTTCGAGCAAATCTTGAGGAAAAAAATACGGTACTTAGAAAAATATACGGTAAAGAAGAACTTAATATTGAAAAAATTGTTCAAGAATACCTTGCATTTGATACACAGATTGACCCATATATTACTGATACTACTGCTTTATTAAATCAAGCAATTAGAGATGGAAAAAGTGTATTGATGGAAGGTGCACAAGGAGCACTGTTAGATGTCGATCATGGAACTTATCCTTATGTTACAAGTTCTAATCCGACAAGTGGGGGAGCGTGTACAGGTCTTGGAGTACCCCCAACTTCTATTGGAACGATCATGGGTGTAGTAAAAGCATATTCAACTCGAGTTGGAAATGGTCCTTTCCCTACTGAATTAATCAATAGTGATGGTGAATTCTTACGAAAAGAAGGTGCAGAATTTGGTGCTACTACAGGAAGACCTCGCAGATGCGGATGGTTAGATTTAGTTGCTTTGAGGTATTCTGTGATGATTAATGGAATTTCCGAAATTGCCTTGACAAAAATTGATGTTCTCAATAATTTCGAAGAGATAAAAGTTTGCACAGAATACCATTTAGATGGAAAAGTACTTAAATATTTTCCGGCTGACAGCTCTCAATTAGAAACTTTAACCCCTCATTATGTTACTTTGAAAGGGTGGAATACTTCATTAGCAGGGATTACAAACTATGATAATTTACCTGAATATACAAAAAAATACATTCAATTTATCGAAGAATTTACCGAAACGAAGGTATCTATAGTTTCACTGAGTCCAAGTCGTGAAGATACGATTATTCGTTGATTATAAAGAAAATAATTCAAAACGATATTAATTTTGGAGATACTAAATAATGACAACTCAAAAAATTATTGGCGAAGGTCTTACTTTCGATGATGTTCTACTAATACCGGCGTATTCAGAGGTGCTTCCACGTGAAACCAACCTTGCTACAAAACTTACTAATACTATATCACTCAATGTTCCAATTCTTTCGGCAGCAATGGATACCGTTACGGAATCGGATATGGCAATAGGTCTTGCTCGTGAAGGTGGAATGGGAGTAATTCATAAAAATATGACAATAGTTAGGCAAGCTGAAGAAGTTGACAAGGTAAAACGGTCGGAATCCGGGATGATATTGCAACCCATTGTCTTAAAAGCAAATGACACTGTTCAAGATGCACTTAATCTTATGTCTAAATACCGTATTTCTGGATTTCCCGTAGTCGATTCTTTTGGTAAATTAATCGGTGTGGTTACAAATAGAGATTTACGATTTCAATTGTTTGCTCATAGAGAAATAGAATCTGTGATGACAAAAGATAATTTAATTACCGCTCCCATCGGAACAACACTCGAAGATGCCGAATTATTATTACAACAACATAGAATTGAAAAATTACCTGTTGTAGATGATAAAAACTTACTTTGTGGATTAATCACCTTTAAGGATATTCAGAAGAAGAAAAAATATCCAAATGCTTGCAAAGATAAGCTCGGACGTTTGCGAGTTGGAGCCGCATTAGGTATTAGTGAAGATACTTTAGAACGTGTTGCCGCACTTCACAAAGTCAACGTAGATTGTGTCTTTATTGATACAGCTCATGGACATTCTCGCGGAGTAATTGATATGGTTAAGATTGTTAAAGCTGAATTTCCAAAAATACAAGTTGTTGCCGGTAATATTGCAACTGCTTCAGCCGCCGAAGCATTAGTTAAAGCAGGTGCTGACGGTCTTAAAGTAGGAATCGGACCAGGAAGTATTTGTACAACCAGAATTATAGCCGGAGTAGGAGTTCCGCAACTAACTGCAATTATGAACGTAGCACAAGCTTCGAGTGTACCGGTAATTGCCGACGGAGGGATTAAGCAAACAGGAGATATTGCTAAAGCAATTGTTGCAGGTGCAGATGTGGTTATGATAGGTGGATTATTTGCCGGGCATGAAGAATCACCCGGTGAAAGGGTACTTCTCGAAGGTCGTGCATATAAAACATATAGAGGAATGGGAAGTCTCGGTGCAATGAATTCTGGTTCCGCAGACCGTTATTTTCAAGATGTAGAAGAAGAAATTAGTAAGCTTGTACCCGAAGGTATCGAAGGAAGAGTTCCATACAAAGGTACGGTTGCCGATACAATTTTTCAAATGGCGGGTGGACTACGTGCAGCTATGGGATATTGTGGTTGCAAGACAATTGAAGAAATGAAAATAAATGCACAATTTATTAAAATGACAGGTGCAGGATTCAGAGAATCTCATCCTCATGATGTAATTGTGACAAAAGAATCTCCTAACTATTACTGATATTTTACAAACATTTAGCGATGGTACTTAAATGAAACAACACTCAAAACAAGACACTCCAGCCCAAGGAGCAGAAAATCGTTTAACTGTGATTCGTAACAGAATGAAAGAGAAGGGGATAGATGCTTTACTGGTTACGAGTTTGTCATCTATTCGATATTTAACCAATTTTTCGGGCTCAAATGCTACACTTTTTATTTTGCAATCAAAAGTCATCTTTTTTACTGATGACCGATACACAGAGCAAATTAAAACTGAACTCCATACTATTAATGGATTAGAAACATTCGTTGAACGTACTCCATTTTCTTATGCTAAAGAGAATAGATTACTTATCGGAGTAAATCTTATAGGAATAGATACTAAAAATGTTTCGTATTCAACTGTAATACAGTTACGTAAGACATTCAATCCTGCTAAAATTATTGATGAAGGTGGAATAGTAGAGAGTGCAACAATTCCCAAAACCCATGATGAAATTACTAAAATAAGACGAGCAGCTGATATTCAAGCTGATGTATTTAATCAAATTCTTCCTTTCATTAAAGTTGGCGTTTCGGAATCCGACCTCGCTGCTGAAATTACGTATCGTGGTAGAATGTTAGGTGCTGAAAAGGAAGCATTCGACATTATAGTTGTTGCCGGTGAACATAGTGCTTGGGTTCATGGACGTGCTACAAACCAAAAGATTAACTCTGGAGATATGATAACCTTTGATTTTGGTTTTTATGTAGATGGATTTGCCTCTGATGTTACTCGTACAGTTGTAGTAGGTAAAGTATCAGATGAACAACGAACAGTCTATAATGTAGTGAGAGACGCACATAAATCTGCAATTGAATCTGCAAAAGCAGGTATGACAGGTAAGGAATTGGACGCTGTGGCTCGAGATATTATCACTTCAGCTGGTTATGGAGATTATTTTAAACATTCATTGGGACATGGCTTAGGTATATCTGTGCATGAAAGCCCAGCAATATCATTTAGAAACGAGAAACAAAGGATACCAGCTGGTGCAGTTATAACTATTGAACCCGGAATTTATTTACCCGGAAAATTTGGTGTACGCATTGAAGATGATATTCTAATAACAGAATCAGGATGTGAGATATTAAGTTCTGGTAGTAGTGAATTGTTGATACTTTAAAAAAATATGACTGATAAGACTTACTTAGTTGGGAAGAGTCTTGTTTTACTTACTTTACATAATATCAATTATATTACCGCTTGAGTATAAGTCAAAATTAAACTAAAGTGTCAAATCATTTACTCTTCTTGTTATTCTTTTACCCATGTAATAGTCGGTTTTATCCATTCAGGTAATGCCTTGAATAAGAATCCATGTTTCAAACCTGTAGTAAGTTCAATTTCCTTAAACTTAGTAACATTAGACTTTGAATTTACTTTCATCTTCTGACAAGACCTGCCTAACACATCAGATTTTTCATAGATAGATAGAATTACGTTATATCATCATGAAACTACGAAACAAGTTCAATTGATTCTTTGATGTACGGATCATTAACAGGAATTAAATTGTTACTTGCAAATTGTTTAGCAACGATATAAGTAAACAATCCAAAGAAAAACAACCACGCTGTAATTTCTTGATAACCAAATATTAAAGTTTTGCTGAATACAGGAAGAACTATCCAACACAAATCAATAAAATGAGCAAGTAATAACAGACACGCCCCAGCCATCATCACTGGTAAACGGCGTTTCACATCTTGACGAAGCAGCATCAAGAACGGAACTATAAAGTGTAAGAATATTGACCCCCAACCGAATAATTCCCAACCACCTTGTAATCTTTTTACATAGTAAATTGTTTCTTCAGGTATATTTCCATACCAAATCAAAAAGTATTGAGAAAAAGCAATATAAGTCCAAAAAATAGTGAATGCAAACATAAACTTTCCAATATCATGGAAATGTTCAAGTGTAACATAATTCTTTAAGTAGCCACCTTTATACAGATTTATCATGTAGATACAAATCAAAGAAAGAGTTGCTACAAAATTACCTGCGAAGAAATAAACACCAAAAATTGTACTGTACCAATGCGGTTCAAGTGACATCAAAAGATCAAAAGATGCAAATGTAATAGTAAACGCATAAAGCACTACAAAAGGAGCGGCACGCTTAAGATTTTTGTATGTCGGCGAATAGTCGGTCGCAGTGTCTTGTTTCTTAGAGTTACCCACTATAAATCGGTACATATAGTACCAAAGTCCACAGTATAATGCTAAACGTATACCAAAAAAAGTAGTATTAAGGAATGGTGCTTTACCTGATATAATCGGGTCAGAAGCAACTTCATGCACCCAATGAAACAACTCACCTTTAAAAAGATAAATAGGAATCATTCCAATAATAAGATACGGAACAAATCCTGCAAAATTCTCTGCAATCCGACGAACAGAAGTGCTCCATCCCGCTTTTACCAAGAATTGTAATGCTGAAAAAAACATTGCCGTTACAGCAATTCCTGCAAAATAGATAAAACCAATCAGATAGTCAGCCAACAATCGAGTATGGTCTGAATCAGTAGCAAATGCAACTGCTAATCCAAGAGCACCAACAACTATTGCTCCTAAAGCAACTTTCTGAAGTTTTGAAATAAATGGCGTTCCTTGTAATTGAATTGGAGTCATTGTCTATCCTCAATGTTTTGGGTCTGAATTTTACTTTTTTAAATTTGTTAATATTGATAATCAACTACTTAGTGGTTTGTTTAACTTCTTGAACACCTTCAGCTTGCATTTTTCTGATATAATGAATTACAGTCCATCTATCATTCTCGGAAAGTTTATCTGCATAGCTGGGCATAATGTTTTGCCCGGAACTTATAACATGATAGATTAACCCATCACTTTTCATTCTTGTTAAATCAGCTCTAAGATTTGGCGGGTTTTGAAAGCCGCGTTTGACCACTTCCCCATTTCCTTGTCCGTCATTATTATGGCATGGAGAACACATTGTTTCAAATCGGTTTTTTCCACGAGCGAGTACAAAATCTGAAGCGGGTAAAGGATTTTTTCCATTGACTGAATCTGCTTTTTCAAAATCAGATTTATCTAAAGGATATTGAACACCTCCACGTGGGAATGTATTAGGTAATGGGTCACGGTCAGCTTTTCTATCAGCGAAAAATGTATTACCTACCTGTGCTTTATCTTTAAATTGATTGTCCATATCATCAACCACTTGAAGTGGTGGTTCATCGGAAAACCAAGTTTTTTCACCGGTTAAAACCAGTATAATAAAAACTGAAGCGGCAAGCCCAATAATAATTTTAATATACGGAAAACCTTTTTTCTTTTGCTCTTCCATTGGTAATAAATCCTTTAATTTCAGATTAAGTTTTGTATTCGAATGTGCAAATTATTCTTGAATTAGTCGAACATCATCGGCACCAAGTTCAGTCATAAGTTTCTTTGTTGCTTCGATAGAAAATCGTTGGTCAGTTGCCATTATACTTACTACAAATGTATTATCTACAGCTGACTTAAATCCTTCGTCATTTTGCAATGGCGAGTACCACTTAGGTAATCCACATAAAAACCATAATCCTAAGAAAGTAGCTATTGCTGTCAGTAGAATTGTAAGTTCAAACATCACAGGAATACCAAATTGAAATGCAAAAAGTGGTTTGCCACCAATGTTTAACTTATAGTGAACTGCACCCGTCCACCAAATAAGAGAAATCGCATTTAAAAGACCAAAAATGCCTCCTCCGAAAGCAATATAAGGAAGAATTGTTCTTTTTACTCCCATAGCTTTGTCCAAACCATGCACGGGATATGGAGTATAAATATCAAAATCTTTATACCCTGATTCACGGATTCTATTAGCGGCTGTCATTAATAAGTTAGGGTCTTTGTAGTTTCCTAAAACTGCTATTGGCTGAGTATTCATGATAGTTCCAAAGATTCAAAAAATATTATATTAATGGTTGTCATGATGTTTTGGCTGAGAACCAGGAAGAACACTCTTAATTTCTGCTATTGCTATCATCGGTACAAATTTTGCAAATATTAAAAAGAGTGTAAAGAATATTCCTATAGTTCCTGTAAATATTGAAATCTCTACCCAAGTCGGTGAATAATACCCCCAACTTGCAGGCAGATAATCATGATGCAATGAAGTCGAAATAATGGTAAAACGTTCAAACCACATACCAATATTTACAAAAATTGACATTACAAACATCACCGGAATGCTTCGACGCATTTTCTTGAACCAATAAATTTGAGGTGATATAACATTACAACTTACCATTGTCCAATAAGCCCAAGCATAATCACCTGTTGCTCGATTAATAAATACTGAAGATTCATACGGATTACCACTATACCATGCCATGAAGAATTCCATTGCATACGCATATCCCACCATCATTCCTGTTGCAAGAATAATTTTATTCATGTTGTCAAGATGTTTGAGAGTTATAAAACTTTTCAAATCAACTACTTCACGAGCAATTACAAGCAAAGTCATTACCATTGCAAAACCCGAAAAAATAGCTCCTGCAACGAAGTAAGGAGGGAAAATTGTTGTGTGCCATCCCGGAAGAACCGATGTTGCAAAGTCCATTGAAACCACTGTATGAACTGATAGAACAAGTGGAGTCGAAATACCTGCTAATATCATATAGGCCACTTCGTATGTATGCCAATGGCGCACAGAACCTGTCCAACCCAAACTAAATGCTGTGTATATTTTGCTGGCAAACTTACTTTTAACATAATTACGCATTGTTGCCAAATCGGGAACTAAACCAATGTACCAAAACAGTAATGATACTGTTCCATAAGTAGATACTGCAAATACGTCCCAAACAAGTGGAGAGCGGAAGTTCACCCACATTTGCATTTGATTAGGATAGGGAGTTAGCCAATAAAATGCTAACCATGGACGACCTGTATGTAATAATGGAAATATTAATGCGCAAAGAACTGCAAATAAAGTCATGGCTTCAGCCGAACGATTTATAGCAGTACGCCATTTTTGCCTAAATAAAAATAAAATAGCTGAAATTAATGTTCCGGCATGACCAATACCAATCCAGAACACGAAGTTGGTAATATCCCACCCCCATCCGACCGGGTTGTTCAATCCCCAAACACCAATACCGGTTGCGATGGTATATCCCATACAAAATAATCCCCAAAGTGCCATTGAGGCAAACACAAAAAGTGTAACGAGGAATTTAAGGTTTGGAGTTAAAGTTGGAATACTGGCTATTTTTTCAGTTATTTCGTGCAAAGTTGGATTGCCAAGAATCAACTGCTCACGAAATACCTCTTCATGCGCCGAAGGCATAAGAGAATTTGTTCCATTGACACTCGATTTGGTTTCGTTCATTGTATCGTTAACGTTCATTTCTTTTTCCTAAAGTTTGATACCAAACTATCCTGTTAATTGAAATTATGCTTTTTCTGCTTTATTACGAACTTTGCCATGATATGTAATTGAAGGACGAACATTGAGTTCTTCCAATACTCTAAATTTTCTATCTTCTGTATTTTTAGAAAGATAAACTTTGCTTGTTTTATCATTCATATCACCAAAAATTATTGCTCCGGCAGGACATGCTTGCTGACATGCTGTAATAATCTCGCCATCGAGCACTCGAGCGCGACCATGATCTTTTGCGTGAAACTTACCTTCGTTAATACGCTGAACACAGAAAGTACATTTTTCCATGATTCCACGCATTCTGACTGTTACATCTGGGTTAAACACTAAATCTAGCGGTGTTTTATCGTTTTTGTGCCAATTAAGGAAATTAAAACGACGAACCTTGTAAGGACAATTGTTTAAACAATAACGAGTTCCTACGCATCTGTTGTACGTCATCTCATTAAGACCTTCAGGGCTATGAGTAGTAGCGGCAACAGGACAGACATTCTCACAAGGAGCATTTTCACAATGCTGACACAGCATCGGTTGGAATAATGTTTCTACATTTCCTTTGTCATCTTTAGAATAATATCTGTCAAGACGAATCCAGTGCATTTCACGACCGTTTATAACTTCTTGTTTGCCGACGGAAGGAATATTATTCTCAACTTGACATGCTGTAGTACAAGCACTACAACCAACACATGCTGACATGTCAATCGTCATTCCCCACCGATGACCTTTATAAGTATAATCATCAACAATGCTCAAATCATTTGAAATTAAATGATGCTCATGTTCATGATTATCAGATACAAATTCTGCCAGAGTAACATCTCGAACTATGTCACGACCCTCTATTGAATTATGTCCTTGTGTTGTTGCGATAATTTCATGCTTACCAGTTTTTTCAACTGTAATTTCTATATACCCAAGTGATTCTCCCAAACCAAGTAATTTATAGACGTTCGCTCCAACATTTTTAAGAATTGTTCCACCTTGAGTACGACCGTAACCTGTTGTGATAGAGACAACTCCATCGGCCATACCATCTTGAATAAACGTTGGAACTTCAATTGAACCATTATTTGTTGAAATCCGAATAACATCTCCTTGTTTTACACCCCACTCCCCTGCTGTTTTTGCGCTAACTGCGGCAATATTTCCCCAAGTAACTTTAGTAATTGGATCAGGGAGTTCTTGCAACCAGCCATTATTTGCTAAATCACCATTATTAACAGTAAGTGACAATGCAATATGTCCAATTGTTTTAGACATTGTAGCTTTAGATGCCTTGGATACTAATTCAGCTGCTCCTGCTTGATTTACATTCAAACTCCCTACTTGAGGAATTGAAGCATTTTTAACAATTCCATCTTGTAAAGAATTATCCCATTCTTTTTGATTTGGAAGTATTGATTGTAGACGTGTTCGTATATAATCAAAATAAGTAGCTGCTGTAGTAAATAGTTCAGGATTAAGTGCTTTGCTGATTTGTATTAGAGCATCTTGTATTGAAATAGAAGATTCATTCAACGGAGCAATTATTGGTTGTTGAATTGAATACGTTCCTTCAAAACCTACAGCATCACCCCATGACTCAAGAAAATGAGTTGTTGGCATAATTACAGAACAAATCGAACATGTTTCATCTTCATATTGTGAAAGTGAAATTCTTTTAGGAACACCACTTACTAATGATTTCATATCACGGTCACCAAAATACTCTGTATTTGTATCTGCAAAAATTAATACACCAACTGATTTAGATTTTAATTCAGAACGTAAATTTTCAATTGCAGGTGTTTTTCTATTGCTATTTGGTAAAGTGTGAGCAATATCAAGTACTTTTCCCGTGCCAACTGAACCGAGAACAAGATTTATACACAAAGCAATTGCATTTGCTTTTGTTGATAAGTGAGCACCTGCTACTACAATACCTTTATCCCCTGCTTTAGTAAGCATTTCTGCTATTTTCGATGCTGAGGGATGAGTTGCCGATGAAACTGCTGAAGCAACATTAGCTCCAACAGAGCTACTTCCTTTAGAAGCTATAACTTCTTTCAAAATTGCTGATAATATTTGTTCGTATTCTGACGGTTGTACAATAATTCTATGATCTGAATTTGCTCCTGTTAAGGACATCATTGCCTCAACAGTAAAAAGCATATTCATTACAGGATTTTTCTTAGTAGGTTTACGCTTCGCTGAAAAATTTCGGATATGATACACAGAGTTTTTATCTGTACCTAATAAGTCTGCATCAACAGAAACAATTACGTCTGCTTTTGAGAGGTCAGGAACTATTTCACTATCAATTCCTAAAATTGAATTATTTGCAGAAGCTGTTCCATCACTGATAGTTGCGGGAACAGTTACAAATTTAAGAGAAGGTATTTTAAGTTCAATTTCATTTATAAGTGCAGTATAGGAAGGAGAACAATGCTCATCAATTAATATACGAACAGTTTTTCCGTCGGCAATAGCTGACTTTATAGCATCCGAGATTGTTATAATTCCATTAGTTACCGATGAATCCCCACCGTGCAATCGCGGACGACGTAATACTCTATCAGGGTCATAAAGAGATAATAGAGTCGCTTGAATTCTTGAAGAAGAAACACCCATCGAAATAGGATGACGGTCATTTCCATCTAATTTAATTGGACGACCTTCGACAGTTTTCACAAGCAAGCCAAACGCTGCATTTCTATTCTGATAGACAGTAGTATAGTAATTTGGTATTCCGGGAGTTCTGTATTCTACAGCTTTAACTGTTGGTACAAGTTTATGATCCGGACGGCGGCAAGCGGCTGCACCAACAGCCATTGTAGCTGAAAGCAATGCCATAAATGTCCGACGACTGACTGCCGACTCAAAAACTGGCGGTTTGTCATAATCAGCAGAAAATTCTTGTTGTTCGTTTTGCAACTCATTCGGCGAGAGTAGAAATTCTTCCGAAGTTTTCCAAAAGCGTTTTTTACTTGAAAATGTAGAATTTGACATTCTTATATCTCGTGAAAGTTAGACGTTTTTTTTGTCGTTTGTTAAGAAAATTAATGATGGCATGACGAACAATTTTCAGGACCATACCCGGGATGTTTTGGAGTAGGAATTCCTTCGACTTCTTGTTTTGGAATTTCACTCATAAATGCACCAAACTGAGGATGTGTCATTGGTTCTACTTTAGCAAGTACAGCTTTTGCTGTAGAATCAAAATAACTATTAGCTTTAATTCCTGTAAAAATTCCGGAAATAGGTCTTGCAGGAATAATATGAGCTTCAGGATTACGATGGCAATCCAAACAGAATCCCATATTCATTGGTTTAAATTGAGAAACAACCCCCATTGTTTCTACTTTACCATGACAAGATTCACAATCTATTTGAGAACGAATATGTCGGCTATGATCAAAATGTACATAATCCGGTAAAGCATGTATCCGCTTCCACTCAATTGGTGTATTGTTTTCATAGCTATCACGTACCATTTTGAGTTTTGGGCTTTCAGTTTTGATAGCAATATGACAATTCATACAAGTACTCGTCGAAGGAACTGGAGAATGAGCTGATTTTTCAACTGAAGTATGACAATACATACACTTCACTCCCATATCACCTGCATGGAGTTTATGTGAAAACGGGACCGGCTGAACGGGACGATAACCAACATCCGTAACCCGATTATGAAGACCAAAATAGCCAATCAAGAAGCAAACACCGGCAATACTCAGTACAAGTAGCGATATTTTCTTGATTTTTTTGTCTATTTCTTGAGAAAACATAGATGAACCTTAGATATGGAAAGTAAGAGTCAAAAAATTAAGAGTTAAAATACTGAGAAGAAGCATTTTTCTTCTTCATTGTTAAGTAAATTTTAGTTGAGAACCCTATAAACACACTGAAAAATATAATGAGCATAAAAATAACACTTAAAGAAAATCCCTCGCCTATTGAAGCTTCTTTAGAACCTTTTTCAAATGCATCTTTACAGTTTGGACATGCAATTAAAGCACTGTTTACTGAACCAATTATACTAAATATAAAAGCAACGAAAAGAACAAATTTAGTTTTCATTTTACATGTGATTAGTTTTTCGTATTTAACATCGTTTTTAGAACGTTTCTAAGTTTATCAACGTCTTGTGAATCCAATCCATCATAATATCCACGAATTTTTCCGGCTTTATCTATTAGAACTATTCGTTTACTATGGTCAAGCGGGGCATTTAAAGATGCAATTCTAAATCCTTCTAATGATAAATTCTTGACTGTATCAATAGGCAATCTAAGAAAAGCCCATTTATTAGGTTTTGCACCATACCGCTCAGCATATTTTTTCAGTACTTCTTGTGTGTCATTATCAGGATCTACAGAAATTGAAACAAATTTTAAATCTGAATAATCCTTAAATTCTCCATATAAAGCACTTAACTGAGAGTTTAGTTTGGGACAGATATCACCACAACTTGTAAACATAAAACTTGTCAGCCAAATATTCCCTTTTAATTCTTCAGAACTGAATTTTGAACCATCAAAATTTACTCCCGTAAAACTTGGAGCTTCTTTTATTGTAGGTAAATCAATTTTTTTCTGATTTTGCGGTAGTTCGGAATCGGTTTTGATTCTTGAACAACTACTTAAAAAAAATACACTTATAAATATCCCTAATTCAAATAATCTATATATGTTGCAATTTTTCATTAATATTACCACACGAATCTTAAGGGCCAAGGACATTAAGTGCAAAAGTTAAAACACAAAACAAAAATATAGGTACAAAAATAAAGGCACGAAGGAATTTATTATCAAACTTAATGTGCATAAATATATAAATAACCATTGCTGCTTTTGCGAATGCAATAATTAAACCTATTGTTATATGTAAAGTACCACCAATTTCTCCCCAACTTTTTGGAACCCAATCCATTGCGGCTAGAACTGTTAAAGCAGTAAATATAAACAACCATGTAAATACTTTAATATACTGCTTAATCATCAGTTCGTCAGAAGGATGTTCATGATGTCCCATAAGAATTACTTTCTAATATATTAATGATGTGAAGGAAATATAAGATATAAAATCGGGAATAAAAATATCCACACTAAATCCACAAAGTGCCAGTAAAGTCCAAGAGTTTCTAATTTTACAGGTTTGTTGTATCCTTGTTTTGTAAAGGATTTTGAAAGCATATATATCATTGGTATTAACCCTAATATAACGTGCAACGCGTGAAATCCGGTCATTGTAAAATAAAAAGCAAAGAATACATTCGACCAAGGAAATATTCCATGTGGAAACACAGGATCTACGTGGTTAAATTTTGATGTATATTCGATTGTTTTTACAATTAAAAATATAAACCCACAAACGATCGTAAGCCCTAGAAATAATTGAAAGTTTTTCTTGTTTCCACGTTGCAAATTCAATATTGAGAGTGCCATAGTAAGAGAACTGCCTATAAGAACTGCAGTATTTAATAAAGCAAGCCATTTATTTAATTCTGCGGCAGAATGAGAGAACACTTCAAGATTTGAATTTCGTAGCACTATAAAAGCACCAAAAAAACCACTGAAAAACATAATTTCAGATGCAAGAAATATCCACATTGCTAATTTTCCGTGTGGTACTCCGCTTACCGGCTCGTGTGCTAATGAAAGACCTGCTGACATATAATTATACCTTGTATAAATCTATGAATATTCAATAATTATAAATACGTTTACTTAAAGTTTATTTAAAAACATAAGTATTATTAACCCTGTAAGGAAAAAATACGATGATAATAAAGTTGCTCTAGCATTATCATGTGTTCTATCCAATCTAAATTTCAATGCAAACCCGATAAAAATCAAATTCAATACTATTGCACCAATCGCATATACAATTCCAACAACTCCGATTTGCCACAATGCTAATGATACCGGAAGCAACAATAAGCAATATATTAAAGTTTCAGTACTTACCCTTTTCCCCGAATCGTCAACTACCACAGTCATTATAAAACCACCTCTTTCATAGTCTTTTTTGTACATCCAAGACAAAGAAAGAAAATGAGGCAATTGCCAAATAAACATTATACCGAAAAGAACTATTGCAGGAGCTTCTATTGAATTTTTATATGCTGTCCACCCTCCCAACATTGGCAAAGCCCCCGGTATTGCTCCAACAAACAACGACAAAACACTTTTTCTTTTTAATGGAGTGTAAATTACTACATAAGAAACCCATGTTGCGATTGCAATTAACAAAGTAAGATAATTTACAAAGAACAGACAAACTGCACCAAAAACTGACAACACTATTCCATACAAAAGACCGCTTCCTGCTGAAATATTACCAGACGGTAACGCTCTATTCATAGTCCTTTTCATCAATTTGTCAATATCACGTTCAATATAATTATTCAGAACGCAACTACCGGCACAAATTAACGTTGATCCTGCTATAGCAAGAAATAATCGGTAAAAATGAGAAAGAACGCTAAAATATTCTAATGATGATTCCGGAATTGCTAAATAATATCCCGTTGAAGTTGTCAAAACTACCATTCGGGTAATTCCGGGTTTTGTTAGATTATAAAATGACGATAATTTTTGATAAACTGAGTTCATAGTTTGAATTAAGGTAGCACGGAAAAAGGACTACCTAAAATTAAATTTGAGAACTAACAGTAAATAATTTCTCGTTTTTTACCTGCTCAACCTCAAAATTTCTAATTGATAAAATAAATGTAACTGCATTTGCAATAAGGAGCAAAGAACCAACTGCCACATGTGCAGTATTCGGTATAACATCTCTAACTGTTAATATTATCAAGGCACCCAGAGTTATTTGAACTATAATAAGAATCGTAGCAGAAGCCGATGATAAACGTAACATTGCCAATATACTTCCGCCTCGATAAACTTTTATATATTGTACAATAATAAGTACACTTAAAATCAATGCACCAACTCTATGACAGTAATGAATAACTACTTGATAATTATAAAGCGAAAAATCAGGAATTATCTTACCGTATGCAAGTGGAAAATCAGGAATTGCCATACCACTATACGTATGTCTTGTGAGTGCGCCGAGGAATATCTGAATAAATGTAAATATAAATGTACTACCAAATAAAAATTTATTGTTAAATGTAATCATATTATTGTGTTTAGTAGCTATTTCTAACCACCATCGAGAAGTCATTATAGATAACACAACAGTAAAAATTAAGAATATTTGTGCAAGCATCCCATGAGAAGCCGATACAGCTGTTGGCAGTTGCATTCTGACTGTCAAACCACCTAAAATTCCTTGTAAACAAACAGCAAGCAGAGCAAATGAAGCGACTTTTCTAAGATAAGTACTACCTTTTTTTTTCTCTAAAATCCATACCCAAATAAATTCAATTATCATTAAAAAACCAACAAATGAAGCGAACAATCTGTGACCATGTTCATATTTTATTCCACCTGTCCATTTACTAATAGGATATGTAAACATATTCTGACCATACGTTGTAGGCCAGTCAGGAACCGAAAGTCCGGATCCTGTACTGTGTACCAATCCACCCAGAGTTATTAATATCAAAGTACAAAACGTCAAAAAAATACTAAACCGATGAAGCTGTCTATAAGGGTACATTACAACGTAATTCGTTAGTGTCCACCATGACTTAGAGATGAAACCTGACTTTTATTCTCATCACCAACTACTTCAGGTGCTTCCCATTGTGGCCAATAATCTAATTTTCTATCAGGATGCGAATATTCATACGGTCCGCGATATACTGTAATATCTTTATCAAAATTTCCATGACCTGGTTTAGCAGGTGCTGCCCAATCCAATGTGTTAGCTCTCCATGGATTACGTGGAGCATTTCTACCATATTTGAGCGACCAAAGAATATTAAATATGAGTATCAATTGTGATGCACCTAGTATAAAAGCTGAAATCGTTATAAATTGATTCATTGGTTGAAAATGCTTGAGAAAATCATAAACATATGGGTCATAGACTCTTCTCATGTGACCTCCAACGCCTAAAATATGCATTGGATAAAAAGTCAAGTTAAAAAATGCAAATGACCAATAAAAGTGTTTTCGTCCCCAAGATTCATTTAACATTTTTCCAAACATTTTAGGAAACCAATAATAAATCCCTGCGAATATTCCAAACAACGATCCGCCAAAAAGAACATAATGAATATGAGCAACAATGAAATAAGTATCGTGAATATAAATATCAACTGGAGCTGAAGCCATAAATATTCCACTTAAACCACCAATAACAAAAGTTGCTATGAATGCTAAAGCATTCAAATTAGCTGTGGCAAATTTAATGTTTCCTCTCCATATAGTACCAAGCCAATTAAAAATCTTAATTGCAGACGGTACTGCTATCACTATCGTAGAAAGCATAAATGTAGTGCCCAACAGTGGATTCATTCCTGATTGGAACATGTGATGCCCCCAAACAATAAATCCAAGGAATGCAATTCCCATAATAGCAAATATCATGGCTTTATATCCAAATATTGGCTTTCTTGAAAAAGTTGAAAGTACATCTGATACTATTCCCATCGTTGGGAGAATCATAATATATACTGCCGGATGAGAATAGAACCAAAAAAGATGTTGCCACAGTATTGGCTGCCCACCACCTGAATACAAAGCACCTTTTGCATGAACTAAATGACTAGGCACAAAGAAACTGGTATGAAGAAATTGATCCATGAATTGCATCGAAATAGCAGCTGCAAGCACAGGAGTTCCCAAGGTAATAAGTATTGCAGTAATAAACAAAGCCCAAACTGTTAAAGGCATACGGAACATTGTCATTCCTTTTGCTCTTTTATTCAATATTGTCGTTATATAATTTACAGCTCCCATAATCGAGGAAAAACCTACTAAAAACATACCGACCAACCAAAGAGTTTGACCTTTATCTGCTAATGCTGCCAGTGTAGGATAACTAGTCCATCCAGCAGCAGCCGAACCACCTTCTACAAAAAAACCAGCACATACCAACATACCTGCAGGAGGAACAAGCCAAAATGAATACATATTCAGTTTTGGCAGTGCCATATCATCAGTACCAATCATTAATGGAATACACTGATTTCCAAAAGCACCAACTGCAAGTGGAATAATGACCAAAAATATCATTATTGTGCCATGCATAGAGAGTAACTGAGCATAAAAGTTAGGTTGAATTGCACCACCTGCCACCAACGTATCAGGAAGAAACTTACCAATAAGTGGTATTGCTTCTCCAGGATATGCAAGTTGCCAACGAATCAACATAGCCATAAATCCACCGACCAATAAGAAAAATAACGCAACAAATAAAAATTGTCGAGCAATTACTTTGTGATCAGTCGAAAAAATATACTTCTGTACAAAAGATAATTCGTGGTGATCATGAGAATGGTCATGATCATGAGAATGATTCGTTGTTTCGTGAAGAGAAATCGTTGCCGTATCCATGTGATATTATCCCTATAAAGATGTTTCTTTGTTTTACGTATGAGAAATACTTAATGATGTGATTCTTTTGCCGGTTCTTCAACTGTTGGAGTTGGTAAAGCCGGAGGATTTGCTAACAGATTTGCTTTAATTGCACTATATTTTTCGTCAAGCCATTTATCATATTCTACTTCAGATTGCATAAAAACTTCTCCTCGCATAGAATAATGTCCGCTTCCACAAAGTTCTGCACAAGCAAGCTCATATTTTCCAGATTTAAATCCGTTAAACCAAATTTTTATCCATTGTCCGGGTAGAGCATCTTGTTTAACACGAAAGTTTGGAAGAAAGAAACTATGAATTACATCCATTGTAGATAAATTTACGACTACGTTCTTATTGATTGGAAGATGAATTTGATTCATTGTTATTAAATCATCAAATCCAGCTGGGTCGTTCTTATCTATTCCAAAAGGATTACTTGGTGTCATCTGTGATCGATCTTTTTTACCGAATACTCCGTCGGGACCAGGATAGCGAATATTCCACCCAAATTGATATGCCATAACTTCAACTGATACATCAGGATGTGGAACACGCCATTCAGATTTGGTTCGAGTCCACATGTCTTCGCTCCACAAACCTATCAAAATAAAAACAATAGAAGGAAGTAATGTCCAAGTAAATTCCAAAGCATTGCTACCATGGAAGTGATATCCTTTGCGGTTTGGGTTAAAGCGATATTTGATGATAAATGCAATCAATAAACCATAGGTTAGGAAAAAGATAACAACCGAAAACCAGTAAATAACTGCAAACATATCATCTAATTGCTTACTATAGGTACTTACTCCTTCAGGAAAGAATGTAAGCATATCTTTATAAAGCCACTCAAGCATAGTAATTACCTTTTAAACTATAGTATTTGAAGTATATAGTAATGTATTTGAAATTGATTGATAATAAATAAAAAAAATAGCCGATTGATTCAAACATCACATCGGCGATTGCAATTCACTTTCATCCCACCCTTTCATTCGGGAAGCTGTTTTTTCACGGACTGCTTTGACTTCATCAGGAGTAACTGCTGGTGCGCTATTACCCCAATTTGACCGAACATAAGTAAGTACGTCTGCTATTTCTTGGTCAGTCATGGAATCTTTCCAAGGAGCCATTAATCCATTGTACTCTTTTCCCCCACGTACTATTTTACCTTTAAATCCATGTAGAACAATACGAATTGGTCGAGTAGATTCGCCTGTTGCAAATTCAGAACCAGCCAGAGGCGGATACGTTCCGGGAAGCCCTTTCCCATTTCCTTGGTGACATGTAGCACATATTTTACTGAAGACTGCCGCACCTGGACCTCCGCTTGTAGCTGTACCACCTGCTTCTACTTGTTTTTTGGCATCAGGATCAACAAAAACAGGATCATCCCCAAGATGAACAAAAAAACCCTTTACATTACATCCGGCTATAAATAATATACTAATGAAGGAGAGAGAGAGAATACTTCTAGGAGAGAGTAAAAATTTCATCATTAATTACGCTGAAAATAATTACAAAAAATCGCTCAAAAATGCCACTTTGTTACAATTCACTTCTCAAAATTACAAGCAATTCCCTATTTGAACAAATGTTTTTTGAAAATATTTTTACTAAATTTACCAAAAGACAGGAAACTAAAAATCTATTTCCTTACTCTTAAAAGAGTTATTACATCACTCTAAAATTTTAGTTTTTTTTAAATGTTTCAGAATTAGGTGGAAGCAAAGTAAAGAATTGTATGTTTCAAAATTTTGAAGAGAAAATTTGATTGTTATTTATTGTAAATTTTGGCTTACCTGTTAAAATAATCCCTTGAAACGGTGAGTTTTTTGACATAGAACAACTTAACTCTAAATTTACTGTCCACTGTTCATCAGGAGCAAAAATTGTTAAATTAGGGATTTCTCCAACAGAAATAATTGGTTGTGGTATTTGTAGTATTTTACGAGGATTTACACTCATTTTTTCGATAAATTGATTTAATGTAAGTTTTTTAGAATGAACTAAATATGTTAAACCAAGCCCCAAAGCAGTTTCTAAACCTGTAATTCCATTTGCCGCATTAGAAAATTCACATTGTTTCTCATGGATTGCATGTGGTGCATGGTCTGTAGCAATACAATCAATAGTGCCATCAGCTAATCCTTCAATAATTGCTTCTACATCTTCAATCGTACGTAATGGAGGATTCATTTTTGCATTTGTATTATAGCCACGTACCGATTCATCTGTCAATACAAAATGATGTGGAGTGACCTCACAACTTACTCTTTGTCCCCTTTTTTTTGCTTCACGAACTAATCGTACAGCTCCTTTTGTGCTAATGTGTGCAGCATGATACCGACGATTTCCACAGTATTCTGCCAACAGAATATCTCGTGCAATTATAACGTCTTCCGCAACTGTTGGATAGCCTTTCAATCCTAGTTCTGTAGAAACTTTACCTTCATTCATTGCAAAGTTTCGTGTCATTGAGTGTTCTTCACAATGTTGTGTTAATAATGCATCCCATTGAGCTGTATAATCAAAAGCTCGTCTCATCATTTCAGCACTTTCAAGGCACGAACCGTCATCCGAGAACATAACTGCGCCTGCTTCAATAAGAGACAGTAAAGGTGCAAGATCCTTCCCTTCCCTACTTTTCGTCATTGTTGCACATGGAAATACATCTACTAAATTTCCTTTTGATCTGCTTTTTATATATTCTATTACAGCAACCGAATCAACTGCAGGTGAAGTATTTGGCATACATACAACTCCGGTAAATCCACCATTTGCTGCTGCTAATGTTCCAGTTTGAATTGTTTCTTTGTATTCATGACCCGGTTCTCTTAGGTGTACATGCATATCAAACAATCCCGGACTACATACTAAATCTGAACCACTAATAATCCGAGTCTTGTCTGAAATTGTTGGTGTGTATTTCCCGACATATTGTATTAATCCTTCTTGTATATGAATGTTAAGACGTTCGTCAATATTCTGAATAGGACTTATTACTCGTATATTACTAAAATATATATTCATACTTTATAAAATTATATAAATTTAAAACAATGTAAATTGTGGATTTTGGGCGAGAATATTTCGTAGAAATGTTTTGCGATGTAATGGACAAATGCCGTAATTTAGAATTGCTTCAATATGCTCACGAGTCCCATAACCTTTATGTTTTGCAAACCCATATTGAGGGAAATCTTTATCGGCAACCTCAGTCATCCATCTATCTCTTGATATTTTTGCCAAAACTGAAGCCGCGGCAATTGAAAGAACTTTACTATCACCTTTCACAACTGTTGTGAATGGTAATGTTTTGTGTTCAAAGTAATTACCGTCTATAAAAACGTGATTAACTTTTTTCTCAAGTGACTTTAAACATGTTTGCATAGCTAAAAGTGTTGCTTTTCGGATATTAATTTCATCTATCATATCTGATTCAACAAAAGAGACTGAATTATCCACTGCGACAGTAATTAATAGTTCGTACAATTCTTCTCTTTGTTTTTCACTTAATTTTTTAGAATCATTAAACCCAATATTAGCATCTATATAATATGGAAGTATGACTGATGCTGCAACTACTGGTCCAGCGAGTGGCCCCCTACCGGCTTCATCTATTCCAACAACATATTGATTGTTTTGCCAAAACGACAATTCATAATCAGTTGTAGGTTTTGAAATTAATTGTTTCACCTAATTAAACTCAAAAATTCATTCCGTAAATTGAAACAAGTTCCTAATTTGCCTCGCATCACTGAAGTTGTCATTTTAGCTTTATCTTCCGATTCTTGGACACCACGTGCTATCATACAATAATGTTTGGATGTTATGACAACGCCTAATGCTTTTGGATGAAGCAATTCTTCAAGAAAATCAGCAATTTGTTCTCCAAGTTCTTCTTGGATTTGCCCACGTCGAGAAAACCAATTTACAATTCGTGTAAACTTTGACAAACCAAGTACATATTCACCCGGCATATATCCGATAGAACATTCCCCTGAAATTGTCTGCCAATGATGAGAACACATAGATGTAACTGTAATTCCCTTACTGATAATTAATTCGTCTACAAGTTTACGGTTTGGAAAAACTGTACAATTTGGGGGTGGTTCATATCTTCCGGCAAATAATTCATTGACCCACATTTTTGCAATTCTGTTTGGTGAATTTGCGCTATTTGGGTCATTTCTGTTAATTCTTAATATCTCGAAAATATCAGCAAGTTTATTTTCAACTCGTTCAACCATTTCTATCCGTTCTTCGACTGAAACAGGTATATTTCCGTTTGCATCAAATAACAATTTACCATGACTATTAACAACCGGAAAAGTAGGATATTCCTCAACTCTGTTAATTCGATCTCTATCTTGTGTGTTTTCTGACAAAGGTTCACGATTTGTAGCAAATGGTTGGTTAGATATTTTCATAAAATTTATACTTTAATTAAGAATTAAAAGAATAACGTGGAATTTCAATCTGCTCACCAAAATATTCTACAAAATTACTGTCCGACTCAAATAACTTCAATGAATGAAGTTCACCAACCGGAAGATTATCTTTGATAATTCCCCAGAATTGGACAACAACGTTTTCGGCTGATGGGATTATTCCTTCTAAAAAATCAACATCATAATTGAGATGTTTATGATCTACTTTATCTATAATTTTATGTTCTAAAAGATCGCGCAACAACTTTAAATCAATTACATATCCTGTCAACGGGTCTGGAATCCCTCGAACAGTTACTTCAAGGGTGTAGTTATGTCCATGACCATTGAGATTATTACATTTATCAAATATTGCTTCGTTCTTCTCGTCCGTAAAGTTTGGATTAAAAAGCCGATGTGAAGCAGAAAAATGAACTTTGTGGGTAACATAAACCATCTTTATTTACTCCTTATGTTTATAGTCTTAATTCTGACTTTCGTTGACAAAACTAAGTAATTAATTAGTAATTTTGAATTGTTAAAAAAAGAAATAATAGTTATTATTAGTTGTAATTCAATGAAATAAATAGTTTATTTCTTAAATCTTCACTTACAGATATCCACATGAAACGTATAGTATCAACTTTTGGTTTAGTTGTTATGTTTATCATAACGACAGAAATATCACTTTATTCACAAGTAACATCTAACAATAATGACGATAGAATTAAATCAATTGATTCTACTTTTAGTCAAACACCTACCGGAATAATTCCTCATGAATTGCCTCCAGCTCAGTCTGTTAATGCACTTAAATATGCTATGAATAAAAGGATAAAATCATTGCACAATTTAGAATTTTCAGCAGATATGACCGTTAAATACCAAGGAATGACTCAAATGGGAAATTGTGATGCAAAACTATGTAGCTCAGATTCAATGTGTGTAACGATTCATGGTCCTTTCGGCATATTTGTTGGGAAAATGTTTGCTACTCCATCTAATTTTATTTTTTATGATGCTTTTAATAACCAAGCAATTACAGGTACCCCAAGTGCAAACAATATCGCAAAGACCCTACGGATTCCACTCTCAGGTGAAGACTTTGTACATTTAATGCGCGGTGAAGCTCCGACAAGTTCTAATGAAAATATATCTAATGAGTTTACAATCAGTTCTGATAGAATTTCTGACACTAATCATGTTTTATTTGTTAGACGTTCTGAAACTTTTGGAGCAGAGTATGTTTTATTCTCATTGAAAGAACAAGTTATACTTCAATTTCAAAAAAAATCTCCCGACGGAAAAATATTACTTAATGTAAAATACAGTGATTTTACAACAATAAATGATATACCATTAGCTCAAAAAATTGATATTCAATCGCCTGAAAACCAAGCAACCGCATTAATGACACTATCCGATTTTAAAATAAATCAAGTGATACCATCACTTCGTTTTACAATACCTAAAGGTTTACAAACAATTCATCTTGACTAAATTTCTAAATAATATTCCGTTGAAATGCTGTCTAAATTGTTTTTTCAATTAAGTTTACTTGTTTTTATTGTATCCGAATTAAATGCGGGATCTTATAACCATAACTCAACATTACAGTTTTTAAATACTGTTAATTTAGGAGTTAACTATACTAACCAAATTCTCGACTCAACTAATTTGTCTATAACTAAAGATTCACTTTTAACACAAACTGATTCTTTACATTTAATTATAGATTCACTTTCAAACCGTTCTAAAAGTGATCTGGATACAGTTGTTACATATTATGCAAAAGATTCCGTAACTTTTTCTTTAAGCAAGAAAATAATGCGTTTGCGTGGTCAGTCCAAGGCAGTCTTTAAAGAACAAAAACTTGAAGCTGAAATTCTTGTTTTTGATTTTAATGCTTCAACCATGAAAGCAATTGCTGCACAAGATACCAATGGTAAGTTTATAGGATTTCCAAAATTTACGGATAAAAGCGATGAATTTGTCGGTGAACAATTACTCTTTAATTTTCAAACAAAACAAGGCACAATAACACTAGGAGAAACCAAAGTTAAGGAAGGTTTTTATTTTGGTTCAAAAGTTAAACGTATTAATGATAACACGTTATTTATTGAGAATGGATGCTATACTACGTGTTCAAAACCACATCCTCATTATTACTTTGGCTCACCCAAAATGAAAGTAATTACACAAGATCGGATATTTTTAGACCCACTTATTTTATATGTTGAAGATTTACCGATATTTGCTGTCCCATTTGGATTGTATTTTGAAAATAAAACAGGAAGACGTTCAGGATTAATAGTTCCGGCTTTCTTTTTTTCAAATTTAAACGGAGTGACTTTTCAAAACCTAGGATATTATTTTGCATTAAGTGATTATTACGACACTCAAATTACAAGTGATATATTTACAAAAACAGGATTTTTACTAAAAAATTCCACTCGATATAAATATCAAAATTCACTTGATGGTGGGTTTAATCTTTCCTTCGGACAACGACGAATAAATCCCGATGTTCCTATGGATCAAAGTTGGAGTTTAGATCTAAATCACCGTCAAATACTCACTCCTCAATCAAGCATTTCAGCAACAATAAATTTCTCATCTCAAAACTTTAATCGTAATTACGAATCTGATATTACTAGGCGAATAACCCAGCAAATTTATTCAAATGCTTCATTTTCTCAACAATTTGATAATGGTTCATCCCTGTCTTTAGGTTTTAGGCGAAGCCAAAACATTATCACAAGTGAATATCAAGTTGAGCCATCATTTTCATATCAAATACCTCAAATCCTTCCATTTAAGCGATACGTTAAATCAGATAACTGGCTGTCAAATATTGCATTCACTTACAATATGAATGCAAATTACAATCTTGATCGAATTCGATATATAAGTAGTGATACAGTATTTAATACTCCAGATACAATATTCAATAAGAATGAAAAGTATGGTATTCGACACAATCCATCGCTTTCAATTTCGCCAAAACTTGGATACTTTTCACTAACTCCCCAAATTTCATATCGTGAAAATTGGTTTTTCCGCAAATTCACAAAATCCGTAAATCTAAAAGATTCTAGTATTTTAACACAATTTGAAAATTCCGTATTACCATACAGAGATTACAGTTGGAGCGTAGGTGTTGGTGCTTCTACTCGACTTTATGGAGTAATTGAGCCGAATTTTTGGGGAATCAAAGCAGTGCGTCATGTTTTTGTTCCCACTGTAAGTTATTCATTTTCTCCTGAATATTCTAATAGAACGACTGATAAAATTGGAGAATACCTTGACTTAAAAACAGGAAATAAAATTCAATACTCACGATTTGAAACAGATGGAGGAGAATCTCCGAGAGATAAATCTACCCAGCGATTATCTTTTGGATTGGCAAATACTTTACAAGCCAAAATCGCCCAAAAAGATACCCTGCCTGATCTAAATCTTGATTTAGTAGCTTTTGAGATTAGTAGTAATTATGATTTAGCAAAAGACTCTTTAAATTTTGGTGATATATCCCTAGGATTTAGAACACCCGCTCTAAAATTTGTAAGTTTTAATGGTTCTTCTCGTTTCACACTTTACGATGAAGCTGAGCGATTTTCAGCCAACGGAAAATCTGCAGGAATTGGTTTTATAAATAAATATTTAATTAATGAGGGTTTAGGATTATCTCGTCTAACATTTTTTTCAGTTAATCTTTCTACGAGTTTTTCTTCCGAAGGCATACAAATTACTAATTCTTCTCTTAAGGATACAAACATTAAAGACAGTTCAGGAAATACAATTGGAGAACGATTTTTAAGGCGATATAATTATACTGCTTCTCAAGATGATATTTATGGAGATCGAACCCCAGGATTTTCACCTGTGGGAATACCATGGAGTATTCAATTGGGACTTACTTTTTCTTATAATGAACCACTAAAACATATAATAACACGTAATTTAAATGCACAAGCTGGTGTTCAATTTAGTATTACACCTACTTGGAAAGTGAACACGACTCTATTTTATGATTTCGTAAATAATAAATTTGATGCTTCAACTGTTAATATTTCGAAAGACTTGGACTGCTGGGAGCTACAATTTGTGTGGACACCAACCGGTTTCAGTCAAGGATTTTATTTACGTTTTGGAATAAAATCACCACAACTTCATGATTTAAAAATTGAGAAACGTGATAGTCCGGGGTTTAGATAAATGAAATAATAAAAATAAAAGTGCGAAAATTGGGGGGAATTTCCGCACTTAATTTACCAAAACAGGCAAATTGCAGTTTGCTGTTGAGGTTGTAAATAATTTTTGTTACTTTAGTGTTGCGAATGTAATGCAACTTTTCCACCCTCGGTGTCTAAAAATACTGCTATGGATCCAATTTCCGCTGTAATTTGCATTTTGGGAATGAGTATTTTTCCACCATTTGGTTCTACTCTTGATAATATATCTGATAAATCATCACCGGCATTGAGATAAACCACAGCTCCATCAGAACTTGGCGTATATCCGTCACCAAATATCAATGCACCACCAACTCCCTTATCTTCTTGAGGAAAAAACGCCATTTTAGAACCATTCATTTCTGAACAATACAACTGTGTTTCCAGAATTGCTCCATAAAATTTTACCGCACGGTCAAAATCAGCGACCGGTATTTCAAACCAATTCAAAGCATTTTTCATATAAACTCCCTGAAATATATAATTTTATAAATTACTCAGCCATAAATATTGTTCATCAGGCAAAGTAGTATCAAGTACAAAAATACCCTGCCCAACTGACAACAGTATGTCAAGAGGAAATCAATTTAAAAAATAATTTTTACTATTTTTCATTTAATTCTGCTACTTCGCGAGCGGTGCGGGCTAGTATAGTTCGAAGTTCCGGTGGGTGGAGTACGGTTACATTCTTGCCAAATGATAATGTCCAGCGGGCTATCCATTCGAGATATGGTACTAGAAATGTCATTTCCATACCTGATTCACTTTGATTTTCTTCTACTAAACCGTAATAATATTTAGAAGTAGCAAAACGAGCATACGAATATGGGAACAGCAAACGAACTTCTACAGGGTTTTCCATTTGAAGCTCTCTTCGCATAAATTTTTTGACTGAGAAATTATTTCTTTTTTCAAATATATCACCTTGTTCATAAATAGTTTTAATTCTATCTGCTCTAAAATCTCTATAATCTTTGCGAAGTCGGCAATATCCTACAAGATGCCAGTGCTCACTGTAATAAACTAATCCTAACGGTTCAACCTCTCTAACCGTTGTTTTATCATTAGATTGTGCATAATATTCTAAATGAAGTATTTTTCTGTGGACAATTGAACGTTGAATTAAACTTAATACGTTTCCATTCATTTCATCATGAAGCCACGGTGAACGAGCTTGTACTGCTACAGATTCTTGTAAACGCTCCATATATTCTTTTTTTTCTCGAGGGAGAACCGAGCTTATCTTCATAAGTGCTGATATAGTATGTTTTTGGTGAGTTATGTCTGTAGTTTGTTTCAAAAATTCACCACCAAGAAAAATAGCACTTGCTTCTTCTTCTGTAAACATCACAGGTGGCAAAAGATATCCTTGTGCAAGTGAATATCCGACACCTGTTTCTGCGGCTATTGGGATACCTGCTTCTTCTAATGAACGTAAATCACGGTAAATTGTACGAACACTTACACCAAAAAAGCTTGCAATATCTTCAGCTTTACTTATTTTTTTACTTTGTAGATGTAAAATAATACCTAAGTATCTTGTTAATTTATTCATTTTTGGTTTTAATCAAAATGCAATAACAGCTTTAATTATTTTCACAGTTAATTCTTCTAATATTTTTGTAATTTTGTATTTAGAAATTACATTGCTTACACATTATTTAATTATTTAAAAAGTGACTATACACCAAGAACATATAGACTCTCTGCTAAAGCTGTTAGGTACACATGATCCCGAACATAAGAAAAAAATTGCAGATGAATTTTGGAAAAACATAACGACGACTTCCACTTCCCCACTCCCAATCACTCTCAAGGATAGAGCTTATTTCTTATATAAAGGAAATGCTGAAAAAGTTATGTTAGTTGGAGATTGGACATATTGGCAACCTGCAGTAATACTTCAAAAAATTGAACATACAGATTTATTCTATGGAATTCAAGAGTTTCATCCTACTGCACGACTTCAATATAAATTGATTGTAGATGGTAATTGGATTCTTGACCCGCTTAACAAACATTCATCTATAGAAGGATTTGGGCAAAATTCTGAATTTTGGATGCCGGAATATCACGATGAATCATGGCTTCAACCTACTTCATCTGTTGTTCATCGAGGCAATATAAAACGCTTTGAATTCAAAAGCAAATTACTTGGTGAAAAAAGAGAAATATTTTTATACACTCCAGTTTATAAGAACGAAAAAGGATTTTCATTACCATTGTTAGTAGTCCATGATGGAGCAGAAGCTATCCAAATTGGTAAATTTCATCAAATTTTAGATAATCTACAATCAGCCGGAAAAATTCCACCGTGCGCAGCTCTATTTATAACACCTAAAGATAGAATCGGTGAATACGCTTTAAATGCATCTTATCCTGAATTTTGTATTAATGAGGCACTTACAGAAGCATTATCTATATGGAAAAAATGGGGTGTACCTATTTCAGATGAGTCTCCAAAACGAAGTATAACCGGTGCTTCACTCGGAGGACTACTTGCAACCAAAACTTCGCTGCAATTTCCTAAACAAATTGGAGTATGTATAGCACAATCTCCTTCTTATTGGTGGAATCAAGCTGAAATATTCCATTCGCCTTTTCTAAAAAATGCATCTAAAATTGAATTTCATTTACAAACAGGAACAATTTGCGATGCACAGAAAATGACTGAATCCATGTTTCATAGATTAAAACATCTCGGAGCAACTGTTATGTATCAAGAATTTCACCAAAGCCACACGTGGGGCAATTGGCGAACAAATCTTGCTTCAGCACTTCAATCGTGGCTTTCTCCTATATCAATTCCAAATCATATTCATTAATAATTATAAAGAGGTTTCACAATGGAATCAAAAAAAACTGTTTTATGTATCGTCGGAGCTTTGTTTGGACGTCCTTTTTTGCTTGAAGCAAAACGAATGGGATGGAATGTTCATTTACTAACAGAAGAAAGATATTTGAAAGAAGCTTGGCCAAGAGATCAAATTGATCAAGTGTATGCTGTCCCTGATTTATTTGATGAAAAAGTAGTTCGTAATGTGGTATGCTATCTTTCAAGAGTTGTTAAGTTTGATAAAATAATAGGTTTGGGAGAATTTGATATTGAAGTAGCCGCTTCAATACGAGAGCATACTCGTATCGCAGGAATGGGCGAAACTACTTCTCGCTATTTCCGAGATAAATTGGCAATGAGAATGAAAGCAAAAGAAGATGGTATTTTGATTCCGGAATTTGTCAGGATTCTCAATCACGCTGAAGTAAAAGAATTTATGGATACAGTTCCTGCTCCTTGGGTTTTAAAACCAAGAATGGGCGCATCTGCCTCTAAAGTTACAAAAATGTTCCACCCACAAGAAGTTTGGAACGAAATTGAAAAACTTGGTGACAAACAATCCAGTTACTTATTAGAACGGTATGTTGCCGGTGATGTATTTCACGTAGATTCATTAGTAAACGATTCTAAAGTAGTATTTGCCTCTTGTTCTAAATATGGCATTCCTATGCTTGATTTGACAACAACAGGAGGAATTTTTACAACAAGAATGATAAAACGAGGAAGTGCTGACGAAAAAGCTCTTCAGAAAATTAACAAAGATATTACCGCAAGTTTCGGAATGGTAAGAGGAACGATGCATAATGAATACATCAAGAATAAAGATGATGGTAAATTCTATTTCCTCGAAGCAAGTGCTCGAATTGGTGGTGCAAGAATTCCTGATGTAGTTTTTCGTTCTACAGGGCTTTGCCTGTGGCATGAATGGGCAAAAATTGAGTTGTTGCCACCCGGTGAATATAAACTTCCTAACTTTGATAAATTATATGGTGGTGGTATATTTACTCTTGCTCGCCAAGACGAACCTGATACATCTGTCTATAACGACCCCGAAGTCGCTTGGGTTCAAATAAAGAAAAATTACGCTGGATTAATATTAAAATCTGAGAATCCGGTTAGAATAGAAGAATTATTAATGAATTATTACCCACGGTTTGTTCAAGATTTCATGGCTCATGTGCCAATGAAGTAAAGTTTGGTTTTATTTTTATTGCTTTTGACCTGATTGACTTATTTATTGTCAATCAGGTCTCTTTTTGTTTTTCCATAATGTATATTTGTTTTAAAACTAATAAATGCAACCTGAAACAACACATTTTGATTCAATTACTAATCGCATTGGTAAATCGCGATTTCTCAAAGAAATCGAACAACAGTTTACCAAGCAATCGTATGTTTCCATTAAAACTCTTTCAGGTTCATTAAGGGCACTAACAGTTTGTGCATTATGGAAAAAGAGTCCAAAACGTATTTTCATCTTAACAGAATCAAAAGAAGAATGCCAAGAATGGATTTATGACTTAAATGCTTTAGTCGGTGAAAACAACACCGCATTGTTTGTCGAACCTGATAAACGAGTTAATTTCACAGCAGAACAACTTGATGAAAAGATTGTTGCCATTATTGATTCTCTAGCCTTAGTTGAAAACAACAATCAATGTATAGCTATAGGTTCACCGGAATGTCTTAGCTTTAGAGTTCCTAAACCAAATGAAGTTCATACAAACAGAATTCACCTTCAAAGAAACGAGCAACTTGCTTTTAATGAATTTATTACAACTCTTTCATTACACGGATTTGACAGAAAAGACTTTGTTGAAAATCAAGGAGACATGGCTGTTCGAGGTGGAATTGTTGACGTTTTTCCTCTTGGATGGTCAGCACCTCTGCGTATAGAATTTTGGGGTGATATTATTGATTCAATAAGAGAATTTGACCCACTTTCTCAACGCAGTATTCGAGAACACGAATCAGTTGACATTATAGCAGATCTATTCCAGCATGGTGATACTCCATTTGAATCTTCAATTATAGATTATTTTCCTACCGGTTCACTATTGATAGTAGATTCTCTCGAATTATGTGAACGCAAATTTGAAGAATTAGAAATATCTGATTGGAAATCCTCGTTCAAGGGTTGGAATATTCTGTCAATTAATGGACTAACTGATTCAAATATAACGGTGAAATCTCAATTTCAGCCGTCATTAGCCGCCTCTGTGCATAATTTATTAATAGAACTCCGCTCGCTTGCAGTTTCTGACTATAAAATTTATTTGGCAACCGAAGGGACAGTTAATTCCAAACGACTTCATGATTTAGTAATCAATGGATTTGAACAAGATACAAATGAAGAACCTGACAAACCACTTGCTTCACCTCAAAGTACACTTAGAAAAATTACTTGGATGAATAAAACACTTTCAAAAGGTTTTGTTTTACAAGATGAAAACTTGGCTTTTTTTACAGAACACCAACTATTTGAACGGCGACATTTTCAAACAAATAAACGTGGCAAGCAATTTACAGGTATTACTCTTAGAGAGCTTGCTCAACTTCGTCGAGGAGATTATGTAGTTCATATTGATAAAGGAATTGGAAGATTTGATGGTTTGGAAACAATAACTATCGCCGATAGTAAACAAGATTGCGCTCGAGTAATTTATGAAGGAAATGATGTACTGTTTGTGCATTTAAATCATATTCATAAACTTCAAAAATACTCAGGTGGAGAAGATGCCGCTCCCAAACTAAGTAAACTTGGTTCATCTGATTGGGAAAGAAAAAAGCAACGAAGCAAAAAGAAGCTCAAAGATATTGCCCGCGAACTCATAAAACTGTATGCAGAAAGAAAATCTCAACCAGGATTTGCTTTTCCTGAAGATACTGTTTGGCAAAAAGAATTCGAAGCATCGTTTATTTATGAAGATACTCCTGACCAATCAAAAGCAACATCTGAAGTTAAAAGTGATATGGAATCAAATACACCTATGGATAGACTGGTATGTGGTGATGTTGGATTCGGCAAAACAGAAGTTGCAGTTCGCGCTGCTTTTAAAGCAGTACAAACCGGAAAACAAGTTGCAATTTTAGTTCCTACGACAATTTTAGCTCAACAACACTTTTCATCTTTTAAAGATAGATTACACCGATATCCGGTAACAGTTGATGTTCTTTCAAGATTTCGGTCCCCTGCTGAACAAAAAGTAGTTATAGAGAATTTAAAAAAAGGTGGAGTTGATATTTTGATTGGAACTCACAGGATATTAAGTAAAGATATTGAATTCAAAAATTTAGGGTTATTGGTAATAGATGAAGAGCAGAAATTTGGAGTTGGTGCTAAAGAAAAATTGCGAGCAATGCGAGTAACAGTTGATACTCTTACTCTTACGGCTACACCTATTCCAAGAACATTAAACTTTTCACTTATGGGTGCTCGAGATTTGAGTGTTATTGAAACTCCCCCTCGTAATCGTTTGCCTATAATAACGGAAATTGCAGAATGGAACGAAGATACAATTCAGAAAGCAATTCTACGAGAAATAGAACGAGGTGGGCAAATCTATTTTGTTAGTGATAAAATAGCAACTCTTACTAAAATTCACGAACAACTGCTTGAACTTGTACCTACTTTACGTTGTGGAATCGCACACGGACAAATGGATACCAATAAACTTGAAAATACTATGGAAAAGTTTATGGAAAGAAAATACGATGTGTTGATTTGTACTAAAATAGTAGAATCGGGACTTGATATTCCAAATGCAAATACAATTTTTATTCATAACGCAGATAATTTTGGACTTGCTGAACTCTACCAATTACGAGGAAGAGTTGGTCGTTCTAATACTCAAGCGTATTCAATGCTTATTGTTCCTCCAATGCGCACACTTTCAAGAACTGCACTTAGAAGATTACAGGCATTAGAAGAAAATACAGATTTAGGAAGCGGGTTTCAACTTGCTATGCGAGATATGGAAATAAGAGGTGCCGGAAATTTACTTGGAGCCGAACAGAGTGGTTTTATCGCCGAAATGGGTTTTGAATTATATCAAAAAATAGTGGATGAAGCAGTAAATGAACTTCGTTCTGAAGAATTTTCTTCTCTATTTGCTGACGAAACAAGTTATTTGCGAAAAAGGAAATTTACAAATGAAGATGTCGCAGTTGAAATTGGTGTAGATGCTTTATTACCTACTAATTACGTATCAAGTGATACAGAAAGATTTGAATTTTATAAGCGGCTTTACAATGTTCGTTCTGAAGTAGAATTAAGCAATATTATTTCAGAATTAAGGGATAGATACGGACGATTGCCGGAACAAGCTGAAAACTTAATTTTTGCAGTAAGACTTCGTGTCGTTTCAATTGAAACCGGTTTCGTTAGAATAATATTTAAAAATAAATTATTAATTGCTGAATTGCCTCCTGAATCGAATACACTGTACTACGAACATATTTTTATTCCACTGACAACATTTATTTCATCAGTTCCCTCAGGAAGGTTTGTTCAGAAAAAAGATAAAGTATTCATGGAAGCACCTATTAATTCCCGTGAACAATGCCTTGACTTTTTAGAACGATTTTCGAGGCATTTACAAACTGAGGGATAAATTAATTATATTGTCAGATTAATTTTTACTTTGTATCTACCATATATTTCCCAGAAATAGTTAGAGCCGCAGATACCAGTACTGCGTTTTTGATTATATACTGACCCACTAAAGATGGTACAAATGGAAACGATATAAAACATAGATTGGGTACTATAACAAATGGTAATAATGTACCTGCCAGATGAAAAAGTATAATCATAATGGTAAATGGAATAAGACGTTTTATTAGAAGTCCAATTCCCATTGCTACTTCCCAATATCCTAAAAATGGTACAAAAAATTTAGCAGGAATCCAATAGATAGTTACTGCAACAAGTTCTTCTGCCGGGCTCATTCCAAATATTTTCAATGCTCCGAACCAGATATAAACTATAGCAAGAGAAAATCGTAGAAGATTAACCCCATTGTTTGCCATTGCTTTACTGATATTTTTATAGAAAAAATTTAAGCTGTTTATTCTTAACATGAATTTTTAAAAGATTTATTATACAAACTATTACTTTAATTCTAAAACTGTAACTCCATCGCCGCCTTCTTGGATAGTGCCGATTCTAAAATTAGCGACAAGCGGATGTTTTCTAAGTTGGTCGTGAATTGCTAATCGAAGTGCCCCTGTTCCTTTTCCATGAATTATAGTTAGAGTTTGTAAGTTTGTCATCATTGCATCAGAAATAAATTGTTCAACTTCTTTACAAGCAGCATCTGCTCTATGTCCACGTAAGTCAAGATTCATTTTAGAATCATACTTTACAAATCCACCCGAACCTTTGACCGTTTCTTTCTGCTTTGATTTTGGAGATTTTCTTAATTGTGCGAGAGCTGTTTTGAATTTTAGACCATTAAATTCAACAACTGCTGAGTGAGAACTTTCATCAACTGCGATTACAACTCCAATTTCTTTTGAACCAATCATTGTTACAACGTCACCAGATAAAAGTTCTTCATTATCATATTCGTGCTTGGGTTTCATTGCTTCAGCGCGCGTCTCAATTTCTTTTTTCCCAATTTCAAAATCCTTTTTTATTTCAGATGTACCACGTTGTTGTTCACGGATTTCTTTTATTGTTTGTTCAACGAGTGCATTCGATTTTTGAACAATATCTTTGGCTTCATCACGAGCATCTCCAATAATTTGATTACGTTTAGCTTTGACTTCAGCAAGTCGTTCTTCGTAATCAATTTTCTTTTTTTCTGCTATGATTCGTTCTTGTGCAGCTTTTCGTAAATGCTCTTCTGCTTCTTGTTTAAACCGTTGTAGTGCAGAAATACTTTCTTCGAGTTCTGAATGCCTGTCGCCAAGATATGTTTTAGCTCTATTCATTACAACGTCAGGAATTCCAATTGACTTAGCAAGGGCGAATGCATAACTGTTTCCCGGAACTCCTGATTGAAATTTGTACGTTGGAATTAGGCGAACTCCATCAAATTCCATTGAAGCATTTAATATTTCAGGACGACTAAGCGCATAGCTTTTAAGAGAAGATTGGTGAGTTGTTACTACAAACATAGCGTTACGTTCAATGAAGCTATCCAAAATCCCTGCTGCTAATGCTCCACCTTCTTGAGGATCTGTTCCAGAGCAGATTTCATCTACTAGTATTAATGCTTGAGGAGAACAGAATGAAAGAATTTCACGTAATCTTACTATTTGTGAACTAAAAGTACTCAAATTATTTTCTATGGATTGGTGATCTCCAATTGCACAGAAAATGGAACGAATATTTGTTTCACATTCCCCGAGCGGAAATATTCCCGATAGTGCCATTGCTATATTTAATCCTATGCTTTTTAATGCAACTGTTTTACCGCCTGCATTTGGTCCAGAAATGAGATGACCAAGGATATCCGACGTAAAATTAATTGACAGTGGTATAGGCTTTGAATCTGCACTCCATTGCAACAGTGGATGATACACATTGCGTAGTTCTATTCGATTTTCATCTATAATTTGTGGTTTAATTCCTTGACGTTTCATTGCATATTGCGCTTTGGAATACATAGCATCAAAATGAGATAAAATATCAATTGAACCTAAAAATTCACGAGCTTCCGCTCCTAATTCAGCCGTTAATGTCGTTAAAATCTTTACAACTTCACGTTGTTCTTCATTATATAGCATAGAAAGTTGATTGTTCGATTCAAATATTTCAGAGGGTTCAAGAAAAACGGTTGAACCTGTTTGTGATACACTATGTATAACTCCCGGAATTTGTCGTTTATGTTCAACTTTAATTGGAAGTACATATCTTCCCTCACGTTGTGTTACATAATCTTCCATTGCTCTATCTTCTTCGACTACTTTTTGTAAAATTTTACGTAGTCTCGAACGAAGTTTTGCAGAAGTTTCTTGGATTTCACTACGAATGTTTGCAAGTTCTTTGCTTGCTGTATCACGAACTGAACCGGTATCGTCAATTGCATCATTTATATGCTTTTCGAGGAATCTGCTTTCATGCAAATTACAACAAAAGTCAGTTAAATTTGGGGTTATTTCTTGTTGTTTAAAGTACCCACGAATTAATCGAGAAGAACGAACAGCTTCAAGTACATTAATTAGTTCATTGGGAGATAAATATGCTCCGGCAATTAATGATTTATATAATTGAGGTCGTATATCAGTCAAACCGCTAAGAGGAATGACTTCATTTTTGGCAAGCAACCCCCGAAGTTCTTCAATTCGATTATGTTCTTGACGTAACCACTCAGCATTTTCTACAGGAATCGTTTGTTGTATAACTTCCTTTCCAAGCTCTGAATATGCTAATTTTGAAATGTGATCTAATACTGTCGGGAATTCGAGTTCAATGAGTGTTTCTTGGAGTAATATTTCTTCATTAGTCATAGATGTATCTATTATATTTAAAACTTTATTAACATTTAATAGTGTTATAAATTCATATTCTGTTTGTATTTATACTTCAAATTGTTCTTCTTCGGCACTTGGTAGTTCGATTATAAAAGTAGCTCCATATCCTAATTGTGATTCACAATAAATTGAACCATTCATCATTTCCACTAATTTTTTACATATCGATAGTCCAAGTCCTGAGGTATGTTCACCCCCTGTTGGTTTAGCAGATAATCGTTGAAATTTACCAAATAGCTTTTTTTGATCCTCAATAGAAATACCTGGGCCCAAATCTTTAACTCTAATTTTAACAACTGAATTTTCAACACGATTATCAACTATATCAATATAAATATCAGAACCAAAAGATGAATATTTCACAGCATTTGAAAGTAAATTATCTATAGCTTGCCGAAGTAATTGCATATCTGCTAAAACAAAAGAATGAGCAGGTGTTTTACAATGGACATTAATATCTTTTGAAAGTGCATTTTGTTTGTAGTTTCTTGTTAAATGTCGAACTAATTGTGCAGAATCAATTGTAGTTAAATTTGGTTCAATTGTTCCATTTTCGAATCGATTACTATCTAAAAGATTAGTTATTAAATTAAACATTGCTTGTGCTGAAGAATGAAGCATTTCACCGAAATCGATAGCTTCTTCCGGAGAACAACTTCCTGATTTTATTGCATTTGCAATATATAATATACCTGTTAGTGGGTTCTTTAAATCATGTGCAGCAATGGCTAAAAAACCGTCTTTTTCTTCATTCAATTCGTTAAGCTTTTTATTTATTATACTCAGTTGCTCATTCTTTTGGTGTTCAATTTCAGTCTCTTTTTTATGAAATTCTACTTGATGAAGCACTAACATTTTTTGTAATTTATCAGAAGCATGTTGATTGTAAACTTGCTCCTTATAATTCAAATATAATTCATGATGGTGTAATGCCTTTTTGTAATCTCCAATTGATTTATAGACTGTATAAAAACCATCGTGAATTTCTAACAAACGATGTTTTGCATCAATAACTTCAGCAATACTCAATGCTTTTGTTAAACACTGAAGAGACATCTCATTATTTTCAACTTTTGAATACGCTTCAGCAAGATTACTAAGTGTATTACATATTGCATCTTTATTCAACCCGCCTATTTGCTCATGAATTGAAATAGCTTTCTGTAAATTTTGAATAGCTTGTGAATATTGTTCAAAAGTACCATATAAAGCACCTAAATTATTAAGAACAAGGGCCTCATGTTCTAAGAGTCTTTCCTTTTGAAACAATTCGAGTGCTTTTCCATAATATTCGTTTGAATGTTCGAAATCTTTACAACTCATATATACAGAACCAATATTCTGTAAAGATAAACCTTTAACACGATTATTTGTTTTACCCTCTGTTAATAAATCGAGAGAGTGAAATAAATTAAGAAGTGCTAATTCATGATTGCCCATTTGCCTGTATATTTCACCCAGAGAATTGTAATATAGAGAACTCGACTCTATACTAGGGTCAGAATTAACAATATCAAGACACTCTAGTACATATTCAAGAGCTTTTGAATAATCACCTAAGTAATAATAAACAATTCCTAAATTATAAACCGACTTACTTTCATGAAGTTTATCTGATATTTTTTTTGAAATTACAACAGCTTTATTATGATATTCTATTGACTTAGCATAATCTCCAATTTTTGTATAATAGTTACCAACGCAGGTTAATAAACCTAGTGTTTCTTTTTCTTCACTATATCCTTCAATTATATCAACAGCTTCCTTAATGTAACCACTTCCGACTTTATAATTAGAATTTAATGTACAATAACTTATAACAGTAATTAAGGTTTTAATTTTTTCTGAAATTGTAGTTGTCTTATTTACTGTTTCGATTGATAATTGTAATTCAGGGTTCATAAATTATTGTGTGTAAATTAATTTTCAAGTAAAGATTTTACTATTGTTTGAACAATAGTACCATCAGCTTTGCCACGAAGTTCTTTCATTGCACTTCCAATTACTTTTCCAAAATCCTTGGAGTTTGTAGCACCGGTATCATTAATTATTTTTTGTATAATTGATTTAATTTCAAACTCTTCCATTTGTTTTGGTAAAAATTCTTCGAGGATTGTTAACTCTTGTTGTTCTTTTTCGGCTGCTTCGATTCTTCCGTGAGTTTTGTAAATTTCTATAGAATCCTTACGTTTTTTTGCTAATTTTTGAACTATTTTTAACTCATCTTCTTCTGTTAAAGCCCGATTTGCACCACTTGTATTAAATTCTAAAATTGCCGCACGAATTGAACGTACTGTATCGAGACGAATTCTATCGCCTGATTTCATAGCCGCTTTCATTTGCTCTGTGATTATTTGATCAAGACTCATATTGATTCCTATGTTAATTATTTAGATGTTGATACTTAGATAAAATGTAAATTGGATTTATTTCTTATTAAATCAAAATTAATACTCATATTTATTACTAAAATAATGAATATGGGTTTAAATTTGGAAATAACTTGCTCCAAATCGATTATTATAACAATTGATATTAATTTAACAACGATAAAAGTTGAGGTGTAATTGATATTATTATTCTAAATTGATTCGTGTGGGCGACTCAATTAAAAAACCCAAGAACCGCTCCGCAATTTCTGGAAAAAGAGGAGTACTGTCGGTTAAATAAAAATCTATTTTGGTTGGGGTAATTATATGTTCAATCGAATTAATTCTGTTGGACAACGATAATATAGTTTGAGCTTCAAATGCTGCATATTCACCACAATCAATCAATGTAGCATTTGGCATTTGCTTTTGAATTAAAGGCGCAAGTAACGGATAATGAGTGCATCCCAATACTAATGTATCAATATCTTCAGATTGTAAGGATGTTAAATATTCTTGGATTATTAATTCTGTACTGACGTGCTCGTGAAACCCTTCTTCTGCAAGTGGAACAAGAAGTGGGCATGCCTTGCCATAAACTTCAAAGGTTTTATTAGATTGAAATTGTGATATCACTTGAGGATAAGCTTTACTGCCAATTGTTGCTCGAGTTCCAATTATTCCTATTTTACCGTTTTTGGTGCTGATTGCTGCTGCTTTTGCCGCAGGATGAATCATACCAATTATAGGAATATCACTTAATTCTTCTGCGATTTGTAATGCAAGTGCTGATGCCGTATTACAAGCTATAATAATTAATTTAGCTTCAATTTGTAATAAAAATTTTACAGCTTGTCTTGTGTATTCTTGTATTGTTTCTTCGGATTTATTTCCGTAAGGAACTCTTGCTGTGTCACCCAAATAGACATATTGTTCATTAGGAAGAATTCTTACTAAATGCCGAAGAACACTAAGCCCTCCTACACCTGAATCAAATACACCTATAGGTTTTGATAATTTACTCATTAATTCTTATTTTTCTATAATTACCGGTAAAACTTTCGTTCCTCCTGCTACTCGAATGATAATATAATACAATCCTGTAGAAATTCCATTCGTATTAAATACAAATTTTCCTTCTAAAGTTGGAATTTTAGCATTAACTTTATTTGTTAATTCTAAAGCTGAAGTTTTTAGAATTGAACCAAACATATCATTAAGTGTTGCTGATGGCATCGTATCTTCTAAAATAGAATTACCACTTGTTGAAAAATTAACTTGAATCTGGTTTGAAGTTGATGGCTGAGGAAATGGAGGAGAAACAGAGTAATTTCTACCTAATTCAAACACTACGCCTTTAACGGGAATATTACACTGAGAATTACTACCTACAAAATAAGAATCACCCTTAGATTTTAAAACAACAGAAATATCTGAACAAGTATCAGCTAATATTAATGTATCAGTTTGAAATAGAGTATCAATTGGAGCATAACATATCATGAGAGAAATTGTTCCATTGGGTGGGATAGATACAGGAAGTTGGCTTTGTGGAATTGAAAAAAGCAAATTTTTAACTAAAAAAGGATTATTAAGGAAATAAGGGAGAGAATCATTTCTATTTCTTAAAACTATTGAACGACATCCTTGTGCAGAGAGTGTCACAGGGTCAATTTCAAATGTATTGTTTTGTAATTTTGTTAGTATTTCTAATTTATTTTGGGCATCTAAAGCTGTTACAGTTACAATATCCGATGTACCTATACATCCGTTTGAATCAATTACAGTTACACTAAATGTTCCCCCTACAGTTGTATAAAATTGTTTAGATGTAATACCATTATTCCATATATATTCAGCAAAACCATCGGGTGCTGATAACAACAAACTATCACCAATACAAAATGAAAAATTATGAATTGCCGAGATTTTGGGTTTAATCGGAGGATTTGCAACTAATGTAATAGCCGGAGATTCACTCATACATCCATTTGAGTCAGTAACTATTACACTATACACACCAGGATTAGCAACTCGAATAGACTCAGAGGATTCACCAGTTGACCACTTGTATTTTGAGTACGTCGATGAAAGTGATAGAGTTAAAGTATCACCATCACAAATGATTGGTTTCGCACGATTAAGTTGAATTATCGGTGGTGATTTTCTAAATAATGTTACAAAAACAGAATCGAATGCTTCTCTACAGGTATTTTTATCATACGCTAATACTTTATACCATCCAGCTGACTTTGCAGATATTATTTGATCAACATCACCATTTGACCAAGTATAGCTTGTAAAATTACCTGAAGCTTGCAATGTTACGCTATCTCCCTCGCAGAAAGTCAATGGTTTACTTGCAGTAATTTTTACAGTAGGTGGATTTTGGAAGTTTGTTTTGTAAACACCCTGTCCAACTGCCCATCCTAAAGAATCAGTAATAAACCATGTATCATCTAAATTAGCTCCCGGGTCAATTCCACAATTTCGATTTTGCCAAGTGAGTCCAGCGTCACTTGTGTAATACACTGAAGCTCCGTCACCTACTCCCCAACCTGATGTTTCATTTATTAAAAACGAACCAAACATAGAATGATACGTTTGATATCTTCTCCATGTATTACCTCCATCATTAGAAAATCTCAATTCACCTTTATCATCACGTTGCCCTGAACAATCCTCTCCGGATGTTGGTACTAAAAATGAATTTTTAATATTAGTTATTTCTTCTTGCCAATAGTTTGGACCGGTTTGAGAAAATACTCCCCATGTACGCCCACCGTCTGTTGTTTTCCAAATAATTCCGCTACTTGATCCATATCCTAGACCATCTTGTGTATATAACATTATATCTGTCATACCACTGTTGGGGATATTTGAATGAAATTCAGTCCAAGAATTTCCACCATTTGTTGTTCTGAAAAATGTTTGTCCATCTCCTGAACATCCGCCCGCAACGACCATTCCTACATTCTGATTCACAAAAAAGCATCCCCACATTGTAAAAGCATTTGAAACAGGAGTTACATCTCGCCAACTCGCTCCACCGTCTATTGATTTATAAATTCCATTTCCTCCTGAAGCAAAACCAATCTTTGTCGTTACAAAATGAATGCTTTCAAGCATAGGGTTTTGAAATATTTCTGTCCCTTGCCAAGTAATACCACCATCAGTGGTACGAAGAACGTACCCATTAAATCCGGATATCCATCCATATTGTGGATTTGATGGTAAGAAAAAAACATCGAGGTAATAACCATTATTGAAAGGAGCTGGAATATTCGTAATTTTTTGCCATTGAGAAGTAGCAGAATTAAGAATACCTAATGATAATACAATGCAGAAAATTAAGTATTGAATAATTCGATTTATTTTAATGTTCATGGTAGATCTCCTGATAATTCAAGGCGATATAGATAATTTTAAAGATAACTCAATATCAATTCATATAACATTTTTATTTTAGAACTAAAGAATTACTGAATTTAGATTTTATAAATATAACGATATACATAATAAAAGAAAGTATAATTCCAGGAATCATTGGCTCTATAGAAATAATAGTATTCTGTATTGCTATAGGTAAGATTACAACCACCGTTAGAATCATCCAAAGTAATGATAGTAATGACGATATTCCCATCATCAGCATTGCTTGCTTAGATGAGAGTACTTTTTTTGAGGAATAGCTTTCAAGTAAAGGAATCAATAATCCGGGTACTGCAATAGAAGCAGATTTATAAATAAGTTGCACTGTAGACGGCAATAAAAGTGCAAGCATTATTCCTATCAATGAAATAATCGCTAATCCAAAGCGAATTAAAAATGCATCTGTTTTCTTATTCTTGAAAATAGGTGATATAAACTCCTTACCAATTGTTATTGCAGAAAGAAAAGCATAACTATTTAACGATGACATAACAGTAGCTAATAATGACACTGCAAATATCCCCTTCCAAAAGACTGGCAATATTTCACTTGCAAGCATTGGAAAAGCTAAAAGAGGTTCCGTTTTTATATGTACTCGTGCATATAGTCCGGTTGAAATTGTCAAGAAATCGAAGAGGATCCAAAATAAAACTGATATAAATATTCCTTTTTTGGCAACCAATGGGGATTTTGCTGCAGCAGATCGCTGATGAAAACTTGGATCAATAAATGTTTGTAAAGAAATAATAAACCAAGCTATAATAATTTGCCAATTGTTTCCACCTCTAAAATTTAAATGTGTTGTTGGTAATCCTGTAGCTAATGTAACAATGTTTCCAAATTTAACAACAGAAAAGATAAATAATGCACCGAACCCAATATACATAAGTACAAACTGTAAAGCATTGGTCAAAACATCTGCCCTAAAACCACCAATAAATAAATAAATTACCGAAGATACTGTTCCAATTAGAATTGACACGGTAATGTTTAATCCTGTAAACATCTGAATTAACGTACCTAACATTAGAATATATGCAGCAGGAATTGTTAAAATTAAGACCAAACCTGACGCAAATCTCCCTGATACATTTCCGTAATTATTCCTAATTTGTTCCGGTATTGAAACAGCAGTTGACAGTTGAACTTTACCTGCAATAAACTTTGCATATAAAATTGCTGTAATGTAATATGGAAGTCCTAAACAGACCCAAGCAACTATTCCCTGCGAATAAACATATTCCCCTACTCCGAGAATCAATCCATACCATGTAGCAACTAACGTAGCAACAAAAAGAGGTAAAGTTAACCTTCTTCCATCAAGTAAAAAATCAAATTTACTGTTATTACTTATACTTTTCCTATGTTTTGAATGGAATCCAATTGCAATAACAGCAAAGAAATATACTGCAATAACTAAACTATCTGTAAACTCTAAATTCATTTGAAAATTTCTGGCTTTATAACTTTTTTATATTTCTTTTCTACTAAATTACCTCTTGTTGAGTATTTTTGCTTCATATTTTTATGAATAATAACTTCAGGAGACAATATGACTCATACTTTACCTCAGCGTAGTTCACTAAGTATTTGGCTTCAAGCAATTCGAGTATTTTCTTTTACCGCTTCAATGATTCCTGTTTTCGTTGGAGCGATGTTAGCACTTTTTTATAATGGTTATAAAAATTGGGAACTATTCCCTCTTGTAATTTTGTGTTCGCTTTTAATGCATGCAGGGACAAATTTAGTAAGTGATTATTATGATTATAAAAAGGGTGTAGATTCGGAAAATGCTTTAGGTGGAAGTGGTGTTTTGGTTGGAAAACTTCTTGAACCAAAAAAAGTTTTGAACGTGGGAATTGCCTGTTTCACTTTGTGTTTTATAATTGGACTTGTATTTGTTCAAACTCGCGGTATAAATATGCTTTATTTAGGTATTATTGGAATTCTAGGTGGTTATTTTTATTCAGGAGGTATTAGTTATAAATTTATAGCATTAGGAGATATAATTGTTTTTTGGTTAATGGGACCATTAATGGTTATTGGCTCATACTTTGTAATAACCGGTATATTTAGCGAAGAGGTTGCTTTAGTATCTATGCCAATTGGGTTTCTGGTTACAGCAATACTGCATGCAAATAATCTGCGTGATATTAAACATGATTCAGATGCGAACGTAAGAACAGTTGCCAATATAATTGGCTTAGAAGGTTCTAAGTTGCAGTACTATTTCTTAGTTTTATCCGCATATATAAGTGTTATTATTATGGTAGTTATGGATATTCTTCCTATTTGGGCTTTACTTGTGGTGCTTAGTTTACCACCGGCAGTGAAGAACATGAAATCTATTTCAAAAGCTCAATTAGAAAACACAAAAGATATTTCAATGATTGATATTAAAACTGCTCAACATCACTTTCTTTTTGGATTGTTGCTCATAATCAGTCTATTAGTTGCATTTATACTATCTTAATTAGTAAACATGAAAATTCTTATTGTTGGAGTCTGTTTAGCTGCATTTTTTTGGTTTATGATGTTTTCTACTTTTCCTAATTTAGCGAATGTTATACATACAACCTACTTTTGGTATGCAATGACATTTTCGACTATATCTCTTTCAATTTTTTCATTCAAATTTCAAAAGAATAAACTTAATGAGTTATTCAGATTTGAATGGAAGTTTGTTGGAATTGGAATTGGGCACGCAATTTTTCTCTACGCATTATCAAACTTTGGTGTTTATTTAATGACTGAAGTATTCACAAGTGTTCGTCCTCAAATTGAAGCAATTTATCAAACTCGAACCCAACATTCCCCAATGCTCATTGCTCCACTTTTATTTTTTATTATCGCACCTGCTGAAGAAATATTCTGGCGTGGCTTTGTTCAGAATAGACTAATGGGTTTATATGGTGCGATGCAAGGAACTATAATAGCAATTATACTGTATGCCGGTGTTCATATTTGGGCAATGAACCCTATGTTGCTAATAGCGGCAACTGTACTTGGTGTTCACTGGGGATTTGTTTATAAGCGATTTGGATCACTAGTACCGGGAATAATATCACATGCACTTTGGGATACAGCAATTTTTGTATTACTACCTATAAAATTTAGTTAAATATATTCATCATATTACTTAGCTATTTTTATTGGTTCTACAATACATAGTACGGTGTTTTTATCTACTGCAATTCCTTCTTGAACATTGATATTAGTTACTTTTCCTGCTATTGGTGACTTAATTGAATTCTCCATTTTCATCGCTTCAAGTACAAAAAGAGTTTCCCCTTTTTTAATTATTTGTCCGTTAGAAATACTGATAGATTTTATCAAACCAGGCATAGGTGCAGGAATTTTAGTAGAAGTTGATTTTCCTGCTTTTCCTGAAAGTAAAATTTGGTTGTAAAAATATTCTTTTTCAGATAAAACTTCTAATGGATATGTATATCCACAGTGCGATATTATAGCTTTACCTTTTGAATCTAGTTTTACAACAAAAGAGCTTATTAGACCATCAGTTTTAGTAATGTTGACTACTAATGGAAATTCTTGTTCAATTGAAAATCCCATTTCGATGCCGTTTACGGTCGTTAAATTTTCTCCAATTGTAACAAATGTTTCATCATCTGATTCAAACAAATCACTGCTAACATATTGATTAATAGACATGATTAAGAGTTTATATATATTATTATTCGTTATTTTGACTGGAAATTAATATAAATTATAGGAACAATCAAATGAAAGATGAAATTTTACATAAAAAAAGTCGGAAAGATTTCGATGAACGAGTTTATCAAATCGTAATGCAAATTCCATACGGGAAGGTTACAACGTATGGTCATATTGCATCATCACTTGGTTCACGAAAATCATCAAGAATGGTTGGTTATGCTCTTAATTATGTAAAAGACAGAATAACAATTCCTTGCCATCGGGTTATCAATCGAAATGGCGAATTAAGCGGTAAGTTACATTTTGCCACACCAACTCTGATGCGGGAACTTCTTGAAGCAGAAGGAATTGAATTCAATGGAGATACAGTTAATTTAATGAAACATTTATGGATACCACCAATTGAATAAATGTTTGATTTATTTCAACATTTCTGTTGTTTTAACTTGTGATTTTATGGTTTTTTCGTTGGAGTAGTTGAATCATTTTTAGTAGTGTCTTTATCAAAAAAAGGCAATTCAGGAATTGATTTATCAAGTCCGAAAGGAAGAGATATTTTCAATTTTGATATATCTATTTTTGTATCTACAGATGGCATTTTACCATCGGGAGCAGGCAAAGACAATGTACCGTCCTTTATTTTAATTTCATTTTTATTTTGTGGACTTTGTTCTATCTTTTGGTCGGTATTAATTGGTGGATTTATAGTATTTGAACTATCCACGGCAGGTTTTTCTTTTTGTTGCCAAGGTGTTACCGAATCTGGATTTTTATTATTAACTTGATGTGCCGCATAGTAATTCACGCTCGGAAATATATCTTTAGCATACACTGAGTTAGGATAACGTTCGAGCAATATTTTGTAGTAGAACAAAGCACTGTCTTTCATCTCTAACTTCCGTTCGTAAATCCACCCTGCGACATATAATGAACGAGGAGCGAGCATTGAATTACGATATTTATCAGCAAGTTTTACAAACTGTCGAATTGCCATACGATTATCACCAATAGCACGAAATCGTGAACCTGACTGAAATAAATCCGCAACAGTATCAATAACTACAGCATCTGTAAATCCTAATTTTTGACGAGCTTCGAGACCAAATTCTGTAGTTGGATATTTTAAAGCTATTATTTCCATCAATGAATCAGCTTTATCAGGATTTGATGGTGATATTAACCTTGCAACACCGTAAAGAAACCTAGCTTTATCTTTACTTGAATTAGGGCAAGAATCTACGGCAATTTGAAAATAATGGAGAGTTGTATCAGGATGATTTAGTTTTTCATGAGTTCTTCCTATATCATAGCTTGTATTAGCCCATAAAACCCTTAAGGTATCATCATTATCTTTAGCCATTTTTTCTCGAGTTTGGCTTGCAAGTTCTTGAGAATTTTCCAAACGATTTAATAATAGAAAGTATTCTGCGGCTGATTCTGAAACAGGTGACTTAACAGATTTTGCCCTTGCGAAATATTGACGAGCTTGCAAATAATTGTTTTCTCGATAATAGTCCATTCCTCTTTCAAAAAAAGTTGTAGTTAACGCAGGATTACCGGCAACTTTTTCTGCTTCTTGTTCGGCTTTTAACAGTTCTTTTTCTTCCCTTTTAAGTCTTAATATCCTCATTCGTTCTGCTAAAACACTATTTCGCCAATCTTTAAAATTTTCATTTCGTTCAAGTTCAGCAAGAATTGGCTCTGCTTTCTCAAATTTGCCAAGTTGAATGAAAGACGAGGCCAAATATAAATTCGATTCAAATTCACCAAGAATATCGAGTGAATAATCTTTTGCTTTATCAAATTCTTTAGCTGCTTGTTCAAATCTGCTGATTCGATACAAAATTGAACCAATTTCAATCTGCCATTTACCTTTTACATCATCATCATCACATTGTGCAATTGCTTGGCGGTACGGTCGTAATGCTTCCTCAACATCATCTTCAAACAATGCTTGTTCTGCAATTAGTCTAAACGCTTCAGAGAGTATATCATATCGTTTGGTTTGCCATGCTATATCCACAGTACGAGAGAGCATGTTTTTACCTAAAGCAAATTTCCGTTCAATAAGATAACATTTAGCATACAACAAATGTGCATCGGGTGAGTATTCACCAAGTGAATATTTATCTATTAATTCGCTACATTTAACCTCTGCAGGTAGCCATTCACTTTTATAAAAAAATGCTTTCGCCATCAGATAAATTGAGCTTTCAATATAATTAGATTTTGGATGGAGTTTTAATATTTTGGAACCTTTTATGAGTACAGAATCTAATTTAACAGCTACCGGTTGTATTTTAGTTTGGTCAATTATATATTCTTTTAGATAAGGTGGAAGTTGGTTCGTGTTCGTAGTCGTTCCAAAAGCTGAACCACTGTCAATCGGTACAATAACGCGAGGTCTGACACGCCGTTTCTCTTCAGTGAATGCAAACTCATCTTCAGTTTCGTTCATTAAACGCTTTTCATTATAATATGTATTGAAAAGTGTTGTAAAATTATCATAACTTTTACATCCATTTATTGTAACGATAACAGAAAAAAGTCCTACTAAAAGGATTAAGTGGCGGGCTATTTTGTGGTTCATATAAAAGTTTCCCTTCGGTAATCAATGCACAATTTTACAAACAATTATACCGATTGTCATATACCTAAACAACTAATTCTACATTAGTGAAAGCCAAAAATTTAACAATCTTCGTTGGTCATTAGATATATCTTGAACATACATCAAAGATTTATTGACAACTTCTTTTGGAATAACAGTTGTTTCATATAACGTACCGTCACAGAGTGCTGTTATAAGTGCTGTATTACCAGCTCCTACTGCTGAAATTAATTGTTGGAAACTATTGACGGATGAAACTCGTTTTGTATTGACACAAAGAATTTCATCATCAATTCCTAATCCTGCAACCTCTGCAGGTGTTCCGTCTTCAACTTCACGAACAAGAACTTTACCTTGCTCTTCTTTGAGTGAAAGACCAATGAATACAGACTTGTTTTTTGAAGCAAAAAACCGTCCATCTCCAAATGTATCTGTATCTTGAACTTCTTTTTTAACACCCCAAGTTAATCCGAAAGGCGCAAATATCTCATTATACGGGAGCTCTGTTGTTCCATCTAACCAATCAAAAAGTATAGAACGAACTTTAATTCCTGTTGCAAACTCGATAGCAGTGATAACTTCTTCTTCAGTCACTCCATGCTCAGGACGAGTTTTATATAACTCCCACAACATTTTCATACCGTCTTCGAGTCGTTTTGTTCCATTAGATTGGGCTATTATATAAAGGTCGAGCATCATCGCAATGATTCCACCTTTTAAATAATACGATGGAAAACGATTATTCATATCTGGACTTAAGGAATATAATTTAACCCACGCTAAGTAACTGCTATCTCTAACTGACATTGCGAATCTACCCGGTACTCGTTCCAACCTTGCTAAATGTTGTTGAGAAATCGTTTGTAAATATTCATCCTTTGATAAAAACCCACATCGATATGTTAAATAATCATCATAATATGATGTTACTCCCTCGGCAAGCCAAAGCATACGTGAGTAATTTTCTTTAGAATAATCAAAAGGACCTAGTTCGTTCGGGCGAATACGTTTAATATTCCAAGTATGAAAATATTCATGGACTAATAGAGTTAGCATACCTTGAGCGGTTGCTTTATCACTAAAAGCAGATGGTTCTACAGCACTTACATTGCATCTTGCGTGTTCTAATCCTCCCCTCTGGCCTTCACCTACAAGAAGCATAAAAATATATCTGTCATAAGGTAAATCACCCCAAAATGCACATTCAACCTCTACGATTCTTTTTACTTCATTAGCAAGCCATTCAATATCAACATCTTGGTTCCCCATAATTGCAAGTTCATGTTTTTTACCGAATACATCAAATTTTCTTACGCTGTGATTCCCAATATCTATTGGTGAATCAGCTACAATGTCATAATTCAATGCTCCAAGTATAATTGGTTCATCCTCTTCAAAATTACTTTTTACGGGTGAAAGTGAACTTGTTAAGGTTTTCCAATTAGTGCGATTGTGATGGAAATACAGATGATGAATTTCGTCTTCGCGTCCTTCAGCATACATTAAACAAGCAACTGGCATGAGATAAGCATGAAATCTGTTTACATGCGAAGTACGTACTCCACGTTCGTTTGCAAAATATGTATACGAAAGTCGAATAGAAGTCGCTCCATAAAGTTGAACTTCAATTCTGTTCTTGGATGTCCAGTGCCATTGTAATAATTTTCCATCGTTTGTAGTTATGACAACATTCCCTTGATGTGCTACCATTTCGCGAATTTTATAACTTCCAGGCATCCATGCCGGCATAACAAGAGTTATTGTTTCATGAGTTATTTTATCAATTTCCATTTCTACTCTCAATATATGCTGAGGAGCTCTGTCGAAAAAAAGATGATAACGAATAAAAGCTGAGGTTCCGATTAAATCTTTGTCTTGTTGCTCAATTGAAAATTTTTTCACGCTAATTCCTTTTATTTAATATAGTTCAGAATTGAATTAAATTGTTTTTTTATTATCGCCCGCTAAAATAAGTTGAGTTGGTAAATTCTTGATCAAAATTTTGTTCCCTTGGTGTAGTGTTTCCATTTGATTGCTGCCATTCATTTCCGGTTAATTCTGTCATCAAGAGTTGATATTGCTTAATTTCTGCACATTTTTTAAACAAATCATTATTTAATGTTTGTCGATGATTTTCTACCCATTGAGGATTCTGAAGGTTTTTTTCTATTGAAAACGGTTCTTCACTTTTTAATCGACTTAATTTACGTGCTTCACGTTCCAATTGTATTTCTAACACTTTTATTTCATTTTGTAATTTTATTTCTTCAGAAATCGAATCTACATAAGTATTTTGAGTATTTTGAGAATTTTGTTCATTATCATTACAAATCAACAAATATAAAGAACGGATTTTTTGAAGATTTTTATTCTCGTAAGCATCTTGTGCCAATTGCCAGTATTTTAAAAAATCAGAACTTTGTACAGTAATATCTGGGTGTAGTTTCTTTACAATTGCACGATAAAGTTTTGGCAATTCTGCATCTGTTGGATTATTTTGATTTTTAGTTGAATGTATTTGTTGTTTATCTTCTGTGCTTTTATAAACTTCGTGGATTCGTTTGTGATATTGATCAAACTCTTTATCTACAAACAAATTAACAAGTGATATTAATTCTTGGGTAAGAATTTCACCTCTATCTTTTTTGATAGACAATAGTTCTACTCGTCGTGCTAATTCAGCAGCTTTTAACGTTTTAATTTGAATACCAATTTCTAATTCTCCAAATAATGAATCGTACTGAGAAAGTAATTGTGGTCGTACTATATATTCCAAATAATACCATTCATCTAAAATGGAACGAATTGCCAATCGTAGTTCTTTATTACGATTGTGAAGTTCATTAAGTAAAGGAGATTGAATAATTTTTTCAGACATTATTTGTGTCATGTTATTAAATCAAATCTTGATTATAGAGCATTATCAGTTATTTTTCAAGAATTATTGTAACAGGTCCATCGTTTGTTAATGTAACTTCCATCATCGCTCTAAAAACTCCTGATTGTATTTCAATTTGTGTGTTATTTCTTAAATATTCTACAAAATAATCATAAATAGGCATAGCATCCATTGGCTTTGCAGCTTGAATAAAATTAGGTCTATTCCCTTTATTAGAATTTGCATATAATGTGAAATTTGAAATTACGAGTAAACTCCCTTTTATATCTATTACTGATAGATTCATTTTCTCCTCAGCATCTGGAAATATCCTTAAATTCACTATTTTGTTTGCTAATGACTCTGCATCATCACGAGTATCATTATGTGCTATTCCAAGCATAACTACCATTCCTTTGTTTATTTCTGTAGTTATTTCATCATTAATACGAACAGATGCTTGACTTACTCTTTGTATAACCGCTCGCATAATTTATAATTTAATATTAGTAACTATAGTTTAAAATTTAACACCAAAACCCACACCAAGAGATTCCTTAAATTGTGTTTTTGGACCTTTCCCAACTTCAGTTTTAACACCGTTTATTGTTTCATACGTAGCTATTGCAATATCATGATCGTAAATAACATTTGCAAAAATGTTGGCAGAAATATATTTATTAACTTTCATACTCACTAGTACATCCCAATTAACATCAATATTAGTACGGTTATCAACATTTTTATCTGTATAATTATCAAACAATGTTATTTTTGAAAGTAGATTTACGTTATCCATTATATCATTTTGGAATTTTGCTGAAAGAAGTGCACCAAATTCTATTCTAGTATTTTTTCCATCAGATACTTTTTTTCCTGATGCGTCAAATACAGCTTTGTCCACCCCAAAAGCACCTGAGTCAGCTAACACTTGATTAGTAACTATAGTTATCCTGCCGGTTGCAGGTGAAAGAAAAATTGAGAAATATGGCTTTGGGCGAAAATCAAGACCAAGTGCCGCAGTAATATATGCAGGTGCAACAAAACTTGAAATTTCAATGCTGTCGTTAGGATAATTATACCCATTAGCAAATTGCGTTCGAAAATTCATTAATGCTGAGTAGAAAAAATTTCCTTCGGCTAGTTGACCATATTTAGAGTTAAGTTCAATTTTATCCTCATTTTTTCGCATTGGATTTCCGTCAGATTTGATGACACCATACCCTAAATCGAGAGAATTGTCCCAAGAAGCATTTTCAAAACGATAATTTGCAAAAAAATTAAAAAGTCCGGTTAAGGAGAATGAACTTTCACCACCGGCAGCCCAATTATTTAAACTGACTTGGTTCACATTGACTGAAACAAATCCACCAAGTTTCCAAGAAGTGTCACTTACATTTGTCGAGCTATTTTGCGCTCGCACAGATGCTAAAGAAATAAAAGTAATCGCAATTACATACAGTATATTTTTCATACAAATTGAATAAGAATTAAAAGAATCAACAAAATACTAAACTACACTCTAATGTAGAATATAACAAAAAAAAACCGGATTGCTCGTTTTAAAGCAGTCCGGCTTACAATTTTAATGAACTAAGATATCATCCGATTAATACAGCGTTATTAAATTCGGGTTGTTCTTTATTACCAAAATCAAGAATAGTAGGTGACCTTCTATCCACTTTGTCTTGAATTGCCATCAGTCCTTTAATTACTGCTTCTGGACGTGGCGGGCAACCGGACACATACACATCAACAGGTAAAAACCTGTCAATCCCTTGAACTACTGAGTAACTGCGAAACATTCCCCCTGTTGAAGCACATACCCCCATTGAAAGTACCCACTTCGGATCGGGCATTTGGTCGTAAATTTTACGAACTACCCAACTCATTTTGTACGTTACTGTTCCTGCAACTATTAACAAGTCAGACTGTCGTGGTGAGAATCTGAATACTTCTGAACCAAAACGTGAAGCATCCATTCTCGGACCGGCAAAAGCCATCATTTCAATTGCACAACATGAAATACCAAGAGGCATAGGCCACATCGCATTTTTTTGTGCCCATTGAATAACTGAATCGACTGTTGTTGTAAGAAATCCTTGTTTTGCAAGTGTTTGGTCTAATCCCATTTTAATGCTCCTTTTTTAATGACATAAATAAAACCTGCAAACAGAAGTAACATGAATAATCCCATTGCTATTAATCCAGTTGTGCCTAATACTTTGAATTGAACTGCCCATGGATACATAAATACAATTTCAATATCAAACAGAATAAATAGCATAGCTACCATATAGAATTTCACCGAAAATCTCTCTCTTGCAGATGTGATTGGTTCCATTCCACATTCATATATACTAAGTTTAGTTTTGGTTTTTGTTCTGCGTGGGCCGAGAACTTCGGCGAGAATAACGTTAGATAGCCCAAATAAGCCACCAACTGCTACCATAATTATTAATGGAATATACAAATCTATCATAGTGTTTTACCTTAAAAATGAGGATTTTCTAAAAAACATACTCGAAATTACCCGTTTTTTTTCTTATTACAAAGTATTTGCAAGATTTTAATGTTTGAGTATTATAATTGTTTACCTTTACAACTAAAGCTAACAATATGAGAATATTAGTAGTAAACAATTATTACTATATATGTATTTTTGTATTGTTTGAATTAGTTTTCATAATTTTTGACCAATC
>JAFDZU010000037.1:0-14518 GCA_018266765.1 Bacteroidota bacterium
ATCATACTTTTTGATACACAGCCCAAATAAAAAACTCCCCGCAAGAATCATCTTGCAGGGAGTTTTTTAATTTCTAACCGTTAGAAAAAATTAATAACGGTAATATTCCGGCTTGTACGGCCCTTCAACTGCCACACCGATATACTTTGCTTGTGTTTCGGTAAGAGTTTCGAGTTCCACACCAATTTTTGCAAGATGCAATCTCGCTACTTTTTCGTCCAAATGTTTTGGCAATACATACACATCATTGCCATAGTTAGCCGAGTTTTGCCAGAGTTCGAGTTGTGCCAATACTTGATTGGTAAATGAATTCGACATCACAAATGAAGGATGACCGGTAGCACAACCAAGATTCACCAAACGACCTTCGGCAAGAACGATGATTTCTTTACCGTCAATAGTGTATAAATCCACTTGTGGTTTAATTTCAACCTTTGTATTGCCATAGTTGCTATTGAGCCAAGCCATGTCAATTTCATTGTCGAAGTGTCCAATATTACAAATAATTGCTTTATCTTTCGCTGCTTTGAAATGCTCACCGCGAATGATGTTGTAGTTTCCTGTAGCAGTGACAACGATATCAGCTTCTTTAATTGCAACTTCCATTTTCTTTACGGCAAAACCATCCATAGCCGCTTGAAGCGCGCATATTGGGTCAATTTCCGTAACAATTACACGAGCACCTGCACCGCGAAGTGAAGCCGCCGACCCTTTGCCTACATCGCCATAGCCCGCTACAACAGCAACTTTTCCTGCCATCATAACATCAGTTGCACGACGAATTGCATCTACAAGAGATTCTTTACAACCATATTTATTATCAAATTTCGATTTTGTTACCGAGTCGTTCACGTTGATTGCAGGCATTGGAAGAGTTCCTGCTTTTACACGGTCATAAAGACGATGCACACCTGTTGTGGTTTCTTCGGAAAGTCCGCGAATTCCGTCCACAAGTTCAGGATAACGATCCAAAACCATGTTTGTCAAATCACCACCATCATCCAAAATCATATTGAGTGGTTTACGGTCTTCACCGAAAAACAAGGTTTGCTCGATACACCAATCAAATTCTTTTTCGTTCATTCCTTTCCAAGCAAACACAGCACCGCCTTTGGCTGCAATCGCCGCCGCCGCATGGTCTTGTGTAGAAAAAATATTACAAGAAGACCATGTAACTTCCGCACCAAGTTCGATTAACGTCTCGATAAGTACGGCAGTTTGGATTGTCATGTGAAGGCATCCGGCTATCCGCGCGCCTTTGAGTGGTTTTGAAGCACCAAATTCTGCACGAATTGCCATTAATCCGGGCATTTCTGCTTCGGCAAGGTGCATTTCTTTGCGTCCCCACGACGCGAGCGACATATCACGTACAGCATATTTACCCACAGAATGTTGAACATTTTGTGGCATATAAGCAGATTTGCCGTTAGTATGAGCCACACCGTTCGTTTGAGCGGCGGCAGTTTCATTTGTTGTAATCATTTGTATTCCTTTAAATTATAAAAAATTATCCAAGTAAAGTTTTGAAAGAATCAACTAAGTTTAATTCTTCCCAAGGGAAATGTCCGCGTCCGAAATGTCCGTAAGCGGCAGTTTCGCGGTAAATAGGTCGGCGGAGATTCAAGCGATGAATAATTCCGGCCGGAGTCATGTCAATATTTTTGAGAATATAATCGGAAATTGCCTGCTCGGCTACCTTACCTGTTCCATGCGTATCTACTCTTAAAGAAACAGGTTGCGCCACACCGATTGCATACGAAACTTGTATAGTACACTCTTTTGCTAAACCGGCGGCTACGATATTTTTAGCTAAATGACGAGCCGCATACGCCGCAGAACGGTCAACTTTCGTCGGGTCTTTGCCGGAGAAAGCACCGCCACCGTGAGGAGCTTTGCCACCATACGTATCCACGATAATTTTCCGTCCGGTAAGTCCGGTATCACCGTGAGGGCCGCCAATTTCAAATTTTCCGGTAGGATTAATGTGATATTTAGTATTTGCATCTAAATATTTAGCAGGAATCATAGGTTTAATGACATGATTCATTACATCATTAATGATTTGCTGTTGGGAAACTCCGCCATCGTGTTGGGTAGAAATAACAACGGTATCCACACGAATAACATCACCATTACCATCATATTCCACTGTAACTTGTGCTTTAGCGTCAGGACGCAAATACGGCATCAGTGCAGAATGATTCTTGCGAATATCCGAAAGTTTATTCACCAAATTATGTGAATAAACAATTGCCGCAGGCATAAGTTCTTCTGTTTCGGTACATGCATATCCAAACATCATACCTTGGTCGCCTGCGCCTCCTGTGTCCACACCCATTGCTATATCAGGCGATTGGCGGTTAATGACATTCACAACCGCACATGAATCGCAGTCAAAACGATATTCTGCTTTTGTGTAGCCAATATCGCGGATAACGCCACGCACGAGAGTCGGGAGGTCAATATAGGTTGTTGTTGTAATTTCGCCGCCCACAACGATAAGTCCTGTGGTTGCAAAACATTCACACGCCACGCGTCCGGTTGGGTCTGCCGCAAGAACTGCGTCGAGAACTGCATCGGACACTTGGTCGCAAATTTTATCGGGATGCCCTTCGGAAACTGATTCCGAAGTAAAAAGATAATTGCTCATTGATTACTTATATGATTGTATAAAAAAATAAAAAATGTTGATTGATATTAATCTATTAGACTTAGTTTTAATTCTTTTGTTTTAGTGAACCTTTTAGGATCTTTGTAATGCTTAACGCCATTCGGCATCAGTGTGTTTGCTTGAACAGTAATGTCTTTAACATTTATTCTCGAATAATCCCCACCTTTTTCGGTGAAATTGACAATCCTTCCAAGCGAATCTCGAACTATACTATTGGAACTATTATATTCACATTCTCCAAAAAGTACATTAGCATTAGATATAATCGGAATAGTTAAATTCTGTTGATAGTTATTGACTATAACAACCGAAACATTCCTTTTCATTTCGTCCAATGGTAATGTACGTTCATAATCTACTGTAAATAATATTTTCCTCGTCTCTACGGTACCACTACCCCAAATCTTCATTACTTTAGAATCAATCAGAGTATCGCGTAACCAAATACTATCCACCTTACGTGTATCTTTTATCACTTGATAGCGAATCTCAGGTTTTAAAGCCCAACTTGTAGAGTCGGGTTCAATAGTTGAGTAAAACTGCAACCCTCCTACTAGTTTGAACTTACCTCTTCCTACAAACTGATTGTTTATCCAAACGACAGTGTCAGCTAAATTATACGGAGTTACATAGCCACGTTTAAAAAAATGAAAATCATAAACTCCGGCTTGTACATTTTTAAAAGAATACATTCCATCAGCCGACGTAAGAACTGTTTGTAGTACTTTTCCATCTTCAAGTAACTCAGCCGTTACTCCCGACTGGTCAGCTTGCAATACTTCATACTCATTATATAATCCTACATACCCGTAAATCTCTCCTGATATAGTCGAAGGCGAGGTAGTATTACCACAAGCATTCAGCAGAACACTAATAGCGATAATTAGTGTAGAGAAAAGATATTTCATAGCGAAGTCTAAAAAGACAAATAATGACTGTAACTTCCTTTTATTTCTATAAATTGCTACGTATAACGGACAAACTACCGTTCCCTATCAATTCACATTCTAACTCCTGTCAATCTCACTCGAATCGCCCACATTCAACCGTGAAAACTTGCCGCGTACTACAGCATTATTACCAATTATTGACTGTTCTAATAATGACGATGTTACAATTGCACCATCACTAATAATACTATCTCTGACAACGCTGTCACAAACTGTTGCGCCTTCGGCAACAGTTGCATACGGGCCAATTATAGAATTTTCAACCTTTGCAGTTGGCGCAATAAAAACCGGTGGAATTACCACCGAACAAGGAAACGTACGATTCAACGGATGATTATCTAATAAATATCTGTTTGTATCAAGCATCGTTTCGGGTTTGCCGCAGTCGTACCAACCTTCTACAGGGAATGTTGTAAATTTTTCGCCGCGATCAATCATCATTTGAAGAGCATCAGTAAGCTGATATTCACCGCGATTACGCAGATTGCTTTCCATCATTTCTTCCAAACACGTTGTCAAGAGCGCAGGATTTTGGATAAAATATAATCCCACCAATGCAAGATGCGAAGTTGGATTTTCAGGTTTTTCAATAAGTTTTGTGATGTAATTGCCCACTGCCTCGACTACTCCAAACCGGCGCGGGTCTTCGACTATTTTCACACCGAGAGTGCTATGAAGAGAATTAACAGCAAGTGATAAATCTACATCAAAAATTGTATCGCCAAGGATTATCAGAAGTGGTTCATTCGGAGTAAATGTCTTGCGGGCAATCCAGATAGAATGTCCCAAACCAAGTCGTTCTTCTTGCTCCACAAATTCAACATCCATTGAATAATGTGAGCGAACATACTCTTCGACCAAATCGCCCATGTACCCAACGACGATAGTCGCCTCATCAATATTTTGACGTTGCAAAGCATCGAGAATATGCCCAAGTATAGGTTTTCCTGCTACATTCAGTAGAACCTTCGGAAGAGTATATGTGTGCGGACGAAGGCGTGTACCAACACCGGCAACCGGAATAATTGCTCGCATAAATTCAGTAAAAACAAAGAATTTCGTGGTTAGCTATTGACAAAAATACGATTTTTTCCCATAAAGCGGGTTAGCCAAAAGTTCACGAAGGAAAAATGACTTGATTTATTGAAGAGAGTAAACAGCAAAAAGCGGACAAACCCAAAAGATTCGTCCGCCTTGCTATTTAATTGCAATCTATTGTTTCATGATTCCAAAACATCTCACTAGTAACTTAACGTTGAAAGTTTTGCAATTGTTGCTTTAACATCGTCAGCCGACCGATTAAGCGCGGCTTGTTCATCGGCTGTAAGCTCGATTTCGAAGATTTGCTCAAGTCCGTTTTTACCGACTTTAACAGGAACACCGACCACTACATCATTCAAACCATATTCACCATTTAAACTTACAGCGCAAGGTAATATTCTGCGTTTGTCTTTTACGATACATTCTACCATTTGGACAGCCGAAGCAGAAGGAGCATAAAATGCACTTCCTGTTTTGAGATGATTTACAATTTCAATACCGCCATCACGAGCACGTTGAACGATTGAATCAATTCGGTCTTGTGGCATAAGTTCCGAAATTGGAACACCTGCTACGGTTGTATATCGAGGAAGCGGAACCATCGAATCGCCATGTCCGCCAAGAACAAATGCCTGTATATCTTCGACTGATACATTAAGTTCCATTGCAATAAAAGTACGATAGCGAGCAGTGTCGAGCACGCCGGCCATTCCAAGAACTTTGTTACGTGGAAGTCCTGTTTTTTGCAGAACAACATACGTCATCACGTCCAAAGGATTAGAAACAACGATATAAAAAGCATTTGGNNGCGAGTAAGTCATCACGGCTCATTCCGGGTTTGCGGGCAAGTCCGGCTGTTATAATTACAAAATCAGAGTTTGCTGTATCTTCATAGTTGTTTGTACCGCGAATTCGCGTGTCCGAGCCAACTACAGGCATTGCTTCAAACATATCCAAGCCCTTGCCTTGGGGAATTCCTTCGGCAATATCAAGAAGAACTACTTCGTGTGCAAGCTCTGTATATGCAATGCGTTCGGCAGTTGTTGCTCCCACGTTTCCGGCTCCAATTACGGTCATTTTCATAGATTTACTCCAAATAATAATTAAACTAAAAGTAGATAGTATGTATGCTAAATTAACTGTTCAATGATTGTAAGAATTCACGATTACTACGTGTATTTTGCAGACGTTCCTGCATCAGTTCCATTGCCTCGGCAGGAGTGAGGTCACTTAATACTTTACGCAGAATCCAAATACGGTTTAGTTCTTCGGGTGTATAGAGTAATTCTTCGTGGCGTGTGCCTGAACGAATAACATCAATTGCCGGAAAAATTCTTCGCTCCGAAAGCTTACGGTCGAGAACAAGTTCCATATTACCGGTTCCTTTAAATTCCTCAAAAATAACTTCGTCCATTCTACTGCCTGTATCCACAAGAGCTGTAGCAATAATAGTAAGCGAACCGCCTTCTTCGATATTCCTCGCGGCACCAAAAAAACGTTTGGGTTTGTGTAAGGCATAGGCATCCACACCACCCGATAATATTTTTCCTGAATGCGGAGTTACCGTATTATGAGCACGAGCTAGACGAGTAATCGAATCAAGTAAAATAACAACATCTTGTTTGGCTTCTACAAGCCGTCTTGCTTTTTCGAGTACCATATCTGCTACTTGAACGTGGCGTTCAGGCGGCTCATCGAAGGTAGAAGCAAGTACTTCGGCACGAACGGAACGTTGCATATCGGTTACTTCTTCCGGACGTTCATCTATCAGCAACACAATGAGTTTCACTTCGGGATGATTACGAGCAATAGCATTCGCCATTTTTTGTAATAGTACAGTTTTACCGGATTTAGGAGGCGACACAATAAGTCCGCGCTGACCTTTGCCGATAGGTGCGAGTAAATCTATAATTCGTGTTGATGCTTCGTTCGGAAGAGTTTCGAGTTTGAGGCGTTTATCAGGGTAGAGTGGAGTCAGGTTGTCGAATATTGTGCGGTCTCGCATTATATCAGGTGAAACAAAATTTACTGATTCAACCCGAAGGAGAGCAAAAAACCGTTCTCCTTCTTTCGGCGGACGAACATGACCATGTATAGTATCACCTGTTCGCAAACCGAATTTTTTAATCTGAGAAGGCGAAACATAAATATCGTCGGGAGAAGGAAGATAATTGTAATCGGCAGCTCGTAAAAAGCCGTAACCATCACCCAATGTTTCCAAAACACCTTCGCTTACCGTACCTTCAGACTGCTGTTCACGGGTTTGCTTGTGAGTTTGTGCCTCGATAATACGAAATATTAATTCCTGTTTCCGAAGGTCGGAAAAGTCGTCAATATTTAATTTCTTAGCAATTTGGGTGAGTTCAACAATTTTCTTGGTTTTAAGCTCGGCGATGTCAATTACTGCCGAAGTCGTTGTAGAAGGGGTCTCATTAGCCATGGATTCCTCGTAAGGAGTAGATAAATGGAAGTTTAGTAAAATTATAAAAGGGCGAGTTTAGTTGTCGAGAAGTCAATATCTGATATATTCTATTTTGTTATAAAATCATTCAATTAGGAATTACGCAATTAGGAGTATCACAAAGAAAAAATTCTGTGAGAGAAATCAATTGAAGCGTTGCAATGCGGGTGTTGAGTCGCTGTTTGCGGTTAGTTCTACTACAAAGTTAGGACGTTTTCTATTGATACGCAAAGAAAAAAAAATGTTTTGTAATAAATTCACAAAATATCACTTTGTTACTGATTGTGTTTTATAAGGCAATTATTGAACCAAAAATTAGAGATATTCAATAAAATAGTTTGTAAGAAAACTACTTACACTCAATCAAACAAGTTTTTTCTTTAGTGCCAACCGTCCACGTTTGTTTTACAACAATTCCGCTACCCTGAACTTTTACTTTCACATTTGCGGCATGAAGTACAGCCAAGGCACGGCGTACGGCCATTCCCCGAACATCCGGTCTGAGAGCGTCAGCATGTGCTTTTTCGATAGAATCGCGTTTGATTTCAGGAGTTGGAACTCGATATTGAGCAATGACATCTGTTCCCCGCATAACTTTTGTACCCGGTTGGGGGGTTTGTCGAGCAATAATTCCTTTACCTCGATTGCTAAGTCGCAAACCGGTTTGATGCAAAACTGTTTCAGCATTTTCAACAGTAATTCCACGCACGTCAGGTACTGCAACGGAATCGGGTAACGGTTCAGCCACAACTATTTTAGAAACTCCTGCGATATGAGCTGCTGAAATCCACTGTTGCGCAATTCTCCGAAAAATCGGTGCGGCAGTCTTCCCGCCATAAATATCTGTTTGCGGACGGTCAAGCATTATCATCAGAGCAACTTTTGGCTTATCTGCCGGAAAGTACCCCACAAATGAAGCTGTATATGCTTGTTTGGAATATTTACCGTCCACGAGTTGCTGGGCAGTGCCGGTTTTTCCTGCTATTCTCATTCCTTGTACGCGAGCTTCACTGCCGGTTCCGCGGTCAACAACTCCGCAGAGAAGTTCGGTGAGAGTTCGTGCAGTTTCGGGAGAAATTACTTGTCTGATTTTTTGCGGAGCGTAGCTATCGGTCTCTTTTCCGTCTTCATCAAATACTTTTTTTATTAAGTATGGCTTCATCATCACACCTTGATTAGCAACTGCGGCATATGCATTAACGATTTGCAGGGCAGTTGCCGCAAGCTCGTAACCATAAGCCATAAATAATTTAGTCGCTCCGTCGAATTCACGCGGTTTTTTCATTCTTCCCGAAGATTCTCCCGGCACGTCAATTCCGAGCGAAATACCAAACCCGAAATCGCGCGCATATTTATAGAACTTATCATCGGGAATTTTTCTAGATTGGGTGGCAAATACTACATTACTTGACTGTTCGATTGCCTCAGCAAATGTAATTCGTCCGAGCGGGTGAGTGTCTTTAATTTCATAACCATCGGCGAGTTTCCATACACCTCCGTGAGCATCTACTGTATCAGTGGGAGCGATTACTTTTTCTTCAAGAGCGGCGGCGGCAGTTACGAGTTTGAAGGTAGAACCGGGTTCGTACATATCACTTATAGCACGTATTCTCATGGTTTCTTGCGAAGCGAGTTGAGGACTATTGGGATTAAAACTTGGCGAAGAAGCAATAGCTAAAATTTCACCGGTGGTAGGGTCGAGCGCAATCACCGTACCCGAAACCGCTTTTGCATCGGCAATTCCACGTTCAAGTTCATATTCTGCAATACGCTGGAGCTCCATATCAAGCGTTAGTTGAACTGATTTCCCGTTTGAAGCCGCAGCTGTCGGCAAATCCACAGACGGGCGAAGATTCCCGCGTCCGTCTCGTTGCATCACCATAAATCCGGGTGTACCGCGCAGTAGAGAGTCGAGAGCAAGCTCTACGCCGTTCAATCCTTTATTATCAACATTTGTACAGCCAACAATTTGAGAAGCGGCATTTCCATAATAATAGTTGCGTCGCGGTTCTATAACTCGAATGAGTCCGATGTCTTGAAGCGTATCAAGTATTGAAGATTGGTCGAGGTTGCTACGGGTGAGCCAAAGAAATGATTTGTCCGATGAGCGTATTTTATGTTCCCAAACAGATGCCGAATCTCCGGTTAACTGCTGTAATGCGAGTGCAATAGCGTGCGGATGTTGCACCATTTTAGGATCTACAGCAAATGATGCACTTTTGATAGTGGATGCAATCACATGCCCGTTTCGGTCATAAATTATACCGCGCTCGGGCTTGAGTTCTATTCGTGATTCGTACTGCTTACGAGCTTGGGCTTGATATTCATTTTTTTTGATTACTTGGACGATAAAAAGGCGCACAACTACTGCAAGAAAACAAAGCAGCAATACAACAAGCAGAAGTCCAGTTTTCCAATTATGGTTGGTTTCTTCTTGTTCGTCCAATGTAGATTGTTTGTTGTTTATAGTAGATTGCATGAAGTTTGACTATTCGGAATTTGATTGTTATTCATTCTTATCAACGGCGATAAGTTCTGCTTTTTCAGGTGAATTCTCGCTTTTAAGTTTACCTTTTTGTTTGAAATAGAGCATTGCCGTCGGTCTCCACTCTATTCTCATTCGTTTCATAATTTCTTCGGGTGAAGCACCTTGTTCTGCCATTAATATTCCTGCTGTATGTCGCAAGGAAAATGGCGTTAGTTTCAAATCTCGTCCGCGTTTTACATTACTTGTTTTGAGGCGAACATTGATAGTTTCCCGAATTCCGCGAATACTCATAGATTTGCCCTGAGCGCGATTACTATAGCTCAAAAAAAGCGGTGCCTCGGGAGGAATATCTTTTCCACGATGTTGAAGGTATTTTTCGATTGCTTCATACGTTGTTTTTGGAACGCTAATCGGTTCGTCTTTTATACTTTTGCCTTTACCCTGAACAAATAAAACCCATCGTTTTTCTATTTTTCGTAAATCACCGACAACTGCATTTGTTAGTTCGAGTTCGGCACAAGCACATCCGAGCATTGTGAGAATCAGAGCTTTATCGCGCAGTCCTGTGGCTGTGTCCTCTTCGATACTATTAAGTAATAAATCTATATCTGCAAGTGTAAGGAATGTTCGAGCATGAGCAGTTGGGCGCTTCCCCCCTTGAACGCGTTTTGCCGGATTTTTTTCTATTACTCCCGATTCTACAAGATATTGACACAACCGACGGAGTGAAGTCATATAAGCCGCAACCGATATATCTTTCATCTTTTTGGTTGTATGAAGATACTTTTTGTACCGTTCTACATCTTTTACTCGAAATTGAAACATTCGGTCAGTCGCAAAAAAATAAACGAACTCTTTGAGCGTTCGCTGATAAGTTCCTTGGGTTTCTTTACTTTTATCGGCACACGAAGCGATAAATTTTGCCACATATTCATTCAATGTGGATAGTTTCATCTTGACGGGCTTGAAATAATCTTCTATCATAATGGTATTGAAGAAAGTGTTAAACAAAAGATGTATTCCATCATCTTTGTCCAAAATTACCGCATTTTTCAATATAGAACGAGAAGGAATTTTTGTATCTTTGAAAAAAACTCGTGTTTCTTTGGGGCACAACCATCAACTTCACGATGTTTCATCTGTATTGAGTCTCTTTTATCTATCAATTTTCTATACTTTATGAAAAACTATTGCTATCTGCTGATTATATCTGTACTTTTTGTATCATCGTGTACCAAAACCCCGACAACCGAAGCAAATAAAACTATTAAATTTTGGCATTTCTGGAGCGAACCAACTCAAAAGCAAGCACTAAAAGACCTTGTTGCAGAATTTGAGAAACAAGAGCATTGCACCGTCGAACTTACGGATTTAAGTTGGAATGACGGTAAAACAAAACTTCTCGCGACATTTAATTCCAACACTGCGCCTGATGTTATCGAGCTTGGCTCGGATTGGGTAGCGCAATTTTCGAGCGCGGGAGTATTGCAGGAATTACCAAATGATTCTACATTTGCAAAGTTTGCCGAGTTTTCACGTCCGCCCGCAATGTGGAAATCAAAAATATACGGCTATCCGTGGAATGTGGATACTCGCGTTATGTTTTGCAATAATGAACTCCTCAAAAAAGCAGGTGTAACGGCAATTCCAACTACTGTTTCCGAGCTTATTTCTGCATGTGAAAAATTGCAAACAATCGCTGGAATCTATCCTTTTGGTGCAAATGGCGACGACCGTCACCGTCTTTACAAGAAAATTCTCCCATTTTTTTGGAGTAATGGCGGAGATGTGATAGATGCAAACGGTAAATTAACGCTAAATTCCGAGGAAAACATACAAGGGTTGAACGCATATATCGCCTTATCTCGAATGGGTTTAATTGAAAGCCAACGGCAGCTTGACATTTCGTTTGTTCAGGGAAAAGTCGGGTTTTGGTTCTCAGGTGGCTGGCTGATGTCTAAAATTGCAGACGGAAATCCATCGTTGGATTACAGCGTTGCCTTAGTTCCGGGCATGAAATCTGAAGGTGTATCATTTGCCGGCGGGGAATATGTTGCTCTCTCGGCAAAAGGAACAAACCAAGAGTTAGCCGCAAAATTTGCGCGATACATAACCGATGGAAAAACAACGCTCGAATTTTGTAAAAAAGTATCCGAAGCGGGCTTTCCTGCCGACAAACATTACTTTTCAGACAGTTATTTCAAGCAAGTAAAGAACCGCAATGTTTTTGCCGAGCAATTAACCAAGGCAAAAATGACACCTGTTCATCCAAAATGGTTAGAAATCGAAGCCCTATTGGAAAATGCAGTTGTCGAAGCACTCTACGGCAGAAAATCAGCCACCGGAGCATTGAATGATGCCCAAGCCGAAGCAGTGGGACGGTATCAGTAAATATTTATTCAAAAAATATAGAGACGTTGTAACTACATAATTTCTCTGTGAACTATGTTCCTATGTGGTTAAAAAAATCTGAAAGAAGAAAGAGCATCACAACAAAAAAAAGCCCGTGAAAATACTCGCGGGCTTAAATCTATGTAACCTATGTACCTATGTGGTTAAATAAAACAATCACCGACTAACCATCATCGGCTTGACAACTGCGCCTTTGGCTGTACGAATGCTCACAAAGTAGAGTCCACTCACCAAATCCGATACATCTATAGAATACTCTGAACGAACATGAGCAAACTGTTTTACTTCCTCACCCAATGAATTCACCACTCGAACCGATGCAACACCCTCCACACCCGAAAGCGTGAATTGTGTCGAAGTAGGATTCGGGAAAAGATAGATGCCGTCGGATACGGCGGGCTGTTCAGAAACGGCAGAAGCAAGGTCTGATATTTTTATAATCATAGACTTTGTTGATAGAAATCCTTCATCTGTTAAACCTGTATATCCAAACACAAGAAAAGTATTATCATCAATCGCTGAAAGATCTACAACACAATCCCCGCTACCACTATCACCAAACGAGTCTGTGTATAATAGATCTCCTGTCGAAGTTGTCTTCATTATAAAAAAATCAAATGCACTTTTATCTGTTTTCCAAGTGTTATTATTTTGTGAGAATCCCCCAATTAGTAAATTTCCCGATGGAGTTTCAATAATACTTGTTGGGAAGTTCGACAATGTTCGAGCATATCTTCTTTGAAAAACAGTATTTCCTTCGGCATCAAATTTATGTATAATTGTGTGCGAAGTATCTTTAATTGCTACTGTATTAACTCGCACAAGAGCAAAGCCGCCATCAGATGTTTGAATCGCGTTACTATAACTTGTATATTCATAAGAATTCCATGGAATTAGTTCTTTGCTCCATAGTTTTTTGCCCGTACTATCTAATCGCCACAGTTGAATTTCTCCTGTAAATTTGGGACCATCCCCTACAAGCAGAACGCCAAAACCGCCATCAGATGTTTGAAACAGAGATTTAACAAAAAATGATCTCCACATTACCGTATCATAAATAATTTCATTGATAAGATTTCCATCAGCATCATATCTCCAAAAGTATGGAATTGATGACTCATTGAGGTTGACATAATTAGAAATAGTAACATACGTATTATTTGTACAACGAACAATAGGATTAAATCCTCCATGATTAATATTTTTAGCACCTTTTCGGGGTGGCCAATTTGAAACAACTTCTCCACTATAATTTAATCTCAGTACGTACCGACAGGTAGGCATACCTATATCACCAAAATATAAATATCCAATTGCTTCGTAACCATCTCCGGGAATTTCTACTAAATTCCTTATCCAAACTCCTGAGTCCAATCCAATTTCTCGTTGCCATTCAATCATTCCATTCGGAGTAAGCTTTGTTATTTTTTGAACGGTTGTTGTACTGAGTTGCCCACTTGCCAACGAACCACCGTCAGAGGTACGAATCATTTTATTAGGTCCTCTCACTCCAAATTCAGTTTTGTAAACTATAGAAAACTTAGTTGGGTTAGTAAATGCACCCTGAACAGATTTATCACCTTGTTTGGCTGTTGTGCCGAAAATTGATAATAGAAAACTAAATCCTATAATAAGAAGTGTTGATTTGTTTTTCATAGTTTTTCCTTTTTAAATTATTGTTGACAAGCACTAGTCGGAACACAATCTTCAGTCCAGTCTAAAGGTACTTGGTGTGTCCCACTTCCAGTTAAATTTTTTTGAGTTATAAATGGTGCACAAGGAGTTATTGAAGGTGTACACTGACCGTCTGTTCCCAAAGCTGTTACTGTTTTTGTATCAACGATCTTCTTATTAACATCATCCCAGCATAGAGCATGCTCTATTTTACAACAGCCGGTACTATTACACTTTTTCGGTATCACTATCATCTTTGCATTTTGAGTGTCTTCATAGAAACAAAAAGTATTACATTTAACTTGATAAGAAGTATAAACTTTTTTTGCAGCAGGACAAAATGCAGTATCACCTATTGCCATTAAATTTATAAAGTCAACTGTTGCAGCAAAATCAATTGCTAAATCATAAATTTGACCTATTCGTGTTCTATCTGCTAACAACCAACTTTTAAGAGCAGGGCAATCAACCGCACTATTAATAAGAGTTATCTGTATTATTTCATAGTATCTTGAGCCATCTGGGCATGTATAAACTAAAACTTGAACATCTACAAAACAATTAGGAAATAAAGGATGATGAACTGGAATTCCATGTCCATTAATTATAGGATTAGTACATGGTACACTATAACATGGCTGAATCGGGTCAATTGGAATAGGATCACTTTGTTGCGCCTTCGCCTGCGGTGCATAACTAAGCGAAAACATCACAGCCACCAGAAGAGAAAGCCAAATTGCTTTTCCTCCTAACTTCTTGGCTACGCAAGACAACATTCCCGATAGACTCGGGGGGGGGGGGCAATAGTAGAAACAATTAAA
>JAFDZU010000037.1:14586-18715 GCA_018266765.1 Bacteroidota bacterium
AATAGCCACACCTTGTGGCGTTTATTGGCAGTACTAACTATTTTAATATCAAGTCAGGGCGAAGTAAAAAGTCGGCAATGAAGAACGCCCACTACAAAATTCAATAGAATAGTTGAATTATCCAAGAAGTATTTTCATGGAAGATAAATTATGATACTTACGAGCGTTAGGCATTAATTTTTCAGGTAATTTCTGTTGTATCAATTTGCTTAAAATTCTTTGAACTTTTTACCAATTACAACTGATAAATAAAAAACTGACCTGACTAGAGAATGTCTGTAGTTTCAACTTCTATTTTCCTCTGCAATTCAAAAGAAAACAAATCCCTCCCTGTGAAGTATCACAAAGTTTTTCACAGAGCATCACAACAAAAAAGCCCGTGAAAACAATCGCGGGCTTAAATCTATGTAACCTATGTACCTATGTGGTTCAAATAAAACAATCACCGACTAACCATCATCGGCTTGACAACTGCGCCTTTGGCTGTGCTAATGCTCACAAAGTAGAGTCCACTCACCAAATCTGACACATCAATAGAATACTGTGAACTAACATGAGTAAACTGTTTTACTTCCTCACCCAATGAATTCACCACTCGAACCGATGCAACACCCTCCACACCCGAAAGCGTGAATTGTGTCGAAGTAGGATTCGGGAAAAGGTGGATGCCGTCGGGTTCGGCGGGCTGTTCGGCAACGGCAGAAGCTTTTGGACGAAGGCGAGTAATCTGCATCGGCGTTTTTTGATTTGCAGACAGACCCAAACTATTACAAACGAAAACAACATCTCCATTAGATGCTTCAGCAACATCTTGTATTGTATTTCTAAAATTATTTCTTGTAGATGTAAAATACCATTCAACCGTACCATCTTCGCTTAATTTTACAATAATACCAAGATGCTGTTCAGATTCATAATTCGCAGTACCGTCAGCATTAATTTTAAAGATTTCACCGCACAGAAAAAAACCGCCGTTTTGTGATTTTGAAATATTGCAATTATCAAAAACAAAGTTTTTAGGTGTTTCCGGTTGTTTTTGCCATATAAGCTTCCCATTGGTATCATATTTTACAAGCTGAAGTTGTCCTTTATAATCCCTTAATAGCACCATAAATAATCCGTCATTGCAAATACTGACTTTAGCCAATTCATTGGCATTTTTAAGAATAACCAACTTGCGTAATAATTCATATTCCTTTGAAAATTGTAGGATACTAAAGCTCTTCAAATTATCGGTAGGCAGAGTTCCTTGATATGTAAAAATAAAGGAGGTACTATTATATGGCATTGCGTTACACGCCAAAACGAAACTCGGATCTTTCGGATAATCATTTCTTAATGAAAACCTGCTTTGTATATTCGTAAAAGATGAATTGAAAGAAATAAATGAAATGCTGTCGGACTGTAAAGACACTCTAAATATTTTCGTATCAGGGAAAATCGGATACAAATGATTTAGAAATATCGGTTTTGGCAATACATTATGGGTATTCTTTTCTTCTCTAATATTTCCGGTAGGAGAGATAACGAATCGAATAGGATATGAATAACTACTCTCGATTTGACCTGTCAAGCTTTCATTACCATAAACTAGAATATCTCCATTAGCAAGTTCTGAAATATCTTGAAATATGGTACGATATCTTCGAGAAGTATCATTAGAAAATTCTCTGTCTATTGTCCATTCGACTGCACCATCTTTACTTATTTTTGTAAGAAATCCTCCAAAGTTTACGCTTGCAATATAATAACTGCCATCGGAAGCAGCATAGATATGATTAGTAAGTACACTGGATTCTCCGGGTTGTTTTTCCACCTGCTGCCAAACTATCTCGACAGCACCACCAAGTTTAGAAATAAATGTAGTATCGGCAAGTGTGTGATCATCGTTTTTTGTAAGGAAGTTGGTCGGAGCATATTCCGACTGCCCTAAAGATTTGTATTCGGACTTTGCTACGATTACACTTACCATAACTATGAAAAGGATAATTATTAATTTTATCATATAAGATTATAGTATTGTTTGAGAATATAGTAATGTTTGATGTATATAACTTAGTTACTGTTACAAGAAGCATCAATACAGCCTGAACGATCAATTATATTGCAACCGCTCGGTGGCGTAAACGTAGCATTGCCACTACATGAACCAGCAGTACCATAAGAAGTAACGGTTTCGTTGCAAACACGTACGATTCCATTATCATAACATAGCTGACGAGATTTTATACAACAACCGCTCGAAGGACAATCAACAAAATAAACGAATCCGGGGCATCCCGAGCCAACTATCAGAATGTCAGGTGCCGTAGTACAACTAACTTGCGGGCCACACACAAGAATTGTTTGAGCAATTAACTTCGGTGTAGAACTAAGCGAAAATAATAACGCCACCAGAAGAGAAAGCCATACGGCTTTTCCTCCTAACTTCTTGGCTATGCAAGAGAATATGCCCGATAGACTCGGGGGGGGCAATAGAAACAATTAAATCAGTTTTCCGCGCGGGCGCGAAAGCAGCGTTGGAGAGAGAACGCATAAAGCACCTCAAAAAATATAAATGAATATAAAAATAGCCACACCTTGTGGCGTTTATTGGCAGTACTAACTATTTTAATATCAAGTCAGAGCGAAGTAAAAAGTCGGCAATGAAGAACGCCCACTGCAAAATTCAATAGAATAGTTGAATTATCCAAGAAGTATTTTCATGGAAGAAAAAATAAGATAGTTACGAACGTTTTTCTGATGTTGGAAGGGGGTGTTATCTGTCACCTTTTTGGTTGTTTCATCCCACTTTAGAAATTTGTCAAATAGCGGAGTATGAAGTCATCAGCTATCGAGCCACTACACTTTGTTTTCCCCCGCAAAAAAATGGTGAACTATATAAATAGTTCACCTTTTGCTTTACTCGTAATTTTTAGAAGGCAATGTTAATTTTTGGGTGTCTTCTTTTCGATTCGTTTTTCTAATTCTTTCAGTTTCTGTTCGAGTTCTTCCATCTTTTGATTAATCTTTGAGTCCGGTTCATCTTCAGATTCTTCTATATCAAAATCCCATTTAGGAGCATTTTGCATATTGGGAGTTCGAGGCATCTTTGGTATACGTGGTGGTTTTGGCGGATGAATGCGAGGCATATCGGGTGCATCACTCTCTTCACCAAATAATTGGAATTCTCTAAACTGTTGGAATGGATGATCATTGTCATCAAAATTTGAAAAGGCAAAAAATGACGGCGATGGAAATAACAATTCCCGTTCACCGCGTGGTAATAGCGCGCCATTATCATTCATTGGCGAAGGAACTCCATTAAAAGAAAAACTATAAGCGAAATTCTCTTTGTTCATTTCTCGAGGGAAAGCATTTTTCATTTCATCATTTTCGGACTCATCTTTATCTTTAAGATTCTTTGGATTCGTAGAAGTGTTATATTCTTTTAGTTTTTGGCGTTGCGTTGGTGTAAGAAGTGCTGTTAGTTTCTCGTGAGTGGCAAGAACTGTCATGTCAATTTTGCGGTCAAGTTCTCTGTTTTCTTTAAGAATTTCATCAGCTTGTGCAGTAGAATATGATCCGTCTGCAAGCATTTCCTGCACTTTTTTGCGGTTACTGTTTATTGATTTTTGCAAATCTTTGGTTGTCTTTTGGAGTTCGGTGCTTAGTTCTTTTATTTTTGTTTGTTGGTCGTCGGTCAGCTCAAGTTTACGCGCAATTTTAGAGTTTTGCTTTAAGATCTTTTCTTTTAGAACAGACGGCGCGTTCTGCGGAATAAAGGACGATAGCGGCAAAATCAGTACAGCCGCAATGATACTATTGACAAAAAATTTCATTGTAAATCCTTTCGTATAAATAAATGTAAATTATTGCAGTACGAAAATACGGATGCCTTTGTCCATGAAAAAGCTAAAAAGCGTTAAGATAACGTTAAAAGAAAAAGTTACAACAATTTTAATAGAATCTGAGTGCTGTATAATTGATGGTGAATTCTGCATACTCCGTAAGTAAAACCAAGATTGATTAACCAATCTGAGATATAAACACTATTTCCAGTCATGTCTGTTGTTGCGACTGACCATAATTACTATCAACTGACCATTTTTTATACGATGTCTATATAACGTGAGTTCGGGATAACCGT
>JAFDZU010000038.1:0-12242 GCA_018266765.1 Bacteroidota bacterium
TGGACGCTGATTGTTATTGTTGTCATGAACTAACAAACGGCTAATACCTCACTGTTCGTTTATTATCATACTTTTTGATACACAGCCTATTGGAGAAAGAAATTATTTGAAGAATTCGAAAAAAATGACATTTAATGTCAAGACAGTCATTTGTATATGTCTTCAACTATTTCCGTCAAGCCGTTTATTATAAACGGCTTTCAACAATATTCCAATTCAAAAATCTGAATTAATACAACGACCGACCAAAAAATGAGCTTAACTATAACATTAGAAGGAGAAAATGGAAATGAAATTGAATCATTTGATGATAAAGGTTTACTTCAAACAATTATTCCTGATTATAATGATAAAAGTTCTTTTTGTTTAAGATTTGTTGATTTATATGGTGATACTACATTCAATACGTTACAAGTACCAGAATTGATTGAAGAATTAGAACAAAAATTAACGGAATTATTACCTATAGAAACAAAAGAATTAGTCGAAAATATTATTAGACTTGCGCATAGATGTAAGGATGAAGTTCATTTGTATTTGAAAATTTATGGGGACTAATTTTCATCCCCGTTAAGACATATTATACCCTCCTTTCAACAATAATCCAATTAAAAATTCTGTAAGTATTACCCGTGCAAACGGAAAATCCACAATCAGCCCCATCAGGGGTGAAATATTGGTAGAAAAATAGAGTCACCGCCCTGCTACCAAGAGTTCCGTTAGAAACGAAACTTTGCTTGATATCGTTCTGTCAATCCTTCAAGATATTATCCTGTCGTTTTTGATTACCACTGAGAGTTTTCGTATTTTGCAGTTAATAATTAGTCGCTTTTGTATCATTACGAAGGAATAGTTAATGCTTGGATTTCTCCGCTCAACAATCTTGAGCAAAATAGTAATGGCAGTTTCCGGTGCGGCACTTGTGGGGTTTTTGATAGCCCATTTAACCGGTAACTTGCTTGTTTTTGCAGGTCCCGAAAAGATTAATGCGTATGGTCAGGGGCTACGGGATTTGGGGCCGCTTCTGTGGGTGCTTCGTATTGGGCTTTTGGTAGCAGTAGCTCTGCATATTATAAGTTCAATCTTCCTCGCCGATAAAAACCGCACTGCACGTCCTGTCAGTTATTCTAAGAAAAAGTCAATTCAATCAACAATCGCTTCCCGCACGATGTTATTTTCGGGAATTACGATTCTGACGTTTGTAGCGTATCATCTTTTACATTATACCTACGGAATTGTTCAGCCGGAATTTTATCACGGTGAATATATGCTCCACGACGGCCGTACGGTTCACGATATTTATTCAATGATGATTCATGGATTTACAAATCCTTTTATTACGGTGAGTTATGTCTTAGCCGTAACGTTTGTATGTATGCATTTGAATCATGCTATTGCAAGCGCATTCCAAACGTTAGGATTTAATCATCCGAAATATAACGCAAAAATTAAAATGTTTGGTGTTGGATTATCAGCCATCCTTTGGGTGGGTTATCTTTCTATTCCTGCAGGAATAATGGCAGGTGTGGTTAAACTTATCGAAGGAGCACATTAATTATGATAACACTTGATTCAAAAATCCCATCGGGGCCAATAACAGAAAAGTGGGATAAGCATCGCGCAGAAATGAAACTCGTTAATCCTGCCAATAAAAGAAAATATACAGTTATTGTTGTTGGTACAGGACTTGCCGGAAGTGCTGCGGCATCTTCACTTGCCGAACTTGGGTATAATGTAGAATGTTTTACGTTTCATGATTCTCCTCGTCGCGCGCATTCGATAGCGGCACAAGGTGGAATTAATGCCGCAAAAAACTATCAAAATGACGGTGACAGTATTTGGCGGTTATTCTATGATACCGTCAAAGGTGGCGACTTTCGTGCTCGTGAGGCAAATGTCTATCGTTTAGCACAAGTTAGCGTTAATATAATTGACCAATGTGTGGCTCAAGGCGTTCCTTTTGCTCGTGAATATGGTGGTTATTTGGCTAATCGTTCGTTTGGTGGGGCACAAGTTTCACGTACATTCTATGCCAAAGGGCAAACAGGGCAGCAATTATTACTTGGAGCGTATTCTGCTTTATCACGTCAGATTGGCGCAGGAACCGTGAATATGCACAACCGTAAAGAAATGCTTGATTTAGTTCTTGTAGACGGGCATGCTCGCGGAATTGTAACCCGTGATTTAGTTTCAGGAAAGATTGAATCCTTTGCCGCAGATGCAGTTATACTTGCAACAGGCGGATATGCAAATGTATTTTATCTTTCAACGAATGCAAAAGCGTGTAATGTAACGTCAATTTATCGTGCTCATAAAAAAGGGGCGGGATTTGCCAATCCATGTTACACACAGATTCATCCAACGTGTATTCCGGTGAGTGGTGACCATCAATCGAAACTTACACTTATGTCCGAATCACTCCGTAATGACGGAAGAATTTGGGTTCCTAAAAATAAAGGTGATAAGCGTCCGGCAGATCAAATTCCCGAAAAAGACCGTGATTATTATTTAGAAAGAAAATATCCAAGTTTTGGTAATTTATCGCCGCGAGATATTGCTTCGCGTGCTGCCAAAGAGGCGTGTGATGATGGTCGGGGTGTTGGGCCGGGAGGTTATGGTGTTTATCTTGATTTTGAAGATTCAATCAAACGCCTTAGTGAAGCAACTATCGCTGAACGATACGGCAATCTCTTTGAAATGTATGAGAGAATAACAGGCGAAAATCCATATAAATCTCCAATGAGAATTTATCCTGCTCCTCATTATACAATGGGTGGATTGTGGGTAGATTATAACTTAATGAGTACGATTCCCGGATTGCATGTGTTGGGAGAAGCAAACTTTTCTGACCACGGAGCTAATCGTCTTGGTGCAAGTGCACTTATGCAAGGTCTTGCCGACGGTTATTTTGTAATCCCTTATACTATTGGTCATTATCTCGCAAGCGATAAATCAACCAAAGTAACGACGGAGCATCCTGAATTCAAAAAAGCAATGGAAGAAGCAACTGCTCAAACACAAAGGTTACTGGCAATTAACGGCAAACGTTCCACCAACTCTTTCCATCGTGAACTTGGACTTCTGATGTGGGATAAATGTGGTATGGCAAGAACTGAAAAGAGCTTAAAAGAAGCGTTAGATAGAATACCCGAACTTCGTGAAGAATTTTGGAATAACGTGAAAGTAACAGGCAAAGGCGAAGAACTCAATCAATCTCTCGAACACGCCGGGAGAGTAGCCGACTTCCTCGAATTTGCCGAATTAATGTGCCATGACGCTCTCGAACGAGAAGAGTCGTGCGGTGGGCATTTCCGTGAGGAATATCAAACTGAAGATGGCGAAGCGTTGCGAAATGACGATAAATTCTGTCATGCCGCCGTTTGGGAATATAATGGCGCAAACAAAAAACCAATCAGATATAAAGAAGAATTGACCTTTGATAATGTTCACTTAGCTACAAGGAGCTACAAATGAAACTTTTACTTAAGATTTGGCGACAACAAAACTCAGAAACAGAAGGAAAAATCGTTGATTATATGCTCGATGATGTCAGCCCTGATATGTCATTCCTCGAAATGCTCGACGTTCTCAACGAAAAACTTATTCATAAAGGTGAAGAACCGGTTGCCTTCGACCATGATTGCCGCGAAGGAATTTGCGGTGCGTGTAGCTTAATGATAAATGGCGTGCCTCATGGCCCTGAAAAAGCAACTACGACCTGTCAGCTTCACATGCGTAAATTTACTGATGGTCAAGAAATAGTTATTGAACCTTGGAGAGCGGCTCCTTTTCCTGTGATTAAAGATTTAGTAGTGGATAGAGGTTCGTTTGATAGAATTATTCAAAAGGGTGGATTCATTTCTGCTTCTACCGGCAGTGCACAGGACGGAAATACAATACTGGTGTCTAAAATTGATGCAGATGCCTCGATGGATGCGGCGGCGTGTATTGGTTGCGGTGCATGTGTAGCGGCGTGCAAGAATGGCTCTGCCAGTCTATTTGTAGCGGCGAAACTCTCTCATTTGGGATTATTACCGCAAGGTCAGCCCGAACGCTCTACAAGAGTGCTTGCGATGGTAATGCAAATGGACGAAGAGGGATTTGGTTCGTGTACGAATACCTATGATTGTGAAGCGGCATGCCCGAAAGGAATCAGTGTGAAGAATATTGCGCGTATGAATCGTGATTATTTGAAAGCATCGCTGTTCGGGGTGTAAATATAGGTTTGAATTAATGAGAAAAGTCGTTTTAGCGTTTGCTGGAACGGCTTTTTTTTTAAGGTGTTTGTTTATAAAGAAGTTAACGCAAGAGGCGCAAAGGTCACAAAAGGAACGCTTGAATGTTTACTTGGAATAATAGAAGTGTTATTGCAGCAATCGTATTTGTTTCAGAGTTTCATCGGGTGATACTTCCAATCCATTTTGTTGATACGCCACAACTCCTTTTTTGTTTAGTATATAAATTGTATTAGAATGGTCAAATCCACCATCGGATAACTTTTTCACCTTCACACCCAATACATTTGCTATCTCGACTGTTGCATCCATAGTTGAGCTAATTAATGTCCAATGTTCATTAAGTCCGTGTTCTTTTGAAAATTCTCTGAATACCGGAGGAGTGTCTCTTTCGGGATCCATACTAATTAATAGAAAACGTACTTGTTCTTTTTCTTGGGAAGTTAGAGCATTCTCAATCCTTTGAATATCAGCTACTATTCGTGGGCAAGCAGACTGGCAATGAGTAAAAACCATAGCCGCTACAGTAATCTTATTTGCAAATTTTATTAATGAAATGCTGTCGTCGTGCTGAGTAATCCATTTGCTTTGAAGATTAAAAATTGATTCATCAGGAATATTCGACATGGTTATTTTTGTGGAATCAACTACTGTTTTTACTTCGGAAGTTTCATGCTCTTTTTGTGAACCGCATGAATATAGAAATAGGGAAATACAGCTTGTAAGTATAATAAATTTTAAAGTCTTGAAGTTATTTAACACATCTAAATCCTACATTAGTAACACAATATTTAGCTTTCAAACTCGACCGAGTAGCAAAACGCATAAATGAAGCATAATTATTCAAATCTTTGGAAGCAAACGAACCACCACCGCAAAATAAAGTGTTATCTAATCCACTGTTTCCTCTTGATTCTCCGGTCGTTAAAGCACTATTATAATCGTATGTCCATTCCCACACCAATCCATGCAAATCATAGACTCCAAAATAATTCCTAAAGGTACTGCCTACATTTGGCAGTACCTTCGGATTTGGTTTACTTACCCAATTTAATATCCATTGATTAAACAAAGTATCTTTGCTGGCATCAATTTTTGTTTTGCTGGCTCTTGCGGCTAATTCCCATTCGGCAGTCGAAGGCAACCTTTTACCTTCGCATTCGCAATATTTCTTAGCGGCAAACCACGAAACATTAACAACCGGACTATTTTTAATATTCTTATTAAAGGTTGTGTCGTTGTTCCAATGTTGGAGGTAATTTGAATCAGCAAAAAGAGATTTCGTTCTACTTTTTCTCCATTCAGGATATTTTTTTACGAATTCCAAATAATCGTTATTTGTAACCGGATATACATCCATTGAAAAATCGTGGATATAAACTTTTTGACTGTCTAAAGAATATAACGGTACATAATATCCACCCTTTATAGGCACTATTTTATTATTATTTCTGGAATGTTGAGCTGTACCATCTTGATGCCACAAAACCAAAATTAATATGATAAAACATTTCATTTATTTCCTTGCTTTTTCAACATCAGATGGATTTACTTCTCCACCTTTATTCCCAAAACTATTAAGAACATACGTGACGACCGAAGAAATCTGATTGTCACTTAACGATTGTTTAGGCATAATACCGTTGAATTTCTTACCATTTACGGTAACTTCACCTTGTAAACCATGAGTAACTACTCTAATGACTTTAGTTGGGTCTGATGCAAAATAATCTGAACCAGCCAAAGGAGGAAAGGCATTTGGAATTCCTTTACCGTCGGCTTGATGGCACGCTTGGCAGGTACTTGCATATACAGCTTTACCTTGTGTCATTTTTTCTTCTTTAGATAATGGTTTTGTTGGTTCGGTTGGAGTAATAGGCATAGTTTGAGAAGCTCCACCTTCTGATTGATAAATTCTATCATCTTGTTGACCAGAATAAATCTTTTTATTTAATTCGCCTTCTACTTTCAACATTCCTAATGAACCCTTATTAAAAGTTCTGAAAATAGAGTGATCAACCAAAATTAACGTAGCCGGAACATCACATTTGAATTCAGTAATTGCACTTCCACCCGCAGGGACGAGTGTCGTTTGTACGTTATGATTTAATGTACTTCCGCCTTCAGGATAGACATTATCAAAAATATCGCCAATAACATGAAAACTTGAAACAAGGTTTGGACCACCATTACCTACAAATAAGCGAACAGTTTCGCCAACTTTTGCTTTTAATGAATTTGCTCCAATTAACGAGCCAACTTTACCATTAAAGACAACATAATCAGGTTGTTCTTTTAATGCTTTATCCATATCAAATTGTTGTAAGCCCGACTCGCCATACTTACCGCTTGTATAAAAATCACCTTGGCAAACATAATATTCTTTATCAACCGGTTTCATACCTTCTTTGGGCTCGACAAGTATTAAACCATACATACCATTTGCAATGTGCATTCCAACCGGAGCCGTTGCGCAATGATAAATGTATAATCCGGGATTTAATGCCGTAAATGAAAACTTTGTTTCATGTCCGGGTGCTGTAAATGTAGCCGCTGCTCCGCCGCCTTGTCCGCTTACTGCATGTAAATCTATGTTGTGAGGAAGCTTATTATTGGGATTGTTTTTCAAATGAAATTCTACTAAATCACCTTCACGAACTCTGATAAACATTCCGGGGACTGCTCCACCGAATGTCCAAAAATTGTAGGTGACACCATCCATCATTTCCATTTCTTTTTCAATTACTTCTAAATTTACTATCATTTTAGTAGAAAATTTCCTTGTAATCGGCGGTGGAACATTAGGAGCATGTGTCAACACAGCGGTTTCTTCTCCCTTAATTTCATCACTTGCAGGAGTATTTTTATCACTATTGCAAGAAACTGCAAATAAACCGAAGAGTAGTGCATATAGCACTGCATTCAATGTGTATTTTATATTTTTCATAAAATTATTTATAAAAATTTATGAGTAAAAAAAGTAGGGGACACTCTTAACATTAAAAACGCCCACCCGTTATAACTATCTTTATTTCCACCTTTTAGAAGTTCCATATTATGCGAAGCAAACATCATTGAATATCCGAATTGAAGATTTATCGTTTTGGTAGGTTTATATTCCATAACTAAGTCCATTTCCAAACCAAGATTTTTCGCTATTGTAGTCTGATCGAGACTAATTTCATTAGCAAGACTGAATGAATGTATATCCAACGTTGTCGTAAGGTTATTTGTAGGAATTATTCCTAAACGTACATAAATGTCTGTGAGACCATGAAGTTTCGTGTCATTTGGAATTGCTGTGAAATAATCCATATACCCATAAAATTTATGATTGGTTGCATAGAGAGTATTGAAACTGTGATTTTCATTGGAAGGAGTTGAAGTTTCGTTACCTGATAACAAATCTATCCCTGCACCGGCTATGAAATCACTTGTATGATATTCTCCATAAGCATTGACCATAAATGCGCTTATAGATTTGTTGTTATCAGTTAATCCTGTTTGATAATATGCTCCGATGTATGCTTTTATAGGGTTATTATCATATTTAAATATTGGCCCTAATGTAAAGCTCGATTTTGGTGATTTATTCAAGGTGTCAGTTGATGTAAGTCCATTCATAACCGCAGTGAATGTAAGTGTACTATTAATATCAGGAAGTTCTTTTTTTACCCACGTAAAAGCAAGAAATTTATAGTTTTTAAGTAAATATGAGGTACCAAATAAGGGTTCGCCAAACTGATTAAACGCCCCTCCTAAATGCCAGTTTAATCCTTTTTCCTTGCTAATATATTTTAAAACTAATGCATCATGCGAAATTGTTAAATTAGCCCAATCTAAATTACCTAATAATCTGTGATCATCATAAACGAGTTCCTGTCTTCCAAGTTTTAGTGATACACTATCAAAAAGTGTTAATTCAACCCACAATTCATTTACTTGTAATCCTGCAATATCCTTTTTTTGTTCTTCATCACCCCAAGTGCGACTATCTTGAATAGAGGAAAAGCAAGCAATGTTATCTTTTTTATAGTCTAATAACAACCTTGTTCGTTGTCCTATAAAAAAAGCAGTATTTGCTGTGTCTGCAGAAAGGGTTTTATAGCCATTTCTAACTTCGGTTCTTGCTCTATATTGCGTACCAATACTAAAATTATCTTGTGCTCGAATAAACATACCATTAACAAACATTGCTAAAACTACAAGCACTACTGAAAAGGTTGATTGATTCATTGAAATATGATTGTTAGTTTGAACTTAACTCTTATATATATATAATTTATTTACAAAAGCAGATTAATTCGATTGTATTTTCAGAATTGGAAATTTGAGGTATCTAATCAAAAACCAAGGTATTACTATTCTACAAAAATCCATTTACAAAAACAGGGAATCGAATCTCGTCATTTATATAATTTATATCATGTTTTGACTTAGGATTTGAAACAAAGCAATGGAAAATATTAACAGATTTGAAATCTAAACAGATAATATGGATTTTAAATGAAAATTTCCCGCATCTAAATTATCCCTAAATTCACCAATTGTATTATTTTCAATCATTTTGATAAAATTCTTTTTTATTACAGAGTACTCAGAATGAATTGGGCAAGGATTCTCAGCCGAGCAGGCATGCAATCCTAATACACAATCAGTATAAAGCCCATCACCGTCTATTGCCTTTACGATATCTGCAATAGAATTTTGTAAATCAAGATTATCCATGTAGAAACCACCATTTGGACCTTTAACGGAATGGACTAACTTTTTTCTGCTTAATACTTGCATGATTTTAGCAATAAAATGTTGTGGAGAGTCAGTTCCTTTGGCAATATCTTTAATACCAATTCGCGCTCCGTCTTTCGATTTTTGTGCAATAAAAATCATGGATTTGATGGCGTATTCACAAGACTTTGAAAACATAATGTTAATTCCTTAGAGCAAAAATAAAGAAAATATAAAAAATATAAAAGAGTTTTATGTCTTAATTTGAAATATCATTTTTTACTTTGACTTTTTATTAATCAATTCGAAAAGAAAAAGTATTAGATGATTCTGAATAATAGACGAGAGCATTTACTTGATTTCATTGTTATTACTTTTGTTTTTTTGTAGATACCATCTAATTGTAAGATAGAGAATTATAACGATTACTACAGCAGTTATTAGTTCTGAATAGGTCGCAATATAATTCCCAATTTCGCGCCAATTATTGCCTAATTCTAATCCTGCATAACATAAAATAAGATTCCATACAAGTGCGCTGACAGCAGATAAAGAAAGTGTTTTGGTAAAGTTTAATAAAGAAAGACCGGCAAAAAATGAAATTATAGCTCTCGTTCCTGATAAAAAACGGTTTGCAACAATTAGCCAATAACCATATTTTGAAAACCATGATTCTACTTTATGGATAGCAGAAATAGGCAGAAATCGAATTTTACCAGCTTCTACTATTCGTGTACCGAATGTTGCTCCAACCCAGTACATAACTCCAAAACCTGCAATACTTCCTGCGGTGCTTGACAAAACAAGGGGGATAAATCCAACAGTACCCAGACCAACTAATGTACCCAAAAAAACCAATACCATGTCACTAGGTGATGGTGGAAATATATTTTCAACAAAGGTGATTACAAACGCGGCAAGCAATATTCCTTCGGGTGGAAGTTGATGTAAATACGAGATAATTGAATCGAGCATATGAAAAGGAAATAATAGCTAACCAAAGAATTCGTTGTTTATTTCGTGCAATTTACACAGATTGCACTTCAAAGAAAAACTAAAATCATGTAACAGCTATGGCGAAAGACCTCATATCACTTCCTAAAGAACTTGGTACAAACTTACGATTGCTACGAACTATCACCGATAAAACGTTGGATGAAGTTGCGAGTGTTTCAGGATTATCTAAGAGTTTTATTTCTCTTGTTGAAAGTGGCAGTAGAAGTATCAAGCCGTTTGATTTAAAAAGGTTGCTTGCTGTTTATAATTATACGTTGTCGTGGTTTCTGAGCAAAACACAAGATACAATTGAAGGATTTATTTTTGAACCCTCAGCACTTGTCCAAACAAAAAATCATTCACTTCTATTAGAAGGAAGCCGCAAAGAAGGTTCATTGTGTATTCTACTTTTACGCCCAATGCGTCATGAAAAAGACACTGAATTTATGGAAATTTACCTTCCCGCTGAAACTGTTTTGAGCGAAACTTTTACAACTGTCGAAGGCGAAGTCAGGGGGGTGGTTATACTTGGAACCCTTTTAATCGAAATGAAAGATAAAGAATATATAATTCGAGAACGTGAAGAATTCTGTTTTGATGGACAGAAACCACATATTTTTAGAAATTTTACTTCGATAGCTACTAAAGTTTTATTAACAATAACGCATACTTAAACGAATGGCTTTACGATATATCGGAACGATTCTCCGCACGCATGGAACAGATGGAAGTTTTTTTGTTGGGGAAGCTTCTCCTAAACTCGAACTTCGCATCGGTTGTAAAATTCGTATCGGTTATTCCGGTCAGTTTGCAAGCGAATATACTTTAAAAACGTTACGTGCTTCCCATCGTGGTGTGATAATTTCAGTTGAAGGAATCATAAACCCAGAATCAGCCGCAATTTTGAAAGAAGAAGGAGTATTTGTAGATGAGTCATTACTTCAATCAGGAAATGTAGAAGAGTATTATATTGAAGAAATTTTAGGTTGTTTAGTAATAGACCATACGTCCGGCAAATCAATTGGAATAATTAACGATGTTTGGTTGATGCCTGCAAATGATGTTTGGGTAGTTTCTACTCCAAAGGGTGATGTCCCATTACCGGTTATTGATGATGTAATTAAGAAAGTAGATTTAACCAATAAAAAAATAGAAGTAACAGTTTTAGATGGACTTATGGAGTTAGCCGGAGGGGATGATGCCATTGATAAGAATTGATATTATTAGTGCCGTTCCACAACTCGTTGAACCGATGATATCGCAAAGTATAATTGGAAGAGCAGTCTCAAAAGGTGTTGTGGAAATTTATGTTCATAATCTTCATGATTATGCCGAAGATAAGTTCCGACATATTGACGATGCTCCATTCGGTGGAGGAGCTGGAATGATAATCAAATGTGCTCCGGTTTTTGTTTGTATTGAAAAATTGCTTTCAGAACGCCATTATGATGAAATAATTTATATGTCGCCTGACGGCGAAATGCTAAATCAAGAATTAGCAAACCAGCTATCACTTTCACGAAATATTATTATCCTTGCTGGTCATTATAAAGGTATAGACCAACGCATTCGTGATGTACTTATCACAAAAGAAATCTCTATTGGAGATTACGTGTTAAGTGGAGGAGAATTGCCTGCGCTTGTTATGATTGATTCAATTGTTCGATTATTACCGGGAGCAATAGGTGATTCAGAATCCGCTCTTGAAGATGCATTTCAAAATGGATTGTTAGATTCCCCTCATTACACTCGTCCTGCTGAATTTCGTGGAATGAAAGTACCCGACGTGCTCTTAGGTGGAAATCATGCCTCTATTCGTTCATGGCGGCATGAACAAGCAGTAGATAAAACGCAACGTCGCCGCCCTGATTTATTAGATACATTTGAATAAACCTATCATGAAAATCAAAGTGTTATTTTTTGCTCGTTTAGCAGAAATTTCTCAAGTAAATGAAATAGAACTTAATGATATTGGGACAACTTCTGCCTTGATTGAACATTTAGGAATACATTATCCTCAAATGATGGAGATAAAATTTGCCGTAGCTATAAATAAGCAAATAAGTGGAGATATGAGTGAATTACACAATGGAGATGTCGTTGCATTAATTCCTCCTTTTTCGGGTGGTTAATAGAAACAATTTTAATTCAAGAAAACAAACTATGCTTACTGACAGTTTCGGACGAATACATGATTATCTTCGGATTTCACTGACTGACCGATGTAACTTCAGGTGTTTGTACTGTTTGCCCGAACCCGAATTTGATGATGAATCAAATCAG
>JAFDZU010000038.1:12284-20411 GCA_018266765.1 Bacteroidota bacterium
ATGAAATTGAGAAAATCGCCGGAATATTTATTGCTGAAGGTGTTCGTAAAATTCGTCTTACAGGAGGAGAGCCATTAATCAGAAAAGATGCACGATTAATAATTGAACGGCTTGGTAACTATCCTGTTGAATTAGCTATTACAAGCAATGGAATGTTCATTGATTCATTTATTGATACATTCAAACAAGTGGGCTTAAAATCAGTAAATATAAGTCTGGATTCATTAGATAAAGCTATGTTTCATACATTGACAGGACGTGATGAATTCACCAAAGTACATCGCAATATTATGCTTCTTATTGATTCGGGCTATCATGTGAAGGTAAATATGGTGGTAATGAACGGTTATAATGACCATGAAATAACATCGTTTATCGAGTGGACAGAAAAAACTCCAGTTCATATTAGGTTTATAGAGTTCATGCCATTTCCCGGAAATCATTGGAGACCGGAAAAGCTTATGACCTTTAAAGATATTCTCAATTCTATAAGTGAAACATTTCCAAACATCGAAAAATTAGAAGATGGCAAACATGATACTGCCAAAAAATTCAAAGTACATGGACATTTAGGAACGTTTGCTGTCATAAGTACAATGAGCGAACCATTCTGCGGAGGATGCAATCGTCTTCGCCTAACTTCTGATGGTAAAATGAGAAATTGTTTGTTTGCAAATAATGAAATGGATTTACTAACACCATTGAGGAAAGGTGAAGATATAACCAAACTGATTCATCAAAACTTAGCCGGAAAATATTATATGCTTGGTGGAAATGTAGAAACTGAATGGGAATTACACCAAACTGAATCCCATGAAAGAACTATGATGGGAATAGGTGGTTAATTAAATTGATAGTTTGTATAATAAAGATTAATTTAAAATCCATTAATAATGATTATTATCAATAGTTTGCTTAATTAATATTAAGTTATTTTTTACTAAATATTTGACGAATAATATCTTCAATTGGTACTTCATCAATTGTGATATCTGTTATTGAAAATCGTTGCAAGCAATCACCTGCTACAGTTGCAATCCGAGCGCGAGGAATACGAAGAGATGCTTTTTCTGTGGTAAAATCCGTTAGAATTCCCATTGATTCGAGTTCATGTTTTTCGACTGTATCCGTAAATTTTATAGTTAACATTTTCTCAGCCGCAAATTCTTCTATAAGCGAAGAAAGTGCACCGTCGAACATCAGTTTTCCTTTATCAATAATAATTACTCGTTTACATAAGTGTTCGATATCATCCATGTAATGACTTGTAAGTATTATAGTTGTCGCAGATTCTTTGTTGTATTCCGCTACAAACTCACGTAATGAATGTTGTGCTACAACGTCCAATCCAATAGTCGGTTCATCTAAAAATAAAACTTTAGGATAGTGAAGTAGAGCTGCTATAAGTTCACATTTCATCCTTTCTCCAAGTGAAAGTCGGCGAACTTGAACGTGGAGTTTATCAGCAACATCAAGTCGTTCTGCAAGTGAATTTCGGCGTTTTAGGAATAAGTCATGAGGTATAGAATAGATTTCTCGATTTAAAAGAAATGAATCAGCGGCCGGCAAATCCCACCATAATTGATTGCGTTGCCCCATGACAATTGAGAAGTTACGACGGAAATCATTTTTACGTTGCCAAGGGATATAATTCATTACAGTAGCAGTACCCGAAGTTGGAGTCAATAGTCCTGAAAGCATTTTAAGTATTGTCGTTTTTCCGGCTCCATTTGCTCCGAGCATTCCGACAAGTTCACCTTCTTCTATTGAAAAAGACACATCATTTACTGCTGTAAATTCTTTGTATTTTCTATGAAATAATGAAGTAATAGAATTCTTTAATCCTTCTTCTTTGACGTGAGAACGGTAGATTTTTGTTAAGTTCTTAATTTCAATAGAATTCATACAATATATTTGTAATTTAGAAAAAAGAGAAAAGTTTCAAGCCACAAAAAATTAGCATTTTTGTAAGTAAAGATACGAATTTTGAATTAATGAGGAAAAGTATAATGGCAAAAGCATCTCCGCGTTCCGAATCCACAACACCGGAGCGAACAATAGATGAGGATTTAGATTTGTCTCTGCGTCCAAGTTCTTTTGATGATTTTACAGGTCAGTTAAAAATAGTTGATAATTTAAAAGTATTTATTTCCGCTGCTCGGAAACGAGGAGAAGCGTTAGATCATGTTCTCCTTACGGGTCCTCCGGGACTTGGTAAAACAACATTAAGTTATATAATTGCTAAAGAAATGGGAAGTGAAATTAAAGCTACAAGTGGCCCAGTTCTGGAAAAAGCCGGTGACCTAGCCGGATTGCTTACTAATCTAAATGAAGGCGATATATTATTTATTGATGAGATTCATCGGCTATCGGCAGTAGTTGAAGAATATTTATACTCTGCTATGGAAGATTTTCGTTTGGATATTATGATTGACTCAGGTCCTGCGGCTCGTTCAATTCAGCTAACTGTACCCCGTTTTACTCTTATCGGTGCAACAACCCGAGCAGGGTTATTAACTGCTCCTCTTCGTTCGAGATTTGGCGTAATTAATCGTCTTGATTATTACGAACCAAGAGAACTATTTGCAGTTGTGAAACGTTCTGCGAACCTTCTCGGAGTGCCAATAGAAGATGAAGGAGCAATGGAAATTGCATCACGTTCAAGAGGAACTCCACGAATTTCAAATAGGTTGCTTCGACGTACTCGTGATTTTGCTGAAGTTAAGGGTACTGGAACTATTACTAAAGACATTGCACAGATGGCACTTGCCGCTTTGGAAGTAGATGAATTTGGGCTTGATGAAATGGATAAACGTATTTTACTCACGATTATGGAAAAATTTGCAGGAGGACCAGTAGGCGTAAATACAATTGCAGTGGCTGTGGGAGAAGAGTCTGGTACTATTGAAGAAGTTTATGAGCCATTTTTGATTCAACAAGGATTCTTACATCGTACACCACGTGGACGTGAAGCAACGGAATTATGCTACAAACATTTCGGATTACGGAGAGGCAGACCTGAAAGTCTATTTGAAGAGTAGTTGAGTAAAAATACTTAAAAACAAAAACCCTGAAAGTTCACACTTTTAGGGTTTTTGATGTGGATGGATATAAAGGTGAGTTTTTTTTAGAATAAATCTTCTTCTTTATTATTTACTGGTTGATGTGTTCCTTTTCCCGGAATTGGAAGTTTTATGGAATCCGGTTGAAGAATTGAGCTTTTCGTTTTTTGCTGTGTGGTTTGTTTGTCAAATCTTGTTTCAATTTGAACAGGAACAGGAGTCAAATCAATTTCAGTTTCTATATTTTGTTTGAATGGTGCAACGAGTGTACTGTTTTGTGATAATGTGTAAATGCTAATGGTTCCACCGGAAATAAGAGCAACAATACCAATAACGGCAGTTGTCTGAGTGCGTAACAAACCAACAATTCGTTCCAAGTTGCTTAATGGTTTAAAGGTGGGTTCTGCCTCGGCTGCAATTCTACGCATTACTTCTTCTTCGAAATTATCAGGAACTGGAACTACAGTAAGCGAAGAAACCAAAATTTTAGTAACTACATTTTGCTCAAATTCTTCAATATTATTTGAGTTGTTTTGTAAAGTTGAGGGAGAAACTACAAATTGTTTGAGTTTCTTCCATTCTTCAGAAGGTAATTCGTCGTATTCTAAGGGCGTTTTCATCGTTATATTTTATAATGTAAATTTGTTTTGAGCGTTTAGTATTGCTATCAAATGACTTGTTTAATCTTCGGAACTAACTGAAAAATAATCATTGTAAATATCTTGAAGATGAACTCTAATCATTTTTCTTGCTCGGTTTAATCGAGATTTAACAGTTCCTAATTCACTTTCTGTAATTTCAGCAATTTCTTCGTAGCTAAAATCCTGTATATCGCGTAATATTATTAATTCTCTGTGCGTTGGAGAAATCAACATCAACGCTTTCTGAATTCTTTGTGCAATCGTTGTTTGGTCTATACGAGAATCCGGTTGAAAAGAACTATTATCAGCGAATTCCCAAGTTTGATTTTCATCATTGCCATGTCGTTCAATTGAAACTGCATTTTTACGCCAATAACGATTCAGTTCAGTCTTAGCTAAGTTTGCAGCCATCGTATAAATCCACGTTGTAAACTTGATTGTGGAGTTATAATTTGTTTTGTACCGGTGCACTCGAACAAAAACTTCTTGAGCCAAATCATAACAGTCGTCGTAATTGCCAATGTACCGATATAAATAGTTAATAATTTGACTCTTGTATCTCCCCATCAGAATTGTAAAAGCGAGTTCTACTCCTGATACAAATTCTGCCATTAATTCTTCGTCTGTGAGGTTATGTAAGCGCATAGAATCTAATTTATTGTTTCTTAAACTTTGGCTCATCGCTTTTTGTTCCCTTTTAATTGAAAAATAATTTTGAAACAGTATATAAAACATCAATATTTTATGCAATTAATTGTGCTAACGCTAATGAAATTCTATCTACCGGAATTAAATTGACATCAAATTGTTTTGGAAGTTTTGCAAAATTAGATTTTGGTAACATAGTACTTGTAAAACCAAGTTTTTGAATCTCAGAAAGTCGTTGTTCAATTGCTGAAACCGGACGAACTTCTCCGGTAAGACCTATTTCACCAATTAAAACCATGCTTGGATCAAGCGGATTATCTCGTAATGAACTCACAAGTGCGGCGGCAACACCTAAATCTACTCCTGGGTCGTCTAATGAAACACCGCCTGCTACATTTACAAATACATCATATTCTCCAAATTTTAATCCAAGTCTTTTTTCTAAAACAGCAAGTATCATTTGTAAACGACGTAGGTCAAATCCGGTTGGGGTTCTTTGTGGTACATTATAGTTAGTTGGTGTAACCAGTGCTTGTACCTCAAGTAAGAGTGGTCTTGTTCCTTCAATTGTTGAAATAATAGCTGTGCCTGAATCTTGTTGATTTCGTTGTGCAAGAAAAATTTCAGAAGGGTTTGGAACTTGTCGTAATCCTTCTTCTGCCATTTCAAAGATTCCGATTTCATTTGTCGAACCAAATCGATTTTTTATTGCTCTCAGTATTCGATAAGAATATGTTTTTTCTCCTTCAAATTGAATTACCGTATCAACCATGTGTTCTAGTACTTTAGGACCGGCAATCATTCCTTCTTTAGTAACATGACCTACGATAAAAATTGCTGTTCCCGATTGCTTTGCCTCTTTCATAAGCATAGCGGCACATTCCCGAACTTGCGAAATACTACCTGCTGTAGATTCAATCTGCTCGCTGTGAACAGTTTGAATTGAATCTACAATCACAACCTTAGCTTTGGTAGTACGTATTGCATCAAGGATTCTATTAACATCAGTTTCAGCCATCAATTGCAGAGTATCGGGAATGGAAGTTAACCGCGAAGCCCTTAGTTTTATTTGAAATAAGGACTCTTCTCCAGTTATATAAAGTGGTTGAGAATCTACGATTTGTGAACACATCTGAAGCATTAATGTTGATTTACCAATTCCGGGGTCGCCACCGACTAAAATAAGTGAACCCGGAGTAATACCACCTCCAAGAACTCTGTCGAGTTCATCAATTCCTGTACTAATCCTCTTCGTTTGCAAGCTGTCTACATCTTTCAGCATCACAACTGCTGATGATTGTAAACTTGACTTTTTATTTGAGGTTCTGTCAGTTATTTCTTCCACAATACTCTCCCAAGTACCGCATACATGACATCTACCTGCCCAGCCCGAAGATACTGCACCGCAAGTTTGACATACATATCTTGATTTTGTTTTCATAATGGCTTTTGCATATTTATAATAAATAATTCATCCACCTAATCTACGACTTTGTATTACGATGTCAAAGAAAACATGATAAAATTTGATTCATAAGTTATCAGAATTGTAACAATATAATTGTATGAAAATCAGAACCATTATTCTGTCATTCAACTCTAATTGGACTCATTTTAAAGAAGAATGACGAAAGAAGACAATTTATACGGATATTTGTATAGAAATTCTTTCATTATTCCCTAATATCATGCTTCTTGATGCCCAAAATCGTATTGCCGAACTCATTGCTCTCGACTCTCACTCACGATTTATTCTTACATTAAGTGAGCCGGAGAATAGCGACATACCTACCGAAGTCGAAACTATGCTCTCGGTGCCGGATAAACCTCAGAAAATTACTCTCAAAACAATTCTGTTACGTTCGGAATACCGTCTGCAATTATCGGTTTATACCCCAAAACAACATTTTACACAGGTACTTCCTGCGGAAATGACAATACAAGCTGCTCTTACCCTTGTACTCAATGAACCATTTAGGCAAGCACATTTACAAACTCCTAACAATGACCTATATTGCCGTAATTCCGGCAAAGAGAAAATGACTTCAATACGAAAAAAACCACCTTCGAAAAAACAATGGGAACAGTTGCAACACGATGAACAGAAAAATTACATCATAACATCACAAAATTCTTCTGAACTTCTCCAAGATCTTGGTATTACAGCAGAAAATGGAATGATACTCCCAACAATGCAAGCAAAATACAAACAAATAAATAATTTTCTGTCAATTGCTTCTTCGCTGGATATTTTGAAAAATCCTCCACAAAATTCTCCTCTGTTTATTGTGGATTGTGGTTGTGGAAAAGCATATTTGAGTTTCGCGCTCTATCATTGGTTGGTGAATCTTAGAGGAATGAATGTGAGATTACGAGGAATTGATAATAACAAACAAGTCATTGCTTTCTGCCAAAAAACAGTAAAAAAGCTCCGATATGTGAATGCTGAATTTGAATGTATTGATATTAATACGGCGGCTGTTTCGGATTCACCGGTTAACCTCTTGATTGCACTTCATGCATGCGATACAGCTACAGATGATGCACTCGCTTTTGCCATTACGCATAACGCTGCGGCAATTCTTGCTGCTCCATGTTGCCACCATTATCTCAATGAAAAAATGAAACAAGTTGTATTGCCTCCCTCAGTTGGTTTACTCTTACAAGATGGCATTACTCGCGAACGATTTGCAGATTTACTCACTGATTCTATGCGACGAGATATCCTTGCTTCTAAAGGATATTCTGCTCATTTAATGGAATTCATCTCTCCCGAACATACGTTAAAAAACATCATGATTAAAGCAGAAAAAAATGCTGTTATTCCGGTTGCTGAATATCAAAAAGTATTTGAAGCTGAAGTTAGTGTATGGAAAATTGCTCCAAAATTAGCGGAATTAATAGATATTTAGAAAGATAAGATTAAAAAAACGAGTCGATATTTAGTGTTTGAAAAAAGGTCTTCTTAACTGATAAAAGTTACATATGACTTTCTCTCTTGAAAAGGTGTTCATTGAACACTTTTTTTTTTTTCAATAAATCTCATTGAAAAATTTAATTTGGAAACATGACTTATGTCATAATAGAATGATTATTATGACCGTACTTATGTAATAAGAAAAGATGATTAAAAAGGTTAAAAAACAATTCTAATATTTATTAATTTTTTAAGGTAAGTTTATGAAAATCCTCAATGTGTTTATGGGGGCGATGGTCGTGGTTCTTTTGTCAGCTCCTTTAATGTATGCTGATAAATACACATCGAAAGAGCATAAGATGATTGTTTCGGGAACTTCAACGCTTCATGATTGGGAAGCACCGGCAAGTACACTCACAGCAAAAGGTGATATTACTTTTCAGAATGCAACATTGCAAGCAATCAATTCATTGAATGTAACATGCACTGCAAAATCCATCAAAAGTGCCAAGGGCGAAAGTATGGATGAAAAGATTTATGAAGCTTTGAAAGCTGATGATAATCCAAACATAACTTATGTTCTTTCCAAAGTTAATTCAATCACTAAAAGCGGTGATGAATGGATAATTGAGACTACGGGGACTCTAACGATTGGTGGAACAGCAAAACCGGTGGAATTATCAGTCAAGGCAAAAGTTGAAGCAGATGGAGATATTGTTTTTACAGGAAAAAAAACGATAAAACTTACCGGTTTCAATCTTGAAAGACCATCTGCGATGCTCGGTATGATTAAATGTGGTGATGATATTACCCTCACATTCAGTTTAACGATGAAAAAGAGTTGAATTATTTCTATCAA
>JAFDZU010000039.1 GCA_018266765.1 Bacteroidota bacterium
CTGGACATATCGGATACGTGCGTCGTATGGTTCGATAAAGAGTGAGTGGGTTGAGATAGCGGTGGAAGGTGTTTGATTTCTTTTTTTGAACCACATAGGTACACATAGGTTACATAGATTTAAGCCCGCGAGTATTTTTCGTGGGCTTTTTGTTGTTTTTGTGAACGATTTCGTCAATTTAAGTAATGACTTGTCATACTATAGTTATTCATTTAGCAATTCTTTATTCGATTGGACTGTACTCCCAAATTCCCACGCAGAAGCATCAAAAATGATTAAAACTACAGCGTGAAATTATAGGTTCTTCGTTTTCTCTTTGGTTAGCCGTGCCGAGTTCCGTAAATTGCTTACTGAAAACATGTAGTTTATGCTACTTCTCTACACTCCATTGTAAACATAACACAAATTATTACAAGGAATTGCAATGCAAATATCCAATACAGCCGCGATAGAACGCGCACAAAATCTTCGTCAAAATAAAATTATCCATGAATTAATGGATAAAGATACAACCGTACTTTTTGAAGACCCGTTAGAGAATGATATGGTTCTTAATATGGGGCCTCAGCATCCGGCAACTCATGGAGTTTTGCGTGTGCTTCTTCGTTTGGACGGCGAAACAATTATCAAATGTGTTCCCGAGCTTGGCTATTTGCATCGTGGTTATGAAAAAATTGCCGAGAACATGACCTATCACGAGTTTATTCCTCATACCGACCGCCTTGATTACATGGCTCCGATGTCGAATAATGTGGCAATTTGCCTTGCAATCGAAAAAGCACTCGGTATCGAAACACCTACACGAGCACAATGGATTCGCACGTTAGTTTCCGAGCTTGCACGAGTATCGTCGCACTTGATGGGTATGGGCGCAACAAGTATGGACGTTGGCGCACTGACGCTGTTCTTGTGGACATTTACCGAGCGCGAAAAACTCTATGATATATTTGAACTTATATGCGGCGCACGGTTCACGACAAGTTATGCACGTATCGGCGGTGTGGCTAATGATATTGATGCGGCAACTCTCAAGAAAACCCGCGAATGGGCAAATCAATTCCCCACAGAACTTCATTATTTTGAGCAATTGGTTAATCGTAATCGGATTTTTGTGGATCGGCTTGCAGGTGTGGGCTACATGCCTCCCGAAAAAGCGATTGCATTAGGACTAAGCGGCCCTTGTTTGCGAGGTTCGGGCGTTCCACGTGATCTCCGCAAAGACGAGCCGTATTTGGTGTATAATCAGCTTGACTTCGAGGTAATAACTCATAATGATTGTGATGTTTGGGCGCGATATAAAGTCCGCGTAGAAGAAATGAAACAATCAATCAAACTCATTCATCAGATATTGGATTTGATGCCACAGGGTGAAATTCATACCGACGATGCACAGAATGTACTTCCGAGCAAAGCGAATGTTTATACCAAAATGGAAGAACTTATTAATGACTTTATGCTTGTTAATTTTGGTGCAATGCCTCCCAAAGGCGAAACCTATACTGCAATCGAAAGTCCGAAAGGCGAACTTGGTTTCTTTATCGTTTCTGATGGCACGGGACAGCCGTGGAAATTGAAAATCCGTTCTCCCTCGTCATCAAACTTACAAGCTCTGAAATACATGAGCGAGGGCTCGATGATTTCTGATATTGTGGCTATTATCGGCTCGATTGACCCAGTGATGGGCGAAGCTGATAAGTAATTATACTCTTTTCGTGTAAAAATAATAATCGGGCTTAGTTTTCAGTTGAAAATTAAGCCCGATTGTCGTTATTGAATATCCCGAAAAAATTACTCCGGCAATGCAACTCCTTTTGTTTCTTTGGCAAAGAAAGTAACGATGAATCCTACAAGATACGCATACGAAAACACCGAAACAGCATTTGCATATCCGCCAAGTGCGATAACAATCATTCCGACGAAAAACACTGCAATTGCTGTTGCAATTCTACCAATATTGAAGCAAAGTCCCGTTGCAGTAGCTCGAATTAACGTAGGAAATAGTTCGGGAATATAATTAGTCATCACACCTTGCCCAAATCCGAAGAACAGCGAAAGAAGTCCTGTTTCGATGAAAATTAAAGGAGTAATTGACGAATTCGTTTTAAAAAGCAACGTTGCCGCAAGAAAGCATCCGGCGAAACTGATAAGCATAGACTTTTTTCGTCCTATCCAATTACTGACAAAGCCCGCAAAGAATGTTCCCACAATACCACCCATACCAAGGAGCATCATTGCTTTTCCGCGGGGTTGCTGTCCGTTTTCATGCACTGCAAGCAAACTTTGCACCCACGTCGGTAGCCACGAAAATGCCGCCCACAACCCAATCAACATCGTTCCGAACATTAAAGTTCCGATAATAAAGTTCTTTTTATTTGACGAATGAAAGAGTTGATTTATCTGTGAGAGTTTATTGTCGGCGGCTACTTTAGCCGTATGCCACTTTGATGATTCTTTCATAGTCAAACCAACAACAACAACCATAAAAACAGGAAGTGAACTAATAACAAAAGCAGTATGCCAATCAGCAATTAAATAGTTGATTAACCCAGCACAAACAATCCCCACAGCATACGAATTCGCCAGAAAACCAAGAGCAGTTGCCCGCGATTTATCATTCCAAAGTTCTGCAATAAAAGTAGTTGTGATAACAAGCGTTGCGCCAATCCCGGCACCGGTTAAAAAACGACAAAGAGTAAGTAATTCCAATGAACGAACAAAACTTGCCATAGCCATCGGGAGTGTGAAAAGGACAATTGCTATTATTAGCGAACGAACACGGCCGACTTTATCAGCGGCAAGTCCGAGAAGTATTCCGCCGAACGTCCACCCTAACAAAAACAGCGAACTGACATACGAACCGACCGTTGAAATAGTTTGAGTATCACTTGTGCCGTAAATATCGCCCGTAATCACCGTTAGATACAAGGGCATCAGAGTAGATGCAATTCCTGCGAACATACCCGAAATCCAGCAGAGAACATACATCGTAACGCGATAGGATTTATCGGATTTTGAATCAGAAATTGAGGTCATAAATATATTTGAATTGAATAATTAGAAGATAGATAAAAAGAATTTAACAGCTAAATTTATTTCACCTCAATATTCTTCACCGCTATCATCTGTTTCAGCGGTGTTTTCAGTAGAGCCGAGAAGGTCTAATTTTGCCATAGTTCCCACGCCTTCCTTACGTTCTACGAGATTAAAATACTGGATAGCATGAGCGGTAATTGTCATAGAATTAAGCAGTAAACTTCCGCCGATAGCAAGTACACCTGCTACCGTAAATGCAATCTGAAAGCCAAAACCAAAGTTGAGCATCGGCATACCGGTTTCTGATTGTGCGGCTTGCGGGATAATCGTTATGATAGCAATAACATATAGGATATAAAATGGAATCATAAAGAAAGAACCGACGACACTTTGTATCAATCCCACCACGAAATAATAACCGAACGTTACCCAAAAGTTATTTTTGATAAGGAAGAAACAGCGTTTGATTCCGGCCATTACCCCGATATTTTCGGTGATACGCATCATCGGAAATAACGAAAGCATCGTGCCGATATACACCGTAATCGGAATTCCTATGAATATTATCATCATGTACGTTATGATAATTGCTTCGATATTACCAATTCCGCCAAGTCCGACTATTCCGCCTAAAATTATCATAAACGGCAACATAATCAAGAATCCAACCACATTAATCACAAAGAAATTACTGATATGCCACCAAAAACGAGATGAAATCTTAGCCCACAGAAATGAAACATCAAATTGCTCTGTTTCGCCGTTCATCGAAAGGTGAATATACTCGCATGTAATAGCAAGTACAGCCGCGCCTGTGAGAAAATAAATAATGCCAAGAACGAATACTTCGAAACCAATAACCGCAATGTGTTGGGTGAAATCAGGCATGCCGAATGTTGTTTTCTGAAGAGTTGAAAATATTTCCGAGATTAAAAAGCCACCGCCAACACCGAGAATCAAAATAAGCGGAGCGGCAATGAGTACAAGTGATTTGGAAAGATTTTTCCAGTTTTGGCGCAGAAATTCAAACAGTGCGGAAAATGATTCACCAAAATCGCGTGAGCGACGAAATTCAAATGGTTGAGAAGTTGCCATTGTCTATTTTCCTTTCGAGATAAATTGGATAAAACACAAAATAACCGAGAATAATTGCAAATGAAATGAGTATAATTCCTGCACTCAACACAATAGGCATATTTGTATGACGAGTAACAAACGACTCCAAAAACCCCGCTACTACAAAAAATGGGATTAAGCCGATGACGATTTTTAGTCCTTGCTTCGCTCCGCGAGTAAAACTTTGCAAGCGTGAATAAGTTCCGGGAAACAGGATTGAATTCCCAACAGTTAATCCGGCGCATCCTGCTATGACTATTGCTGATATTTCGAGCGTCCCGTGAATCCATATCACCAAAAACGATTGCCAAAATAAACCTTCTGCAATAAAAAAATACTGGAATGCTCCCACCATAACGCCATTATAAAAAAGTGAAGCAATCGTCCCGAATGAAAACAGCACGCCACCAACAAATTCTATAAATGAAACACGAATATTATTAAAGACAATCCGAAAGAACATATCAAATTCATTTGTTTGTCCATAAACTGCGAGGGGATTTCCGTTTTTAATGTTTTCGATGGTCTCATTCACGTAATGGTCGCCCAAAATTAGCCGCACGAATGTATCATCATTAGCGGCTGAAACCATGCCGATAAGGGCAGAAAGAACGAATATACACAACGACAGTAAAAGCAACTTGTGCGACTGCCTAAACAGCATCGGGAGTTCGTATTGCCAGAAGGAAATAATCCTCGAACGTTTCTCTTTTTTGTTGCGATAGATTTGCTGATGGGTTGCCGCGGCGATAGTATTGAGATATTTCGTAGTTTTGCTGTCGGGATAGAATGTACGGGCAAACGAGAGGTCATCGGTGAGTTGCACAAACAGGTCAGCAAGGTGGTCGGGATTTGTGCCTCCTTTTTGGGCAAGCAAGGTCTCGAATAACTGCCATTTTTCTTTATTTTGTTTCACAAAAGCGGCTTCGCGCATAATCAGTTTGATTCGTTTTGGAAATAGTAATTCAATCCGTAGGCAAAAATAGAGAGAATTTATGGAATATGTACGAATAGATACCACACAAAATGTGGCAATTGATTATGAAGTAGCAAACTTAGGCGATAGAATTATTGCTTCTATTATTGATTATTTTATACTTGCCGGGTATATTATAGCATGGTTTCTTATTTCGATTGGATTCAGGAACGTTATTCCATACCAAGAAATGCTACTCATTATATTTCTTATTCCTGCTTTTTTTTATGATTTAATTTGCGAAGTGGCATTAGACGGACAGAGTTTTGGCAAGAAAATAATTAAAATTAAAGTAGTTCGTTTGGACGGCTCACAGCCCACATTCGGTAATTATTTACTTCGGTGGTTATTACGGTTAATTGAAGGCGGATTGTTCTGCTATGGGGCGATTGCAATGGTCGTAATTCTTATCAATGGCAAAGGGCAACGGCTCGGTGATATTGCCGCAGGTACATCCGTTATAAAAATAAAACCGCGCGTTACATTGAGTGAAGCAATACTCGGACAAGTTCAGGAAGAATACACACCGGAATATCCCGAATCAGCAAATTTATCCGACCGCGATGCACGGCTTATCAAAGATATTTTGCAGACAAGCGTCCGCGATAAAAATCAAGAAATGCTACTGGCACTTTCAGCAAAAGTTCAGGGAATGCTCGGAGTAGAATCAGTCGCCGAACCCGAAGCATTTCTCCGAACAGTTTTGAAAGACTTTACATTTTACACTCAAGGAGTATAGCCCCAAACTATACCCGAATTCATCGATATTTTATTAAAATTAGAAGTAAGTTATGACTCAATTAGATCGTTCTGTTTCCCCTATATCTCAGGATTTCCCAACGTTTATTTTCCCTGAATTTACCGAGCAATTGCTTTCAAACGGCATCAAAGTATATGTTGTAGAAGACTCCACACAACCGCTTGTGAGTATTTCCCTTACGATAAAATCCGGCTCAACATTTGAGCCGATTGATGGTCTTGCACGATTTGCCGCACGACTGTTCACTCGCGGAACTACCACTCGAACTGCCACTCAAATAGCTGATGAAATTGACTCACTTGGAGCGTCTATTTCTTCATCTGCCGGTTGGGACGCTACGCAAACATGCATTCAATGCCTTGCAGAATTTACCGACACGGCAACAGCTGTTTTAGCGGATTGTTTTCTAAACCCTACCTTTGATGTTACTGAAATTGACCGTTTGCGTAAGCAATCCTTGGCACAAGTACATCAACTTTCTGCCGACCCGAATTATCTTGCTTCTACCGCTTTTTATAGAGAAATATTTTTAGGTCATCCGTATTCTCACCGTCGGCATGGTTCATCTGAGTCGTATGCTCGGATTACCCGTGAGGATTGCAGTCGATGGTACGAACATTTACAAACCCAAGAACGATTTTTTATTGTGGCTGGGAATATTACAACGCAAGGTGCAGTAGAACTTCTCGAAAAGTATTTTGGTAATTCAACCTATTCTCCAAAGTCACTTCCGACTATTCCGATGTTGCCGAATATAACTTCACAACATGTGGTCGCAATTGACAAGCCCGAATCGCTCCAAACTACACTTGTCATCGGCTATAATACCATTGAAGCCACACACCCAGACTATCCCGTGCTCATTCTTGCCAATAGTATTTTCGGCGGAATGTTCTCATCGAGAATCAACGAGCTTTTACGTGAAAAACATGGATTTACTTACGGAGCACGAAGTACAATTGACGACCGAAAACTTGCCTCAACAGTAATGGTTATTACAAGTGTAGGAGCTGAGGCAACCGGTCAGTCTGTGAGAATTATCCTCGAAGAACTCGAACGTATGAAAACCGAACCCGTCTCGATTGATGAGTTCCAAACAGCAAAGCAATATCTTCTTGGCTCATTTGCTCGTGATTTGGAAACACCGCACGATGTTTCTAATCTGCTCCAAACAATTGAGTTGTATGATTTCCCGAAAAATTATTATACCGACTATTTTAATACTATAGTTGGACTAAGTTATGACGAACTTTATACAGCACAAAAGCAGTATTTTCAGACTTCTTCGATAGTCATTTCGGCGGCGGGAGCAATTGAAAATTTACAGAAACAGCTTGCAGAATTTGGGATTGTAACCGTAATCGAATTAGACAGCAAATAATACGTTCGTTATCTTAGTAGAGTTGCTTCTTTACGTTTCTGAAAAGTGGTAGATTGCATAATTCAACATTCCAACTTGACGAATAATTCACTTTTGTTATTAATTTGAGTCTATGCTTATTTCGCGTTCAATTCTCGCTCAAGTTTGCCAAGAATTACGTTTGGCAGGCAAGAAAATCGTTTTTACAAACGGTTGTTTTGATATTCTTCATGCCGGTCATGTTACGTATCTTGATACAGCAAAACGGCTTGGTGATGTATTAATTATCGGGCTTAATACCGATGACTCTGTACGGAGATTGAAGGGTGAGCACCGTCCTGTCAATAGTGAAAATGACCGAGCAGTCGTCATCAGCGCGCTTAAATCTGTGGATTATGTCGTTCTCTTTGACGAAGATACTCCTCTTGAGTTAATTACTCTTCTAAAGCCGAATGTTATAGCGAAAGGCGGCGATTATACCCCCGAAACCATTGTCGGTGCTGATGTTGTTCGGCAACAAGGTGGGGAAGTGGTTGTTATTCCTCTTGTTGCAGGTAAATCTACCACTGCAATTATCCAAAAAGCACAATCAAACTGTACGTAAATCACAATGAAAATCCCCGAACAACTAATAGAACAAGTACGCCAACGCTCTGATATTGTTGAAATTATCGGCGAGTCGGTTCAATTGAAAAAATCAGGTCGAAGTTATGTGGGATTATGTCCGTTTCATGCAGACCGTAAGCCCTCAATGAATGTAAGCCCCGATTTGCAAATTTTCAAATGCTTTTCGTGCGGTAAAGGTGGGAATATCTATACATTTATGACCGACTTCCATCGGCTGACGTTTCTTGAGGCAGTAAAGTCACTTGCCGCACGAGCAGGAATTTCACTTCCCGACGAAGATAAACCCGATACGGGAGAATATAATCGTATTGATGCCGCTTATAAAACACTGTTGGCCGCCGCAAAATTCTACTCAGCGACACTTGGTACCACTGAAGGTAAATCTGCACTCGCATATTTTAAAAAACGTGGTTTTCAACAAAAATTAATCGAAGATTTTTCGTTAGGATACGCTCCCGATTCGTGGACTTCACTTCTTGCCGAACTCACAAAACAAGGATATTCCGAATCGGCAATAGAAGATGCAGGACTCATTCTAAGCCGAGATGAAGGAAAACCTTATGATAGATTTAGAGGACGAGCAATGTTTGCTATTCATGATGTATCCGGCCGTGTTCTCGGCTTTGGAGCGCGTCAGATGAAAGAAGATGGGCAGGCAAAATATATCAATTCACCGCAATCATTAGTCTATGATAAAAGTAAAGTTCTCTATGGTTTATTCCAGGCAAAACAGGCAATTCGTTCGCAAGAAGAAGCAATTTTAGTCGAAGGATATGCCGATGCACTCACGCTTCACCAAGCCGGATTTCGGAATACGATTGCTTCGAGCGGTACTGCTCTTACCAAAGACCAATTGCAGCTTTTAAATAGATATTGCAAAAAAATATTTATCGTCTATGATGCTGATAATGCAGGAATTAATGCGGCGGCACGCGGATTAGAACTTGCCATTGAAGAGGGGTTCGAAGTCAATATTGTGAGCTTGCCATCGGGTGAAGACCCCGATAGTTTTGTCAAGAAAAATGGAGCAGATGCTTTTCGGATTTATTTACGTGATTCTGCTTCGTTTTTGGATTTCAAAATAGCTGTGATGCGTAAACAAAACCTTTTGGACTCACCATCGGGCAAAGCCGAAGCAGTAAGAACATTAGTACAAATTATAGCCAAAGTTCCCGATGTATTACAACATGATTTTTTGATGAGCCGTGTAGCCGATGCCCTCAGACTGAGCGAAGCCCAACTCCATAAAATCTACGATGAATTAACCAAAGCACGGAAAGCACATACTACTAAAAACAACAGGCAATTGCAAACGATTGACCCACAAAACGAACATTCCCATACTACTACTCAGAAGGAAAATTCGACAGCAATCGTTACGACTACTCTCCAAAAATCGTCAGAACAACCGCTTTTACCTGAGGAAAAAGAAGTTCTTCGAATTGCACTTACAGTACCGAATGCACTGCGATATATGACTCAACATCTTAATGTGGTTAGTTCGCAATTTGTTACCGAATCGGCTCAACGGATTTTTGCACTTGCGGAGACAGCACTTAATGGTGGTGCCACCGATATTTTTCATAGTCTCAATAGCAAACAATCTATTGCTGAGGAAGATTTACAATTGATAATGGAAATAGCAATACGCCGAGATATGCCGAGTGAAAAATGGGTGGATTATAAGGTGGATGTTCCAACCGAAAATGCACGTAAAGTGCTGACTGATTCACTTTCAAAAATTGAAATGCGCAGTATTGAGCGCGAAATGAATGCTATTCAAACTCGAATGAAAACAGCAGCAGGTATTGATTTACCCAATGAATTATTAGTTCGTCTGATGGAATTAACTACAAGAAAAAAAAATATTACAGATAATTTAAGTAATTAATCTATCTATCTGTAAGTAAATCGTTTTCTCTACCGCAACAGCATCACCTTGCCTACACGAATTTCTCCGCCGTCCACTACTTTCAATGAATACATCCCTGATGCTAAATTTGCTAAACTTATCGAATATTCTTTTCCGTCCGAAACTATGAGTTGTTCAAAAACTATTTGTCCAATTGAATTACTGAGAGAAACAATTGTCGGATTATTTGCTGTGCCTCGCAACGAGAATCTAATTTGGTCTGTTGCCGGATTGGGATGACATATTATTTTATTCGTATCCACACCTATTAGCGAAACTTCTATCGGGAATCCGGTAGAGAGAACTTTGCCTGCAAGACCGGTATAATCAGATGGATAGAGATATGTACGGAACACATTGTTTAGTCCTGTTCCGGTTGCAACATCAGTTCCTTGCTCTGCTACGCCATTGAGTGTAACGGGGTTGATATATTTCCAGATGACTCTCTTGTCGGGAGTAAGCTCGAAGAAAGTGCCTTTTGTACCGACACATACGTTAATATTTCCGTTGGGAAGTCGCTGCACTCCTGATTGATTGGTCGTATAAAGGTCTGTTGGAATTGGTGCTGTATAATGCCAATACATTTTATCCGGTCCATAAGGTTTATCGGGTTCTAGGAGATAATTCCCATTACTGTCGATAGGTGTTTCTATAATTTCGATGGATGAATACGCACCGTCGGGGCGATTTACACCATTATTAAACAGCAGTATTTTTCCGGCATCTGTTAAACCCGGGCGAATCCAATTTGGATTGTGTTGAGCAAATATTTTTCTATCAGCATCGGTGCCTCGGTTATATGCGGCGGGATTACCCCACCGATAAATAAAGTTCCCACCATTGCCGTGTTTACCACCGAAATCAGAGGCAGCTTCTTGAGTTGTAGTACTGTGGTCAATTACCCAAATTTCACCGATTGCATGAGCACTTATCATAATTTGGTCGAGTTCGGCATTGTAGTCAATAGCATTCATGTGAATCCACGACGGTTCTTTTAAATTCGCTGTTTTCACATAATTGATATTGAGTCGTCCGGGGTTATTGGCTACATTATCATACAAAGCACCGGTAAATTCTGCATTAATATCCTGAACAAGATGATCCCACAGTTTCCATTCCCATACAATTTTATTGGAATCAGGGTTGATTTCCACGATTTTTTCACTCCACACAACCGGACCCATTCTGTCCGAAAGCCGACCGTAAATTGCAGTTGCAATTAAACTGTCTTTTGCTTCCCATACATTGGCAAGAATATTACCGTTTGGAAGCGGAACGATATCATGGTGCTGACATTGAGTACTGTCTGAAATCTTAAATGTCCAGAGAACTCTGCCATCCCAACCGATTTTTTCTATAATACCTCCTGCCGCAGGAGCACTCCTGAAATTTGGATTATCGCTCGAAGCAGTTCGCAAAAGTGAACCATCAGGCAATAGAAATGCGCTGTATTTAGGGAAATATTTACTTTCCCAAGTATGAACCAATCTTCCTTGTTTATCTATAAGATATGTGATTTTACTAAAAAGAGGGGCGAACAGAATATACCCTTCTTGATTACCGGGTTCTGACATAATCAAGCCAAGGGTATTTTCTTGTGCAACTAAAGTTCCCATAGTAATAAAAAATGTGGTTATTACAAGTAGAATTTTACGTAGTCTCATAGTGTTCATAAAAAAAACTCCATCTAAACTATATATCAGAATAAGAGTATAAAGTTATTATTTAATAATTACCACTTTTTTAGTGATAGACGATGTTATTCCATTAATTTTTAGAGCATACATTCCGGTAGGAACAACATGAACGTCAAGTTGAAACTTTTTATCAAATGAATTTATTCTTTGACTAATAACAATATTTCCTAATGTATTTATAAGTAAATAATCTATAGGTTGAATTATTGTATTACTAACATTCACTTGAAGAATATTATTAACGGGATTAGGATACAATTCAATCTCTCCATTCAGATTTTCTGATTCTACACCATCGGGAGTACAAATTGATGGTCCAGGATCTAATTCGATTGGTTTTCCCGCTGTAAGAGTTCGACCATTAAAGCCCGCAAAATTTGGTGGATAAAGAATAGCTTTAAAAACATCATTAATACTTGGCATCGAACCTTGTTTTGCTATTCCTGAAATTGTGGATGGATTTTTATACCTCCAAATTGATTTTTTATCGGGAGTTATCTCAAAAAATGTTCCGACCGGACCTGAACAAACAAGAGTATTACCGTTGGATAGCCGTTGCGCGCTCGACATCGTCGGGGCTGTAAATCGAGTTTCTGCGGATGTATCGGCATAACTCCAATAGGACGAATTGGGTAGATACGGCTTATCGGTTTCGAGTATGTAATTTCCGTTTGCATTAATCGGAGGAATAATAACCTCAACGGTTGAATAGTTACCCGGTCTTCTGAATCCGTTATTAAATATCATTATTTTACCTTCGTCAACCAACCCGTTTTCTATCCAATGCGGATTGTGCTGTCCATAGAGAATTCTATCGGCATCTGTTCCTCGATTATAGGTAACAGGATTTCCCCAGCGATACAGTAAATCTCCACCTTTGCCATATTTACCGCCGGAATGCGAGGCAGCTTCTTGAGTAGTTGTACTGTGATCTACAATCCATACTTCATTAAAAAATGATGCGCTAATCATAATTTGGTCGAGTGTTGGATTGTAATCAACTGAATTTGCATGAATCCAATCGGGTGAATTTTTGGGATTCGCAGAAGTTGAATAATTCACATTAATAAGTTCGGGATGGTCTTTTAATGCACCAAAATTTGCCTTAGTAGCATCAAAATCTTGAACAAGATGATCCCAAACTAACCATTCCCAAACAACGTTTGCTGAACCCGCTCCGTCAGGGGCAATTTCGATTATTTTTTCACTCCAAATTATAGTATCGGTGATAGCAGGATTGCGTCCGTTTTCTATTGCTGTGGCAAATCGCTTTGCATCCCACACTACTGCAAGTACGTGTCCATTAGGCATTGGTTTTATATCGTGATGCTGGCATTTAGTCGAGTCGGAAATACGATATGTCCATTCTATAGTACCATCCCAAGAAATTTTTTCAATAATTCCACCGGCATCGAATGAAAAGCGTGGATTTGCGCTATTACCTGCACGCAAAAGAGAACCATCGGGAAGTAAATATCCGTCAAAACCTGGTTTATAAGCACTATTCCATGAATGAACTTGCCGACCGCACTTATCTATAAGATAGGTTGTAGTGCTTCTGACAGGAGCAAAAAGAACATAGCCGTTTTGTTGATTTCCTGGCTCAAATTGGAGCAGTCCAACTGTTGGTATTTGTGCAGTAAGACCATTTCCTGCACAAAGAAAAATTAGCAACAATAATAAAAATTTATAAGTAGAATCAAGGTGGCGAGTCGAATGGAATAGAGATAAATTCATATAAAAATTTTTGTTATGTAAATAAAATGTCTGTGCTAATAATATTGTAGATATTTAAATACAGAGTTCCTAAAAGATTACCGTACAATATTAACATGTTCAATTATTAACATGTTCAATTGTTGTAAAAGTTACACTGTGAATTTTAAATGTGTATGTTCCTACTCGACATATCATGTATACTTATTATAGAGTATGAATCTTCAGCTAACCTTACAAAATTGATGTTTGGGAGTGATAATATTTCTTGTTTTTTGCAATGACTCTGCTGTTTAATATAAATAATAACGTAAAAGTATATTTCAGAACTATAAAATTTTCACAACTATTTCCCTAAAAAGTGTAAATTTGCATACATATAGCAAACGAAAACATTATAATTCTGCGTAAATTTATAACTACAGTAAAACTCTAGATTATAAAGATTGAATAATTTCATTTTTTGTATAAATTTTATCAGTTTCCACATAATTTCAACTATGATAGGGCGTACCAAACAACTTACAGAAATACTCCAAAGCATTGAACTCGCATCTACTCTTGGTGCTACTCAAAATGTACTGTTTCTTACTGGCGAGGCAGGAATTGGTAAGAGTACTTTATTAAAAGCACTTAAAGAAACTTGTCCGGAGTATTTCGAGAAGAAAGGGCTTTCACCGATACCGATAGTTGCAATTAGTGAATGCTCTACACCTCTAGCAAATCATGACATTGGAGAAGTCGAAGCACTTAAACCATGGATTGATCTCATGGAACAACTTGTACTGATTGTTTCTGAACGTGAAAAAGCACCCACCGAGCAAAAGAAAAAGATAAAGTTTGATTTCAGTAAATTCTTCATTGATACAGCTCCTAATTGGATTTCTCTTGTGCCTGTTCTTGGTCCGGTAGTCGGTGCCGCCGCTGAAATAGTAACGAAAAGCTATGACCAAATGTATTTACATAAGCAACTTGAAAAAGAGCGCGGTCATGCAGCGGCGACAGCGGCAGCAACATCTTCTGTTGGCAGTCAGGAACAATTATTCCAACAGTATATTAATTTTTTGAGGAAATTTTCTGAAGTGTCACCGCTTGTGTTGGTGATGGATGATTTTCATTGGGCAGATACATCATCTTCGAATTTACTATTTGCGGCGGCACGTCAATTATTGGATAAACCGATTATATTTATAGTTGCGTATCGTCCCGATGACGCACAAAGTTCCCGCGAAGGTGCAGGACATCCTATCCTACATATTCGGAATGAGCTTGGAAGATATTCAATGTTTTCGGATATTGCTGTTCCACGTATGACATCCCTTGATTTGGATTCATTGCTGAGAGCACGATACGAACATTATGAAAATAATGATGAATTTGAAGAATGGCTTGCACGAGTCAGCGGCGGGAACGCACTCTTTATTACTCAATTCTTGAATACACTCGAAGAAGATGGTATTGTAAGTCCTAAAAACGGGAAATTCCAGAATCAATATGAGAATGTTCGTGTTCCTAAAAGTGCGTATGCTGTTGTACAAGAACGAATTAGACGATTGAGCGAAGATGCCAAAGAATTATTAAGATACGCAAGTGTCGAGGGGGATACCTTCACAGCATTTGTTCTGTCAAAACTTACTGAAATTCCAACATTAAAAATCCTACAAAAGTTAAGAATTATTGAAGATACTCACAGAGTGGTGAGAAGTTTAGGGAAGCAGCGTTTCTATGCACATGAATCAACTGCATATCAATTTGTACACGTATTGCTCCAACGAGCGATGTATGAAAGTTTGGAAATAGAAGAACGGGAATTGCTTCACGAAGCTATATTTTTTGTACTCAAAGAAGAATGGGATTCAGCAATCGAAAATGGGATAAATGTTCAGAATATTGCTCCACGACTTGCTACTCATGCTAATGAATTAGGCGAATATTTATTTGCCGCTACCGTTTCGCTTGAAGGAGCAAGATCAGCGTGGCGAGGATTCGCAGAAGAAGAAGCAATGCGAATGCTCAAGGCAGTAGATACATATTTAGAACTCTTGAAAAACGATACAGTTTCTCGTTCACTTCGAACCAAAACTGAAACAGATATCACTTCTTGGGAAGATGTATCAGCAGAAGCTATGATGCTTCGAGGGAATATTTATAAAATTCGGGGAATATACGACAAAGCCCAAAAAGAGTTTATTGGCGCACGGACTTTATTCGGCAAACTCCACAAAACTGAACGTATGTTGGATGCAATGGTACGCGAAGCGTTTGTTTTGGAAAATAAAAGTAGTTATAAGCAGGCCGAAGCTCGCTCTCGTGAGACACTTACTCTCGCCGAACAATTTAACTACCAAAAAGCACAAGGTGCAATGCTCAATAATATTGGGATTATTAAAGAAATTCAAGGTAAATATGAAGAGGCACTTGACTACCAAATGCGCAGTTTGGCGGCTCGAGAGGCAATTAACAGTCGAAAAGGCCAAGCAGTAACACTTGGGAGTATCGGTAATATTCTAACAGCAAGCGGTAAGCCGCAAGAAGCATTAGAATACCATCGCCGCGCATTAGAGATTCGACAAATGTTAGGTAATCGGGTACAACAAGCGTATTCTTTACGAAATATTGGGCTTGCATTAAATGAGTTGGGAAAACATGATGAAGCCCACGATTATTTAAATCAAAGTTTAGAAATTCGTAAAAATATCGGTGACAGGGCGGGTGAAGCTGATAGTTTAAATGCTCTTGGCATCTTGATGTTTTCTACTGATAAATTTGATAGCGCACTTGATTATTTTACCAAAAGTTTGGAAATACGTCAAGCAATTGGTAGCCGAGAAGGTGAAGCAAAATCCCTGAATAATATCGGTATGACCTACCGAAAACTGGGCAACTTGAGTGAAAGTCATATACTTTTGGAAAATGGATTGGCGGTAGCCCAAGAAATAGGTGCAAAAAAAATAGAAGCCGAAATAAATGGTGAACTTGGTCTGCTATGTTTAGAAGAATCAAAATCAGGAAACTTCTCAGAGGGCGAAAAGAAATCTGAAGCAGATAAGCTTATCCGACGTTGTATTACTCTTTATACCGAACTAAAACACCCTGACGCTAAAGTTTGGGAAACGGTTCTTGAGGATTTATTGTGATAGTCTTACATTCCGTAAATAATTATTTTTACGGCACAAAAATTGAGTATTTAGTTTATAATATGTTTTCGTAATAACGATTCTACGCATTTTCAAGGCAAGAACTAATGAAAATAGTACCAATAGACGGCAAACTCTCGTTGACCAATGATGGAAACTTAGAAGTATTCTTCATAGGCACTGGTTCGGCATTTGCTAAAACCCATTATCAAACCAACTTTCTGATAATTAAGGGTGATAAGCACGTCCTTATTGATTTCGGAACAACAGGCCCCATGGCACTTGAGGCAACTACGGGTCTCCAAGTTCCAGATATTGAAGTGTTTTTGCCAACTCATAGTCATTGTGACCATATTGGTGGAGTTGAGTACCTTGCACTTATGAACAGATATGTAGGCATTAAATTTTTAAACAAACCCAAACTCACAATGCTCATTAATGAACCGTATGAAAAGGTATTGTGGGAAATGAGCTTGCGGGGTGGAATGGAATGGAATGAAGTTAATGGTGAAGGTAAGCGTCTTGGATTTGATGATTTTTTTGATGTTGTGCGCCCTACTCTTATAATTACCGAGCCACGAGAAATTTGGGAAGTAAATTACGGTGATATTCATATTGAACTCTTCCGAACGAATCATATTCCCGAACAAGCCCCTTCGTCCGAAGAGGCATTTATTACTTTCGGCTTATATATTGATAATCGTATTTTTATTTCAGGTGATACGAAGTTTGACCAAGAACTGATAGATATGTATGCACATCGCTCCGAATGGATGTTCCATGATACACAAATCAATCCGAATCCTGTTCATGCTTGTTTGCCCGAACTAAAAACACTTCCCGAACATATTACAAAAAAAATGTTTTTGGTTCATTACCCCGATAATGCTCAGACAAACCCGATTGATGAATTTGCCGGCTGGACACAGCAAGGTATGAGATATATTTTTGATTAAGGAATTTGGAGGTTTATCTTTTTATAGTTTGTAAATAAAAAGCAAAAAGACGTTTGATTAACCAAACGTCTTTTTTACTTTTGGGGACTATTTATAGATTTTTTTATTTTGACTCAACTGCAATAATTAATTGACGATCAGTTTTCCAAAATTGTTCTGGTTTTGAGATGTTGAGCATTGGTGGTCCGGCTGAAACTTGTTCCGCTTCGAGGAACTTAGGATTATGTGAAGATATTACTTTCTCAAGAATCATTCCGTTAGGCAACTCTAAACTTTGTTTTTTGCGAATATCTATTTTTGTGAATAAATTAAGGTCTGCTGTCGGCACAGGCACCCATCTTCCTCCAAAAAACAAGGTTTTCCCTTCTTTGCGAATAATACCTTTTTCTTCGAGTTCGTCCAATGTCCCTATAATCACATACGCAACATTTTTGTCATTTTCGATTTCGGTTCTCACGGTTCGTTCTTCGGATAAACTATCCGAAATACGTTTTTTATCTTCAGCTAAAACACCCAGTTGGAGTTCCAAATCAGCGATGCGCCCTTGTTGTGATTCTACCGTTTTTTGATTTTCTTCAACTATTTGCGTAAGCGTCGCAATTTGTGAGTTTAATTCATGATTTTCTCCTGTCATTTTCTTCATCTTTTGCTGAAGTGCGGCCATTTGTTTTTTATTTTTTGCGATTTTCACATCTAAAACAAATAATCTCTCTTTGACGGATTGTTTCGTTCCGGGTGATAATGTTCCTGCCGGAACTTCGTTGATTCGCGCAAGTTCAGCATCTACTTCATTGATAAGTTTAGCAGACTCAGCAACTACTTGGAGCAAGCTGTCACGGACACCGGAAACGGTGTTAAGTTCTTTTTGAATTTGAATTTGCCGTGGTGTATCTTGAATTGGTTCTTCGTGTTTTTTGTCGCAAGATGCGAGCAGAATTACAATGCAAATAAATAGTATGTTCTGTTTCATAGAATAACCTTTTGAATGTAAATTGGACAAATACTTTAAATAATACGAAATAATTTATCCGAAAATAGGTTGCTTGTCGCTAATTGCAAAGTAAAATGATTATTTTACAAAAATAAACTTTAGTTATTTGTTTGGAAGCAACTGTAAATGTTTTTATTATTGCACTGTAATTTCATAGTAGAGTATATTTAACACCCTAATAAGTATGGCATATTCGCATGATTCTCTCCCTAAACAAGATCAAACACCCGAAATTCGTGTGTTTATTTCTTCGACATTTCAGGATTTACAGCCTGAACGAGAATATCTTGTCAAAAAAGTTTTTCCCGGACTTCGAAAATTATGCCGAGAACGTGGAGTAGAACTAACAGAAATAGATCTGCGGTGGGGTGTTACTGCCGAAGAAGCAGAGCAAGGCAAAGTTGTAAAAGTTTGCCTCGAAGAAATAGACCGTTGTCGCCCTTTTTTCATTGGGATTTTAGGTAATAGATATGGTTGGTCACCATCACTCTCAGATATTTCTAAAGATGCAGAACTTATCGGAAAATACCCATGGATTGAGAAAGCAGTAGCCGAAAATCGAAGTTTAACCGATATCGAAATAATGCACGCTGTTTTTTTACAGGAAAACCCCAATCTTCGTGCTTCATTTTATTTCTGTTCGGAGGATAGTTCTTTACCTCAAGTAACCGAACCACCTGAAGCAACTCAAAAACTTACCGAATTAAAAACAAGAATACGAACATCCGATATATCATTTCACGATAATATTTCTACACCGGAAATATTAGGACAGGCAGTTCGTGAAGACATGATTGAATTTATTAATCAAGCTTTTCCTGCCAATAAAATACCAACACCTTTAGACAAAGAACGCTTTATTCACAATGCTTTTATGCAAGCACAT
>JAFDZU010000003.1 GCA_018266765.1 Bacteroidota bacterium
GGACTTGGCGTAGGAATTTTTTCTAATTTCATGTCTTTTGGGATGATACATATTTTCTTTTTAGCATTACAAATGGGAATATTTGTTCTTGCTGTTCTTGGAATTATCAATGCGGCAAACGGTAAAATGGCTCCGCTTCCACTTGTTGGCGGAATAACTATTATTAAATGAGATTGTGGAGAATATTAATAACGAAGGCGGTGATTTCATCGCCTTTTTTTATTTTTGAGCAGATTTTCTGCAATGTTAATAACTCTTAGTCGAAGTAAGATGAGTAAACCTATCAATTGTGATTATTATTATAAGGATGAAATATGTCGGAATTTACGTGTATAAAAATTTATCAGCCAAAGCCATTTGTAGGTGCAATCGAACTTCACCGTCCTGAGGCACTTAACGCACTGAGTTTGCAATTAATGGTCGAACTTGTGGAAGCTGTCGAAACGTATGATAAGAATCCTGATATTCGCTGTATTGTCATTCATGGCAGTGCAAAAGCATTCGCCGCCGGAGCTGATATTAAAGAAATGGCAGAAGCCGGAACTATTGAAATGCTCGAACGAGACCAATTTGCTCGTTGGGAACGTATTCGCCTATGTAAAACACCACTTATTGCGGCAGTTTCGGGATTTGCTTTGGGGGGTGGATGCGAACTTACGATGCATTGTGATATGATTATTGCAAGTGAAACGGCTCAATTCGGACAGCCGGAAATTAATCTTGGTGCAATGCCCGGAGCAGGCGGAACCCAACGTCTTACTCGTGCAATCGGTAAAGCACTTGCTATGGAAATGGTTCTGACCGGAAGAATGATGAGCGCAAAAGAAGCATTACGAGCAGGATTAGTTAACCGTGTAGTACCGGTGGAAGGATATTTGAACGAGGCATTCGCACTTGCGGCAGAAGTTGCCTCAAAAGCTCCGATTTCCGCTCGACTTGCAAAAGAAGCAGTGCTAAAATCATTCAGCACTACACTCGAAGGCGGATTAGAATTTGAACGTAAAAACTTCTATATGCTCTTTGCAAGTCAAGACCAAAAAGAAGGAATGGCGGCTTTTGTCGAAAAACGTAAACCATTATGGAAAGGGAAGTAATGCGAACTGCAATCTATCCGGGAACATTCGACCCCATTACAAACGGACATCTCGATATTATTGAGCGTGCGGCGGCAATGTTCGACCGAGTGATTGTGGTTATAGCAATTAATAGTAATAAATCACCGCTGTTTAGTAAAGATGAGCGTGTGGAACTTGTTCGAGATGCACTTTCTGAACTTCCGAATGCAGAGGTGATTCTGCACGAAGGACTTATGATAGACTGTGCGAGAGAACATTCTGCAATTGCAATTATTCGAGGATTGAGAGCTATTTCCGACTTTGAATATGAATTCCAAATGGCACTGATGAACCGTAAACTTGAACCGACTATTTCCACGATTTTCCTGATGCCACATGAAAAATACACGTATTTAAATTCTACAATCATTCGTGAATTAGCACGTTACCGCCAAAACGTTAGCGAATTTGTCTCCCCGAAAGTAGCCGAAATGCTTGCCCTAAAATATGGGGAATAAATAATAATCACAGTATATTCACCCGTTAATTTAATATTTAATGCCTTCTGATACAATAATTGAAATAAAAGACTTAACGAAAAAATTTAAGGATTTTACGGCGGTAGATAATCTCTCGATGAGCGTCTGTCGCGGAGATATTTTTGGATTTTTAGGGCCAAATGGAGCAGGGAAAAGCACCACTATTCGTATGATGCTTTCGCTGATTGAACCCACCGAAGGCATAATCACAATCTTTGGCAAACCACTGGCTTCGCATCGCAAAGAAATTCTCAGAAATATTGGGGCAATCGTCGAAAAACCGGATTTCTATCTTTATCTTACTGCATTTAAAAATCTCGAAATTTTGGGAAGAATTTCCGGTGCGGATATTTCTCGTAAACGCATAATGGAAGTACTGGAATTGGTAAATCTCCACGAACGTGCCGACAGCAAGGTGAAAACATATTCCTATGGAATGAAACAACGGCTAGGAATTGCTCAAGCACTTATCCATAATCCTGAACTAATTATCCTCGACGAACCAACCAACGGTCTCGACCCAATGGGTGTGAAAGAAGTGCGTGATTTAATTCTTCATCTCAGCCGTGAAGAGAAAAAAACGATTTTCCTTTCGTCTCATATACTTCCCGAAGTAGAAGTAGTGGCAAGCCGTATGGCGATTATCAACAAAGGACGAACGGTTGTTGAAGGTGAAGTGCAAACTCTGCTTAATTCAGGGAATTTTATGGTGAGAATTGGAGTAGATAAACTGCACGATGCGCAGATTCTCCTCGAAAATTCAGAATGGAAAAAACATTTGGAGAAGTCTGAGAGCGAACTTCGGCTGTCGCTTTTACAGTCTGATATTGCACGAGTTAATGAATTCCTTGTTCGGAATGATATTGCTGTTCACTCGATTACATCTACTCGCTCTCTTGAGGATTATTTTTTGAATATTACACAAGGGGAGCATTCATGATAGGTACACTTATCCGAATAGAACTCTCCAAAATATTCAGCAAGTGGCGTTCTTTTATTGGTTTTATAGCTGTTACAGTGTTAGTGCCGATAATCCAAGTAGCGATGTACTCGGAAGGCGACGAGTATTTTAATTTATTCACCCAAACTCTTCAACAGCAATTTGATTTTGCGGGAAATATGACCAACGGATTCCTTATTGCATTCGTTACGCTCCAAAGTTTATATGTTCATATTCCCTTATTAATATCATTAGTTACCGGTGATTTACTTGCAGGCGAGGCAACTGCCGGCACATATCGGCTGCTGCTTGTACGTCCGATTTCGAGATTACAAGTGGTAACTTCAAAATTTATTGCGGGTTTAGTCTATACCAATCTTTTGATTCTATGGATGGCGATACTCAGTTTAGGATTAAGTATTTTGGTATTTGGCAGAGGCGAATTGCTGATTGTAGGCGAAAAAATTACTATTTTAGCGTCGGGTGATATTTTTTGGCGGTTTCTCTATTCGTATTATTATGCAGCGCTTAGCATGACAGCGGTGGCATCTCTTGCGTTTCTTTTTTCGGCATTAGTAGAAAATGCGATTGGGCCAATTGCTTCGACAATGGCAATTATCATTGTATTTACAATTATTTCTACGCTTAATGCTCCATTTATTATGGCTATCAAGCCGTTTTTAATTACTACGCATCTAACGGGTTGGAAGTTCTTTTTTGAGCAACCTGTTGCAATTGATAAGGTGATAACTTCAGCCGGTGCATTAGTGGCGTATTGTTTGGTATTTTTTACAGCGGCGGCTGTGATTTTCCGTCGGAAAGATATTCTTTCTTGAGGGAAATTTCGTGTATATACGCTCTTTTTCTAAAAATTAAATTATAGTATTCAATCTATGTCAATTCTTCCTGTTTATTTATATAATCATCCGGTCTTAAAGAAAAAGACGGAGCCAATCACCGAGATGACCGGCGAACTTCGTACGTTTATCCAAGATATGTTCGACACAATGTATGCCGCTGACGGGATTGGACTTGCCGCTAATCAAGTTGGCTCATCCATATCGCTTACTGTGATAGATGTTTCCCGTGCTGATGACGATGAAGACGAAGATGATGACGAGCCGGTTATCGAGCCGCTTGCACTTATTAATCCAATTATTGAGTATTTCTCTGATGAGGAAATTGACTTTGAAGAGGGCTGTTTGTCGCTTCCGCATTTCCGTGAGAAAGTAATGCGTCCCGATGCGGTGCAGATTCGGTATATGGATATTGACATGAAGGAACACACGATCGAGGTAGATGGACTTTTTGCTCGTGTAGCCCAGCATGAAATTGACCATTTGAACGGAATTTACTTTTTTGAGCGGCTTACCTCGCTCCGCCGAACACTCTCGCAGAAAAAGCTAAAAAGAATTATTCGCGGTGATATTGCGCCTAAATACTCGGTGGTGGATGCTTCCGGCAAACGCTTTGATTACTCACCGGATGATGATGAGTAAAATAGTGAGAATTTTTAAAACAAACGACAAAAGGTCTTAGCCCTTTTGTCGTTTTAAATGCTTGTCTGAGCGATTATTACCCGCGAATAAACTCGGCGATTTTTTCGACTACACAATAAATCTGTTCGGTGCGAAGTTCGGGGAAAATAGGGAGTGCAAGCGAAGTATCCGCCGCAAAGTTTGCCACAGGAAAATCTGAATCAATAGGATTCAAATATTGAAAACATTCTTGGCGATGAAATGGAACAGGGTAGTAAATTTCTGCTCCAATGTCATTTGACTTTAGAAATTCCCGCAATTCATCACGCCTTTCAACTCTGATGATAAATTGATTGTAGATATGGTAGTTTTTCACACCTGAAGATTTATAAATTGCAGCAGGAAGCAAAACTTTATTTGCTTCATCAAACGCTGTTTTGCCTGCTTCTTGGGCAAGTCCTTGTTCGCAGAATAAGGTTTCGTAAAGGTTCGCATTTCGCCGGCGTGCTTCGTGCCATGATTCTAAATGTGGGAATTTTACATTCAAAACTGCCGCTTGGATTGCATCCATACGGAAATTCCCTCCAACGAATTTATGATAGTAACGCGGTTCCATACCGTGGTCACGCATTTGCCGCAGTTTTTTATAAAGCGTTTCATCATTTGTAGTTAGTAATCCAGCATCGCCGAATGCACCGAGATTTTTTGTGGGGTAAAATGAGAAACATCCCATTAATCCCATCGAACCGACAGGCAAACCGTTTTGGTAGTGTGTGCCGATTGCTTGCGCCGCATCTTCGATAATCGGAATACCAAATTCATTTCCAATCGCCAAAATTTCGTCCATTGCCGCACTCTGTCCATAAAGATGAACAGGAATAATGGCTTTTGTCCGCGATGTTATTACCGCGCGAATTGCATCGGGATTGATATTGAGGGTAATTGGTTCTGAATCAACAAAAATGGGTTTTGCTCGAAGGCGAGCGGCAACTCCTGCCGTTGCAAAAAACGAATACGTAGGCATAATAACTTCATCATCCGGCTCAAGGTCTAATGCCATTAGTGCCATGAGCAAAGCATCTGTTCCGCTCGAAACGCCGAGAGCGAATTTTGCACCGCAATAGTGTGCTAATGTTTGTTCGAGGTCGGCTGTATCCTTACCAAGAATAAGGGCTTGAGATTGAGCAACACGAAGCAGAACGGGCTCAATTTCTGATTGAATAGTTTGGTATTGAAGCTGTAAATCTAGAAGAGGAACTCGCATATTTCTCCAAAAAAAGGTGGAATTTCAAGGGCTGTTAACACCACAAAAATACGAAATTAACGTAGGTTTAGCGGGCTAAATAAAAAGTCATTTTTATTTAGTTAAAATACAATCCTACTTTCCAAGTTGGTTAAGTCGTTCTAAACGCTGTGGTTCGTCGCGAACGAGCCATGCGTCTTTTGATAACAGTTCAAACGCTTTATGGAAATAATCCTTAGATTCCTTTCCGAGAGCGTATAAGCATTCGGCTATTTCCTCAAAAATATATCCGTCTTGTTCATTAATTGCTTGAAGTATTTTTTCAAGTTCAAATTGGGTAGCCAATGCTATTGCAGTTTCACCAAGCAGGCGTTGCATTTTAGCAGCTGACCAACGGGCAATTCTCATTTGAGTTGTCATTTCCCGTTCAGCATACCACTTCTCATCTTTTTGGAAAAAATCAAGTGCAGTTTGATAATCACCTTTGCTGTGATAAGTCCAGCCGATATTATTATAGAGTGCACCAAGCCAATTTTTTGCGCGTTGATTATCAGATGCTTCAGCTAATTGACAAGCACGTTCATTCCACTCAAGAGCCTCATCGGCTTCAAGAACTATTCCAAGCATGTGAGCGGCATCAACTGCATAAAAATCAAGGTTAGCATCGCGAGCAATTTCCCATGCTTTTAGGAATAATGGTGCGGATTTGGTAGGATTACCGGAAGAATTAAATACTCTGCCACGCTCCAAAAATAGTCGGACTGTAGGTAAGGTCATATCTTCGTTTATCATTTTTTCAGCTTGGTCGAGAGTTTTATGAGCTTTGTCAAATTTCATTTGAAGTCCCTCACATCGTGCTATTTGCGTGAGTAATTGAGCAGTATAATCCGGTGTACTTTCAGATTGCAATGAATCAAGAATAGTACGAAACTGCTTTTCGGTTTCGTCTGGTTTGGAATAATTCCACAACTTGTCGAAATCAGGAAGGTTATTTAGGGATGTTGCCATTGTTATATTGTTATTTATTAGAGATTATGAAGTTAAATTTTTAGAGATTATCGTGCGTCTGCGTGTAATGCAAGCATGCGTAGTCAGGCAAATACCAATATTTGATAAAGGAAAATCAAATTTGAATTATTTACAATTGCGGAGCAACCCTGCTCAATTTCGTTCCATTACGTCGTTATCTGTCGAAGATTTCGACCATCTTTTACCGATGTTTGTCGGTCAATGGGAGTACTTTATTACTCGGTATAATCTTGATGGCTCGCCTCGCTTTCGCCGATACTGTCCTGACGACCCGACCACCCTTGCAACAGTCGAAGAAAAGTTATTTTTTATTCTTGCCTATCAGAAGCATGCTACCATTCAAGCGTTCTTTGCAGCCGCCTTTGACCTCAGCCAAGATATGGCTAATAAGTGGATTCATATCCTGAGTCCGTTACTCAATGCAGCACTCAAATTCTATCGTCCCGAACGCAGAGCCGAAGATATACCCCATGTCGCTAACTCTGAGTATATTCTTGATGCAACAGAGCGTCCGGTCGAACGAGATACCTACGAACAAGAAGAATATTTTAGCGGTAAAAAACACCAACGTACGATTAAAAATCTCTTGCTCTGCTCCGCATGGTCGGATTCATTCTTTTTCTCAGTCCTACCGTCTATGGTAAGACACACGATAAGAAACTTGCTGACGAAACTCTTATGTTTATTCTGCCGGGCACCGTACTAGCTGACCTCGGATTTATCGGGTATAAACCGCCGTTTGCTACCATCATACTACCACATAAAAAACCAAGAAAAAAGGAACTCACCGATGTTCAAAAAGATGAGAATACTGCATTCAGCAGACGAAGAGTTCGTATTGAAAACTGCATCGGTATAACCAAAATTATGCGATGTGTCAAAGACAAAAATAGAAACAGAAAATTTGGCTATAGAGACCAAATTATTGTAACCGCTGTTAGCTTACACAATATGAAACTAACGAATAAAATTGAACGATACCTAATTATGATATTGCTTCATAATCTCTAATCAATAAAACAAATGAGGATGCTAAAAATAAGAAATCACATTTTATTCACAAAAATACGATAACAGAAGGTTCTATAGAATTGAGAGAAGCACATAATACCTAAATAATTACACTTAAAATAAAAATGAAGATGGTACGGTATTAAAATATGGCGAGCAATAATACTACCATATCAAATTCTGTTGCGAATCTCATTGTATTTTGGTATGTTGTAGATGATATCCATCACAAACGGAATCCTAATAATTCCAAACTTAATATTTATAAGGAAACACAATGAAAACACTCACACTTTCAGTTTTACTCTTTGCTTTTGTATTCTCAACCCTTCCTGCTCAGGTAGTGGGAACTCCTAGTGCCTTTTCTCCAATTGATTCTACGCAAAAGCCGATTACTCAACAAATAGAACAACCCAAATCGAAAGAAGCGACGCTTCATTCGGGTATAAATTTCGGTATAGGATTTGGGTACGGTTTCAAGGCAGGGTATGATTTTGGGGTGAATATACGTGCAGGAATTTCAACTGATAGCCGCTTATATCTTGGCGGATTATTTAACTATAATTTTGGAAGATCACTTAAACACACTTTTGATACCAATTCCATATCATTAGAAACATTCGGATATTCTATTGCCGGAGAATTGGGCTATGATTTGTTGGTGGAGAAACAAGCAATTCTTCGTCCGTCGGTAGCTGTTGGAGTTATCTCTTTTAGGGAAATTTCAGATATTAAAGTCGGTGCCATTACTGAGTCACGCGACGAAATTACTTCTCATCTGCTTATTAGTCCGGGTATGCTACTCCAATTTCCTATTACTAAAGACATATTTTGGGGCGCTGAATTACGGTATAATGTAGTAACCGGTGATGGTGATTTTAATGCGTTTGCATTACACACAAACTTTCTGTTCAGATTTTAATAAATATTATCAAGCTAAATATATATGCTATCTTTACGGCAATTTGTTCCTTCAGTTCAGCAGTTTGTGGTTGGTCACCGTGGGTCGTCAGGGACTGCTCCCGAAAATACACTTGCATCAATTCGTAAAGCTTTAGAAGCGGGTGTAGATATGATAGAGCTTGATGTACAGCTTACCGCAGACCGTGAAATTGTTGTATTTCATGATGCTGTGCTGGGGCGTACAACCCAAGGTAAGGGGCGAGTACAATACACAACACTTGGAGAGATGCAAAGTCTGGATGCCGGTTCGTGGTTTTCTGAAGAATATCAAGGTGAAGTTGTACCATCATTACGTCAAGCCATCAATCTTATTCGTGGAAAAGCATACTTAAATATCGAGATTAAACCGCCACAGCAGGACGAGGATTATCATATTCGTCTCGAGAAGATATTAGAATGTATATTTGAGAATCAAATGGAGCAATTCACATTATTTGGGTCATTTCATCATGGCGCACTTGCCCATCTTAAACGGCGATATCCAGAACTCCACACAGCCGCCATTAACGTTCCGAATGATAAGCGACTACCCTCTGAAATTGCAGATGAAATTGGCTGTGAAGGATTTATTTGTTCTTTGCGCGAACTTACCTATAAACGCTCTGAAGATGCTCTTCGAAGTGGGATTTATCTAGGCGTTTATACTGTAAATACAGAGGAAGATTTAACATTTGCTCTAATCCGTAAAGCAAAAGCAATTGCAACTAATTATCCAGCTCGAATTCAGGAATATTTAAAACAACAGTAATAAATTGTTTGACTAAAATGAAAAAAACATTTACCTATATAATTAATATTTGTAGGATGAAAAGTGGCATATTACTTGTGAAATGCAAGATACCAAATCTAACTCGACATAGATATATATCGAGCTAGCAGTTGAATTTCGGAGAAATGATGTATTTTTTGTTGTTTATATGGACATTTTTACCGAAATTTGCAACAATAGTGTAGATTTGCTATGAAGTTTCACCTTTTTCTTTGATTAAGGTGAAACTATTTATGTAGATATCAACACATTACAAATGTGATGAGGTGAGATGGTGATTTATATATAATATTTATAAAACTTACAAATTGTTGAAAGTTTAATGAAATCAATTAGCTGTGTGAGTTTTAGGATGCCATTGATAAGAATATTATATCGTTTTGTAATGAAAATAATAAATCAAAATATCTAAGTTTTTTTTAATTTTTTTAATTTTTCTAGGAGAATAAGCTATGAACATTTTACGTTACCTTTATGCAGGCGCAAAGAGGTATTCATTCGGGGTAGCGCTTGCTGCGCTCTTAAGCGTATTTTCGCCTAACTTAGCAACATCACAAGGAATCAACTGTATTCCTTCAACATGGTATGCTAACTATAATGGTTGCGGTGCTATTACCAATGTAACTCTTGGTTCATTGAACAATACGACCTCAAACTGTGCAACAAATGCCGGTAACAATGATTATACCGCATCAGGATTTTCTGAGCCAACAGTTATTGCTACTATCCCATCGAATATGTCAATAACTATTAATCAAGACTGGACTTATGGAGCAGGATTTCTATATGTTTGGATTGATTCAGACCGTAATGGTGTATTTAACGAAGGTCCTGTATTCTCAAATACAGGAGTTCCGGGTGGTGTAAGTACACGTACATTTGCAATTAACCTTCCTATAACATCAGGTACAGGCCGTACAAGAATGCGTGTTAAATGGGGCGGTTATGCTTATTACAACACCCCGTCAGACCCATGTAGCGGTCCTGCGATGGGTGAATGGGAAGACTATATTATCAACATTGCTCCACCATATCCGGATCCAACTCCAACAGGTTTAGCATTAACAGATCCGGGTGCACCGACAGGTTCCAACCCACCGATTGCTCCGGGAAATTATGACATCGGATTCTTTCTCAAAAACCTTAGTGGTTCAAATTTGACTTCAGTATTAGTAACCTATACTTTTACGGGACCAACAAGTGGTTCGAGTTCATTTACGTATACACCGACACCTCCTCTCTCACCGGGTAGCACTGTCTTAGTAAAACTTCCACTTTTGGCAAATATCGTTCTTACAGATGCACTTGTACCTTATAACGTAAGCGTTACATTGTCAAATTCAGTAGGTTCAAGTGGTGCCGGAGATTCCAATCCTAATAATAATAGTTTAGTAGCATCGGTCGGACCCGCGCTTCAGGGCGGTACGAATGCAGCACCTAAGATTTACTATGTGGGTGGTAGCAATACAGGTAACGGCGATTGGTTCCCAAATCTAACAAATGTAGGAACAGCTCTAACGTATGGCGGAATAATGGGTTCGGTAGAGTTTCGAGTACGTCCGGGAACTCATTCTAGTCAATTGTTGCTTGGTCAGATATCACAAACAGTAACAGGTCTTCCGGGTGGCGGAGCCGGTGCAACTGTTCTTTTTGGACCTGATGTAGCTGCAGGTGGAAATGCATCAAATGTTATCATTAATTCTCCAAATACATCTGGAGCAGGTAATTATAACGTACAAATTAACGGTGCAAAATACATTACATTCAATAACCTTACATTTGGAACTAGTTCAGCAGTTGCCGGTAGAATTTTTTGGTTACTTAATGGAAGTCAGTTTATCAACATAAGAAATTGTGTGTTGAATGGTAGAATAGTTTCATCATCAACTATAACAGAAGATGCAATAATCTATTCTGATCCAACAAATGGAATTGCTGATGTTTCTATAACAGGTAATACGTTTAATAACGGTGATTATGCATTGAATCTCGATGGTGGCGGTAGTGGACCTGTTGTAACGAATATAACCATATCAGGCAATACAATCAATAATTTCTACTCAAGAGGAATTTCGATTCAGCGTTATACAATTCCGCTTATCCAGAATAACGTTATTACATCGAACAGCACAAATGCTTCTCCGATATATGGAATATTCTTAAATCTAATCCAAAACAGTGCACAAGTATTGCAAAATACCATTACTTTTGCACGTTCAGGTTATGGAATTAGCTTTACATCAAACACATCAGTTGCAGGTAACTTTACGGTGTTTGCAAATAACATGATTAATGTGGGTAATGCGACAACAAGTACCTATGGAATTTATGCTTCGAGTTTCAATACAGTTAATATATTCCAGAATACAGTTAATGTTAATACACTCTCTTCTTCATTGGCATCTGCATTATATCTTATTAGTCCTGGTGCAAATACGAGAGTAGTAAATAATATATTCTACAACCGAGGCGCAGGTTATGCTTATTATCACAATAATACAACATATCCAACTGAATCAAATTATAACAATATCTATTCAGCAGGTCTTTATCTAGGATATACAGGTGGAACAAATCATTCAACGATAACAACCTTCCGTTCATCAACTGCACGTGAAGCAAATTCAGTATCGAAAACAGTTACATGGATAGGAACAAACAGTACTTATTTAGGAGCAATGGATGCGGCACTTCGTGGAACAAATTCCTATAATAATACTTCAGTTGGTAATGTAAATACTGATATTAATAATGTTGTGAGACGAGTTCCTCCTTATATGGGAGCACACGAATTAATTCCGGTTGCAAACTTTACAGGTGGTTCGATTGATAGTGGTTGTGCCGGCAGAACATCGGTGTTATCACCAACAGTAACATTTACAAGCGCATATCCGACTCCGTTTACTCTAACGGTATCACCATCAAATGTTCGTTATCAATGGACAAAAGGTGGTATTCCGATTTTTGATGATGGTGTTAGAATTTTCGGATCACAAACAACACAACTGACAATATTGAATACAAATGCTTTTGATGAAGATAATTATGCATTAAATGCGATTATTAAAGATGGTGCGGCTCAATTTACTTTTGTAGATACGTTAACCTATCAATATTCAGTTTTCTTACGTGTTAATGAGCCGGTAGTAATCTCAACTCCTCCTCAATCTCAAGTTGTTTGCCGCGGTGGTAATTTAGTACTTACTGTTATAGCAACCAAAGGAAGAATTTGGGGATATCAGTGGACACGTGATGGTCAACCTCTTACGAATGGTTTTGGACAATACAATGCAGATGAAGTACGCGGAGCAAATAGTGTATCATTAACACTAACAAATGTTCAGTATGGTGCATCGGGTAATTATCGTTGTATCATTGCAACATCATGCGGTAAGAATTTTGATACAACAGCAACAGCCGTTGTTTATGTATCAAAACCAACTCAAATAGTAGTTCCACCAACAAGTCAAATAGCACAGCTTGGTGGTGCGGCACGATTTGAAGTATCAGTAGCAGAGGCAACAACCGGTTTCAATAATAATTTGAATCCTGTGCAATATTATTGGTATAAAGGCACACAACGTTTAACTGATAATACAAGAATCAGTGGAGCAACAACTTCAGTATTGACAATCAGAAATCTAACTGCAGCTGATGCAGCAAGCAATTATTATGTAAAAGTAATAGGTGCTTGTGGTACAGATAGTACAGCAACATTTGCATTGTCAGTAGGTAATATTGCGATTGCTCAAATACCTGAGGTTAAAGTTTGTCCAGGACAAGTTGCTTCAATAGCTTCAAACGCAACACTTACGGGTGCGAGTGGTCTGACACTTACTTATCAATGGCGCAGAGGCACACAAGTACTTACTGAAGGAACTAAATATACAGGTACAAAAACTGCAACTCTTGCAATTAATGGTATTGATATGACAGATGCAGGTGCAGATTATAATGTAGTAGTAACAGGTAATCCTGGTGGAGCTGTAAGCACTACATCTGCAAATGCTACAGTAACGGTAAAGAAAGCAACAACAGTAACTGATCCAATGGCAGTAAGTGTATGTGCAGGCAAACCGGCTCAATTAAAAGTAATGGGTGCTGGCGAAGGTATGTTAACTTACAAATGGAGCAAAAACGGTCAGGCAATTACTGGTGCTACAAATGACAGTTTAGAATTTGCGGCAATAACCGTAGCAGATGCAGGTAAATACGCTGGTTGGGTAACGGGTGAATGCGGTGAAGTACAGTCTAAAGAAGCTATGGTAACAGTAAAAACAGCTCCAATGGTTTATGGACCATCTGAGAAAAAAATTAGTGTTAAACAAGGTGGATTGATTCGCTTTGCAGTAGCAACAATTTCTGATCCAACAACAAAATATCATTGGTTTAAAGATGGTGTTTCTGTATCAACAGATTCATCAGCTAATCAATTCTACACAAAATTTGATATTAAAACAGCAAGTGATGCCGGTAAATACTGGTGTGTTGTGACAAATGAATGTGGTTCGACCTCATCAGACACTACAGTTGTAGCAGTAACTCCAAGTGCATCAGGTGTAGATGACGGTGAAGCTAATGGATTTGCATTGGAAGATAATCAACCAAATCCATTTACAGATGTAACAACACTTCGTTTTAGAATACCTCAAACAACTGGTGTACGTTTATCAATTACAGATATTTATGGTCGTGAGATTGCAGTATTGGCATCCGGTGAAATGGGAGCAAATACTTATCAAGTGCAGTTTAATGCTCATGATTTTAACTTAGCGGCAGGAGTTTATTACTACTCTCTTAATGCAGGCGGAGTTAGCATATCTAAAAAAATGATGTTTGTGAAATAATCACAAATATCAATAATCAAGAAAGCCGGTACGTTTAATCACGTATCGGCTTTTTTTTTGTGCTTGAAATATAAAAGTATAATCTAAATTCGGTAAATTTGCAGATTATCTAATCCAATAAAAGAAAACAAATGCATATACTAACGGGCAAAAGAGTCGAAGAATTACTGAATAAGAGTGCGGGTCGCGAAATAGCTGTCATTGGTGATTTAATGCTTGATCGCTACTTTTGGGGTACAGTTTCCAGAATATCGCCGGAAGCACCTGTACCGGTCATAGATATTGAAAACGAAACATTCCATTTGGGAGGTGCGGCAAACGTAGCACAAAATCTTAAATCTTTGGGGGTTACACCACTACTTTGCGGAGTCGTTGGAAATGATAATTCAGGGAAATTACTTATAGAAATAGCTAATAATTTAGGGCTGCAAACGAAAAGTATTATTTCGGTTGATTCTCGTCCAACCACAGTTAAAACAAGAATTATTGGGAATAATCAGCATATTGCACGCTTAGACAGAGAAACTCGCTCAGAAATTGAAAGTACAATAACTAATCAAATAATAAGCATGCTAAAATCTTCCACAAATTTGGCAGGTATTATTATGGAAGATTATAATAAAGGAGTAATTACTAAATATTTAATCGAAGAAATATCAAAATTCACTCAAGAAAATAATATACCTCTGTTTGTAGATCCTAAGTTAAATTTTTTCTTTGATTATCAATTTGCCACTGTTTTTAAACCAAATCGTAAAGAAGCACAGGAAGCATTAGGGTATAACTTGAAAACCGATGAAGACATTATCAAAGCAGGCAAAGAACTATTGCACCGTTTGCAAGCAGAAAATATTTTACTTACCCTTGGAGACAAAGGAATGATGCTCTTTCAGAAGAATGGAACAATTGCATCAGTTCCTACCAAAGCTCGGCATATTGCAGATGTATCGGGCGCGGGCGATACTACGATTGCAACACTTGCTACTGCAATTGCAGGTGGAGCTTTGGCGACTGAAGCTGCTGCTTTGGCTAATATTGCAGCCGGGGTTGTCTGTGAAGAGCCGGGTATTGTTTCTATTAAACCCGGGGCATTAATGGAGGCACTTCATTATTAAATTGGTTCCTTATAAAATAGTAAATTACAATCTATTATGCTCACACTCTCAACCGTTCAATTCGCCCCGATTTTCGGAGATAAATCGGTAAATATTAAGAGAATACACAGTTATATTGAATCGATAAAATCCGATATTATCGTTTTTCCCGAACTCTGTACTACCGGATATTTCTTTCAAACTCAAGAGGAAGCAATTTCAGCATCCGAACCATTTTCAGGTGAAACAATTACCGCATTACAGCACACTGCAACTGCTCGCAATCAAATATATGTAGTTGGATTTGCCGAACTTGGAACGGACGGCAAAGTATATAATTCGGCGGCTCTGATTATGCCCGATGCCAAACTTTCTTCGGTGTATCGCAAGACACATTTATTTTATAAAGAACGGAATTGTTTTGCCGAGGGCGATACGGGTTTTTTTGTGGTGGAAGATAGCGAGCGTGATATTCGTATTGGCATGATGATATGCTATGATTGGCGTTTTCCTGAATCGTCTCGTACTCTCGGACTTCAAGGTGCAGATATTATAGTGTGCCCTGCAAATCTTGTAACGGATGTTTGGCATATCGTGATGCCGGCACGCGCACTCGAAAATAAAGTGTATTTGGCGGTTGCCAATAGAACAGGCACAGAAACAGGAGGCGGAGAAGAACTAATTTTCAAAGGTGAATCGGCAATTTGGGGATATAACGGCAAAATTATGGCAAAATCTGCACCCGATGAAGAATCCATCCTGACCGTAACAATTGACCCCGCGCAAACTCGCAATAAAAGTTTCAACACATTTAATGATATTTTTGCCGACCGACGACCTGAATTGTATAAAAATATTATCGTGTAAGAAGATAAACAATCAGTATAAACAAGCACAATCCTCCAATAATATATCCGTTCATTTTTGAGCTTTTACTTTCACTTAGATAAATACGTTTCTTCTTGCGATAAATCGAGCAATGCATCGAATACGCCCTTCCTCGTATAATATCTATTCTTACTGAATACGGAACAATGCGCCCATGTTCTTTTATACTAAAATCCACTTCATACCAATCACCGAGGATTGAAGTAGTAATTGATTTTTCGGCAACAATTTCATCATTATAAAGAACAATAATTTCTTTTCTTGCATCAAATACCACACGAATTTCGTTGTCTTGATATTTCGTAATGAAATAATCGGACTCGTTTAAGTATGAGCCGATATTTCTAAGATTGGCGTCTGAATTGCTTATTACAGTCTTTTCAGTACATATCGGACATATAAATGTTCGTTGCAATTGTTCTTCTTCGCTTAACTGTAGAAGGGAACTACAGTTCGGACATTTTATATAGGGAGCAAGATTCATTTATGTACATTTTAAACACATATTTCTAATCGATTATTTATTGTTATTTTTAATCCCACTAAAGTTATAATTTATGCGGTCAATCTGTCGAGTGCTTCTTGATATTTCTGCTTTACTTTTACCACAATTTCATCGGGAAGCGGCGGTGGGGGCGGCTGTTTATTCCAGTCCAAGGTTTCGAGATAATCACGAAGAACCTGCTTATCGAAATTCGTTTGAGTTTTGCCGGGCTGATACTCTTCTGCGAGCCAATAGCGCGATGAATCGGGTGTAAGTGCTTCGTCTATCAAAATTAATTCACCATTTGGCAGTGTGCCAAATTCAAATTTTGTATCTGCAAGAATAATATTGCGGTTAGCGGCATATTCAGAAGCAAATTTATAGAGTTTTAAGGAAATTTCTCGTGCTTTTTCGGCAATTTCAGCCCCGCATATTTGCTGTGCCTCGGCAAAAGAAATATTTTCATCGTGTCCCGTTTCGGCTTTGGTTGCAGGTGTAAAAATCGGTTCCGGTAATTTGGAAGATTCTACCAAACCATCGGGTAAAGCAATCCCACAGACAGTCTTCGACGCTGAATATTCCTTCCATCCCGAACCCGCCAAATATCCTCGAACGACACATTCTATCGGAAGCGGAGTTGTGGTGCGAACAAGCATCGAGCGTCCTGCAAGTTGGTCTGAATAGGGCAAGCATTCGGCAGGATAATCGGCAACAGTAGAAGAGATAAGATGGTTTGGTATAATTGACTTGGTCATTTCAAACCAGAATAACGAAAGATTCGTAAGGATTTTCCCTTTGCCGGCAATTGGAGTATCCATCACCACATCAAACGCCGAAATTCTATCGGAAGCGACCATCAAAAGTACATCACCAAGAGTATAAACATCGCGAACTTTTCCCCGACGAAATAACGAAAGAGTAGGAAAATCAGACATGAAAAGAGCATCAGAATTCATAAGGCAAATAATAAAATTGAAATACTGTTAAAAATGTAAGGATACTGTTAAAATACAAGAGAAAATTGAGGAAAGCAAAAATTCTATTTCCGTAGGTTCGCCAAAACAGCTAAGTTTGTGCATACGAAAATGAATATTCTTCATAATGTTTAATTAATATAAGTACAAAAATTATGGCAAAAGCACTTCAAACTAAAGCGGCAAAAGCCGCCGCCGCCGCAAAAGCTCCACTATGGAATTTTCCGCTTACCAAACGTAATTACTTGCTTTTTGCAGGTGGACTTGGCATTATCATTATTGGATTTCTCCTCATGGCTACTGCAATTACCGACGACCCTGCAAAATACCAAACAGCATGGAATAACCCAATGGCAGTTTCGGTTGCACCAATAGTATTGGTAATTGGGTATTGCGTTATAATTCCATTTGCGCTGATGGCACGTACTTCCGAGCAAGAACAAGAAAACTAACAAATAAAGGGCGGTCTCATGGCACAGAATACTACAATCCTGAATGATGATACCGCCCAAATTTTGCTCGAAAAACAACATTCGTCCATAAAGCGAGAGGATGAAGCCCGTATCCTCCAAGAAATCCCTCATAAAACTCGCGCTCTTGCCGCAAAAGCCGCTACATCTCGTTTGTCAATTCGCCGACTTCTTCGCGAAATAAAACTGCTTTCAGAAATGATTCGCAATCGTAATTTTTCATTACAATGGAAATCGAAAGCAATCGCACTTGCAGGACTTGCATACTTTTTGCTTCCGACGGATGCAATTCCCGATTTCATTCCGTTTGTCGGATATATTGACGACGGCGCAGTTATCGCCGCTGTCCTGCGGATGCTTGCAAGTGAAATAGAACGCTATTCAAATTTTAAACAAAGCTAACTTGCTTTTGTAATAATCTGTTATCTTCGACTTTTGCTTCGTGCTCCACCACGACCTGCGCCAAATTTACCACTGCCACCAAATTTCTTGAATGGTTTTTTACCTTTGAAACCACCGCCACCGCTAAATCCTTCACTGCGAAATTCTCCACCTTCTCTTCGGTCTTCACCACCTGAATTTCTATCATCAAATTTTTTAAATGGAGGGCGAGCACTGCCGCCGCCGCGTTTATCATCATCAAATTTCCTAAATGGAGGGCGAGCACCACCGCCACTCGATTTTCTGTCGTCAAATTTTTTAAATGGAGGGCGAGCACTGCCACCGCCACGTCTATCATCATCAAACTTTTTAAATGGAGGACGACGGTCACCACCTTCTCCGCTTCTGCGTCTATCGTCATCAAACTTTTTAAATGGAGGACGACGGTCACTTCCTTCTCCGCCTTCGCGTCTATCGTCATCAAATTTCTTAAATGGAGGACGACGGTCACCGCCTTCTCCGCTTCCACGTCTATCATCATCAAACTTTTTAAATGGAGGACGACGGTCACTGCCTCCGCTTCCACGTCTATCATCATCGAATTTCTTAAATGGAGGACGACGGTCACCGCCTTCTCCGCTTCCACGTCTATCATCGTCGAATTTTCTGGCAGGACGTTCACCGCCATTATCATCTCTGCATTCGTAACCACCGGCCGGACGTGGTTTTTGAAAATCTTTTTTAGTTCTATCAAATCGTGGTTTGCGGTCAGAATCAGATGGTGGTTGGAATCCTTTTGGTCGCTCATCACCTTCAAAAAACTCTTTAGCCAATGTTTCCACAGGTGCAGTTACTTCTTCGATTGCATTAGGATTTCCGGCGAAACAAAGCACAAATTCACCCTTAAATTTTTCTTCGGTAAATTTAGCGAATAACTCAGTAAATGTTCCGTAATGGTGCGTTTCAAACGGAAGTGTAAGATTACAACCAAGATACGCAGTACGCTTAGGCATCACCTGAGTGGCGGCATCCAAAAGCGGTAATAATCTATAAGGAGTTTCGAGCAAAATAACAGTACGTCGTTCGCGTGCAAGCTCTTTAAGTTCGGCGATGCGCTCATCCGGCTTACGGCTTACAAACCCTGCAAATAGAAATTGATTGCTCGGAAGTCCACTCCGAACAAGTCCTGTGAGAACGCTTGATGCACCCGGCACAACATTAATCGGAACATCATGTTTAATTGCTAATTTTACAAGTGCTAGTCCGGGGTCGGCAAGAAGCGGAGTTCCGGCATCTGATATGAGAGCGAGATTTTTTCCGACACGAAGTTGCTCCAATAATACAGTAGCCGTTGTATCTTCGTTATGTTCATTAAGTTCTTCGATTGGTTGAGAAATCTTATGCTGACGCAAAAGTTTTGCGCCTACTTTACCTTCTTCACAAACAACGATGTCGCACGTTTTTAGCACTTTTAGTGCACGAAGCGAAATATCATCGTCATTTCCTATGGGCGTTGAAACCACATAGAGTGTTCCCGAATTGTTCATTCTGTCTTTCATTAAATGGAAAAATTGAGTATCGTTTTTTACCGAGCATCTATCATAATTTTTGCGGCGGAATATCCGGGCGCAGTCAAACGGTAGATTGAATATTTAGGCAGTGGGTTGTTGTTTAAAAGCATGAATGTTCCTTCGCCATGATGCCACGAAATATCGCTCGTTGCATCATAGAGTTCTTTGCCGTCGAGCGAATAGAACTTCAGTGTTGTAAATTTCATACTGCTCTCAGGCACTTGGAACATTATAGAAATAGTAGCAACGGCAGGATTAGGAATGTTTTGTTCTAATCTAAACTCTGATTGTGCAGTCGCTTTTTCGGATACAGAAGTAGAGCCACTTGTCTGCAACAATACATTTACCGAAGAAACTCCTGCTGTAAATCGCACTCGAGCCGTTGCACTTCCTTCTGCTTTTGTAGAATTAACTACTATTTTAGCCCGTGAATCCGGCTGAATAGTCGTATCAAATTGGACAATCGAGAAAATATCACCGGTCGCATTTTTAAAATCAATCGCTTGAATGACAGCCACTTCATTTCCGGTATTCTGAATATAAAAAGAAAGTTGTTTCTCTTTGCCAAAGGTAACAACTGAATCACTTAAAACAGGTTGCGGATACTTTGGGAAATCCGGTTGATTGCCAATATTATAGATTCGCTCTACAAATTCAGGATGGTCTATATATGGGTTGCGACGTAATTGAATCTTGGCAATTCCTTCATTTCGATTCATTTCAGCCATGTCAACCGTATCCAAAGTATTCCATGTACGCATTGTAGATTCCATCGAAGTCAGAAACCCCTGTGTGTCGTTTGTACCTTTGCGATTGCCGTATCGTGTGGCATAATAAAACAAACTGCGGGCTACATTTCCTTTGTGCTTATCACGCGGCTCGAATATTATATCACTGCTTCCATCGCCTTGTCCAAGCTTCGAACCGCCGTCTTGCCAAGTAATATTACGAGTAACAGTACCAAATGCATAATTTGAACGCTTTGTATTTGCTGTTTCCCATGCCGGATATAAGTGATAAATATCTGTTTTAGCCGGTTCTACGTCCGAGCCCTTGCTTTGCGGCCAAGTATGCTCGCAATTGAATTGATTAGGGTCGGGAATCCCTGTCGTTTTAATCGTTCGCCCGGAATAAACACATTCTACCTCGCCATTTCTGTTATCTAAATTGCTAAAAAAAGCGTTTCGTGCATCGTAATACGAAAGAACTGTCTGACCTTGAAGATACGTTTTTAGCGACTGAAACAGTGCTCCTCCGATGAGGTTTTGAGTGAAATTATACACTGTATCAGGATAATAACACGAACCATGAAGCGTTATCGGAATTGAATAAACTGCACCGGAACTCTGGCATTCACCACGAGCATAAACCGAAGCATTGAACGTAATATTTTGATTGGTAGTAAATTGAATTTCGATTGGAATACTGTCATTTGGCTGTAATAGAACAGGTTGTGCTATTCTAGAAATAGTAAATACCGGAGCATTTGAAATAATTGAAAAAGAACGAAGCAAAATAGGAGCAGAAGCAGGCGAGGTCTTCAGCCATACTGTTTTGGTCGAAACTGTTCGCGCTTGGATACTGCCGAAATCCACCGAATTTTCAGAAAACTGAACTGGGCAATCCTGACTGAAACTTGGGAGATAAAGCATGAAAATAAATATAAAAACTATTCCGGAACGGAATGGCATAGTTGTTCTCCTGAATGAAAGACGGGGATTAATTCTACAAAAATACGCAACTTTCTCTGAATACTATGCGTTGTAGTGGTAAATCCGGCAAAGTAGAGTGCTATTTGCAAATTGGTCTTCGACTTTTAAATAGCATTTTCAATTGCATATTGCTGGCAATTGATTGTGAAAATTTCTTTGAAACGCTTAAAAATAAATACGGAATATTATTTTAAGCAAAAGTATTGCACAATCCAACATTTCTTGAAATTTTAATGATGCACAATCCGTCTTAGGGTTCGTTTTTCCGTTGAATTTATAAATATCCTATTCCCTTTATGATGATTTTTTTGTCCGTGATTGCTCTTATTGTTGTGGTAATTGTCATGTTCTTTCGGCTTAAATCTTTTGGTGGAAAATTAAATGGGGAGCGGCTTATTCGGGTTCAACAATCTCCAAACTACCAAAATGGTGCATTCCGTTATCCTACCAAAACTGTCTTGATGTCGGGTGCAGGAAATCATTTTGAGGTATTAAAGAAATTCCTGAAAAAAGACCTGAATAAACAACCAAATTCACCAGTGCCAACCATAAAAACTGATTTAAAAAATTTGCCAACAGATGAAACTACACTCGTTTGGTTTGGGCATTCCTCGTATTTTTTGCAGATAAATGATTTCAAAATGTTGGTTGACCCTGTACTTAGCAAGCGAATTTCGCCCGTAACATTTGCAGGGACAAAAAGCTATTTGGGAACACAAATTTACTCGCCGGATGATATTCCCAATCTCGATTGCATACTTCTAACCCATGATCATTATGACCATTTAGATTACCAAACAGTACTTGCACTTAATTCTAAAGCTACAAAAGTTTACACATCCCTTGGCGTTGGTGTTCATCTTGAACATTGGGGAATAGAAGCAAGTAAAATCCATGAGTTTGATTGGTGGGACTCTCAAACGATAGCATCTGATATTCAATTAACAGCGACTCCTGCTCGGCATTTTTCGGGAAGGCGGCTCACGAATCGTAATCAAACTTTATGGTCGTCGTTTGTGCTTACTTCTGCAAATCATCGTATATTTATCGGTGGTGATTCAGGGTACGGTGAGCATTTTAAGGAAATAGGTGAGAAGTTTGGCCCGTTCGACCTTGTCATTATGGAGACAGGACAATATAATGAGCAATGGGCAAATATCCATTCGATGCCCGAAGAAGCAGTTCAGGCGAGTGTTGACCTTCAAGGAAAAATAATGTTGCCGGTTCATTGGGCGAAATTTACACTTTCGCTCCATCCATGGAAAGAGCCGATAGAGCGAGTTCTGGCGAAAGCTAAAGAGTTAGAAGTAAAGATTACAACACCCAAAATTGGTGAAAAAATGGTTCTTGACAAAGTTTATCCCGTATCGAAGTGGTGGGATTATTAAATAATTATTTATACAAACAACTGTATGCCTCGCAAACCTAAACCTAAACCTAAAGAACGCACTCTCGAAACGCTCTTACTTTTGCCGTATGGAGCAGAAGAAATGGAAGCTGTTATTATCATAGATATTCTCCGACGTGCCGGTGTTTCCGTCCAAGTCGCGGGCGAAAATGAGATAGTTACCTGTTCAAGAGGTGTTAAAATCATTCCCGATATACTGTTTGACGATTTACTCGAAGACGAGTTTTTCGATGCAATTATACTGCCGGGCGGTGCTGACGGAGTAGATTCGCTTGCATCACATCCGCATATTGAGAAGATTCTGCATATTCAACAAAAGCGTGGTGGAATTATTGCCGCAATCTGCGCCGCACCAATATTGATCGCACAATTTGGGCTTGCAAAACATGGCACAGCTCTCACAAGTCATCCAAGTGTGGAGCGTCAGTTAAGTAAATTTGTTTATCTGCAAGATACAGTGGTAATTGACCGAAATATTATTACTTCACGTGGGGCAGGAACTGCAATTGAATTTGCATTAACTCTTGTGGAAATCTTGGCTGATGAGGAAACGAAAAATAAAATTGCAAATGACATTGTGTATCATTCTAACAAGCACAACGACGATAGTGGCGAATTACCGGAGGAAAGTTTACCGGTCTAATTTACACATTTTTACTTCTGAAGGTTCGCTCCAATTTCCGTATTGATTACGGATTCTAAGGCGATAGAAATATTGATCATTATCGCGGGCTGAAAGGTCTGTGAAACTGGAAACATTTGTTTCTAAAAGCGGGCTAATCTGTACAAATCGGCTGTTATCACGACTTCGCTCAACCACGAGTTCAAAATGTGCTTGCGGTTTCCCACCCCAACTCCACTTGACGGTGATTCCACCTGAACTAATAATCAATGTATCAATTCTCGGTGCAACGGGATGGCGCGTGTCGTAGCTTCGTCCGGCAATTCGGGCTGACGGTGACGAATAGTTCATTGCGCTGTCAATAGAAACTATTTCATAAAAATAGAGAATACCGGGTGTGGCACTTGAATCATGGAAATATACGCTTTGAGGTGGAAGCAATTCACGATTAAGTGTTATTGGTGTAAAAAGCGTATCGTCCGTTCGATTAACCCAGTATCCCATAAGGTCAGTATTGTAGTTTGCCTGCCATTCGAGAGTAATCGTACGATCTCCATTTTTAATAGAACTGATTGCCGGTGCCGGCGGTGCTATAACATCTGGAATTTTACCGAGAGTAGCGGCTGTCCAATTGCTACGATTACCGTGCAAATCCACAGCTCTCAGCCGATACCAAAATGTAGTTTTTCCGGATGTAGTCGGTACTGAATCTGCAAAAATTGAATCAGATATCACACCTGTTATAAGCGAATATTCGCCGTTTGCTTTTATCGAGCGTTCTATCTCATATCCTTCAATATCTACAGCTTGACTACGTGACCAAGTAAGTAAAATTCGATTGCTCTCACCTTGAGCAATAAAAAACTGAGGTACATCGGGCGGCATTATATCAGGCACAGGAACAGAATGCTCGAATGAGCGTTCGCTTTCGTTACCTGCACTATCGAGCGAAGTGAGAGAATATGCGATCGTAGGCGATGGAATTGAGTGCGGATGGTCGGTATATTGCTTGGCTTTTTCGGGAAGTTGCTGTTCTGTCAGGCGAATCGGTGGTTTTTGGGGTAAACCGCGGTAAACATGAAACCCACGAACTCGCTTGTCCATTGATGCTATCCAAGAAACTAATACACTATCTGCACCGGCACGAGCTGTAATGGAACTTGGCGGTTGAAGCGGTGCATTAGAATTTGGCGTTAGGCGAACGGGCTGACTGCGCTGACTTTCTTGTCCAAAAACAGAATATGCCGTTACACAATACTCATACTGTTTGCCATTGATGAGGTTTTCATCTTCGAATAAATAAGAAGCCGGATACCCCTCGTCAAAAAACAATGCAAGAATCGGACGATTCACAACCCGAAAGGCACCATTAACCTCGTCGCGCCGATATACTTTCCATCCGGCAATCCCTCGCTCGAAACTTCGTATGATACTCCATGATAATCGCGCACCATTATTGGTTGGTTTTGCAGTAAGTTTTTCCGGTGGATTTAAAATTTGTGAAGCCGAGGGTTGTATGTTTTCTATTGATGTAATCGGCTCATTGCCAATTGCAACAGCATAATCATACATATTTGCAAGTCGTGCCGATGTATCTAAATACTGCAATCCTAAAGCTGGGAAAAATACATTAGGTTTAGAAAATACCAACAGCCGAAGGGTTAAACCAAGCGATACTTTTTCGGAAACTATGGTATTTATACTATTTATACTATTGACAATACGAGCAAGTGTATCGCGTTCGGAAGGATTTATTACTGCTTCGGGAGTTGGCTTTACGGTTGCAATCGGCTGAAATTGCACAAGTGAACCGTGCTTTTTTCGGAGAATAGTATATCCTTCTTTCGGTAATGGATTATCTGGCAGGAAAGTCCATCGTAGCATAACTGTTCCGTCTGTAGGTTCTGCCCACAGATGAGGTTTAGCTTGCGTTTGGGAGAATGTCACCGAAACGCTTGCAAGGAGTATCAATGCCAAAAGTAATAGGCGCATTGGTTAGTATTGCTAAACATTTACGGACATTCCATACTGCCGATGGTAGTACAGTTATCAGTTAAATTAATTTCTATAATTTGATTAGACAAGGTAATAATTGACAATCGAACTCCCGTAATTTCTTTGGAAGTAAGTGAAGGCATATCAATTAATTCAAATGAAGTATCGGGTATAAGCGCAATAGGAAGTTCAATAATTTTTTTAATTGTACTGATTGTTTCGCCCGAACTCGAATGTTTCTTTACCAAGATAGTTGCTTCGAATTTTGTTCCTTGCGGAATAGAATTCATCGCTGAATTACGAAGAAAACAGGCACCATTTTTATCCATGGAAACCGCAATATCAATTGGAATTGATATTGCATTCTGACCAATAATTCTGGAAATATCCTCGCACGTTTGGATGGTAGAATTGCCGCGTTCTTTATGCCACTGATTACCCAAACACTCAGTATAAATATATCCATCCGGAGATTTTTCATCGGATTTTACGGCAAAGCCATCTAATACAACTAAGTTTTGAGAATCACCTACACGAACGCTGATTTCTTTAATTGGTGAACTATGTTCGATTGCTACCGATGCCTTTGTATGCGCTTGTACTGCAAGAGCATTTTTTTCTCCTAATACTGAAAAGTTATCAAGCCAAACTTTTGCTGTATTAGTGTGGTCAGTTGCTGCCCAAAAGTTCATTGTTGCTACTGTAGAGCCAAGTGAATAGGAAAATTTAGTACATAAAGGAGTAAGTATTTCGACCGAACCAAATGAATTAGAAGCAATTGACTGAACTGCAAATTTACCGAGAGTGCGGACAGTTGCCGAGATATTTTTTGTGAATTCAATTGTTTGAGGTGTAATACGAATGGTTGCATTATCAAGTTCAGGAAGAATGACAGCGGAAACTTCACTACCTTTTTCGGTACGTCCACTTTCTGCCGAAATATCAAGCAAAGCCAACTTTTTAGTGAGTCCGCCAAGTAATATTTGCGATTGAGATGAAGAAAAATCGGCATGAATATCACAAGTTTCAAAAGTAGTTCCCATTATCGAAGCACGACCCGAACCCGAAAGCGATATTGATTTTTGTTCACCGGTTGCAGTCGAAATTTGTCCTCGAACTGTTCCGCGAGCCAAACCGAGTGATGGTAATACTGCAAAGTCACCATTCAAATGGAGCATTGAACCAAATCCGCCGTTCATGCTTTCGAGATGCGCCGATGCTGCATAGCGGAATAAGCGATGATTATTGGATGTAAATAATAATCCGGCATTGAATTGAAGTGGTAAACCATCTTTAGGTTGGATTGCAGGAACTGAAATCGAGCCGCCGTTTGCGTCAATATTTACTGTGTTTGAGTCAAAACCCGTTAGTTGTACATTCCATCCAAGTCCAATAACTCCACCTAAAAGTTGCCATTCTGGAACAAACTGTACACCTTCGGAGCGCATATCACCGCCACGAGCATACCAATAGACTGATGAAGATTTTCCACCTATGGATTTACCGTTTTTTAGAGAAATTCCTGCAAGAGCAAAATCCATTGGTAATTGAAAATCTGAAAGTGCGTGGACCGTTGCCGAAAGTTTTCCCGTAATTCCTTGTGCAGTTTGAGAACCCGAAAGCAATCCCCAATGTAAATTTCCATTCATGGAAACAGTTTTGCCAACGGTTAAGGTAACAGGTGTTTCATCGCTTGTAATTTCTAACGGAGTACCAGCAATTATTCGCAGATGTTTAATTTCGACACCGCCAATTCCACTTGCTTCGGGAGGTGTGGTAGTTCCACTGAATCCGCACCACCATTTTCCGTTTTCGATACCAAAACCTGCTTCTTTTGCTAAAAACGGAACACCTTCAATCATTAAATAAGGAAGTGACTGAAGGGATGTAAACGTAGTATTATCAAGGAATTTTCCTTGTGAAGCGTAGAGTTTCAAAGGAAATTGAGCAGAACCGATAGGATTTTCAATCGGTGTAGAAAGAGTAACTTCTGACCATTCTAAAGTACCTTCACCTGCAGAAGTTTCGCGAAGAGAACCATTTTCTAAACGAACTAACGCTGTCTTTCCAAATGGAAGATTAATGGGTTTATTATTAGTTATTGTAGCATGCCACTTCCAATTTGCATCGGCATTAAGTGAAATTTTAAGCGAATCGAGCGCATTCCATTCTTTAGGATGCACAGCAGGAAATTGGAGCGTTCCGATGGCTGAAAGTTGCTGAATAGAACTTTGGCATAAGTCAAGCGAAAGAGAATCCAAAAGAATTGAGAATCCTCCATAATTGAGAGTTTTATTCTTACCATCTTGTCCTTTTATGCTGAGTTTTAGTTCATTTGAAATTGGTTCTAATAGTAAATTTTGTGACTCAAACTTAAATTGCCCGCTTGGCATTAGAAGTGTAACCGATGCACTGGGAATAATCATTCCGCGCCAGAGAGGATTAGACCAACTTTGGCTGTAAAGACATGAAGACGACGGTGAAATTGCTGTGTAATTTGCCTCCGAAGTAAGGTCGAGTAATAGTTTTTCAGTAGAAAGAGTTAGCGGTAATGTTCCTATGCGAACATCACGCATTTTTACGGGGAGTGACACGAGCAGATTATCACTGCTTATTCGGTCGATCGGCAAGTGGAAACGTCCTGATACAGTTTGATTGTTCGATTGTAAACATGGGATTTTTGCTTCGCCAGCTAGTGATGCTTTGAGTGTGGGTTCGGTAAATTGCAGGGTAATTCCAAGAGAAAGTGTATCATAACTTAATTCAAGACACGAGCCGAATCCAACATCACTACCGCTTTGGCGTAAAGAAACAGGCAGAGCATTCTGCTTGATGGCATTGGGAGCAAACTCACTACCAATGAATGATATACGTGAAGTTCCGTTGCCAATCATTGCCGCAGTCCAATTAATCTCTACAAATCCTTTTGCCGTCGCGTTTTCGAGTGTCCATTCTAAATCTGTGGCTGTCCATTTTACTGCGGGAAAAGTAAATATTTTAGGAGTTGAAAGTTCAGAAATTATGTTTCCTATACCAGTTGCAACAAATTCATTGCGTTTGCGCTCTACACGTACTCCCGAAAAACGAACAGGAATTGAATCATTGAAAATTGCTACAAAAATTTTGCCTGTTCCGCTTAGAGAACATTCTCCAACACAGAGTTGGGGGAAGTCGAGGGTAAGCCAAAATTCACCGATATGGATTCGTTTGATACTGTTTGCAATGGAATTACCGCCATTTGAATTGGTAGTTGAGTCTCCGCCGTTCTGTTTGCCTCCACCGAACGTGCCGCCGCCTGATCCGTTACCGGAAAGTGTGGTATCAGAAGTGGAATTATCATTGTTGTCTCCCGATTTATTATTGAAACGGAAAGTAAAAATTTCGCTTTTCCCGTCGTTGCGAGTTGCGGGTTGATTGCGCTCGTCAATTGCCTGAACTTGCCATGCAAACCCAACAGCAAGCGGATAATATCCAAAAGGAAGTCCGTCTTGTCCGTAGCGCAAAGAAGTAGCAGGTGTAATTTTTTCGTACATAACGGGATTATAGTCCATTGCGAAGCGTTCGTTCTGTCCTGTAAAAACAGGGACAACACGAATTTTATAACGAATGATATTTCCTCCGGTTTGCACTCCTGTCCAAATGAAATTAGGTAGAAATCCGACCGTTAGAACAGATTTATTCTCAGGTAAAATTAATGATGGCGGGTCACCAATGATAACATTGAATAGTCTGCAAATCTCGCCGGAAGAACCAATTTCATTGTTATTTGCGTCAAATACACGCACACAAAACTCATAGCTTCCTTCGGGAATACTATTCGTGGTTGAGATGACATTCTGAAGTGTAGGGTCGAGCGTGGTGGCACTCTCGGAAATAATATCTGCGCCAAAACGAGGTGTTACCGAAAAACCCGCAGGAATAGTAAAACGCGGTATAAACGGACTGGCATCTTGCGAGCGAGCAATAATATGCTCTGTGCCAAATTCTCTAATAATAAAAGAAATGCGTGCGTTTCGATATTCTTGATTGCCAGCCGGATTGGTTAGAATCACCTGAAATAACGAGCGGTCACGTTGCCATTCCGAAATTTTTGCCGGCATCGGTGAGCGTGTAACGACGGTGACTCCCACTTGAGCTTGCCCAGTGGTAATGCTCAGTAGAATAAAAAATAGTACAGTTAAAAAGCGATTCATTGAAATTTTCATTGGAATTGAGTAATCTTTGCTACTGTCAAAGTACAAAAAAAAGGCGGTATTACCGCATAATTGTACTCTGACTTTTATCTAAACTTCGTCACCACAGAAAAAGTTCCTTCTTATAGTAAATAACAACACTAAAAATAGGCGCAAATACTACTCCAAGTTCTTCATTATTTGTATATTTTTGTAGGGAAGTGGAAGTTTTTATGAGTACGAGAAACTTCCTTATACTTGCAAAGTAACGGTAATTTTAAAGGATGAACATGAGAACTTTAAGACTAATAATAATACTTTTTATAACCGCTACTTTGCAGGAGAGTATCTCTCAGCAAGTTGTATTTCGACAACCTTCCTCTTATGTTTTAGGATTTATTGGAAATGACTCCATTTCTCTTTCTTCAGTCAACTATAAATCTTTTCGAATTTATTTTACAGAAAGTTCCTACACCGCAAATCATCTCAATGAAATTGAACGTGAACTGGATATAGCGTATAATAAAATACTCTCAGTATTAAATATAAGCTCTTATAATAATGGAATTTATTTGTTGGCAGTTGATAGTAAGGAGGAGATGAATAAAGTGATGGGATATAAAATAAAAGGTGGTGCTGCTAAGGGACACGACTTAGTTTTTTTTGTTTACAACCAAAATATTCGTCCTCAATTTAAACACGAAATATTCCACTTAATATCTTACGAAATATGGGGATTGACAAATTATCGTTTGTTAGATGAAGGCGGTGCAACTTATACTGACAACTATTGCTTTTATGACAATCCCATGTATTCTATAAATGCATATTACCTTCAACAAAAAAAACTATTCCCGCTTGACAGTTTAATTAATAGATTCGATAATCAAGTAAAAAAAAGTGATGTAATAGCATACATACAAAGTGCTGGAATTTACAAATATCTGTATGAGAAATACGGTGTAGAAAAAATGAAACTACTTTGGACCGGAGGTTTTGAGAACTTCAATTCAATCTATGGTTTCTCAATCGAAGAATTAGAAACAGAGTGGATTAGTTTCATTAAAACAATCCCTATACCTAAAGACTTTGACATTAATAAATTGAAAGAAGGTTGTGGATAGAAAATGTACCGCTAACAGCACCTTTGCAATAGGAAGAGTTCGCTACTCCTTGGCTCGCACAAGAAGAAAACATTCAACTTTAGTCTATTACTCTTCGATAGAAAATTATAAAAGCAAAATAACGACTACTTTGATTTTTGAAGAACTATACAGCTCGCACAAACGCATGGTTTACAACCTTGCTCTGCAATACGTGCAAAACACCGAAGATGCCGAAGAAATAACACAGGATGTTTTTGTTTCGGTGTTTCAATCGCTTGATAATTTTAAGTTGGAGTCGAATGTTGCTACATGGATTTACCGCATTACCATCAATAAATCACTCGACCATATCAAATCTAAGCAACGTAAGAAACGATTCTCATTTTTAACATCGCTGTTTTTTGACGATAGTAGTGAATTACGACATGACCCGCCAGAGTTTAATCATCCGGGTGTGCAGTTGGAAAATAAAGAAGCGATAGAGCATATTTTCAAGCATATCAATCAATTGCCCGACAATCAAAAAACAGCATTAATTCTCCACAAAATCGAACAAATGACACAAACGGAAGTTGCTGAAATTATGGAAATTACCCCAAAAGCAGTCGAATCTCTCATTCAAAGAGCCAAAACAAAACTTTCAGCTACATTGAGATTGAGCGAAGGATAAACAGAATTATATCGTCAAACATTTTCAGAATATCAATACTTGAGAAAGCAGATTACAATGAACATAGATTATTTAGATACAATTCGGAAAGTAGATGCGCCTCCGTACTTATTTACTCGTATTCAACAGAAAATCCGAGACTCGCACTCTGCCACAGTTCCGAAAAAATTTGCTTGGGCTGTCGCTCTTTCGTGCTTTGTGGTGCTGTATGTAAATATCAGCGCAGTATTGTACACAACCGAATCTTATAAACCCACAACAAACATTGCTCAATCAATGGATTTAATGCCAAATAATTCTTTCTACAAATGAGTAAATTACGATTATTAACCGCTGTATTCATCGGCTTGCTTGCAGTAAACATTGTACTGATTTGGATGCTGTTCTCACACAGACCAATGCCTCCCGGCGGTGGTGAAGGGCCAAGAGCCATCGTTATCGAAAAACTTGGCTTTGATGAAAATCAATCGAAGGAATATGATAACTATATTGAGTGGCATAAATCCGAGATACGAGAATCTGACGGGCAAATTAAGGAGCTAAAAAACAAATTGTATGCAACCTTAATTTCCGACGGGCAGGAATCTGTTAAAGATTCATTGATTAATGAAATTAGCAAGGTTCAAGTTCACATTGAACAGATACATTACAAGCATTTTCAGGACATTAAAAAGCTCTGCTCGCCGGATCAGGTAAAAGCATTCGACACACTTTGCATAGACCTTGCAAAAATATTCGCCCCTCATCCACCAAAAAGAAAGAAGGAATGAAAAACCTTTCTATAATTTTTGTGATTGTTTTTGTGTCGTCTGTGCGTTTCATATCTGCTCAAACAAACACAGCAATGTATATTTCCATTTCGCCAACGTATGGGGCAAATGTTGTGGATTTGGCTGATTCTTCTTTTCTTACTAATGATTCCAATAACTTACAAATTGATGTGTTGAAATTTTATATTTCACACTTTCAGTTTCTCAAGGCAGGAATTAATGTTTTAGAAGAGCAAAACAGTTTTCATCTTGTAGATGCCTCTGACCCAAAAACACTGCAAATTATCATCCTAAATAAACAAAACATAGTGTTTGATCAACTCGATTTTTATCTTGGAATTGATAGCATTACTACAGTTTCCGGTGCAATGGGTGGCGACTTAGACCCGACAAAAGGAATGTATTGGAGTTGGCAAAGCGGATATATTAATTGTAAATTAGAAGGAAAAAGCAAACTATGCAGTACACGAAACAACGAGTTTCAATTTCATCTTGGTGGATACCAATCACCATTTAATACTTTGCAAGCATTAGAATTTCCAATTTCCAACACTGAGCATATTCATATTACTTTTGACATTAAAAAGATTATTGAGAATATAAACTTAGCGACACTCAATCATGTGATGTCGCCAAATAACGTTGCACTGCAACTCTCAAAAACGGTTTCCAAAGCAATTTCGATTAAATAACATGAAAGCACGACGGTACTTCCTTTTATGTATTTGTTTCGTCGTATCGGCTTTTCAATTTACCGAAAAATCACTTTTTTTCGTTCCTGATACTTGGCCAAAGCCCAAGTATGATTTTTCCAAAAATCCCATTACTGAAAGCAAGGTAGAATTAGGTAGAAAATTGTTTTACGACCCGATTTTTTCCGGTGATAACACTATTTCTTGTGCAAGTTGTCACTCGCAATATACTGCGTTCACACATGTAGATCATGCACTTAGTCATGGCATCGAAGATAGAATCGGCACTCGCAATTCACCTGCATTAATGAATCTAGCTTGGCAAAAATTATTCATGCGTGATGGTGCAGTTAATCATTTGGATATGCAGGCACTTGCTCCAATCAGTAATCCGCTTGAGATGGATGAAACTATTACTCATGTTGTGTCAAAACTACAAGCAAATAATTTATATCCGACGCTGTTTTACAGAGCATTCGGCGATTCAATTATTACAGGCGAGCACACTCTAAAAGCAATTTCTCAATTTATGCTCACGCTTATTTCAAGTAACTCACGATATGACAGTGTGATGCGAAAACAAGCAAATTTCTCTGAACAGGAAAAAAATGGCTATCGGTTGTATCAACAGAACTGTTCGTCATGCCATCCTGAGCCGTTATTTACCAATGATGAATTTATGAATAATGGGCTTCCGACTGACTCAACGCTGAAAGATTATGGAAGATTAGGAGTAACTAAAAATCCAAATGATTCCTTAAAATTTAAAGTGCCCACACTTCGCAATGTCGAATTTTCATACCCCTACATGCACGATGGTCGTTTCAAACGACTTTCGGAAGTTCTGAAGCATTATACTTCTGGCATTAGGCAAAGCAACACATTAGCAAATGTTTTACAAAAACCAATCGTGCTGACTTCCAATGAAAAAGTTGATATTATAGCGTTCCTACTGACGCTGACCGATAAATCTTTTCTATTTAATCCGAAATTTTCTTACCCCAGGAAATAGGGTGTTGAAATAGTTTAAAAAATTGCATTAACTCTTATTTAATTACTAATTAAATATAAAAGTATCGAATGTGTAATGTTTATTTTAATGCTCAGAACCAACGTAAAAAATCTTTGCTAAGAATAGCAATATCAGTAAAAAAACAGTCAATCCAATCGAATTCCAAGGTGTTATTTAATATTTCTGATTGTTAATTTCTTCTCTTCTGCACCAATCACTCAAATGAGTCGAAGAATACAGTTTTCTGATAGAAAACTCTTGTAAATACAGTCGAAAATTAGTAAAAAAGAAAATACCACAGTTTGCTGTATTTTGCTTCATCTTATTCACTATTTTTGCAGTGCAAATCGTTGTAAAATACCCTTCCGCGATTCGTCCCCAAGATTCGCACATTTTTCTAATATTTTCTTAGGATTTCTCATGATATTCCGCGTTGTTTTGTTTGTAGTTTCTGTGCTTGTTTTGGCAAGCTGTAGCGGTGATAAAGTCAATATAACCTCTCGAAATTTTACTGATGAAGTTCAACGAGAACAAAATCTTTCGTTTACGTTCGATAAGCCGTTGATGCCTGACTCGCTTCTTACCTACAATTGGGATACAACATCGTATATTAAATTTACGCCGTCAGTTCGCGGAAAATTTCGATGGAATTCGCCAACGGAACTTCTCTTTTCGCCAAGCAAAGGATTCAAGCCGAGCACCGACTACAAAGGTGAATTAAGCGAAATAATTTTGCGGTATGCCGATAAAAAATTGAAAATATCCGATGAAAATGTATTTGCTTTTCACACGCCGTATCTGAAACTTATGGATGCTTTGCCTTTTTGGGCAAAATCCACCAAAAACCCCTCGCAGGTTGCACTGCAATTACGGTTAAATTTCACAGAAAATGTTAATCCTCAAGAACTTGCAAATTTACTGCATATTCAGTTGGACGGCAAAGATGCGCCTTTTGAACTTCCGTTTTCGACTGTAGATAAAACAATTCAAGTGATTATAGAAAATCCGCCTTCGGGTACAGCACGTTTGCCCGTAAGAGTTCTTGTAGATAAAGGATTACGGTGTGTAGAAAGTGAGTTTATTACCAAAAATCCATTTGAACTTATATTTGACGCACCTTCACGCGATAAAATTCAGATTGTACAAGTATCTACAGGTTTTGAAGACGAAAAACAGGCAATTGAAATTCTTACCACACAAAGTATTGATAATTCTGATATTCAACCGCTTGTATCTGTCAATCCTTCGGTAAAATTTACAGCTGAAACTATGGAATACGGTTTAATTGTCAAAGGCGATTTCAAGATTGGAACTACGTACGAACTGACCGTTTCGGGAAAATTAAAGGGAATTGTGGGCGGTGAAATGCAACAGGATTACAAACAATATGTACAGTTCGGAGAGCTGAGACCGACGCTTGCTTTTACTTCACAGAAAGCGGTGTATCTCACATCAAAAGGCGATAAAAATGTTGGTCTGAAAATCACCAATATTCCGAGAGTTCGGGTAATTATCACAAAAATTTATGAAAATAATATTCTTGCGTTCCTGCGTGACGGCGGAGGGTATTCCGAAGATGGATATCAAGAGGAATATAATAATTACAGCTGGCTCGACACCAAAAATTATGGTGATGAAATTGTCAATAAAATCGTTGAAACAAAATCACTTCCCAAAGACAACGGACGTAGTTTATTAAATCTAAATTTCGATGATAAAACTATGTTCAAGGGAATCTATTTAGTAAAAGTAACTTCCGAAGATGAAGAATATCTGAATGCTACCAAAGTAGTAGCAATTTCCGACATCGGACTCATAGCCAAATCCACCGACAATGAAATCGTAGTATTTGCCAATTCAATTATAAGTGCAAACCCGCTTTCGGGGGTAAATATACAGCTTGTAAGTTCAAATAACCAGTTTGTTTATAAGGCATCAACCGGCACCGACGGCATTGCACGCTTCCCGAATATCAAACAAAAAGCTCCGGGGTTTCATGTCGAAATGTTGACAGCGCAAATGGATAAAGATTATACGTATCTGCATCTAAACAGAACAAAAGTCGAAACTTCTCGCTTTGATGTCGGTGGGGTGCGCGAAAATCCGACGGGATATCAGGCATTTATCTATGGTGACAGAAATATCTATCGTCCGGGTGAAACGCTTCATTTAAGTGCTATTGTTCGTACGATGGAATGGGAACCTGTAGTCAATATTCCTGTTAAATTAAAGCTTTTAATGCCAAATGGCAAGGAATACAAAACCGCAAAATTTACTCTCGGAGAACAAGGTTCGTTTGAAACTGCGATTAACTTGCCAACGACAGTTGTAACGGGTTCGTATAGTGCAGAACTGTATTCTGCTAATGATATCTTACTGAATTCTACGGTAATTAGCGTCGAAGAATTTATGCCTGACCGAATAAGTGTGGCTGTTCATACGGATAAATCAGATTATAAAATAAACGAACAAGTTACTGTCAATGCTCAGGTTATGAATCTATTCGGGCCGCCTGCTTCGGGACGTAATTATCAAATGGAATATTCACTTGCTCGCAAGCAATTTATCGCAAAAAACTTCAAAGATTATATTTTTACTATTCAAACTAAAAATAATACTCAATTCCAAAAAGAACTGCGTGAAGGTAAAACCGATGCCGAAGGTAAAGCATCGCAAACATTCGCAATTGGTCAGGAATATGAGAATCTTGGGCTGTTGGCCAGCAAGGTTTATACTACTGTTTTTGATGAAACAGGTCGTCCTGTGAACCGGCTTTCTACATTTGATATTATAACTCAAAGCGCATTTTTTGGAATTAAAAATTTTGATAATTATGTTGGCTTGCGAAGTAATCTGACAATTCCTTTGCTTGCCGTTGATAAAAATGGAAATGCACAAAACGGAGTTCAAGCAAAAGTACAAATCATCAAGTTTAATTGGCAAAATGTGATTGAAAAGGACTATAATTATTATAGAAATGTATCACAAAAGCAGGAACAGATTTTAATTGAACGTACCATGACGCTCAGCGGTTCGTCCACTTCGTTGAATTTTACACCGATGCTTTCGGGTGAATACGAAGTTAGGATTATGAAACCTGGAGCGAGTGGATATGTAGCCCAAAGTTTCTATGCTTACGGATGGGGATATACGCAAAGTTCATCGTTTGAAGTGAATAAAGAAGGACAAATTGACATCGAAACCGACAAAGAAAAGTATAATATTGGCGATAAAGCATCAATTCTATTCAAAACTCCATTTGCCGGAAAACTGCTCGTAACGATTGAACGAAATAAAGTTTTAGAGTATTTCTATCTCGAAACAGATAAAAAGTCGGCATTGCTTACCTTGCCGATTAAAGAAGAGTATCTGCCGAATGTCTATGTAACGGCAACTCTCTTTAAACCAGTTGATGACGGCACAATGCCACTGACCGTTGCAACAGGTTTTCAGCCGATTATCGTGGACAAACCTTCTTCGAGGATTCCGGTGAGTATTACCGTTGCCGAAAAATCTCGCTCGAACACCAAACAAACAATCACTGTTCGCACAGGTGAACCAAATGTTCATCTTACAATTGCAGTGGTGGACGAAGGAATTCTTCAGCTTAAAAATTATAAAACTCCCGACCCTCATGACTTTTTCTATGCAAAACGTGCACTTGAAGTTAATTCACACAATCTCTATCCATTCCTCTTTCCTGAATTTTCTCGAAAGAAATCAAGTACTGCCGGTGACGGTTACGACCTGAATAAACGAGTGAATCCATTTACGACCAAACGAGTTAATTTAATTTCTTTGTGGAGCGGAATTATCAAAACTTCCGGCTCTGAGGCGAGTTATACAATTGATATTCCACAATTTTCGGGTGATTTGAGAGTGATGGTAGTTTGTTATAAAAACAAATCGTTCGGAGCTGCAGAAAAGCATATTAAGGTTGCCGACCCGATTGTCGTTTCATCGGCTTTGCCTCGATTTGCAAGTCCGAATGATACACTTGTTATACCTGTAACACTAACAAATACAACCTCAAAAACTGCAAATGCAACTGCAAAACTTTCGATAAGTGGAGCAATGTATGTGGTGGGAAATTATCAGCAATCGGTCAATATTTCGGCTAATTCCGAAGCAAATGTTACATTCCGTGCAGTCGCAAAACAAGAAATCGGAATTGCTGATGCTACCGTAAGCGTGCAAGCACTCGGTGAAACATTTACAGAAAAAACCTCGATGAGTGTTCGTCCGGTCGCAGGTCTGCTCAAAACTTCGGGCGATGGCGTGGTAAATTCAGGGCAAACGCAAACAGTTAATCTTACTGTAGGGTATATTCCTTCTTCGATGGATGCAAAACTTATTGTATCGCGTTCGCCGCTCGTTCAATTTACCAAGAATCTCACGTATCTTGTTCAATATCCGTATGGTTGTGTAGAACAAACTGTTTCGTCGGCTTTTCCTCAGATTTACTATTTCGACCTCGCTAAATCAATTCAAGACCGTTCGATGCAGGGAGCAAATCCTGCCTACAATGTACAGCAAGCAATTACCAAACTTGGCTCGATGCAAGTGTATAACGGAGGGTTCGGGTATTGGCAAGGTGACGAATCTGCTTCATGGTGGGGAAGTGCGTATGCCGTTCATTTCCTTTGGGAAGCCAAAAAAGGCGGGTTTGAAGTACCATCTTCTACAATTGATAAAGCCGCTTCGTATTTATTCCAAGAAGTGAAGACTCGTCGAACAATTCAGTATAATTATCGTGTGAATGGCGGAACGGTGAAATCTCGTCCGATTATTCCCCAAGAAGTGGCGTATTCTCTTTATGTACTTGCACTTGTAGGACGAGCCGATGTATCAACCATGAACTATTGCAAGTCGAATTTAACACAACTTACCGATGATTCGCGCTATCTTTTAGCTGGTGCGTTCATGCTCATTGGCGACCAAACAAGTTTCAAAGGGCTACTTCCCAAATCTTCATTCACGGATGAACAATCAGTTTCGATAACTGCCGGAAGTTTTTGCTCTTCAATTCGTGACCAAGGCATTGCACTCAATACACTTTTGGAAGTTGATCCCGATAACAAACAAATCCCGATTATGGCACGGCATCTTTCTGAAAATATGAAACATCAGCGATATTTATCAACGCAAGAAAATGTGTTTGCTCTGCTCGCCTTCGGGAAAATTGCCAAAAGAAACTTTTCTGCGAACGCCTCGGCAACAATCACCGTTGGCGGAAAAACTATCGGTTCGGCCGGCGAAAATACTTTTGTTACTTCAAAAGATATTGCCGGAAAGCAAGTAAGCATTAGCGCAAATGGCGGAACAATGTATTATTTCTGGAGTTTGGAAGGACTGAGTGCGGATGGCAAATTTGTGCAGGAAGATAACTTCCTTAGAGTTCGCAAGGAGTTTTTGAATAGAAACGGACAGCAACTTTCATCAACTACGTTTAAACAGAATGATTTAGTTGTTGTGAAAATAATACTTTCAACAATTCACAATGAACAAGTATTTAATGTTGCAATTACTGATATGCTTCCTGCCGGATTTGAAATTGAGAATCCGCGGGTTGGGTCTGTGCCCGAACTCTCATGGATAAAAAACAATACAAAACCGGAATATTTAGACATTCGCGACGACAGAATTAACATTTTTACAACAGCTTCGGGTAAAGAAACGGCGTATTATTATCTTGTGCGTGCAGTCTCGAAAGGTTCATTTATGATGGGGCCGGTGAGTGCAGATGCTATGTATAACGGTGAATATCATTCGTATAATGGAGCTGGAGTGGTGAGGATTGAGTAAATAATTAAAGACAGCTAACGGGAAAGTATTTGAAATGCTGGTGGAAGGTCAATTAATAACTTTGATAAAAAAAAATGATAGTAATATCTTTTTATGTAGCTTGTACCGACAGGTTGATGATTTCCTATAGAATTGAATTTAATACATTTGGGAATTTAAAACTATTTGTTCAATTATTAAATGATATAAACTATTATGATAAAAGATTTTATGGTAAATAATAATGGAGTTAATATATCTTATTACAAAGTAAATGAAGCAAGCGGAGGCAAACCACTTGTCATTATTCCGGGGGCGATTAACTCGGCAGAGGAGGTTATGTCTGCTTTTAGCTCATCGTTACCCATTTATCACATAATTATAAGTCTTCGAGGGCGGGGGAAAAGTGATTCGCCCGAAACGCACTATTCACTTGATGATCAAGCCAGCGACATTCAGGCAGTTGTTCATCAAGAGAAGTTGTCCGAATATTTTTTGTTCGGACATTCTTTTGGCTCTTCGATTGCAATACGTGCAGCCGTAGGTGATAAAGCGGCTGTAAAAGGACTAATTATGGGAGATTTCCCGCCTTTCTACCCACCATTTGATAAAAGTTGGGCGAGCAGAATACTATGGCAAAACGACCTCCATATTTCCAAAACAGCAGTCGAAGGTTTAGCCAATTCTGCAAAATATATTGACCTTGCAAGTGATGTAAACAGCTTAGAATGTTCTTTGGTCGCCTTGCAAGCCACCAAAGAAGATGCCGTAATTCGCAGTGAAGATGTGGAAGGCTTACGTCGTTTATGCCCGAATGTACTTGTGAAAGAACTTCCCAATACTGGTCATGAAATGCTGATTGAAAATCCAACAGTCGTGGCTGAAATACTGAAAGAAATTGTAACTCAATAAATTGATTTTAAGAATATTTCAAGTCAAGTCAGTTTTTAAAACTGACTTTCAATTACTTAGCAAAGTTAAAGTTATGAAGACGGTTGGTTGACACCTGAGCGGACGGGACGGAAAATCTTTTTCCCGTAGGGAATACATATCGGTAGAATAGTGTTTCTCCAACGACTTATTAAGCCCATAGGGCTGGGATAGAGCAACAACATTCCGTTCCATACGGAACTTTTAAAGGGGTGATGCGAGATTATTCTCTACCGATATTGCGCCTCTAACGAGGTAGGAAATTTTTAAAGTCAGTCCGGCAATACGCAAACCGAGCAGAATTAGAATAACGAACTTGACCGAAAAGTAAGAAGTCTCGGCGAACAATAACACCGAAACTTCTTACTGTGTCTATTTATGGTTCAAATATTCAACCAACCATATTACATTTCTACCGTTGAATAAGTATCATAATAGTAGAAATAAAGAGACCATCGGCACTTGTAGCCAGAAGCCGATACGCGCCAATCGGCAACATTCCAACATTCGGGAGTAAAATACTTTTGCCATGTTCTATTTCAGCCGAACAAGCTGTTAGTTCCCGTCCAATTGCATCAAATAGCCGAAGATGAACAGTATTACGCTGTAATTCATTACCGAAAACCGTTACCAGTACATTCTCATCAGCAGGATTTGGTGTTGTTGTCATCCCAAATTTAGATTGATGTGTGCCTTCATCAACACCAACAGCCGTAAGTATACCGAGTAGTGGAATACGCAGTTCGGAAGCGTACAGCCCTCTGATATGAAGTGTATCTAATTCAGTTTTATTGACGGAAGCAGAAGTCGGCTTGTATTGCACCTCAATGATATGCTTAGCAGTTGGAGCAAGTGGCACATCAGAATTGATATTCCCGCTTGTAACCGAAAAAACAGTAGATTGCTGAAGTGAAACTGAACGAAGATGAACAGTATCCTCAGATGGATTTGTGATGGTAATTGTTCGCAAATGAGCAGAATCTACAACATTTGTATAGATATAAAGTGCTTTAGGATTCGCAGAGACAGCAAGAGTGATAATTTTTCCGGCAAGCGAAATAATTTGTTGCGGATTGCCACAGCCGCTGTAAGTAATAGAGAGTGAGTCCAGTTCTGTAATTCCTTTATTCTGAGTAGTGGGTTTATATTGAATTATTATCGAATAAGTTTCAGCAGGAGCAAGGTCAAATTTCTGGGAGATGCCTCCGCTTGTAATAGAAAATGCTTTGGCTGTCTTTAATGAAAGTGATTCAATTGAAATGGTATTTTGTGTTGAGTTTGTAATCGTAATTGTTTGATTGAGAGTAGTATCAGCCGTCGGTACTTTAAATAAATAAGCAGACGGCGACATATCAGGCAATTTTACGGCTTGAAAACGAACAGTATCAAATGCGTAATTTCCTACTCGATCAAGTGCTTTAACGACAGCAAAAGCATCTTTAGTTTTATCTTTTACCAAGAGTTTAAAATCGAATTCTGTTATTTTAGGCAGTGGAATAATTTTATCGGAAGTGATAAGTTTTAGTTCGTAATTATAACTGACTAAATTTTCAATAAAGATATCAAAAATCCCTTGGTCAATTTGCACAGTATCTGCCGACGACGGCCCATAATTGCGTAATTCGGTTGCATGAAACGTATAGTCGCCGCAATCTTTGGTAAATGTAAGAACAGGTGGGAGAGTATCTACATTTGTTAGAGATTTTGTGCCGGCAGGGGCAGGCCATCCGTATGAATTAAACGTTCCAAATCCATAAACATAACCACCAAACAGAGTATTGCTGTTTACAAAATGCACCCCTTGGGATAGAGTTTTCCGCCCCCAATAGTAGTTTGTTCCGGGAATATTATTTTTTAACAATTGAGAATATGATTTATAAACAGTATCGCCATCAATAGTTAATGATTTCAGTTTCGTTTGTTGGGCATCGCTTGTATCTCCTTCAATAATATAGGAGAAAAAATTATTGACAAAATTCTCATTGATTGGTGTTTGGACTAATGCAGAGCGGATGTATTGTTCCTGCGGAGAAAGTACTATCATAAACGGGTCGAAATCACTGCCATTATCCCAATCAGCCGAATAGGCATATTGCATCACTAAAATCGGCTTGTCGGCTTCCCATACAGTTGTTCCGTTGAATCCTGTTATTGCTCCTTTTCCTACCCAAGCGTTAAAATCTTGGTAATAATCACCAGCTTTCGACAAAACAAAATCGCGCTGACCGAGAAGTGATTTGGTAACTTTATCATAATACTTCATCTTGACTTTGGTATTGGGCTGGGAACTGACAGCTCTATAAAAATCACCTTTACCATCACGTTGAAGTTCAATCGAACAATACTTTTTGCCCCAAGAAGAGATTGGCGGAAGCATTTCGCAAAGATGGTCGCGTCCATTGGTATTATTCGACGGTAACATTGTTCGTTCGTGGTAGGAAATAAGCCCGATAGGTTTGTTGGCAGTAATTCTCGAACCGGAAAGGTCGAATACGCCCACGCTTGTACCGTCGCCAACGACGTTATAGACCTCACCTTTGTTGAGTTTTATGGGACCTACTATATCACCAATTTTGGAGCCGCTCCGAGTTTTACCGAGTGTCGAACCCACTCCTTTTAAGTTTATCGTTACTTCTGTGTTATCTTCGGAGGCAATAACAATAAACCCTGCTCCCCAAGGACGAAATTCACCATAATCATAATAGGCACAATGAATATAATCGGTTCCCCATGCACTCACAGGCAGAGCAAGGTAGCCGTCAGAAGTAACTTGTTTGGAATTCATCATAGTTACCGAAATAGGTTGGTCGGCATAAATATGAATTCCGTGGGGGTCGGGTATTTGCGAGCTGACAATCTCAAAATCAAACGTAGCCGAACCGTCTTTGGTCGAAAAAATCACTACTTCATTAGCATTTAACTTTTTGCTTCGTAAAAATCCGGTTCCCGGAACTTCGACAGAAACAAGAGTATTATAGCTTGACGTTACATAAAATTCTAACTCTAAAATGGGCTGAGATTTAGCGTCATTCAGCGGCACTGCCAGCCAAAAATCACGTCCTTGCGTCGAAAGAGTAGTATTGCCGTCCTTTGTTTGGGAATTGCTCTCGTTTATCAAGGCAAAAACACAGAAAAGCGTAATGAAACAACGGTAAAAATTTTTCATAACAATCTCCTAAAATTAGGTGTAAAAAAACTATTGATGTATAATCTCGAGTAGATAATCCGGTAGGTCAAATGATATGCCAAGAATATTCCGAACTCTTTATTATGATTAAAGTAACACAAAATTGGATGAAATGAAACACGAATTGTATTTTGAAGATATATTTCGTCAAGATACATTTAGAATCAGTAATTAACCATTGTCCAACTTTTTTTTCAATATGAAAAATTCTTGACACAATATTTTGCTGTAAAATACGTAATTTTGCACTATTATGAATTCAATTCTACTTCATAGTATCCGAATCTCTAAAATTGCCGTTGCAGTTTTAGTTTGTATTTCCTTTCTTTTGGGACAATGGGTTGAGGTATGGCATCATCATACAGCAGTTTCATCTCAATCTAAAACTCAATCAGTAGCCCAAACTGCGAAAGCAGGAGAATTTACCTCGCATGATTCATGTCCGATTTGCAGTGGAAGTCAATTCCTGAAAGATGGATTGATGAAACCTGTTTCGGAGTTTTTCTCATCGGTCACGAAGTCTGTTTTTACTTTTTTCAAACACATCTGCTATCAGTTCCTCGCTAAAGTTCTTCATTCAGGTCGCGCTCCTCCAACGCTTTAACACTACTGTACCATTCTAATTAAAGAGATATTCTTACGATTTTGTAGGGATAATTCTTGATTGCTATTCGCGTCTAATCTATTGACGGTGAATAATTTGCTCATTTGGTTTTTAAATTAAATATTCTATGATACTGCTTTATCGGTGTAGTTGTTTTGCAGTTGCATCTCTATTTTTATTTGCATGGAGTTTGAACGCTCAAATGCCTGTAAACATTCGCGGAACTGTGGTTGATTCAGTAACAAAACATCCATTAGTCGGTGCAACTCTCGAACTATTGCCAATTCAAAAAGGAAGTATTTCCCGCAAAAAAGGTGTATTCGTAATAGATGAAATTCCCGAAGGAAAATATACATTTATAGCAAAATATATTGGTTACGATTCATTCTCACGCCAAATTGAACTTCCAAAAGACAGCGTTCTCTTTATCATGCTCGAACCATCAAGTGTTCTCATGAAGCCGACGGTAGTAGAGTCTGACCGAACATCCGAACTTGGAGCTGCAACGAAGCAAACAATTCATATTACGACAGCAGAATTGGACGAACATCGCGGGCAAACGCTTGGTGATGCACTCAAAACTATTAATGGTGTAACGACACTTCAAACAGGCCCGTCTATTTCCAAGCCCGTTATTCACGGTCTTCATTCCCAAAGAATTACGGTGATGAATGCCGGCGTAGCGCAAGAAGGACAGCAATGGGGCGCAGAGCACGCACCTGAAATTGATCCGTTTTCAATATCATCTATCGAAGTGCTCAAAGGTTCAGCCGGTGTCGAATATGGAGTGGGTGCGATTGGCGGAGTGATTCGTGTAGAGCAGCGAGAATTACCGACCTCTATAGGAATTGGCGGAGAATTCACAGCAAATGGATTTTCAAACAACCGACAAGGTGCGGGTTCATTGCTTATAGAAGGTGGAGCGTTTGGTGGTAGTGTCGGCTGGCGAGCACAAGCAAGTGCCCGCAAAGCTGGTAATTCCCAAACAAGTGACTATTGGATGGCAAATACAGGTTTTGAGGAATTAAACAGCTCGGCTACAATCGGGTATTCCGCTGGCAATTTTACTTCCAAAGCATATTATTCGCACTTTGGAACAACACTTGGGATTTATCTTGGTTCACATTTTGGAAATCAAGATGATTTATATCGTGCTATTGCCGCCGGAAAACCTCTGACTGATGCTGATTTTACTTATACAATCAATGGCCCGAAACAAGAAATTGCCCATGATTTATGGTCAGTTCATGCAAGCTATCGAATGCCATCTTTAGGGAAATTTGAAATTCAAGGAGGGTATCAATTAAACTCCCGAAAGGAATTTGACGCACGAAAACGGTATTCTGATTCGGTTTCTTCAACTCCAATTCCCGCATTTTCTCTAAATCTTGAAAGTGGTTCTTTGGAGATGAAACTTCATCATAATCCAATCGGTTCGGTGAATGGAACAGTAGGGATTAGTGCGGTTGCACAGCAAAATGTCGGTAGTAGCTTGACATATTTAATTCCAAATTTTTCAGTTCAAGGTGCAGGAATTTTTGCAGTTGAGACCTATACAACGGGAGAAATGATCTTCAATACCGGGCTTCGGTTTGATGTTCGCTCCCAACGTACGTATCTATATATTCCCAAGAATGTTCCTGATTCTTCGGTTACATATTCGGGAATCTCGGGTTCGGTGGGTGCTCTTTGGCAAATTTCCAAACAAATATCGCTTTCAAGCAATCTTTCTACAGCATTTCGTGCACCTTCTATCAATGAATTGTATTCTGAGGGAGTGCATCACGGAACAGCACAATATGAAGTCGGCGACCGAACTCTTAAACCGGAACGCGGATATTCGTGGGATGCAAACTTCAAAATTAATGGATACCATACTTCTTCGGAAATCGGTGTGTATGCTCATTATTTTGATGGATTTATCTACACAAAGCCGAGTTTGACAACGATTTTGACACTTCGAGGTGCTTTTCCTGTATTTCAATATCGCCAAGTAGAGGCATTGATTGCAGGAATAGACGCAAATACTTCGCTCTTTTTTACTGATTATTTCCGTACTGATTTAGCTGTTTCATGGCTTTTCGGGCAGAATCTTAGTGCCAATGAGCCACTTCTGCAAATGCCTGCTCCGCGTGGTAAAATAACCAACCATTTCCATTTGCCTAATATTGGTATGTTTCTGCATAATTATGTGGAAATTGGTGGTCAATTTGTGGCAAGGCAAATGAGATTTCCTATTAATGGCGATTATGTCTCACCGCCTGCGAGCTATGCGCTGTTTGATGTATCAGCAGGAACTGAAATTCCTGTTTCGGAATTTCATAAACTTCATCTGAATATTGGAATTCAAAATATTTTCAACAAAGACTATCGAGATTATATGAGTCGCTTCCGCTATTTTATTTCTGACACAGGAATGAATGTTATTATGCGATTGCGCATCCCTTTTGGAGAATATCCCGATGAATAGAATCATTGTAATATGGCTATTAACAAATAAACTTAAAAAATAATCAATTTATAAATCTTGTCATGCTGAATTCATTCCAGCATCTCCGCAAGAAGAAGAAAAAACTAGGCAAAATAGTACCGGAGATCCTGAATCAAGTTCAGGATGACAGAAAATAATTGATGTTTGATTTGTAAATAGTAATTATGTATATAATTCAAAACAACTTATCACAAAATTAACAGGAATTTTTATGAAAACGTATTATTTGTATCTCATTGCTTTAGTTGTAATAATTGCAGGATGCTCCAAAGACCCGACAGCACCACCGGTAAGCAATGATCATTCGCCTGCGACAACGGTTATTCTAACTCTTGTTCGTATGGATTTATCAGGAATGCCATTGGACACAACGAGTTGTACAGTTCGAGACACATCGGTTATTAAAGGTAAATTACCGATTGAAGGAAAACTTTCATTACAAGCTGGAAGTGTTTATAAAGGATTCTTAACGCTTTTAGATGAATCGCAATCACCTGTTAAGGATATTACAAGTTCAATTATAGCAGAAAAAGATGCACATCAATTCAGATTTAGTGTCAAAGAAAATAGCTTGCCATCGTCGGCAGTTGTAATTTCAGATTTAGATAAAGACAGCAAGGGTTTAGACTTCGGATTGAATTTTAAGGCAACCACAAGTATTATTGCCAAACCCTCAATTGGTCTAATTCATATAACATTAGAGCATCACGACGACGGCAATAAAGCTGGTTCGCAGTTTGATACAGACCTCGACCGAGATTTCCCGTTTATTTTACCCTAATAACGCAATGATTTATAATTGAAGCTCTACGGAATTATCTCCATAGGGCTTTTTTTTTATGGGTAATTAGTGTGGTAAAATCAAATAATTAGAGATATTCTACAAATAACTTGGCAAAAAAAGAACTTTGTGTGTATTTTTGCCACACAGTTTAGGTGAATGTATTGTATTCCTTTTTCGGAGGTGTTATGCGTCGTTCTTTGCAATTGGGAAGCGTGGGAATTTCTGCGCTGATAGGTACTGTTCTGGTACTTGGTTTATCATATATCAGTGGTTCGAAGTTTGCCACACCGCCGTTTCCTATAATGGCAATCCTTTCGGGCTTTATCGTTACGGGAATCGTAGCGGGTATTATCTCAAAAGAAAAAACAATTTTAGAGCCGGGAATCGCCGCTATTATTGTGAGTATTATTTCTGCATTTGTTCTGCCGAGTTTCCAGCTCAAAGGACTTATGGACATGAACCAATCAAGTTTTTGGCTCGTACTTGCTAATGGAGTTATCATAACATTTATGGGAGCTTGGGCAGGAGAATATATCCAAGGTGAAGAAGACACAAAAGCCGAAACAAGCTCGATTGAATGGGGATGGATTATTTGTGGCGGAATCATTGGCGTAGCTGTAAGTATGTTACTTGCAAGTTCGGTAGTGGTGTTACTTGGTGGTGGATTTCTGCTCAGTTATCATCTTGTTGCTTTTATTGTTGGATTATTCTGTACAGGAATGCTGGTGGGTTGGCGTTCCCCCGGGATTACAATTCGTGAAGCGGCTTTAGCGGGATTTCTCACTGTTATTATTGATTTAGATGCTATTATGCTGACGCTCGGACTTGAAAACGATCAGCTTCAAAGTCTGCTAATGTTCGGTGCGGCTATTGGCGTAGTGGTAGCACTTATTGGCGGATTCATCGGAGAAAAAATACAGAGTAACTAAATGAATATATTACATCAGGTTATAGATATTGTTCTTCATCTTGACATTCACCTAGCTACACTTGCCATCGAATATGGCGTTTGGATGTATGGTATATTATTTCTTGTTATTTTCTGTGAAACCGGACTTGTCGTAACGCCATTTTTACCCGGAGACTCTCTGCTCTTTGCCGCCGGAAGTTTGTGTGCAATAACTGAGTTGAGTGTTTTTGTGGTTGTGCCGTTGCTTATAGTAGCCGCAGTTTTGGGAGACAGCACTAATTATTGGGTTGGTCGCGGGTTCGGATTGAAATTATTTCAAAATAAAGATTCAAGGATTTTTAAGAGGAAATACGTTGACCAAACCGAACTATTCTATAAAAAGCACGGCTCTAAAACAGTGATATTAGCTCGATTTATGCCGATTATCCGCACGTTTGCACCATTTGTAGCCGGAATTGGAAGTATGGATTATCGAAAATTTTTGAGTTTTAGTGTGATTGGCTCTGTGTTGTGGATAGGTTCATTTTCTTTTGGCGGGTATTTTTTCGGAAATATCCCGTTTTTTAAGAAGAATTTTACGCTTGTAATCGTTGCTATTATGATTGTTTCGCTTTTGCCGGGGATTATTCAATATTTCAAGCATCGAAGAGGGAAAGTTTAAAATTGCACAAGTTGAACAAATAGTAATATTAATAAAGGGTTATTTAGAAGTATTCTGTAGTAGAAGCAGATATATAATAATGTATTGAATTGTAAAAATTTAAGTAGCTGACTGTATGGCTTTCACAATATCTAAGTATTTTTAATTTAAAATAGTTATTAATTTATTTTTTTAATTTATGAAATAGGAGAATCTTATGTTTAAGAAACAATATAAATCAAGTTCAGAAGATGATTCACTCTATTTTGTCCAAGCGTTAGAAGAAAGAGGGATGAAAAAATTACCAGAAGGTGAAGAGTTAAAACCTGGATATTATGATGATTGGGCTGGAGAAACCGAGGATGGTGATTTGGTTCTTGGTGTTGATTATTATGATGAATTTGAAGAATGATTATAATTGAATATTTTATGGGATTCTTAAGTCCTTTCGGTTGTAATATCTTACCTCAACTTTCACGAGTGTTTTTGCTCTAAAAAAGTATGATAATCATCTTGAATTTCTTCGTCAGTTAAATGTGAAGGTAGAAGACCAATAAGTCGGGCAACTTTGCTTTGGCCAGGTATTCCCAAATGTTCGGGAACAATTCTGACTATAATTGTTCCTTCGTCGTTCAAAATAATGCTGTCGCCGTTACGCACTTTTTGGAGGACTTCGCTGAACCTTCGTTCAACTTCGGATATTGCAATGGAATAAGTCATGAGATAAAACCAGATTACGAGTAATTTTGTAGTGCAAATATACGAAATTGAAGGAATGTAAGTTTATTTCCCAGTCCGGTCGGTTGTTACAACTGACCTCAACAAATTCAAAATAAAGAGTTGCATTTATTACTTGAATAGAGCTATAAATAAACATGAATAAAGTAATAAAGACCCTTTTGAAGATACTCAACGGGAGGAACGATTCTAATATTGAATTTGCCGATATGATACATTTACTAACCTTTTTGAAGTTTGAAGAAAGAATAAAGGGCAGTCATCATATTTTTTCTAAGTCAGGAATTATCGAAATTATTAATCTTCAATCAAGTAGTACTAAATAAATGTAAAAATTATCAAGTTAAGCAAGTTAGAAATTTAATAGTAAAGTATAAATTGGGGGAATTAGCCGATGAATAAATATGAAATAATATTGTATTGGAGTGATGAAGATAATTGTTTTGTTGCAGAAGTTCCTGAATTAGCAGGATGTATGGCAGATGGTGCAACATATTATGAAGCATTACAAAATACAGAAGTAATTATAAATGAATGGATAGAAACTGCACAAGAATTAGGACGACAAATTCCAGTTCCCAAAGGAAGATTAGTATATGCTTAAGTGAAGATTTATAAAACTGTTCAAGTTCGGTAGTTGTTACAACTGCCCTCAATAGATTACAAAACAAAGAGTTGTATTTATTACTTGAATACATATCTATTTTTAAAGTTAAATGCAAAAAATAGCAATTTATAAATATTTAACGTTTTACATATTTTCCTATGATGCAGTGAATGAACCACCACATTTACACATAGCAAAAGAAAGAGGTAATAGACAACGTTCAGCTAAAATATGGTTAAAAACACTTGAAATAGCAGAAACAGGAAGTCTGACAGATACTGAATTGAATCAAGCAGTTAAATTAATTGAAAACAATCAAAAGATATTAATTGAATCCTTCAATAAAGTTAAAGAAGGAAAAAGAATAACAACTATAAAATTAAAATAAGTATGGAAACACTTCTAAAAGACAAACCAATGAGTATCAACAAATTGCTCTTTGATATTCCCGGGAAAATAACCATCAAATTAGAAGATGGAAGAATAGTTATTGTACCATTAAAGTATTTTCCTGAATTACAACGGTTAAGCATTGACAAACGAAAAAAATATACGATAGTAGATGACCGAACAATCTTATTTTCTTACTCCAATTTAATCTACCATCTTGAAGATTTTATTGGCTTAGAAAGCAAATGGCGGCAACGATAAAAGAACATCGTAAAAATAGTTAATTAAGAACTCAATATATTCCCAATATCCATGATTCAATATCTCATAAAACGCATACTGTTATTTATTCCTACGCTGTTTGTAATTACCCTGATTTCGTTTTGTATTAGTCGGCTTGCCCCGGGCGACCCCGCCGCTCTAAAAGCAGGAGTTGGAAGTGAAGGCGCAATGTCTTCTTCCGGCGGAATTAATCAAAAAATAATTGAAATGGTACGCAAACAGTGGCATTTAGATAAACCTATATGGCAACAATATATTATCTGGACGGGCGGATTAGTTTGTATGAATTTTGCAGATGTTTTCGAGGGCGGTTCTACTGATTTATCTAAGTTTGCATTTTTAGGACATCCTGATTTGGGAACTTCTTTTCAGGACAATCGTCCGGTGTTCGAGAAAATGGTAGAGCGAGTTCCTGTGACTATGAGTATGAATTTAATTGCTGTGTTTTTGGCGTATATAATTGCAGTTCCGCTTGGAATTTATTCGGCAACGCACCAAGATTCCTATTTTGATAGGATTTCTACGTTCTTTTTGTTTGCAATGTACTCATTGCCGGTGTTTTGGGTGGGAACAATGGCTGTGACTTTTTTGTGTAATTATGAATACTTGAGTATTTTTCCTTCTACGGGGATACGAGCAACAGATTTTTCGGATAATTGGACAATTTGGGAGAAATTAGCGGATTATTCTAAGCATTTAGCACTTCCGATTATTATTTATACCTATGGAAGTTTTGCATTTATTTCTCGTCAGATGCGAAGCGCGATGCTTGAAACCGTGCGGCAAGATTACATCAGAACAGCTCGCGCCAAAGGTCTTTCAGAGCGGGTTGTTATTTATAAACATGCACTCAGAAATTCACTGATACCTGTGATTACACTTCTTGCAGGAATTCTACCGAGTTTAATCGGCGGAAGTGTGATTGTCGAAACAATATTTAGTATTCCTGGTATGGGAGAATTATCTTTTAAAGCATTGGTAGCGCGAGATTATCCGATGATAATGGCTGTGTTTACTATTTCGGCAGTTCTCACTTTGGCAGGAATATTGGTATCGGATATATTGTATTCATTTGCCGACCCACGAATCGCATTTTCTAAGAAGAACGGGTGAGATTATTTTTATAACCACAGAGTTCACAGAGAATTATTCTATCAATCATTATTAATTGCATACAAAATATTAGTTTATGACAGAACTTCCACTTGTTCCCGAGCTTTCCCACGAAGATAAACGGTCTGTAATCGAAGCACTTATTTTTGCATCCGATGAACCGCTGACTTCCGAAACATTGTTTCAAATTATGCAATTAGATAATGCTGTATTTGGAATGAATGAATCAGACACTGAAAATCCGACCGAGGAGCAGGTCTTGGAATATTTCACAACAATGATTAATGAAATTAATGAAGAACTTGCCTCTACAACGCGCCCGTATCGTATCGTAACTGTTGCAGGTGGGTTTCATTTTGCTACAATGCCGGAGCAAGGCGAATATGTGCAAAAACTTCTTAAATCAAAATCTCGCAGACGGTTATCGCAAGCATCACTCGAAACGTTAGCAATTATAAGCTATCGCCAGCCGATTTCCAAACCCGAGATTGAGTCTATTCGTGGTGTAAATTCTAATGAAATTGTCAATTCATTAATGGAGAAAAACCTTGTGGCAATTATTGGCAGGGCAGAAGTTGTGGGCAAGCCACTTCTTTATGGAACAACTCCCGAATTTCTGCGGGTTTTTGGGTTGAATGCACTCACAGATTTACCGAAACTTCGTGAAATTGAAGAATTATTAGAACAACGCCAGCAGGCAATTGCAATTCAAGCAGAATCAGATATTGAGATTCCTCAAGAATCACCATCCGAGCCAAAAATGCAATCAGAGAATCAATAAAGAATTAAGCTCCTTTGCCCGTTTTCAGTTCTAAAACCGTATTTTTGCACCAGTATATTTTCGGAATTGACGTGAATTCCAATTATAATAAATTTAATAACAACACAGTTTTTTTCTCCTGTTTTTAATTCGTTGAATGTATCGCATTATTGAGTTTATCGTTCGATTTAAGGAATATGTATCGCTATCAGCCGTAGTCGTGATGTGCTTTTCATTGATGACATTTGGTAATGTTGCACAATTGGGCGGATTTCGTTCGGTGGTCGTTGGAGGAATCGGCTGGCTTCAAAGTGCTTTTTCGTGGATTCCCAATCCCGTAGCTCTTAAAAGTGAAAACGCTGCTTTGCGCGAACTCAATTACCAATTATCGGATGAACGCGCCAAAATTCGCCAAGCCCTCATCGAAAATGAAAAACTTCGTAAATTATTAGAATTCAAAAAGCAAACAACGTATCCTGTTGTAATTGCTGATGTAGTCGGTAAAACAACAACCGAAGTCCGAAATTATGCTACGCTCAACAAAGGTGCCGACGACGGAATACAAGAAGGTATGACCGTGAGGACTGATGCAGGAATTGCCGGATTAATTATTGCTTCGAGTAAAAATTATTCATTGGTTCGATTATTGATAAATCGTGACAGCCGAGTAGCTGCAAAAATTCAACGAAGCAGGATTGACGGTATTTTAGTATGGGAAGACGACCAAACGATGATAATGAAAAATATTCCTAAGTCTTATGATGTAAAAGTAGGTGATGAGATAATTACTTCTGAATACAGTAATCGTTTCCCACAGAATATACCGATTGGTTATGTATCAGAAGTGCGAGATGATCAGAGTTCATTATTTAAAAAAATAATAGTAATGCCGGCTGTAAATTTTACATCTCTCGAACAAGTATTTGTAGTGAAAATGTTGCCGAATCCTGAACGAGTAGCACTCGAAAAAGAAATTGAAGACCGCTGGAAATCAAGAAACAGCAATCAACGCTAACGTATAATTTCAAAAGCAATTACAAAGTAATGCCTCCATTCCAAGAAAAATCTTTATTTGAAACATGGCCCGCGATTCGCTATGTGATTTATGCGATAATAGCGTTGATTCTATCGGTTCTTCACGTTGTTTTTCTCAATTTAATTTCTGTAAGCAGCATCACACCCGATTTACTGTTGGTATTGTGTGTGTGGATAGCAATTACCGAAGGTCAATTCATTGGAATATTTGCCGGATTCGGCTGTGGCTTGCTTTTTGATATACTTTCGGCGGATGTTCTTGGCTCGAATGCACTTGCCAAAACACTTGCTGCTTTTGTAGCGGGATATTTTTTTAAAGAGAAATTTACTGACCAAACTATTGGTAGTTATAAGTTTATAATTGCGGTGTTTGTGAGTTCAATGGTTCATAATCTAACCTATTTTTTCTTTTATGTTCGACCGACGGACATTACATTTAGCGGGTTTTTCTTGAAATATGGAGTTGCATCAACGCTCTATACTTCCGTTGCGGCAATTTTCCCGATGCTTATCAAAGCTCAGAAACTAACACGACGGTAAAGAGACATTTTAGTTCACAGCGATTTATCATTAATTTTCTGAGTATTCTAACGAATAGAAACACATAGTTATTCATGTATTTATCAAAAGTAGAAATAGTTGGTTTTAAGTCTTTTTCACAGAAGACACTTCTGAATTTTACTGATGGTCTTACCGCGATTGTAGGGCCGAACGGTTGTGGCAAAACTAATATAGTAGATGCTATTCGTTGGGCTTTGGGCGAGCAAAAAACTGCTGTGCTCCGTTCAGACTCGATGGAAAATGTGATTTTTAACGGCACACGATTGCGCAAATCACTCGGAATGGCAGAAGTTTCGCTGACCATCGAGAATAATAAAAAAATACTACCTGTTGAATATTCTGAAGTTACGATTACACGACGTTTGTTCCGCAACGGCGAAAGCCAATATTTACTCAATAAAACTCAATGCCGTCTGCGAGATATTATTGACTTATTCATGGATACGGGAATGGGTGCAGATGCGTATTCTGTGATTGAGCTTAAAATGGTGGAGTCAATTTTGAGTGACCGCACCGATGAACGCCGTCATCTATTTGAAGAAGCTGCCGGAGTCACCAAATACAAAGCTCGCCGCCGCGAAGCTCAACGAAAATTAGATTCTACTCAAATTGACCTTTCTCGTGTTCAAGATATTCTGCTCGAAGTGAAAAAAAATGCTGCTTCACTCGGTCGGCAGGCCGATAAAGCACGACTGTATAATGAACTTTCGGAACAAGTACGATTGCTCGAAATTGACCTTTTGCGCTATGAATTTAAAACTATAACCGAACTTTCGGCGGTTCAAGAAGCAGAATTTGCATCGTTTACTGCCGAAAAGCAACGATTGCAAGCAATTGTAGAGCAAGCTGAAACGACACATCAAGTTGCTGAACAAGAACAAGATAGCGTTAATTATCAATTGCATACAGCGCAAGAACAAGAAAACACCCTCAGTAATTTACTCGCTCAACTATCACAGCAAAATGCAGTTTCTAACGAACGTCGGATTTCATTTGAACAATCGCATTCGCGGCTAATTCGTGAACAAGCTGAATCAGACCATTCGGGAAAGTTTCATGCCGAAACGATGAGTAAGCTCATTGAACGCATTGAAATAGTTAAAAATAAACTTAAATCATCCGAGCAGCTTTTCAATGACCTCCGCCAAAAACGCGACACAGCCCGCGAAAACGTACAGACATTACGAGAAAAATTACGCAGTGCCGACTCTGCATTTATTGATGCAAATAATAAATTAAGTGCCTTACAAACAAGTAATGAACGCCACCAGGAACGAGTAGCGGGATTGCGAAGAAGAATTAATGAAAATATTCTCGAAGCAGAACGAACTGCCGCAACTCTTAAGGAATTAAACGAAAAAGCTACTGTTCAAGAGCAACGTCGGGGAGCAATCGAGGCGGCTATTCTTACTGCTGAAAAAGAATCACAAACAGCACATCAACGCCAAACTGCACTTCGAGCAGAGATGGATAATCTCCAAACTATCCTTGCTAATAATAAGGGAAATCTTGCACATAAATCTGCTTCTCTTGAATTTTTAAACGGACTGATGGATACATCCGAATCATCCGTATTTTTGATGAAAACTCCCGAATGGAAACCTGCTACCGACAAAGCATTACTTGCCGAGTTGGTTGGTGCAGATGCCGAATATCGAGTGGCAATCGAAGCTGCACTCGGGGAAGCAGGACGATATTTTGTGGTGGAAACTCGAAGTGATGCAGAACAAGGATGCGCCGCATTGAGCAATAATTCCAAAGGAAAAGCGACGTTTATTTGCCGTGAATATGCGCCCGAACTCTCTCCTCCTAAAAAGCTTACAACAAGTAGTGATATAATTGGTTGGGCAAGTGAAATAGTACGGTGTGATGATGTACTGAGGAATATACTACGTGGATTCTTGGGCAAAACGCTTGTCGTTGCGACGATGGAGAAAGCTTATCAGGTTATCGAGAAAAATATTGCTGACCAAGCAGTAACGCTTGCCGGTGAAATTGTTCGTGCAGGATTAATTCGCGGTGGCGCACGCTCCAAAACCGAAGGGTTAGCCGTAGGAAAACGTGAGCAAATTGGGAATTTGAGCAACGAAATTGAAGAATTACAAAAAGAAATATCGAATTCCGAACAGCAATTTAAAACTGCTAAAAAAGAACATGATGCAATTAATCTTCGAGCATTCGATGACGCTATTCGTCGTGCAGAAGCCGAAAAAAATGCGTTTGAACAATCATTCTCACAAATTCGATATAGACGTGAAGCATTAGAATCAGCCCAACAGCAGCAACAAGAAGCTCTTATTCAATTCACAACTGCAATTCAAACCGAAGAAGAATCAAATTCAGGACTTACTTCCGAGATTAATCTTGCGATAACTCATAAAAATGAAGCTCATGAAGCACGTACAGTACTTCAACAGGAAGTGAGTCATTCGGAAAGTTATTTGGTGGAATTTGAACAAAAGGTTCGAGATGCTGAAATTGAACTTGTGCAATTACGCGGTGAAGATAAAACATTAGTAACCGACAAAAAAAGACTCGAAGACCAATCGGCAAATGCTGACCGCCGGACGAAAGCACGCAACGATGAAATACAGGCAATCCTAAAAAATATCGAAGAATTAAGTATTTCAACTGCTAAAAATGACAGTGAACTTTCTACGCTTCGAGAAGAGCGCGGGAAAGCCAAAGCACAATTTGACAATTTTAGTACTCAAGCTACTGCACTCAAAGAACGCTATCATGCGCTTGCAGAAGATATGCGCTTACGTAGGCGTGAATACGAAAAGCACATTGCCGCCGTCCATGAAAGCGAGCTTCGGCTGAGTCAGTCCCGTGCTTCGATAGAGCATATCACCCGCCGCGCCGAGGAGGAATTGAAAATAATGCCGGAAGAATTAAGAGCAGAACTAAGTTCAGATTTTGACCAAGCCGCTACTCAATTCGTTCATAAACAAAAAAAATCAAAATTGCTTTCGCTTGGAAACGTCAATTTTCTTGCTCTCGAAGAATTTGAGAAGGAAAGTGAACGATTGAATTTCCTGACAACTCAAGTGAATGATTTGCTTGCCTCGGAAAAAACGCTGAACGAAACTATTGAGGAAATTAATACAACAGCACAGCAGAAATTTACGCAAACATTTGAGAGTATTCGCGGACATTTTCAAAACTTATTCGGAATGATGTTTCCGGGTGGTGGCGAGGCGAACTTACTGATAAATGACGGCGACCCGCTTGATGCCTCAATTAATATTATAGCAAAACCGGCGGGAAAACGTCCGCAATCTATAGAATTACTCTCCGCTGGCGAGAAAACGCTCACGGCAATTGCACTTCTGTTTGCGATTTATCTTGAAAAACCAAGCCCTTTTTGTATTTTGGATGAAGTAGATGCGCCGCTTGATGATGCAAATATTGAGCGATATTTACAGATTCTTCGTAAATTTAGTGAGAATACTCAGTTTCTCATTATTACTCACAACAAAAAAACAATGGAGGCGGCTGATATTCTCTATGGAGTCACGCAAGAAGAAGAAGGCGTTTCGCGTGTGGTTTCGGTGAAAATGAATTAAACCTGCAAATTCTATAACTTTATTTAATTACAACTAAAAGGATATACAATGAAACAATATTTTATCATAGCAGCAGTAGTGCTTATCGCATTGTGCGGTAATGTTCCGGTGTTTGCCCAATTAGACCAAACGCCACAATTTGTACTTGAAGAAAACCTTAAAAAGCCATTCCCGACTGTTTGGAAAGCGATTCATAACGCACTCGAAACAATGAGTTGTCGTGTTGAAACAGAAAAATATTCGCAAAGTGGTGATGATAATTTATTTAAGGGCAATATACGAACAGAAAACTGGATATTTATCACAGGTGAAGATAGTACTTTAGATGTTTTGGAAAAATATGGAGTTGTGCCGACTATACGTGCGGGACGTTGGGTTTCGGGACGAGCGCAATTCAAATTTATAGTAAGAGAAAAAGATGATGAAACAACAGACGTGCGCCTAACAACCGAAATTAGCGGTTTTGAGGAATACGTTACTCAAAAAGTCCATTTTTGGAATTCCAATGGTGTTTTGGATGCGCAAATATTGGAGAAAATCAAGAAAGCATTAGCAGAATTGAAGGATTAAACCTCATTTCTTTTTATCGGTAAATATACTGTCAGACAATCCTTTATTGATTGAATATTTAGAATACGTAAGCGTTGCGCTGCCTTTCACTTGTTTGGAAGGCGGCTTTTTTTTTGCGCTGTTATCCGAGCCGCCAATATCACCGGTAAGAGTTTTAGGCAAAGAGAAGTTTGGTAAGTCAAAGGATATTTTAACGGTTGAAGGAAGTCCGAGAGAAATATATTCTTTATACGTAAAGTCGAGCTGAACAGTGCCACGCCGAGTGGAAGATGTGATTTTTTCGACAACGGAGCGTTTTTCGTCAATCCATAGAGTCGAAAGAATAACATCACCTGTATCAGAAGCCGGAATAACTTTTACAATGGTTAAATTCTTGCCGTTGGTCGTTTCTTTGCCACTGTACAGAGCAGTGTAATTCCCTTCCAAAAGCATTGCAACCGGCAAACCTGTTCCTTGTTTCGGGAGCATTGCAAAGCCCGTTGATTCCAATTTAGTTTTGTTGGGTTGTTTGAAGTATAACTTGGCTTTGGATTCGGGAGCTTTTAGGAATTCTACATCAACTTTGATGGTTACATCTGCCTCAAAATCTTGAACCTTATTGAGTTTATCTTTTACTTTGCCAATGAGAGCATTTACATCCGGCGATTGGGCATGTGCAGTGAAATAAAAACAACAACAAAAAAATAGCAGAATCGAACGAAGAATCATAATGGTAGTTTTATATATATGTATAAAAAAATGATGGAACGTAACTGAGTTAAATACAACGTACAAATTAAACACCAATTTTATTCCTGTCATCCTGAACTTGATTCAGGATCTTCGTGGCTATTTTTGGTCGTTCTTTGTTCTGTGTACTTGAGGAGATGCTGAAATGAATTCAGCATGACAAGGTATTTAAGATTGCTTTCTACTGTTGAAGTTTAATTGTAAAAACCCACTTAGATACAAAAACTTAATGTACAAGAACTTCTGATTCGGTTCTTTCCGAAATAATAAGTTCGTCGCTTGTAGCATCTTGCTGAAGCCATATCAATTGACCTTTGACCAAATCAAGCAATGCAAGGAACGTTACGACGATGTGCATCCTTGTTAGATTTTGGATAAGCTCAATAAATCTGATGTTTTTCTTTGAGCGAAGCATCGAAGTAATATACTCAATTTTCTCATCAACGGTTACTTGCTGACGCTCTACGATGTGATGTTTTGGAGTAATTGGTGCTTTGTCGAGAGCTCGTTTGACGGAGCGAAGAAGGTCGAAAAGTGTTGCATTTTTGAGTGAATCATTATAACTGAGATGTTGCTGTTCGCCCTCGAAATACGTGCGATAGAAGTAATATTTTTTATCATCGGAACGAACGGCAAGATCGAGCGCGGCATCTTTAAACTGTTTATACATCAAGAGTCGTTCCATCAGAAGTGCGCGCGGGTCTTCTTCTTCGCCGGTTTCGGGATTAATCGTTTCGCTCGGCAAAAGCATGAGGGTTTTGATTTGAATAAGCGTCGAAGCCATTACCAAAAAATCGCCGGCAAGCTCGAGGTCGAAAAGTTGAATAAGCCGTGTATATTCCAAAAAATCGCCGGTTATCTTGGCAATAGGAATATCATAAATATTTAGTTCGTCCCGTTTTATAAAAAACAGTAACAGGTCGAGCGGGCCTTCAAAATTAGGAAGTCGAATTGTGTACATCGTTATCTATTCTGAAAAGTAGTTGATTCGCATCATGACGAACTCTCGGCTCTGCAATTACCTTGCCTAAAACATAAAGAGACCTGAAAACTAATGGTTTCATTCTGTACTTTTAGCGGATTATCTGTAGTTTCGCCAACGAGTATTTTGTCGTAATTCTAAATTGACAATACAAACTGCAAACTTAGTTTTATTTTTATAAAAGATTAGGATATTTTAGGTTACAGATACTGATTTTTAATTATTTTTGTTCAATATATTCGACAGTATAGATATTAGTAGTCATTGTATAGATATTAGTAGCCATTGTGTTGCATCACAGCAATCTTGAAACTGTGCAAGAAGTTAATATTGATGAAGAAAACAAAAGCAAAGGAAGCTGAATATGAAATTACTCAATCAAATACTTTCCTTAATTACACTGATAATTTTGAGTTCTTGCAATCAAAAGAATAAAACCGAATTTTATCTTCCGGCAGAATGGGAACATCAGATAGGTGTTATAATTAACAACTTTGATGATTCAGCCACCTTCGAAATGGCAACCCAATTAAGTAAGGAAATGAAAATATATTGTTTTGCGGTTGATTCGGCAAAAGAAACAATTATAAAGAAACTCAAGGATGCAGGAATCCCCTTAGATAGTATTCAATTTATTTCATCCTCAAAAGATTTTAGCTATGCCCAAAGGGATGGATTTTTGTTTATGAAGAATGCAAATGGGGATAAGCAATTGGTAAATTTTACATGGAATCTCTATGGCTGGTATCTTGATCCGAGTTTCAAAAATTTTGTTGAAGAAGATAAAAAAAATAGAAAATTATATACTGCTACACTTAATAAGACTTTTCCGTACCCTGTAATTACTTCCTCTATGGTTAATGAAGGCGGGGCTATTGAAACAAATGGAAAGGGAACCATATTGCAGGTAGAATCTGTAAATATGCAACGCAATCCAAAAATAACAAAAGAGACTCAAGAAGCCGAATTAAAAAGAATACTGAATGCGAAAAAGATAATCTGGTTAAAAGAAGGTTCGGCAGAAGACCCCGATGGTTGGGGAACTCTGATAACAGAGAATTATTTCGGAATTGGTGTGAAAGGACATCTTGATGAGTTTTGCCGTTTTGTAAATGAGAACACAATTTTAATTTCATTTCCTGATTCAGCCGAAGCCGAAATAGATCCTGTGAAAAAAATTACACTTGAACGAATGAAAATTAATTACGAAATTTTAAAAAATGCCACAGACCAAGATGGTAAACAATTTACCATAGTTAAAATGCCTGTACCCGATATTAATTATATGACATTCACATTGGACACAAACAAAACTAATAGCGAGATTAAAGCTTTGTCGCAATGGATTCTAAAGAAACATAAGAATTTTTCGATGGGCGACACCGTTCATTTTGTTCCTGCAAGTAGTTATTTGAATTTTTTAATTACTAATGAAACTGTATTTGAAGCTAAATACTGGACAGAGGGTAAACCGAATACTTCAAAAGCAAAAGATGAGAAAGCAAAACAAATACTAAAACAATATTTTCCAGACAAAAGGATTTACCAGATAAACACCACCGAAACCAACCATGGTGGTGGCGGACTTCATTGCTGGAGTATGCAGGTCCCAAAATAAATTTCAAACAGCCATCTTTGATTAAAAATTGTAGTGGTGCGTTAACGAATAGTAGTTCTTCTAAGCCCTTTTCGCTTAGTTCCAATATAACAGCAACAATATGTACAATTATCCTCCAAATAATTTTCTATATACAAGTTATAGAATTGAGGCAATATTCTCGAATGGAGAAGAACCAATCTCTCCCAGAATGGCAACAGGTTTTGTTTTAGAAATTGGCAATGGAATCCCATTTATAATAACAAATAGACATGTTATTGAATTGGATTATAAACAGCAAACTCCTAAATATAAAGACTTTAAACTTGTAGAACTGAAATTAACAAGTAGAAGACAGAATGATACTGAGTATTCAATAAACATAAACCCCGAAACTGAATTTTGTTTTCACGACAACATAGAAAACGATGTAGTTATAATAAAACCATTAAGTTTACCTAGTGAAACAAATATTTTTCATTACCACTTCAATCTAGAACACCTTGCAAATGAAGAAAAATATAAAGACATTTTACCTTATGATTTAATTTGCTTTACTGGATTTCCAAATACGCACGATAAACTTATGGGTAGACCAATACTAAGAACTGGAACTATAGCGAGTGACCCAAATTTTGAATACTCATGGGATAAAAATTCACACGGAAATTGCGTTGCTTATGAAGGGTTTTCTACTGAAGGTGCATCAGGAAGTCCAATTTTTGCTCCTCCTAGAGGAATGCTTGGAATTCCTAATTCACGAGACGGTTATTTAATTGGAATTAACGCTGGACATATCCCTGAAAAATATGGACATAGTGCCATTTCGTATTTTTACAAATCGACAATTATTCATCAAATAATTGAAAAATATAAATTATCAGAATTGCCTGCTGTGGAAAAAGCCAAATAATTAAACTGGCGCTAAAATTGGTTTTGTATAATTGGGATTCATGGGATAAATAGAATATCTGTGGATCTAATTCCTTTCCTTCGCTAAATCCTAATAATGTTAATTACCTATCCACTAATAGTACCTCTTCCTATCCTAATACTATAGAGAGAAATACTCTGAAACAACGGCACGGGTGAACTTTCGAACAGGTTTATAAACTAATTTTTAGCCGTTCGACACATTACTTTTTCCTTTTGTTAAGTACACCTTATCATCTTCGGTTTTTTTTTGTAGTTGTTCTGCATATTGGTTTAAGTTTTCCACAGAGTTTTCCACAGTTGTGTACTACTTTTTAAGTTTGAGTTGAATACCAAAAGAAACTTGATTATATTCCACTGTAAGTGTTTGAATAGAGTATAAAATTTTTTCGGTTGTATTCTCAAAAAAGTGTAACGCTACTATGAATGTTGGTTTTATTCGGACAATAATATCCGATGAATACTGTCCATTATAAACAGCCCAACAATCCATTACTTTTAAGTTTGTTTGCATATCTCTACGAACTTTCGGATTTTTGTGTTCCTAATTTAAAAATCAAACGTACTATTTATAACTTTTGCAGGATTATCCTCTAATGCGAAAAATCAGTTTACTCACCTTTTTGCTCCTTGGAGTAACACTATGTTCACTCGAAGCAACAGCGCAAAAAGGCAAATCGTCGAAGTCAGTTTCCAAGTCAGTTTCCAAATCAAAATCCTCTCTCGATAACAAAGTTCTCGCAACTATCGGAAAAGAACCAATTACCTACCAAGAACTCGAATATGCTTTCCGCAAAAACATGAATCGCCGAAACGCACAACTCGCTGAAGTATCTCGTGATAGTGTTATGGATTTTTTACAGTTATATGTTAAATATCGCCTCAAAGTGCAGGATGCTATTGACCGTAAACTTGATAAAGATTCATCGGTAATGGCAGATATTGCTCAGAACCGCCGTTTGCTCGCTGAAACACATTATTCCGAAAAGAAAATCATCGAACCGGCTATTGAAAAAACACTTGAACGCCGCAAACGGGAAGTTCAAATTGAAATTATTGTGTGCTCTACCCAAGGTAAAGCCGATACAACTGAAGCATATCAGCGTGCAGTGCGACTATTGGCAAGTGCAAAAAACGGAGCCGATTTTGAGAAAATGGCTCGCGATTCGTCGGACGATACCGAAACCGGAAAACGTGGCGGACTTTTGCCGTATATCACCGGCGGAAAAATTATTCGTGCGGTAGAAGATGCCGCCTATGCAGGAAAACCGGGTGAGGTATATCCTAAAGTTGTCTATTATAAAGGTAATTACTTTATTATTAAAGTTTTGAAAAATGAACCACGCTTAAAGGTTCGTGCAAGTCATTTATTGCTATCCTCTATCGGCAAAAACGACTCACTTGCCATCGCCAAAAAGGGTGATAGTTTGCTTGCACTTATTAAAGCGCACCCTGAGCGTTTTGAGGAATTTGTTAAAGAAAATTCCGACGACAAAACAACGAAAGATAAAGGCGGATATATGGGCGCGTATTACACACGCTCAAGCGGATTTGATTCGATGAAAGATCAGCTGTTATTACCGGAATTTGAAAACGCGCTGTTTGCTTTAAAAGATGGTGAAATATCCGGTAAAGTATGGACTGAATATGGTTTGCATATTATTCGTCGCGATTCGTCAAGATTACCAAATTTTGAAGAAGAGCGTGATAATGTAAAAAAAGATTATAAACGAATTTTCTACGAAGAAGATAAGCGTCATCATATTGATTCGCTCAAAGAAGCATTGGGCTATCGTCTTAATTCTTCTGTACTTAAATCATTCCTTGCATTTGTGGATACAGCCAAGACCACGGTAGATTCTTCGTGGAACAGTAAATTAACCGTAGGAGTTTTAGCTCAGCAAATATACTCTTACCCAAATGGAAGCATGACCGTAAGAGCACTGGTAGATTCACTAAAAAAACGAAGCGACCTTCGAGCTACTCCGCTTAATTACAACGGCATAACACGAGTTTTGGATAAATTTATGGATCCGAGAGCCGTTGGTGATGCAACAGCAAATTTAGAAAGTCAATATCCTGAATTTGCGGCACTTATGCGCGATTTCCGCGACGGAATATTATTATTCAAAGTAGAAGAGCAAGAGGTTTGGGGTAAGTTAAAGTTTGATTCACTTCAAGCACGAAATTTCTATGACTCTACCAAGTCGCGCTATAGAACAGAGACAAAGTATGATATCAGCGAAATTTATGTGCTCTCGGACTCGGCAGCAAAATCAGTAAGAAGTAGAATTAACGCAGGTGAAAAATTTGATGAATTAGCCGAACAGCTCACACAACGCGACGGGTATCGGGAGAAAAAAGGACGACATACTCTTGCCTCATCACGTGAAGATAAATTAGTAGCTCTTGCCGAAAAAGCAAAGGCAAACAGAGGAGATGTTATTGGGCCTGAGCCGTATGAACGAGGATTTTCAATTATCAAAGTAAATGATTTTGAATTGCCACGCCAAAAGACATTTGAAGAAGCAATTCCCGATTTTGCTCCCGCATTTCAGGATATGGTTCAAAAACGCCTTACAGAGCAATGGATAAATCGAATCAAACAGCGTTTTCCTGCAGAAATTAATCAGAAAAACTGCGCGGCAATATTTAAGAAGTAATGCTAAAACTAATAGAATATTGAGTGGTTTGTGAAATTTAAACTTTCATCGTTTGTCGCACGGCGGTATGGTCAATCCTACCGCCGTCGGCGTTTTATATCGTTCACTCGCTTAGTTGCATTTTTCAGTGTGATGATAGGCAGTATGGCACTGATTCTATCACTGTCGGTGCTCGAAGGGTTTGAGCAGTCACTTCGTGAAAATGCTGTTAAATTCACTTCTCATATTCATCTTGTTGGTTTTCGTAATAAATCTCTGCCGAATTATCCTGCTGTCTTGGCAAAACTCACCAACGAAATTCCTGAAATAAAAAGCGTTGCACCAACTATCGAACGTGAAGGTTTGGTGCGTTCACATGGTGAAACCGAAGGCGTTAAATTAAAAGGGGTTGATGCACAAACAGAAATAACGCTCAGACCTAAAAAAATTATTGAAGGACGTTTCGCTTTCTCAAATCCTCGTTCTCAGGAAGTGCTTATCGGAAAAAAACTCGCCAGAAAACTGAACTGCTCAATAGGCGACACTCTCATTATTACCACAATTTTAACCGATGAAAGCGGACAGCCAAACCCACTAATTCGTCAATTTCGTTTAGTGGGAATCTACGAAACAGGAATGGCGCAATATGATGATATTTATGTGTATTTACCACTTGAAACTTCGAGAGTTTTCTTTCAATTCCCCGAAAATTCCGTCTCAGGATTTGATATAATGCTTCATTCGATAACAAATGTGAATGCTGTGGCTCGGCATATCGAAGATTTACTTGGTTATCCCTATTTTGCTCTCACGATTACCGACCTGAATAGCAGTATGTTTGCATGGATTGAACTTCAGAAAAAGCCGATTCCGATTGTTCTCGGATTAATCAGTATTGTAGCAGTGCTTAATGTTCTTACAATGCTATTAATCAGTGTTGTCGAAAAAACACATTCAATTGGTATTCTTCGTGCAATTGGAATGCAGAGGCGCGACATTATGCGAGTGTTTATAATTCAAGGAATTGGCGTTGGAGCGGCTGGTACTTTTGCCGGTTGTGGACTTGGATATGTACTCTGTGCTTTGCAATCTTGGTTTGGATTTATCCGACTCGAAGGCGATGTGTATTTTGTAGATGTATTGCCGATTGCTTTTTCGGTATGGCATTTCGTTACTGTTGTCGGATTTTCATTACTTATTTCGTTTCTTGCTACGTTAATTCCTGCATGGATTGCCACACGAATTTCCCCTATAAAAGCGTTACGCTTTGGCTAAAGTATAGACAGTTTTACCACATTTCGTGCATATTATCACCCAAGTGCTGAATAATAGCCATCAATTCTGAATTCTCTAAGACTCACACTTTCATAATTTTACGTTATATTCAAACATTATTACAGTTTAAAGCTGTAGTATTGCTTGAATCTATGGCATTTTGCCACACTTTGTGCTATGATAGATTCCAACCATGTTTTTCTTGGCACATTCATTGAAATACTGTACGCACAAATAACAGTCTTTTTGTGGTACAACCTAATATTTCGTAGGAATCTCGATGAATCATCCTTTTGCTCAGAATTATCCGACCGAAACTCCAATGCAAGCTCCCGAAACAAATGAATCTATGCTCGCTGAGCAAATTTTGGCGAAAATCCTCGAAAAAGGAACTCCTGTGTATGTGGATTCCGATTTAATGCAAGAAATTACCTCGATGGTGGTTTTACAGTCAGTTCCACCCGAACTGTGTAATGCCGCCGCTGAAATTCTGAAATTTATTTATTTGACGGACACGAAATCTGAATTAGCAATTGCTCAATAGTTTTCAGAAGTATTTTATTAAAAATTATGCTAAAAGAACTTTATACAGCGGCACTTGGGATGGTTCCCCAACAAACTCGGCTCGAAGTTATCTCGAATAACATTGCTAATGCAAATACCGTTGGATTTAAACGGGAATCTGCCTTTGAACGGTCGCTTATTTCTGCTCAAGAAAACCTAAATAACGTAAAAGGAAGTGTGGAACAAGATGATACACCGACCGATACATACACAGATTTTGGGCAGGGTGCGGCAGAACGAACCGGTAATCAATTCGATTTTGCAATTGACAATAAAAAAGGATACTTCACTCTCGAAGACAACGAAGGTAAACAATATTTTAGTCGTGCAGGGCATTTCACTCTCGGCAGTGACGGCAAAATAGAAACAGCAGACGGGCTTACTCTTATGGGTGAAAATGGAGCAATCTATGTTCAACAGCAAAAATTCCTTCCCGGGCAAATGGATAACACCAAAGCAATTACATTGCGTGTGGAAGAAACAGGAGAAGTGTTCGCCAATGAACAGTCAGTTGGGCGAATTCAACTGATGGATATTGAAAACCCGCAAACTCTCCAACGTGAAACGGGAGCACATTTCTCCGCAACTGATGATACAATTATGAACCCTGTGCCGATTGAAGAAGCAAATATTCGACAAGGTTACGTTGAAAATTCAAATGTAAATATCATTAAAGAAATGGTTGAAATGATTGAGCTTCAGAGAATGTTTGAAATGGGGCAAAAAGTTATCACAACAAATGATGGAACTCTCGACCGAAGCATTGATATCGGACGCTTCGGTTGATAAAATTTAAGATTTCATTACGTAATAAATGAATTGTAATTCTATACTTATAACATAAAAATATGGATAAGACACTCCGCACAGCCGCTACCGGACTAACGGCACAGCAACGTTTCGTGGAAATTATTTCCAATAATCTTGCAAACGTAAATACAACCGGATTTAAGAAAACCAGACCGGAATTTCAGGATCTACTCTATGAAAACATCCGCGCGGCAGGCAATACCCAGCAAACTGGCACCGAACCTCTAAATGAAATTCAAATCGGTTCGGGAACGGAATTAGTGGCGACTACCAAGCAATTTTCGCAAGGAGATGTGTCGCAAACTAATAATCCGCTTGATATGGCAATAAAAGGTGACGGATTTTTTATGGTTCGTAAGCCCGATAATTCAATCGGTTATAGCCGAGACGGTTCGTTCAAACTTGATAAAAATGGGCAAATTGTTAATTCTCAAGGGTATCTTTTAGAGCCGGGACTAAGCGTACCCGATAATGCGGCACAAGTAAACATCTCAAGAAACGGTGTAATTAGCGTAGTAACTGATGGTACTCGCGACGAACAAGTACTTGGTCAGATTGAGCTTGCACGATTTGTAAATCCAGCCGGATTGCGTGCTGTGGGAGATAATTTGTTCAGTGAAACAAGTGCATCCGGCAGGGCAATTATTGAGCAACCTGGAGTGAATAACACCGGTGAAATTATGCAATCTCACCTTGAAAATTCAAATGTGGATTTGGTACAAGAAATGGTTAATATGATTATTGCTCAGCGTGCCTACGAATTAAACTCAAAATCAGTAAAAACAGCCGATGATATTTTGGCTACGGCAACTAATCTAAAGCGATAAATTATGAGAACTTATAAAAATTATGCAGTTGGAATTATTCTGTTCTTGGGTGGAATTTCTGCTCAGGCCCAGTCAAATTTTTCGGGTGAACGCCTGCGAAATGCCGTTGTTTCATTTGCTCAAAAAGCAGCAGGAAACAATGCTGAAATATTAGTGTCTCAAAATATTTCCGACCAAGTATTTCAAGAATCAGATGTTACGGCTAAATGCACCGGTAGTTCTCAGTCTTTGCGCGGGATGAGCAATGTTGGGATTGAATTTTCAATGGATGGACGAATTATCAGACGGATACAGATTCCCGTGCAGGTTAAAATAATGCAGAAAGTAGCTGTTACAACAGCGTCAATATCGTCGAATTCTCCACTTTCTCTCCGGCAAATTACGTATGAAGTTCGAGATGTAAGTGCCTATTCACAAGATGAATTGATAACTATGTCGGAACTTGATGGCAGTACAACAAAACGATTTTTACCCAAAGGAAGCATCATTACACGCTCGGCTATTGCTGATAAAAACGGCATACGTGGGGGAATGCCGGCAACAATTCTCGTTCAAACAGGAAATGTTGTTATAAGAACACGCGGTTCTGTGCTTAATGATGCTTCAATTGGTGAAACAGTACGCGTTATGCGCGAAGGGACAAACACAATGCTTATAGGAATTCTCCGTGAGAACCAAACAGTCGTTATTAATAATTCTTCAACATTCACTTCTGAAAACGAGTAATATGAAAATTATATATCTTATTCTAATTACGTTTGCTTGTGCAATTCCAATCAAGGCACAATTCAACCAAAACAACAGCCGCTCGCTGTTCTCGGATGTGAAGGCATATCGTGTGGGTGATGCGGTTATGATTTTAGTTATTGAAGAAACACAAGCCGATAATTCTGCAACAACGACACAATCTACCAAAACAGATTTGAGTGGAGGAGTCGGCGCATCTTCAGGGAGCACAAGTTTCGACGGCAAAGTCTCACTCGGAACAGGAAATACATTCAACGGACGCGGACAAACGAGCCGCAACGAAAAATTTAGAGCACGGTTGAGTGCAAAAGTAATTTCTGTGGAAGATAATGGTAATTTAAAAATCGAAGGTAAACGAACATTCCAACTCAATGGAGAGAATCAGTCTATAACGCTCACAGGATATATCCGTCCGGCCGATATTCAAAACGACAACTCAATAATTTCCTATAGTATTATGGATTTAGTAGTTACTTACGAAGGTGAAGGAACTATAACGAAAGCACAAGAACCCGGACTGATAACTAAATTTTTACGTTGGCTCTTTTAATTTGACTGAAGTGAATAAAAAATTGCCTGTAAATTCGGATAGAATTAAACATTATAACTATTGATTTAAAACCATGAAAAAGCTACTCATATTTATCATACTAATTATTAATTACTCTCTATCAGAGGCATCTCGTATTAAAGATATTGCTTCAATCGAAGGTGTAAGCGGAACGCAAGTAATTGGCTATGGATTGGTCTCAGGTTTAGCGAATACCGGTGATACACAACAGTCAAAATTTACTGTGCAATCGGTAGCTAATATGCTTAAACGATTTGGAATTATCGTACCAACGACGAATTTTCGTACACGAAATATTGCGGCGGTTATGGTAACGGCAACAATACCGACATTCATGCGAAAGGGTTCCAAAATTGATGTGCAAGTTTCTTCGATGGGTGATGCACAATCACTTCAAGGCGGAATTTTGCTGATGACTCCTCTTTCGGGGCAAGACGGAACGGTGTTGGCAACAGCACAAGGTGGGCTTTCAGTCGGCGGTTATGATTTCCGTTCGGACGGTTCACGAGCAGGAAGAAATTTTGTTTCGGCCGGAAGAGTTCCGGGCGGTGCAATTATTGAACAAGAAATTAAAGGTCAATTTGTGCAGAATCAATTACTTCGTGTAGTTCTGCGTGAGCCGGATTTCACGACTTCAACTCGTGTTGCGGATGTAATAAATCGTTCGCCAAATCTTTCGAATGCCGCAACTTCAATTGATGGTGCAACTGTTGAAGTAAAACTTCCTGCCGGACAGACGCAAGGTCAAATAATGCAATTGATTGCTCAAATTGAAGCATTGCAAGTAATTAGCGATGTAGCGGCAAGGGTTGTAATCAACGAGCGAACTGGAACAGTCGTCGTGGGTGGTGCGGTTCAATTACTTCCGGCAGTGGTAGCGCATGGCGGTTTGGAAATTCAGATCCAGCGAACGACAAGTGTGTCTCAACCCGCTCCGTTTTCGATTGGTCGGACACAACAAGTTCAAAATTCGGCAGTTACTGCACAACAAGAGCAAAACCCTCCTGTAGCACTTCCGGCAACTTCTACAGTACAAGATATGGCGAATGCTCTTACATCGTTGAAAGTTTCTCCACGTGATTTAATTGCAATTTTTCAGGCACTCAAAGAAGCCGGTTCATTGCAAGGAGATTTAGTAATTCAATAATCAGTGAGGTTATAGTATGTCATCAGATATTAATGGATTAGATACTTCTTCGGCAAATGCCGCGATTCAAAATTCGCGGATGGAAATGCTCTCTAAAGTAAAGATGAGCGAAACAAATCCATGTCATTTATCCGAAGCTCAAAAAAACGAATATGCAAAAGCCGCACGCGGATTTGAATCTATGTTTGTTAGTATGATGATGAAGCAAATGAAGGAATCTATGCTCGATGACGACCACAAAGAAGATGGCGAAAATATGAGCTTTGGGGCTGATACTCTTGGCAGTTATGCCGATATGCAGTTTTCGGATTTTGTGTCGCGCTCGGGTAAAGGAATGGGACTCGCCGATATGATTTACAAAAAAATGACAGGTGGAGATTCATTAAGAGCAATTTCAACTGAATTACCGCCGACTCCAATTCATCCCAAAGGAACACTAATAGTTGCTCCCGCGGTAAGCAAAACTCCACCGAATGATACGTTCTCAGCGCGAGTAGAAGATAGATTAGAGCAATTCGAACCGATAATTGCCGCCGCAAGTAAAAAGTTTAATGTACCGGATAGTTTGATAAAAGCTGTCATTACAGCTGAGTCTGCCGGAAAACATAATGCAGTATCTTCTGTCGGTGCTAAGGGACTTATGCAGCTAATGGATGGAACAGCAAGTGATTTAGGTGTTAAAAACTCATTTGATCCTGCCGATAATATTCTAGGTGGAACGAAGTATTTACGTCAAATGCTCGACGAATTTGGCGGTAATATAGATAAAGCATTAGCCGCCTATAATGCGGGGCCGGGTAATGTCAGAAAACACGGTGGAATTCCTCCATTTCAAGAAACACAGGCATACGTCCGTAAGGTGAAACATTACGCAGAAAGGTACGAAGCATGAGCGATATTCTGACAGTATTAGAAGATGAAAGAGTGATGATGTATGAGCTGGTAAAACACGCTGAAGCACAACAAATTGCGTTGATTTATCATGAAGCTGAAGAATTAGACCATCTTGCTGCTCAGCAACAAGAACTTTTGGCATTAATGCAACAAAAAGAAGTTTCCCGCTGGAAAATATTAGCATCCCAGCTTAATATCTCGACCAAAGAAGCATCTCAAATTGCAATGAGTGAACTGATTCCGACATTAGAAGATAATCAGCAAGATATTTTTAGAAAACTTCAATCCGAACTCTCGGAACTTGTAACAAAGTGGCAATCCATTAATTCAACAAATCGTGTTTTGGCGTTTCGAGCGAGGGCAAGTGTAAAAGAAATTTTAGCATTTTTTGCCGAAAGTGATGTGCGTGTTTGCAATGTTTGCGTGTAAATTTTTATTGAGAAAGAACAATTATGACGGGATTTAACGGACTTGAAATCGGCAGACGTGCTTTGCAGGCACAGCGAACAGGTATGGACGTAACCGGCAATAATATAGCAAATGTCAATACTCCCGGCTATGCACGGCAAACTGCTGTTTTTACCGAAACATCACCAATGTATATCCCTACAAAAGGATTTATAGGCACAGGTGTTTCGGTCGGTGCTATCAAAAGTTTTCGCGAAGAATATTTCGACCGCGAAATCCGTAATAATCTTTCCCGCAAATCCGGTTATGAAGCGGACGACCGCACATTACAACGTATCGAAACAATTCTTAAGGAGCCATCCGGCACCGGATTAGACAATACTTTAAATAAGTTTTTCAGTTCATTTCAAGATTTATCACTCCAACCGGAAAATATTGCAAGACGTGAACTTGCTCTAAATGCAGGACAAAATTTAGCAGATGAAATTCGTACGACTGCCAATAGTTTAAGTGATTTACGTGGTGAGGTATTCCAAAAACTTGGCACTCAAGTAGGCGAAGTAAACCGTCTTTTGAAAGAAATTGCTTCTCTTAACGGTCAGATTTCTGCTTCTCAGGCACAATCATTAGATACGACAAATACAATTAATAATGAACGTGCAAAACGTATTGAAGAACTTTCAAAATTCGGAGGTACTGTATTCGTATCAATTGATAATCGAGGTTTGGCTAATGTAACTATTGCGGGTAATTCAGTAGTAACAGGAACATTCGCTTCAACACTTAAATTAAACGAAACGATTAGTGGTTCGGGCGAACGCACCGCTAAAATTGATATTGTAGATAATGGAGGAACGCCGCTTGTGACTCTTGCACCGGATTCGGGTGAATTTGCCAGTGCTTTGAAACAATATAATGTTACATTAGATGATAAAGACTCGTCGGGTGGATTTTCCGTTGCAAAAAATCTGAATGAACTGGCGGTCGCAATTGTAAATAAAGTGAATGCTGTCAGTACAACCGGCTATGGCTTGGATGACACAGTTGCACCAAATCGCAACTTTTTTGCTTCCACTTCAATTGATGCATTTACAATTGACCTCGATTCGTCAGTCAAAGGTCAGCCACGAAATCTTCCTGTTGCTAATGCTCCGGGAGTTCCGGGCGATAATACGATAGCACGCGGAATTGCTTCGATAGCCAATGATGCAACGTTTCTAACAGGGCAAACTCCTGCAAGTTTCTACTCTTCATTTTTAAATAAAGTTGCTATTGCAGGTTCGGATGCCCAAACAGGACTAAAGACTACAACCCTAATTGCCGACCAATTAAATGCACAACGAGAATCAGTTATTGGTGTGAACCTCGACGAAGAAGCAATTAATTTGGTGAAATATCAAAAAGGGTACGAAGCCGCGGCTCGAATCGTTAATACAACCAGTGAAATGCTCGGAACACTTATAAACTTAGGACGTTAATTGAATGAAAGTGAGATAATAATATGCGTATTACAACAAATTCCCAGACAACAACATATCAAAGCAACTTATTCCAGATTCAAGAACGACTTGATAAGCAAAATCAACGAATTGCTTCGGGGAAAGATATTGTTCGGCTTGCTGATGCTCCCGGTAAGATATCTGATATTAAACAATTATCTACTCTTATTGATCGCAATGCACTTTATCAAGAATCCATGAGAGAAGTTTCGGGAGAGCTAATTTCGACCGAGGCATCATTGCAATCATTTGCCGATAAACTTTCGGCTGTGAGAGATGTTGGACTTGTAGCTTCAGAAACATCGAATCATGATAAATTACCGGTACTCGCACAAGAAATGTATCAAAGATTAACTGATATGGTAAAAGAAGCGAACCACGATTACAACGGTAAATACTCTTTTGCCGGTACAAAAACTACTCCCGAATCTATTGTTCCTGTTCCGCCTCAAGTAACCAACGAGCCGTTTGAGTTAATTCAAAATCCTCCGACAGCTTCTAACCCTTCGGGATTGCAAGTCGTATTCAAAGGAAATTTACAAGATAGAGTAATTAATAGAAGCCAAACAGGAACAGAAGTAATTAATACAAAAGCTGATGTAGCATTTGGAGCAGGTGGCACAGAAATATTCGACACAATTATCAAAGCGCATAATCTGCTTAATTACCGATCGGATGGAACTCAGCGAGATTCAAGTGAATTATTTTCTACAGGTGAACAGCGTCAATTGCAATCGTACGTAAAGGATTTGACGAATCAAATGTCGAATTTAGACCAAGAAATTGGGCGTGTGGGCTATCGTCGAAGCAGAATGGACGCTTTGAGCGACCAAATTGACGAAGACAATACACGTCTCGGCGAACTTCGTTCTCAGCAAGAAGATACTAATATTCCTGAAGCAATTATTCAGCTTAAAAAAGAAGAAAATGCTTTGCAATATTCCCTTCAAATTGGTGCGCGTTTGTTCAATCAATCTCTATTAGATTTTTTGAGATAAATTTAACACATTAAAGCCGTACGAAAGCAGAAGTAAAAAGTACAATTAATAAATAATTTGCACAACTGAAAGTATTACGGTAATTTCGATGGTATGAAAGCAAGCACTCTTATCGGTATCGCGCTCGGCGCAATCGCTATTTTTGGTTCGTTCCTTCTCGAAGGCGGGACTTTAGATGCTTTGTGGGTATTACCTGCTATAGTGATAGTGTTTGGCGGAACACTTGCCGCCGCACTTGCCGGCAGTTCTTTTGCTCAGTTTGCCAAGATACCGCGTTTATTATCAATTGTATTTTTCCCTCCCGAATTTGAAATCCATCGAATCATTGACCAAATTGTTAATTTTGCTGCACTTGCTCGCCGAGAAGGTATCCTGGGGCTTGAGCGTCGTAAAAATGAAATCAAACATCCTTTTCTACTTAAATTATTTGAAGTTTCGATAGATGGGGCTGACCCTGCAGCACTCCTATCTACTGCCGAAACTGATATGGATTTTATTACCGAACGCCATCTTGCCAATATTTCGCTCTTTACCAAAATGGGTGGCTATTCGCCGACAATGGGAATTATCGGAACGGTAATGGGCTTGATTTCGACTCTTGCCGCCGCCGGAAGTGACCCGACTGTTCTGATTCATCATATCGCAACTGCTTTTATTGCAACGATGTGGGGGATTTTTATGGCAAATCTTGTCTGGCTTCCGATTAGCGACAAACTCCGAACACTTCACGGTGAGGAAATGCAACTTCTTCGTGTTATGACCGCAGGGGTTCATTCTGTTCAGCTTGGCGAAACTCCTTCGGTGGTTCGTGCTAAATTAATGAGCGCGTTGCCTCTAAGCGAACAAATGAAATTCTCTAAGCCCTCAATTCCCAATCCATTCTACGCACCTGCACCAAAACCCGCTCCCGTCGAACAAAAGAACTGATTATTGTTTTATAAATGAAGCCGTACGAGTGGTAATTCCATCTGTAAGTAAGAGTACATAAACTCCTGTCGGCAGTTCATTTGTTGGGAATATCAGTTTCCCGTTCGTTACTTGGGTTTCTTCTTTGCTTCTGTAAACTAATTCACCAAGAATAGAATAGACTGAAAACTGATAACTATTGTTTGTGCTGTTGCCGAAATTAATCTCTGCATAATCAATGCACGGCTGTGGCTGAACTGATAACGTATATACCTTGTCGCCCTCTTGATATTCATTCATACCCGAAACCTCTGCTGTACGAAATTGAGCAGGTATCATCCATTCACCCCAACCAGTTTGAACTTTAGGTCGCACTCGCCAGTAATATGTTGTAAGTGGAGCTAATGCAGTTAATTGAATAGAAGTATCCGTGATGGTCGAATCATCAATAATGAGCTTGTTTTCCTGAATGAAATTTTCTTTTGATTTTGTACTTGCCGGAAAAACACTGCTGGTAGATACTTGAACATGATAGTCCGAACTTGCAGGTGACGAAGCCCAAGAGAGCAATGGATTTGTTGAGATTTTGTTGGAATTATGTGATGGAAAAACCGGTGCTGACATTTTTATTGGATTATAACTGCGAATTTTAAAAGGGAAACTTCCTGTTGACTGACCTGAAATTGAGAATACCATCATAAACATAGAATCTTGCTCTCTAAAAGTATGTGGCAAGTGAGCGGTGAAATATTCAAGTTGGATATTGGGGGGATACTGTTCACCTAATTGGAGTGTAACTTTCACATTTTGAACGTCAAGATACGAACTACTACTTGTCATTGTGGAAGAGTATATCATCTGATTTGTGTATCTGCTAACTGTGCCGGTTATAGTTTCACCGGGAAAGTAATAACCGCGTTCAGGTATTTTGACCACAATAGCACCTGATTGGGCAAAAATATTTGCAGAATTTAATAAAATAACGAATGTAAGTACAATTTGGAAAGCAGATTTATGCATTGGTTGTACGAATTTGTTGAAAAAAACTGAAACAGTTACCAAATAAAAATAAGCAAGATAGTTTAATTATGCAAAATATAAGGAATAGTTTATGGTGTTAATTAGCAATAAAGAGCTTTATTCTTAGAAACTTTCTTCTAAATTATCACCAAAAATAAATATATTTCTTGGTCATGTCGTTTTTTTTTTTTTTAGTGTTGTAGTAAATAGTATATTTGTTTTACTCTTATTGGAGAAATGATATGTCTTGTTCCTGTATTTCATCTGCACCGAATACTTCCGGCGGTATTCAAAGTTGGTATGACCTTCAAGATTATGCACCGCGTAATCCCTTAGATTTAGTCTGGCTCGCACAAATTTACGACGGTACAAATACCGATATTGGTGTTTTTATGAATAGTAGTACCTATAGCACACCGCCATCATCATGGCTTGCGGCAAGTCCTTTTTCCTATAATGGAACTCCGGCTTGTGTGACAAATGAAACAACCAAACCAGAAAAAATCCTTGAACAATCTAATTGGAATTTTACGCATCTTACCCGAAATTCAAGCACATTACTCGCTCCGCCTCTCCGCAATATGATATTTCTTCGTGGTGGCAGAGAATGGACAATGAATATTCCGCTCTCGCTTGGAGTAGGAAATTATTCAGATTTGCAGCTTAGTTTTCTCGAAAATGCAGGAACACGAGGTGATTATTTGGGAACAATCCCTGTTATTTCCTTTACTGCTCGTGCTTATACGGGAAGTATAACACTAAAACTCATAACCCAACAGATGGGCAAAGTATCGCTTGGCTTACGTGGAATAGACGCTTCCGGCAATTGGAGTATGTTTACTATGGATTGTGTAGTTGTGCCATAATCTACTAATAATTCACCAATTCGGAAAGGAAGTGCTTCATGTTTGATTTCAACTTAAAGCCGATACCCGGAACAGTACCAACATTTTCAAGAAATGCGGGTTCTAATGTTCCACCCATGAATCCACAACTTGTAACCACGCCATCACTTCTACGAAATGACAATCGTCGAAATACAAAAGCAAATCTGCCATTAGGTGGTGGATTTGCTTTTGGCAGTGGTTCGTCTTTATTTGCCGAAGCTCCTGCAATTATTAGTGATAATAATCCTAAACTAAAAACACCTTTCTTAGAGACTAAGTATCAAGAAGCTAAAAGTAGTCCTATTGAGAATACAATTACTATTGAAAATATGAAATGGGCACGTTCATTATTTTCGGATATAAAAATTTCCAAGAATTCTAATTCAGATTTTATAGTAATAATCAGAGACAAAAAAGCAAAAGTAGAAGCAAAAAAAGAGTATGTTGAATATTCTGAATTATCATTATCTGATGATAGTAATAAAGATAGAGTAGTTCGTACAGGAATAACACTAAACGGTAATATTATATCTGAAATAGTTATTTCGTCAACTTCAACAGTACTATTTTCATTAGTTACAACTATTGATACGATACTCGAATTAGAAAGTACGTTCAATAAAAGTAGCGAAGCATCACAATTTACCATCAAATCTTTTAACTTTCATGCTATAGGAATTTACTTTGCAATTGTGAAAGCATATAAAGATATGACGGAATTAAAGTCACCAACAGTTCAAAATAATCCTCCTACAATAGTAGGAAAAAATTCTAAGGGTTCAGAATTACTAAGTAATATAGATTGTTTCGGTCATGATTATAAATGTTCGCCACCTTCATCTGACAAGATAAAGGTAAATATTCCTTTCTGCGGATTCGAAGTAGATATAAGTGATTGTTGCAAACAACATGATATTGATCTTTGGTGTGGTGCTGGTCTTCCTAATGGTATCATACAAGATGTAGCTTTCAGTGCTGCTTACCTCGCTTGGTACACATATGTTAATGCAAAGTTCGGTGCATGTATTACTAGTAAATTATACAGTGCGGCGAGTAACCTCCCATTCTATTGTTTTATAGGGTATGGCATAATTTTGGGCTTAACTTTTGGTATAATAGCAGGTTATATATATTTTTTAGGAGTTGAAGTTGGAAGTATATACAATATACTGGAATTATCTACTTATATGCCTTGGGATGACAGGCATCGGAGTAGTTGTTTATGTGATGGTGCTGAGCCAACTTACTTATGCAATTCCTGCCGTAATCTATGTTATGAACGAGGGTTATCAGCAAACTGTGTACGATGTAAATGGGATTGTAATTATAAAGATGGGAAACTTGATTTTTACAAAGATACTAAAAAGTATACATTTTTAAATACATTTGGTCATTCAGAGGAAGATTGTTGTAGAGACACTTTAGAATCTTGTAGCCCACGACCATCAGATGATGCATGTCCAAAATGCTATACTTGTGGTTGGGATTGTATTAAAATAAGAGACAAATATCAATTAGTTGCTCGAACTGAAAACCCAAATAATTTGCCGTGTTGNNAGGAAAGGGTGAGCCATGGGAACAGCCATAAAGCAATTCTTAAACAGTAAGATTGTGACAAAATTCTTGCCCTATCTTCTACTCCCTCTGGTATTGCTTCTTAGCAACTGCATCATACCCATAATACCCGGCTATGTTAACGCTTGTGATGAGTACTGTCCCTGTTCAGACGGCAAAACACCAATATCAAATATTGCTCGTTGGGATGGCAGTCAATGGCTTCCACTTGGTAGCGGAGTGAACAAAAAAGTAGAAAGTATAGTTGTAGATAGTGTCGCTAATGAATTATATGTATTTGGGCAGTTTACATCTGCGGGTGGCATTCCTGTCAATGGACAAGCAAAATGGAGTGAGACCACTCAATCGTGGTCGGCGATAGGCACGCAGCTAATGAATAATCCGCTGAACTATCTTCCGCTTATTGTGGCTTCGGGTGGTAAAATATACATCGGTAATTTTTCAGATAATAAGCTTTACAACTCTGACAACTCTTTCCTTGACAGCATAGGCTTGTGTGTTTGGGATGGTAAAAATTGGAAAATACTTTTAAATACAAATAGCGTAACACCCATAATTATAGATATTATAGGAACAACGCTATATTTTTTTGCTCGACCATATAAAGATGATACAAATGAAAAGTATAAAATATATTTATTTGACTTGGTTTCTAATCAAATTATAGATTCACTTCCTGACCGACCTATCAGGTCAATCTATACTAATGCTATAGTAGGTGAAGTTCTGGTATCACGGGAAGGAATATATAGTGATGAAGGAGATGGTATCTATTTTTTTGCCAACGGTGTTCGTAAAAAAATCATTCAAGTTGAAACGAAATCAAATTGGGGTTTTAGTAAATTATCGTCAAGCTCCGAGTATGTAAGTTTATGGAACTATAATCTACGACCAACATCACCGACCGGACAAAAACATATGATTATCTATGATATTAAAGCAGATACAACATTTAATAAACCCGTTATCCCACTTGACCCTACTCACCGAACACAACAAGTCTATGCAACGAAAATATCCGGTCATACACTTTTTGTAGGCGGTGCATTTTACCTCAAAGATGGCGGCAGTGCCGATGTTCGCAATATAGGTGCGTATGACCTTCGTCAAAAGAAATGGTACGACTTAGCGGGCGGAGTATGTGGTCCTGTTCATGCAATAGCAGAAATGAACGGCTCGATGTATGTCGGCGGAGAATTTTCGACGGTGGGGAAGAAATGAAATACCAATTAATAACTCGAACTGCAAACCCAAATAATTTGCCGTGTTGTGAGGGCACATCAAATGAAGAAGGCAAGCAATTTACTATAGAGGAATGTACTCGAAATAACGGAACAGGTTGGAAATAAAATACTTAATATCTTATGAAAACAACGTATCTAATAATATTTGCCGCTTTGAGTACCATTCTACTCAATTCTTGCGGAACACAAAGATATTCTCTATCTCTCGAACGGAATTATTAACCAAACAATTTGATTGCGATAGTGTAATTATACTATTTACAGATAGTACCCAACGTCAAGCTAAAGCAAAGTCTATTGTCTTTAATGATAATAAAGTTACTGTGAATGGAGAAGAGAAGAACAGTCAATTTGATTTGTCCTCTATTGTTCAAGTAAATACAAAACGAAAACAATCGTACAAAGGCGATATTCTTGGCATTGCTATCGGAGGGATGATAGGATACGGAGCAAGCAGTATTGCCCCCGGAATTGATTCTTCATCTACAACATTCCGCCGGATATTTACTACTTTCTTTTGTGCGGGAATCGGATGGCTTATTGGTCACAAATCCAGAACAGAATATCAGATAGATATACGCAATTCATTATCATTTATTCCTGCTTCCAATTCTAATATGTTCTTCAGAATTTCAATTAGAATGTAAAAACATAGCGGATACACACTCACTATTTCCTTTCGATGTATTCCAAAAGCGCGCGATACAGCACCGATTCCCATAGTATTTCCTCACAGCCGAGCAGAATAAACTGCTGACGCGCACGAGTCAGAGCCACATTAAGTTTCCGGTCTATAAGCAGTTCGCCGATTTCCACTAATGACTGTGCCGCTCGAAGTCCTGATGTATGATTTACCGCACACGAAAGAATGATAATATCGCGCTCGCTTCCTTGATAACGCTCTACGGTATCAATGGTAACTTTCGTCCGAAGTTTTGGTGGCAATAGTGCGTAAATTTCAGCAATTTGCGCTCGAAATGGAGTAATAACACCCACAGTCGAAGCGGTAAATTCTTCACCATATTGAGAGGCAATATGAGTAATAATTGCGCTGGCTATTTCTGCTTCCCCTCGGTGAACCTTCGGTCTGTGTTCACGTTTTGAGGGAATATAAATCATGCGGTTCGTGTTCAATTTTTCTATAACATTCGGTGATAATGAATAGATGTTTTCATTTGCAAAAGTAGGCGAGTGCTGAGATAGAGAATTCTCTATTGTATAGTCAGAATATTGCCGGTCATTCATCGGTTCTAATCGTCCGTCGTAGAACATCACACTCGGAAAATGCTGAATATCTGCGTGCATCCGAGCTTGTCGGGTGAGCATTCCATAGCCGTCCGTCCATCCGTTTGAGATGCAACATTTAAGCAGACGCTCGAACAGCGAAACACGCAAATCAGTCAGGTGTATCTCATCTAAATGTGAATTGTGAACTGCCGCACCACGCTCGTTTTGTACAACAACAGCAGGGAGTTGCTTTTCGTCACCGATGAGAATAAAACGATTGACTGCGGCAAGAATCCCAATAATATGCGGCTCTAATAATTGCGATGCTTCATCTATAATTGCAGTCGAAAAACGTTTGAGCTTGAGTATTTCGGGATTAGAATTCACCGATGAAACAGTAGAAACAATCACGCGGGTTTGCTCAAGTTTTAGTTTAAGTTCTTCAATTGATATTTCATGTGCAATTACCGAAAGAAGTTTATCGGGGTGTTCGCTCGTTTCTTTGCCGCCAAGTCGAAGAAACGGAAAATCTTCGCTTATGCGTTTGAGTGCCGAGCAAATTTCGTCCACAGCTCGATTGGTAAATGCAAGCACAAGCAACGTTTCGTCGGTTGTATTAAAAAGATGCTCAACAAGATTGCGAAGCATAACCGAAGTTTTACCTGTTCCGGGTGGCCCTTGTAATAAGAAATAATCTTTTGCGGCGAGCGCACGAGCCAGTAATTCTTTTTGTTCTGAGTGAAGACGAGGAATATCAAGTTCGGGTAAATTGCTGAATTCCGGAGCACGTAACCCCATAATTACAGAGCGTTTATAGTGTGGAGATTTTAGTGCTGCGGCAAGAGAACGGTAGAGTGTGGTAAACCCGCTTTCGATTTGGTCGCCCTCGATTGCCCATGCTTTTGCTTTGGTGAAAAATTCACGATGAAGCTGTTTATTTCGCAGACTTATGGTTATTTGTTCGGGCGATAATTGACGAATTGACGCTTTGATAATTTGTCCTTCGACAGGACTTGTATCGCCGATTGGATAGAGAATTGCAATATCGCCCACTCGAAACGACGAAACTTGTGCTGTAGCATCGGTTCGGCGAAATGTAAGGTAAAATTTAGTAAAATCAGATTCTTCGGGCAAAAGTTCTAAGTGAGCTAACACTGAAAAATTCAGTTCTTTTTCTTCCAATGAATCGCGCCAAAGTGATGCAAATCCATTCGAAGAACGGTTGCCTTCAGTTCCTGTTCTACCGGCATATTGTTCTCGCATCAAAAACGAAAAAAAAGCTTGAAAGTATGTGCGTTCAAGCGGTGTAAGCCCAGTGTAAAAGTTCGAGAATTCCAATACTTCATCTTGTTTAAAGCTCGGCATTACCCCAAAATTATCTAAGGAAATATTTTTCAAAAATGTAAATTTCCGTTCGATGATTTCATGCTCAATAGCAATAATTTGATTACGTAATAATAGTGCGTCTTGTTTGTTTTGAGGAATATTCGGAGCATTGCGAAGGGGGAAATCCACAGCACGAGAATACAAGACTTGACTGTCGCCAGTGCGACCTTTATACGCCGAATCTAACAGTAAATTATAACAAGTCGTTTGAATTAAATGATTAATCCACATTCCGGTTTGAACGCTTGGGCGACCGGGCAGAATAAATGAAATATTTGGTGATGGCGGTTTGCCGGATTTTAGTTCAATAACAGTTTTGCGGAGCGCGTCGTCGTATTCGAGTAATAAATCGAGCCGTCCTTGCAGTCCGTATATCGGCGAAATAAACGTTGGTTCGATGCTGAATTTATCATAATGTAGAGAGGGTAATAATTCTCGAAGAGTAGCAAATTGTTCGGCGACCGACCCTTGTAATTCTGAGAGTGAACTCGGATTATCACCCAACGCATACAGCGTTTGAAGTGGCTTAACGGCAAGTGAACTACGGAATATTTTCTCGAAACCTGCATCAGGATTATTGAGCAATTCATCAAAACAATTATTGACTAATGTTCCCGAAAATGCGGCGAGAGAAGTTTCACCTGCTGAGAATTTTTTGAGAAAATACAAATGAGGATTTGTACCATTTTGCTGAAAACATTCGGCAATATCGGTTACATCCATCAAAATATCCGGTTCAAGAATTACGAGAGTTGATGATGTAGAGTAAAAACCTGTGGGTGTATTTTTAGCGCGAACAAGCTCGGTTATATGAAGGGTAGCACCTGTCCAAATAAACGAGGCAGTTTCAAGTAATCGGTCGTATAGTGCAATTTTTACGGAGCCAAATTCTTCTGCTTCACAGTTGAGAATAATACGTTTGCGAGTGGTATGCTGTTCTACTTCTCCACATGACTTGACGATTACTCTCATTAAATGTACAGTATCCGCAGTACGAAAAATCGGACGACTCAATTGATGAACTTCAACAAAATATTCCGAAAGTTTCGGCGGAATATCAACTTTTGAAAAGAAGAAAATAGCATCGGCAATTGACTTTGCGGAGGAGAGTATATCTTCACGAGTACAATCAAGTGTGCGGTCGTGTGCTAGTCGGGCTACAAAACGGCGAAAGCTATTTATCTCGGCAGATAAATCCGCAGGAACTGTATATTTATCAGTAATATAACTCCATTGTGCAAATGCAGTTGAAAAAAACTGAAGTTCATCGGCAGTAAGCAGTCCGAGGAGTTCACGAAGAATAGGGCGTAAAGCAAATATATCTTTGCGATGATTATCAGCTTGGCTCTCAATAAGAGAAAGCAACGAGTCGTACAGTGGCGCGGCGGTATTTTCTTCGAGCATAGCCATACAGCATAAAAGTAGAGAAAATCGTGTAATTCAACTATGCATGCAATATAACAAATGAAGGGCAATCATACAATGTAGAAGTAACCGTTAATAATATTGATTCCGTAAGACAGGAATACTGAGAGTCAAAGTATTTGCAATTCTATGATTGTTAAGAGGTCAAAATTCCCTTATAATCAGCTTTTATGAGAGTAACAATAAAATTTGATTCGTGCCGTGACTGTAAGAAGTTTATTTTTGTATAAAAATTTCAAATAAACAATCTAATCACTTCATAGGAAAATTCAGCCGTGAAATACATTCTCATTATTATCATATTGATTTGCGCGACTACATCGGGTTTTGCCCAGCAACCACTCTCTGTAGATTCATTACGTAAACGTCAGATTAGTATGCAACGCATTCAACCCGCTAAAAATAAAACATACCGTGATTTACTCGAAGCATTAGCAACGCCGGATAGTGTGTATCGTTTGGACTTGGGACGTAAGAAACTTACTGAAATACCGGTGGACATTACGAAATTTCCAAATCTTGAAATTCTGATGCTTGATAATAATAAAATTACTGAAATTCCTGCAACTGTTACATCACTTCCAAATCTAAAACAACTGACTATTCGGTATAACGAAATTTCAACGATTCCATCGGCAATTGGTAGCTTGAAACAATTGCAAATGTTAGATTTGAGTAATAATAAAATTACAATAATACCTTCTGAAATTGGTAAATTAGAAATGTTAGAGCGGCTTAGTTTATCAAACAATGAAATTACTGCAATTCCAACGGAACTTTCCAAAAACACCAAACTTCAACAGTTGAATTTGGAGAATAATCAAATTATGGCAATTCCGCCTGCAATACTGAAAATGGAAGACCTTTCAAATATTGACCTTTCCAATAATCAAATTGAAATAGTTCCCCCAGAAATTGAGGGTCTGAAAAATCTTCGTTCGTTGCAACTTGGCAATAATAAACTCAAAACTCTTCCGAATGAAATTGGTAATTTAACAAGACTTGACCGAATCGAACTTAAAGAAAACCAACTGTTACGAGTTCCTGGTACATTTGGAAATCTGACTGCACTTAGAACACTTGATTTGACAGGAAACCCACTTGTAGATTTACCAATTCCCGAACTGGCAAAAATCCCAAATCTTCGTAGTCTGTTGATTGGAAATGGAATAAAAGTTCAGCGCACTCCACCGTCACAGGTAAGACAAACACCTGAAATCAATAGAGAAAGAGTAAAATCTAAATGAAAATTAACTCTATCATACCGAAATATAGCATTGCAATCTATATTGTTGTGGCGATAATGTTTGTTCGGCATGATGCTTCGGCACACAAGTCGAGTGAAGAAGTGTACAATTCAATCAAAAAAAAATATGGTTCAGCTTCCTCGCTTCAATGCACTTTTAGTTCGGCTGTCGGTTCGCAGAATTCTATTACCGGTACTGTAAAAGCCAAAAAAGGGAATAAATATATCCTTAATTTTGGGAGCAGAATTATTGTTTGCAATGGCGAAACTATTTGGAATTTTACTAAAATATCGAATAGTGTTGTGGTGAGCAATTACGAAGACAAAGGGCAAATTTCCATTGAAAAAGTGTTCTTTACATTCTTGAATGCTTACACTTCAGCTACTGTATTATCAGAGCAATCATCAAAAGGTGATAAATTTATTACATTGCGGCTTCTGCCGGAATCACCCGATAAAATAATCAGCGGTGTGCGTTCAATCTCACTTTCACTTTCACCCAAATCTCTTGCACTGCAACGAATCAGTATTACCGATGCTTCCTCAACGCAAGTATGGAAAATATCATCTCTTAAAACTGACATTACATTATCGGATTCTACCTTTGAATTTACTGCACCAAAAGATGCACAAGTGGTTGATATGCGATAAAAAAAAATAGTACACAATTAAATTTATTGCAAATAATCCATAAACTTTTCGTAAGATTGCAGTTGTAATCGATAGTAATTTTTAATGATTGAATAATCTTTCGTTTTTCTGCTCAAGTATAGAACTTACCTAAAAAATTCAATCCGACAATTTAAGCACGGCTCAGAGCAAAATTTCTCGTTTTTTCTCCCGGATTTTCAAAGTATTTGGAGAAGAGTATGCGATTTGTTACTGTTTTTCTTTTAATTTGTTCGATTCAAATAACTTCAGCACAGACAGAGAGTTCCACTCTGAGTGGTTCAATGATTCTGTCGTCCGATTTTTATGGTACAAATGCAGATGCAACTTCTTTTTTTGTACCTCGTCGCCCGTCTGCTCTCTATCGAATGGTTTTTACACCAACAATTACTATTGATGAGATTTCTCTCCCGTTTTCGTTTATTCTTTCATCTACCCAGACGAATGTTATAACCCCAACTGCACCTAACCAGTCGTTTGCACAATTTGTACAAAATCCTATGAACACAATTCAGTGTTCGCCAAAATATAAATGGATAGAGCTTCATTTCGGTACGTATGTACCACAATTTTCGGAGCTTACTGCGGGAAATTCCCCTTGTTTTGGAGCCGGCTTTGACTTGAGTCCACTTCCAACAATACGTTTCGCAGGATTTGCCGGAACACTCCAACGGGCTATTGAACCTGATTCGGCCGGCGGCTCAATCGGGATTTTTGCCCGACGTTTATATGCTCTCAAACTTGGTTTTGGAAAGCGTGATGAAACATTTATTGACTTTAATTATGCTCGAAGTACCGATGAAGTTGGCTCGTTGATTCGCCGTCCTGTCGGTATTATTCCACAAGAAGGAATAAATGTTTCGATAAATTCTTCGACGAATTTTGGCGGTGGATTTTCTCTAAAAAGTGAAATAGCGTCATCTGTTTTTACTCGAAATACAGATGCTGTACTTGTTCCCGATAATGACCTTCAATTTCTAGGTTCATTGATTACCGTTCGCCAAGCAACGCGGCTTGATTTTGCCGGAACTCTTACATTTGGAGTAAACCAGCAGACATGGGGTGCAAACACAAATTTCCGTTATCTCGGAGATGGGTACGTGCCGCTTGGCTATCTCTTTTATCAATCTGATATGATGGAAGCCACAATTTCTCCGTTTGCTTATCTATTAGAGAATAAACTCACACTTGGTGCAACTTTTGGCTGGCGAAGAGATAATTTAATTGGTACTAAATCGGCTACAACAAATCAAATTATTGGAGCATTCAATGGCTTTTGGCAAGTTGCTGATAATTTCTCAATTGCAGGAAATTATGCTAATTATGGAATACGAAACTCAATCTCAAATGATACTCTTCGTATCCAAAATATCTCACAGAATATTTCAATCTCACCTTCATATACTATACTTGCTACCGATACACGCCACACAATATCACTGACTGCTTCTTTAAATTCCTACACAGACTCTAATCCGATTTCCGGTGCTTTTACCTCTAATGATACTCGTGCATTAATTCTAAATTATGCGCTTGCTTTAGCAACTATTCCATTTATAGGTACTTTCAGTATAAGTAATCTTCATAATAATCTTTCGATTGGTGAATTAACGGTCAATGCTGTTTCTCTCGGCGGTAGTTATACTATTGGTAAACGAACATTAATTCCTTCGCTTACTATAACGTATTCTACCACTTCTCAAGCCAATTTTACTCCCGATACACAGTATTTGATACGACTCGGATTAATAGCTACAATAGATAAAGCTCTATCGCTTACCCTAAATAGTATCGTGAATTTCTATCAATACGGGACGAGCCGACTCAATACGAGTTTCTCCGAAAAATATCTGCAACTTACTGCTTCTTATATATTTTAACTGTTCGGATGAAGAAAGGTCATTATTATGAAAACTTACTTCTTTCTACTCATACTTTTATTTGGTGGAGTATGTGCACAGGGACAATTATCAGTCAATCTTATAATGTCGCCCAATCCTTCACCGTATCTTTCAGATTGGCAAACTCGGCAAGAAACTGCAAGATTTATTGTTCGGAATAATTCTACGCAACCAACAGTTGTTAAAATTACTACTAAAGTTTATGGTGGAGGTGGCAGTAATCTTCTCGTGGAAACGCAAGCTAATAAAATGCAACCAATTACGCTTCCACCATTCCAAACTCTTACATTCTTTGCAGAGGAAGCTATTCCGCTCTCTGCTGTAAAATTTTATGGAACTGCAAGCGAAGTAACGATTAGAACTGGAAAAATTCCGGCAGATAATTACAAAATTTGTATAGGATTGACGGATATAACGGGAAGTCAATCACTTACTGAACCAAGTTGTGGAAATTTCAGAATTGAATCCTATCAGCCGCCACGGTTACTTTCGCCATGTTTTACGGAATCTCAACAGCCGATTACAGTCCAGCAAGCAAATTCACTTACGTTTCAGTGGACAGGAATTTTGCCGAGCTATACCGCAGGTCAGGTTTTTTGTCATTTTACACTATGTGAAGTATTGCCCGGACAAACTCCGCTTCAAGCAATGATTTCAAACCAACCAATTATTAGCCAAATAGTTCTCTCGACGCAACTTACCATCACGCCCGATATGGGAATATTCCAACCCGGCAAAACGTATGCGTGGGGTGTGCAGTCCACTGATCAATTCGACAGACCTATCGGAGAACCGGATGGACGTTCTAATATTTGTACCTTTTCTACCCAACAGTCCGTACTCACACAATGTCCTTGCGTACCTTGTTTTGTGAGAATTCTCCAATCAAGTGGTGGAACTATGGTTGGAACTTCCTCTGCTGTAAATGCCGGTTCTGAATATACTTTTACAGCGGAAGTAGAAACAAGCTGTCCGAACGGTTGCCCTGCTACTATTCTGCGTGGTACTTGGACAGTTACGTTTACAGGTTCTGACGGAAAAACCTCAACTATAACGGGTGGAGGAGGTTCTATAAAATTCACTCCTCCCTCAAGCGGAAAAATTCATATTGAGTTGACAGGTTTTAAAGTGTATTGCGGGAATTCTGCGGTCTGTAATTGTAATAATGCTTCACTTGACGTAACTGTTTCGGGCGGAGGTGGAACAATTGACGGCGGTGGTGGTGGCACAACCGAAGGTGGTGGCACAACAACAACTACCGGAGACCCGACTCACACAACAACCACAACACTTTGCCCCTGTGGCCCTTGCAAAACAAAGGGAATCAATGTTAATGGAAATCTTTGGGTCGATAAAACCGTTATAACAGAGTGGGGGTGCAAGGGTGGTGATTATGATTTTGTTTTGGAAGTCAGTCCTAATTGTATCAAACCATGTCCGCCAACACTTACAGCAGTATGGCAGGTAGATTTCTACGACGAAAACGGAAAAAAAACAGGTGGCTCATCTGCAAATGGCACTTCAACTTCATATAAAGTTCCACCCAAACAAGAAGGAAAACTTGTTGTTACATTCTCGGATATTAAGCTCAAATGTGGGAATTCAGGTGTATGTTTATGTCCCTCGGCTACCATTACAATTGTATTTGGTTGCAGTCATTTCCCACCACCCGATACTACGACCGACAAAGGATGTAAAGCGCCGGTAATTATATCGGAAACAGCTACTCCAATTTCCCTTGGAGCGAGATTAGATTCACCAGAAACATTCCCTTATCCTCGCGCTGTGCCAATAAGAGCAATAGGTTATGACTGGGATTGGGCAACAATTCTTTGTAAATATTGCGAAAGCGATAAAAAATCCGTGCTTCGCAAGCCCGTTCGGGATGTAGTATCGAAATATAATTGGGTGCTTGGTGGCCCGGGATCTCTTAATTCTCCGGCAGATGTGAAGGAACTTGAAAAAATTGCTACACAAATTGATTCGATAGCCGCACAAATTGCTTCCAAAAAAGCAAAAATAGATTCGCTCGAAGCAGAAAAAGTGAATATTCCAAAACGGCTTAAAGCTCGTCAGGAAAAAGCCAAAAAACAGATTTCTGAACTTGATGATTTGCTGATTACAATAGATAAATCAATTGCCTCACTCAAAGATTCATTGAAACAAATTACCGCACAAAAGCTAACTTCGGAGCGAAAACGAGACGAATTAGAAAAACAAATTACTTCGTTAAAATCTGATATTGGTAAAGACACAACTTCTATCGCAGAGCTGAAAATTAAATCTGAAAATAAACCACAACCTAGTGAAATAGCTTTGCTTGCAAAGGTAGATGCCCAGAGGAAAGTGGTGGAAAAAGCTGAGTCTGACTTATCTAAACGTGAGGAAGAAGTGATTTCACAATCCAAAACATTAGAAAAAGACTTAGCCAAAAGTTTGGATGCAATGCAAGCCGCAAGCAATGAATACCAACGTCTGAAAGCAGAATTAGATAAAGCAAATAAAACACTGATAAAAAATATAGCAGTCATTGCTGCAAATCCTGTGTATGCTGCATATTTTGGAAGACTAAAAGATTGGACTGACAAATTTAATGCTCATGTAAATGAATTTTTACCGGAACACCGAGCCGAACTTTCCGGACTTGAAACCGCCGCACTCAAAATTTGCGACTCAATTGCCTCCGGTACTCTGCCACTCAAAAAGCGAGTAGAACTTTCTGATAAATTTGCAGTAAAATTAAAGGCACTCATGGGTAATGCCAAAGGTAAATGTGCTGCAAAATCCACGGATGCTCTGCGAAAAGGATGTGCTGATGCTCTTGCAATTGTTGAGCTTGCTGCTGATAAACTTATTTCGGCAGTCGCAGCAGTTGCTCGTGAAATTCTCAAGCCAAGTATCATTGTAACATGGAAAACAAATTCTTATAAAGTTGCACTGTTGGAAGCGCAAACCAAAAAAGCGGAGGACGATGCAAGAGCAAAAGCGAAGAGTTATGATGCGGCTTTGGCAGGATTTGCAAAATCAATTGAAGCACTCGAAGATAAAAGACGTTCAGCGAAAGATAAACTTAATGTAGAAAATGAAACTCTCGGAATTCTAAGTCGTGAGTATTCTGATATGGCTTTTGCACGTGAGAATGATTTTCTAATTAACCGAGAAAAATATCTTGGAGAGCTTCATGAATTGGAAGTAAAAGTACTTCTGGAGAATGAAAAGCTGATAGGATTAATTGAAAAGCGCAATACAGAAATTCAACGTATCGTTCTACTGGAAGGAATTATTCAAGGGCTTGAACGTCAAATTAATCAAGCAGTTAATGACAAAAAAGACCTAACTAAATCCAAAGAAGAACTCTCGAAAATCCTTGCTGAAACCCCCGACGCTGTCTTGAAAACGATTCAATCGGAAATAGATAAACTTAAAACTGAACTTGCCTCGCTTGAAGATGGGCTAAAATTACTCAAAGACAAAGAAGCAAAAGCAAGTGCGCCAAAGAAAATTGCATTTGGTGAGATTGTCTATTACTGTCCGCCTCCGCTTGAAGAAGTAATGAAGGATAAGCCGAAATTCGAGGCATTGAAAGATTCAGTACGGGTTGCTGAATTAGAATTAGAAGTAGCAAAAGCTGTAAAAGCCACTTCGCAAGGTCGGCTATTATCCGAGTTAGAACGTATTGCCGCGGCGATGATGAAATTCAAAACGGCCTCGGATAATATTCCGGATTTGGAAAAAAAATACAATGATGCTAAAGCAAAGCAAACAGCAAATGCTGTTGCTAAAAAACTTGATAATTCAAAAAAAGAAAAAGCACTTGCAGATGCCACTGCACGAGCACAAAAGAGACAAACTACCGCCGAAGACAAGCAAAAACAAGCTCTTGAAGACGCAGATAAAGCAAAAAAAGAACTCGCCGATGCTAAAAAATCGAAGAAAGATTTAGATAATAGTGCTGATAAAAAGCGAATGGAATATCTCAAAAGTGTTCACGAAAGGATGGAGCAAGAGAAAAAGGTAGCCGAGGTTGAAAAAGAATTAAAATCCGGTGCTGAATCCATCAAAAAAGAAGTTGAAGTATTGAAAGCAATGAACAAAGATTCTGTGAGAATAAATGCACGAAGAGAACAAGCAGAATTTAATAAAAACCAAAGTGAAGTGACAAAATTGCTCGCAGAATTAGCTTTGCAAAAAGATAAAATTTCTTCTCAAAATACAAAAATTGCAGAGTTGGCAGCCAGACAGAAAGTCCTTGAAGCAAAACATAAAAAAGAAGTTGAAGAACTTGCCAAGGCATTAAAAGAAGAAGCGGAAAAAGGTTATGACCTTAATGAGACCAACAAAGATCGAAAATTAGCAGAGCAAAAGGTTAATACGTTAAACGAAAAATTGGGTGCTTCTCTTGATAAATCAGCTGATGCACAAAATGCGGCAACAAATTCAAAACAAAGAGCTTCTGAGCTTAAAGCAAAACTTGATACTCTTAAAAATGAACCGGTTGACAACGAAAAATATAATAATCTTAAAGATGAAGCTACTGCCGCAAAAGAAGAACTTGACAATGCGATAAAAAGTAAAGATGACGCTGAAAAAACGGTAAATGATGCCCTTGCTTCTAAGAAAAAAATCGAGGGCGAGGCAAAAGAGCAGTTTGAGAAAGCAAAAGAAAAACTCAAATCATCGAAGAAAAACTTACATGATTTTCTCGTTGGTGAATTAAATACCGTGAAGTTTGATGCTGAACTGACAATTACAGCCGATGATGAAGTAATTGACGGATATCGCGCCAATGACGATGCCGTAACTATCACCCAAAAAATAATATATCCTGCGTCACGAATTCCTACGTTTCCAGAAATTCCTGCCAGTGACGGGTTAGGAATGCAGAGAAGCGGTGAAGATTGCCCACCAGCTTCTACATATTTTCCCAATGGTGGAATCGCCGAAAATCCTGCTTCAATTGCAATGCAAGAGCCGCGAACAATTGCATTGATTTACAAAAAAGGTGAACCTCTATGGCGTGAATGGCCGGTGATTCGCAACGATGCGCCGATACTTGCTAAGGATGTTGTTCAAATGGAAAGTAGCGGTACCGATGCTGATATCATCAGATATCTCTGTGGCGGAAGTGGTGCTAATAACTGTCCGCCTTCATTGCCAATTGAAGGTGGTATTGCCGATGTCGTTCATTTGGATTGGAGTGGCGGAGTGTTTATCAACGGAACAAATTTCAATCATGTATTGACTGAAACTCCGCTTACGGGTATGCCGAAATGCAGTGATAAAATTGAATACAGTATTGCATATACTGCAAGTGAACTCGCGGCTGATGACCCCAAAAAATCGAAATTTAATCCTGAAATTACAGCAGGGGTATTAGTAGAAATTCCTGATTCAATAAAAGGTTCGCCAAAAGAATTTGCTCCACTGTCACCACGAATAGTAACAGGCGACCATAAGGGGTTAGATGGTGAAACGATAGAATTTACTGCAAAACTTACAAGCGGAAATGCTACAAAATTTGGATTTATTGATGCAAATAAAACCATGGTAGCAGGCGACGACCCGGGAGCAAAGCCCGAATATTCGATGAAAACTAAAAATGGCGGCTATGCCGAGGTGTTATTCTATTATGGAGAAGGAGTTGGAGAATTTGAAGTAACTATTAATTGGAAACGCGGAAAATCGTGTGATGAAAAGAAATTCAAAGCTAAAACTCCGCTTCATTTACAGTTTTTACGGCTTGCCGGAACTGCTCCCGAGCCGGCATGGAAAGCGGCACTTGCAATTTGGGATGGAAAGGCAACTCCGGCAACTGCCTCGATGCCTTCGACTTCCGAAGAAAAATCAGCTAAACTATACAACACTCCACCTGCTGACGCAGTAGCCGGACTCTTGGACGAAAAACGGGACGGAGTTAATGGAGTATCAATTGAATTTAAGAAAACAGCTGGGAAGATTATAGTTAAACCTACATCTGATTCTACGAAAATCTTTGGAATAGCAAGAACTACGGTTGATAGTGTACCTAAAAAAGAAGGTGAAGAAGCCAAGTTATCAGCAAAATGTGCAGATGCTAAAATCCGCGAATTATGCGAACCAAAAGAGGTGGAAGGTTCATTTAAGGTTTCTAAAATTAAGCAGTTCAAGATTGGATTCCCGGAATTACCATTTATTGTGGTATTAGAAGAAGATGCAATCTGCGGACAACCAATTACCGGAAAAGGGAAAATTAAGCCCGAATTATCAGGTATTCCTTCGGAATTTTTTAAGGATTATTTAGATGTCGGGATTGAAGTAGATGTAAAGGATGTGGAGTTTGACGGGTGTGCAAGTGGCGGAGAAATTCCAGTGGCTCAAAGCGGAACTGCAACATGGAGCGGCAAAATCAAAAAGAGTTTTCGAGGCTTTGATTTTACAATTACATCACTTGGACTTGCGGCACAACGAACAGGACTCTTAGGTGGATATTTTACCCATAAAACGGCACTTCCCGATTCAGTAATATTTGAGGCAAGTGTGAAGGGAGATGGCAATTTCATCTGTGCTGTCAGCAATTTGCCCGAAGTCTCAATAAAAGGTTTCAAACTCAAAAAAGGTGCAGCTGTTGTGCTGGATATGGATGCAACAGTTAATCCCGAAAATGCTAAAGTACCTGATGATTTCCAAGGGGTTATCATCGGTGCGGCAACAATTGAATTTCCCGAAGCACTCTCAAAAAGTGACGAACTTCGCACAACACTCTCGGTAAAAGATTTTTCAATCGGAACGGGCGGGGTTTCGGGTGAGGCATCACTTTCTTCAGAATTAAGAATGGGAATTGGCGGCTATTCATTCACTGCCAAAAAATTAACCTTGAATTTTGAAAAAAGTGAACTCGATACGAAAAAGTTTGCGCTCGCCGGAACATTTGAATTCCCGAAACCATTCGATGGAGCAATTGATGCAGAAATTTCAAAAGATGGTGAAAATTGGAAATGTGCGCTTTCGACCGAACGTCCAGTGGCTATTCCTACGCTTGGGATTGTCTTTCATTTAGGCGGCGAAAATGCAATTGAGAAGAAAGGTGATTTGTATTCTTTAACGCTGAATGGTAGCATTGCCTCCAAAGATAGATTTGGTCAAATTGACATAAATAATTTGGTGATTAAATCCGATGGAAGTGCCAAAGGTGCTGTAAAAATCGGAAAAAATCCGACGACTAAAGTCAATAAAGGATTTGGATTTGAGGTAAAGTCATTAGAATTTGAATTTGACCCGCCGAATCAAAAATATGAATTAACAATGAAAGGTGGAATCAGCTTCGAGAATTTGGGAATAAAAACAATCGAAGGTACGATAACAGTTGGCGGTGGTTCGGTATTTTCGATTCAAATTGATAGTATTAATATTGAGAAAAATCCGGTTACATTTCGAGGAAAATTTACCTATAATAATAATGAATTCCTTGCTAAAGTTGATGTCAGTGTAAAAAATTTGGGTGGCGGCATTAAAGGAATGGTAATAATCGGAACGCAACCGATTGATGAAACAAAGTCGTATTCGTATTGGTATGGCGAGCTTGAAGTTAGGGGCGACAAAGGCATACCGCTTGGTCAGACAGGATTATCGTTACTTGCTTTAGGTGGAGGAGTTGGGTCAAATTATAATCCGCCAATCGGCTCGCAAAAAGGTTCGCCGGTGAATGCAAACGGAGGAATTGCTTTAAAAGCATCTGTAACTATTGGCGATGCACCTTCAAGCGGAAAAGTATTTGCAGGACGGCTTTCGATGGTACTGTTTCCGGCTGCAGGATATTTCAGTTTGAACGGGAAAGCATGGCTGTTGGATAAAGAAGATGCAATTTTTGGCGAAGGACAATTGAATATGCGGTGGGATTCACCGGCACGGTTGGACGGGAAATTACGATTGTTTGTAGGGATTATGGATGCAAAAGGCCGAATTGCGAAGTTTAACAGTGAGGTAGAGTTCCGTTATGCCGGTGGCAGGGATTGGTATATTCGCAGTAATGACATTAGCGGGCAAGTGATGGACAAACTTCGTTTTAAAGGCACTTTTGATGTTCAGCCAGAAAAAGTATGGGTGAAAGGAATGCTAGCTTTTGATTTGGGTGGACCTGTCGAAGGTGACGGTACTGAAAAAGACGGAGATAAACCTGCTGTTAAGAAGAAAGATTTCCTTAATGTTGAAGCGCATCTCGAAGCAAAAGCAGAAGTACTCTATAACAAACCACCTGCTGAAAATGCCACTCGTGAAGTTGGCTGGAAAATGTTTCATGCAAGTGCTGATTTTAAAGGAACTTGGGATGTCAGTATCAATCTAGCGGATTTATTAAGCAAAACTATTACTTCGGGTGATATAAAAGTAGGATGTGTGATAGATGCAACTGAAAAGCACTTGAAATTTGAAGCAAAAGCTGATGTAGTAGCTGAGGTTCCCGGGATTTTTAGCAATTGGCATTTTGAATTCCATGATGTAAACCTTGGTTATGAAACTGATATATAAAAACTTAGTACTATTTTGGATATTGGGAGTAATATTTTTGCTGTTACAGGAGAATATGCAGGCGCATACTTCACCGGTAGTTTCATTTGTACGAAACGGAAAGGTATATCTTCGATGGAAACCCGAGAGATCAACAGCACTCGAAGGATGCAATGTTTACCGAAAAACATTAGATGGAGATTGGACAAAATGTACAATAAAGCCAATTGAACGAATTACAAACAGCGACGAGATACATCAAATACTCGGCACACAATCCAAAGTTTTTTTTCAATTAATGGGAGTTCAATTTCCACAGAAAGGAATAGATGACAGTGCGTATAGTACATTTTTACAATCCAAAAAGCAAGTCAGTAATTTTGACTTGATGTGTCAGATTTATCCTGATTTCCCTCGTGTTATGGGCGAAATGTATGTAGATTCTACTCCGTCGAAAGGAGCAGTAATCTATAAAATTACGACAATTGAACATGGGAAAGAAACTGAACTTGCTGTATCTCAACCGGTTAATTCTACTATTAATGATATAATACCGGAAATACTAATGCTCGAAGCAATTCCCCGGAATGAACGAGTAGTTCTAAAGTGGAAACGAAATGATAACGCCCTCGAAGCCGGAACAGTCAATGGCTTTAACGTGTATCGTTCTAAATCGCTCTTAGGGCAGTTCGAACGTGTGAATTCTTCCCCAATATTTCCAATAAGACTGCTTGTGGAAGGAAAAAAAACTACAGATGAACAAGAATTTCTGGATAAACTTGTGAATAACGGGACAGAATATTTTTATGTTGTTCGTTCAGTCAATGCGTTTGGGTTTGAAAGCGAGCCAAGTATGACTGCTCACACAACACCATTTTCTACTGATGTTGAAATTAAGTTTGATATAACGATTGAACAATTTGGAAGCGGGGCGATGGTGCATTTTATAGCAGGCGATTCGGCACATTTTGAAGGAGTAGAATTATGGAAATCAACCAAACGAGCAAACGGATACAGTAAAGTATTTCCGCTTAGTCCATTCCAACTCCAAAATAATTTTTATGATTCGGATGTTTCCGGCGGAGAGCATTATTTTTATTATGCTGTTGGTAAATGGAAGAATGGCGAGGTTCGGCAGTCAGACACACTATTATTTATTCGTCCCGATAAGTTGCCACCCGATATTCCGCAAGGATTAACCGCAACGAATAAGGGTGCGATTACGGTACTTTCATGGAAAAAAAGCAATGAGAATGATATTGAAGGTTATGAAATACGCAGGTCGGTAGTACAATCTGCTGAAGCAATGCAATTCGCTCTCACCGATAAACTATTACAAACTAATAGTTTCAGTGATAGTACCAAAACCCAAGAACGTGCGTATCGTTATTATGTCTATGCTGTTGATAAAACAGGGAATTACTCAAAGCCGGCGGAAATTGAGGTGCTACCGGCTAAGTAATTTGATGAACTATTATTGCTCGCGCAAAGACTGGGATATTGCCATTCGTGCTGCTCTTTGAGCAGGATACAGTGTTGCACCGAAACATAATACTAACGCCACCGAGCAGACTATCACAACATCACTCGAATACACCGAAACAGGGATTGCCGATATGATGTATTTGGTGCGGTCAAGCCCAAACCAGCCGAATTGCTGTTGACCATAACACAGCCCAAGACCTAATACTATTCCACTTCCTACGGCAATTATTCCGATGAGAATTCCTTCCATCAAAAAGATATTTCGTACTAATTTATCGGTTGCTCCGATTGCTTTTAACAAAGCAATATCATGGCGTTTCTGAACTACGGTCATAGTGAGTGAAGCCAAAATATTAAACACAGCCACAAGAACGATGATACTGATAATGCTGAATGAAACTAATCGCTCGAATTGCATGATACCGTAGAGTTCTTTGTGGAGGTCGAACCATGTTTCGATGGTTGCATCTGCGGGAACGACGGATTTTAGACTTTGAGCAAATGATTGTACATTCTCAAGATTATGCAGTCGAATATCAATGAAAAACTGTTTCGACGAAAAAAGTTTTCGCCCAAGTTCTTGCGAGCCATAGAAATAAAATTGGTCGTATTCTTTGGCGTTCGATTGAAATATTCCCGAAACTAAAGCGGTAATTCCACTTGGACGGTAGAATCCAGCGGCGGCTTGTTCGATTTCAGCAGGAGAAATAAGTGAGATTGTGTCGCCGGGCATGGCGCGAAGTTTGTCAGCTACGCCTGTGCCGAGAACAACATGATAGAATTCATTGCGTTTTCCAATATCAAATACTCCGAACTGAACTGCATCTTTCACTCCCGAAACTTGTCCGATTTCTGTATTATTCACGCCGTTAAGCATAAATACTTGCGAATTTGCACCTTTGATAACAATGACTCTTCCCTGAAGAATCGTAGATGCGGCTTCCACTTCCGCTTTTGAGCGAATTAACGATAGAATCGCGCTATCCGGTTGATGAGTGTTGGGATTTGCAGTAGCTGTTATGCGAATATGCGGGTCATAGCCAATCAGCATCGTTTGGAGCAAATCACGGAAACCATTGAATATTGACATCACACAAATAAGTGCCGCCACGCCAATAGCAATACCAAAAAGAGAAATACCGGAGATGATTGTGATAAAATTCACACTTCGGCGCGAGGTACGCATATACCGAAGAGCAAATCGAAGAGATAAAGGCATACAGCTTTACATGTGCAGTAAGACAATCTGTGTTTTCAAACGGCAATATATCATATTACATCGGAAAAATTACTGCTTTCTATGATTTTTTTTGAACCACAGAGACACAATAGGTAACAATAGGTGCAGAGTTCAATGAAACTTCCTTCTATTTGTGTATTTTTGTGGATAGGGAGAAGTTATTTAGAGTGAAACATTCCTCTATAAGCAAGTTAACGGCTATTTTAAAAAAAAATGACAACAGACAGCGACATATACTTTGAACTTACAGGCTCAGGTGACATGGTCAGACTTGAACCGAAAACATTAGCCAGAGGAAGTGGTGAGCTTACGGATTGGGATAGAAACTGGATAGATACTTTAGTTACAGTTAAGGGAGGACATTTTACAGGACAGTTTGAGGCTATGTTTATGACAACGGATTTTGAAAGATTCAAACAAGAACTCAAGCCTCTTTATGACAACTTAAAGGGAACAGCAAAATTCTCAGGATTTGAAGGACAATTAGAATTAAAAATTAAAGGAGACGGTATCGGACACTTTGAGGTAGACGTATTAGCTTGTGACCAACCTGGAATTGGTGGTGTATTGACTTTCAAAATGTCTTTTGACCAGACAATAATTAAAGACCTTGTTGAACAACTTGACAGCATAACAAGAAAATTTCCAATTGTTGGAGACTTCAATATTAAAAATGAATAAAAAGTAGCCGCTAACAGGCGTTTTGCAATAGCCGAGGTTTTATTCTCCGCAGATAGTTTAGTGGTAGCAGGAAGTTTAGTTCTCCACATCAACATTTGAGCAAAAAATACAACAATTCAAGCCATAATTATTTTTTCTTAAATCTAATTAATCTAACTCCTTACCTACCCTATCATTTCAATAAATTTTTAATTTTAACTTTATATAATCTGCTGAGTCCGTTCTCGAAGGTATTCATTTCAGTTCTGAGGTCTTGGATGCTTCGATTTTTATCGTATTTATTCTTGATTTCACTTCGTTTGCTTGTAAAATACAAGGTTTCGGTTTTGAGGTCAACAAACGGACAATAATCCATAAACGGAGAATTTATCTTGTCGCCTAAGGTTACAGGTGCCGTCCAACTGTCGTTTCCTTTGTTGTAACTGATGTATAAGTCGCCACTTCCTAAGCCACCTTTACGATTGTAACAGGTATAGATTAAATAGGATTCATCAGGAGAAATAAACGCATTAAATTCGTATCCTTCAGAATTCACCGAATCGCCAACCGGCTTGGGCTGTTCGTATTTGCCGTTGATAAATTTACTGACAAAAATATCATCCTTACCTTTAGAGGCAGTTCCGTCACTCGTGAAATACATTGTATTGGATTTTGAAACCGAAGGATAAAACTCATTACTTTTTGTATTAATCGGCGCACCAATATTCATAGGATTTGACCATGTACCGTTTGTACTTTTCCGCTCAACATACCAAATGTCGTAATCTTTCTGTTCGGCGGATAGGGCAGTGTCCAATGGTCTGTTGGAGACAAAATAGAGTTTTAGTCCATCGGGTGAGAAAAACGGTTCTAAATCTAAATATTTCCCTGAAAAGGGAGCTACAACAGGTTCTGACCATTTTCCGTTTTGCGCTGTAATCCATAGGATAGCTGAAAGTTCACCTTGAAAACTCTGAGCAGTAAAAAATACTTCATTACCGGATGGCGAAATCGCAACATCGCGAGCACTTGGAATGTGAGTTATTATTTCGGGGATAAATGGTTGTACTTTAATGCTGTTATCTTGACCGTAACAGAATTGAGAAAGTAAAGATAGCAGTAGAACGAGTGGTATAACAGTAGATAGATTTTTCATTGTATTGTAAAGTTAGTAGTCGTTGTAAGAAATTCCTCAAATGTTTACTAATTCAAATGCAAAACTCACAAGATTCCATGAATCCGCCAAGAGAAAATTACATAGTTGTTATTTATTCCAATTATTTGAAATAAAAATTGTCTATAGAGAAGTCGAGCGACATCAATAAGTGCGCTTATAGTCAAATTCTTTTGTAAATTAGATTTCACAGATAGAAAATCATTCTTTATTACAGTTCATAATTATTTACATTAAAAGGCAGTTACTACCATGTCATTTCTATTGCTATTACTTCTACAAATTTCACCTCCGTTTTGGTCATATTGGGGCGATGGCAAAGCCGAAATAGACAGCTATGCAATTACCCAAAACCGATATAATCAGCCACGCAAGGCAACATCTGTTATGATTTTCGTGACCGAACCGTTTAATCTTAGCAAACAAGTAAAGTCTGATATTTCAAACGATAAAGACCCGAATATTATTTCGGTACTGAAACTCAATCGCACCAAAAAATTCCAAACAGGAATCTATGATTATTCACTTCTTACTTCTGTGTTTGTTCCGGTGAATACGTATTCTATCGGCAAATCAACGTATTCGGGCGGGAGTCCGCTGAAAGTTTCGTTTTCTTCGCAGGAATGGTGTGGACTTACAACGCATCAACTAAATCGAACCGAACAAGGGATGAATTCTCGTCAATTGAGTTATTTTGAGAGTGAAGGCGATAAGTTTGAGCAGTGGAAATCCGACGATAGAACACTCTATGCCGATAATTTATTTATTGCTGTTCGCGAAGTATTGTCATCTCTTCCCGAAGGAACGTATCCATATTATCAAACGCTGGAATTTGGGCGGCTGTTCCACCGTTCATTTGCTGTGCAAACTGCTACCGTAGCAAAAAAATATGCAACAATTTCACATAATAATAAAACAGTCAACGTAACGCATTGGACAATTACTGCAGGAAAGCAAGTCTGGACATTTGACGTGGAGAAAGAATATTCACGACGAATATTGGAATATCAATTTCAAGATGGAGATGTGGTAATCGAAGCAGGTACATTGCTGAAATCTAAACGATTACCATATTGGCAATTGAATAAAAACGGCAATGAAAAATACTTGAAAGAACTTGGTTTATAAGCTAATCTATCAATCGGGAAGTTTAGAATCTAACGATCCTCGTAATCCACTATAGCCGGTGAGTTCGCTGTCAATAGTGCCAATTGGAATTTTGGTGCTAACTTTTACGGGAATTTTACGTTCGTCGTCGGAAAGCCATATAAGCAAGCGTCCATCGCTTTTGAATAAGCCACCTTCGACAATCATCGGCTCGATAACGATGCACCTAAATTTACCTGCTCCAACTTCGATTTCTTGCCTCCCGAGGATTTTTACGGCAAGGTCATTGGTCTTATCATCAAAGAAATTCTGGAGTTGAATAATATCGCCTTTGCGCTTGGACTGCAAATCTTGGGTGCGTATATAATAGAACGCAGATACAATATCATGAACAAATGGCGGAATCTGATATTCTTTATCGTTTGCATAGGCAAGGTTTTTTGTTTGGTCAAATTGCGCTTTGAAATCGCGGGAATAACCTCCTTCACGGACATGCTGTTCAAATTCATGTGGAAAAATTCCATCCACGTCGAGGAGTGTTTGATAGCCGTCTTTAACTCTGTAAAGCCAATCAAGTGACTTAAGCGAACGCACTTCAAAACGAATATCATAACAATTTTGGTTATTACGAACAACCGGCTGAGGACGAACATAAAAATAAGCAGTTCCTGCTGTGATAAATTTATAACCAACTCGATATTCTAATTTCTCACCGTAACCGAATGCCTCGTTCGGAATATAGCGTCTGCCTGCTTCTACTCGCGCAACGGTCTGAGGACTGCCGGGAATAAACGAAGTAAGTCCACTTAGTACCAGAACAAAACTGAAGAATAAAGCAATAAAACGCATAAAATACTTATAGTATGATAACAAAGCCAAGCCGAATGAAATGTATGTAACAAAGGAAACGAATAGAAGGATGATTCTATTTTAAGTAAATTAAATTGCAACAGCATAAAAAAACCTTCGGACTTTTAGTGCTCGAAGGTTTGTAGAATATTCGCCGAATGGTTATTGCGATACTCGCTAAAAGCGTTGGTGTTTGTTTAATCTGTCAACGCCGCATATCGCGGTTTACGGATTTTGGGTTCAACTTCCAAAAAATCAAGGTGAACATCTCCTTCGTCACTTACTGTGCATCGCAAAGCTGTTGAAGTAAACTTATGAGCTTTTTTAAATGCGTTGCGGCAGGCACGTTCTACGCTTTTTGATATATCTTCCGGCATACCGATAAAGTTTACGTCCATGTCGGTAACATCTCCGAAAGATGGGACTGCGCGAAAAGTGAACTGCTTACTAATGGTTTCCATGATGGAATAAATCCTAATGAATGATACAAATATTGATGTCTTGTTCTGTTATCAGCAAGTGTTATGCCAAATAACAACAAACAATTAGGAAATTTAATTTGTGAATTTTAACTAATTGAATTATTTTTTTGACTTCCAATACAAGTAGAATGATATTCGTCTAAACTTTGACTTTGACGGAAGCAATTGAAGTTATATCAATGTAATTCTCAAAAACTACAAACGACAAACTAAATATTCTCTTATTTATATTTATAAAGGATACAAAATGGAAACCATGATAATGGATGTAGCGAATCACGTCAGCATACCTACCGGTGTGATTGGTACTGATGAAAATGACAACATTAAGGTTACTCACAAAGCTATCAGCGAAGTACGAAAAATTAAAGCACAAAATAATATTCCTGAAGAATACGGATTGCGTGTGGGAGTAAAAGGCGGGGGATGTTCCGGTATGTCTTATACTCTTGGATATGATGCCGCTCCTCGTGATAACGATCGTGTTTTGAATGTAGAAGATTTAAAAGTATTTATTGACACCAAAAGTATATTTTATCTGATGGGCATTACGTTAGATTATACTGATGGCTTGATGGGGCGTGGTTTTACATTTAACAATCCGAATGCGACCAAAACTTGCGGATGTGGCAGTTCGTTCGGTGTGTAAACTCAAAAGAATGCAACTCGTTTATTTCAATAACGCTAAAGATTTTTAAATTAATAACTTAAGGAGATGTTTATTATGGCTTACGAATGGAAATTTAATCCTCGCCCCTATTCGGATGACGAGGCAAAAGAACTGTTGAAAAACGTTGTTTCACCCGAAACTTCAGATTGGCACTACAACACTCATCACAAAGGTTACGTAACATTTCTCAATAAAATCGAGGGTGAACTCGAGATTGCAGACCGCTCCACAGCGAACGGAAACTACTCTCATGTAGGTGAATTAAAGCGTCGTATGACATGGAATCATGGCGGAACTGTGCTCCATGATGTGTATTGGGAAGTGCTCGGTGGCGACGGAGATGAAACAAAAGGGGCGGAAGTTCTTGCGGCTATTGTGCAGAATTTTGGTAGCTTTGATGCATGGAAAGCTGACTTTAAAGCGGCGTGTGTGGCGGCTAAATTATCCGGTTGGGGCGTATTAACCTACGACCAATTATATAGCGGACGCCTCTTAAATGTACTGGTGGACGAGCATCATTATGGTGCAATTTGGGGAGGTATTCCACTGATTTCTTGCGATGTTTTTGAACACGCTTACTACCATAAAGATGGACCGGGACGCGCTAAATACGTGGATAATTTTCTCGCAAATCTTCATTGGGGACGTATCAATGAGCGTTACAAAAAATTTGTTCGTTAACAGGAAATGCTTTTTTTGATTCATGAGGCGATTCTGTAATTCATGCAGAATTGCCTCTTTTGTATCTGACACAACTACATAGTGTCAGATTTTTTACACAGTGTTGATTCTCTCTAATTATTCAATCTCCATATTTCTATTATCGAATTATGATACAATCGCCCCGCGGAACTAAAGATATTCTCCCGTCAACTATAAATGCTTGGCAACAGCTTGAAGATACCTTCAGGCGAGTTTCGACACTATTTGGTTATCAGGAAATCCGTACTCCAATCTTTGAAAACACAGAAGTATTCATGCGAACAATCGGAGAAAATACAGATGTTGTCGGCAAGGAAATGTACACGTTCCCTGATAAAGGCGGCGATTCAATGACTTTGCGCCCCGAAATGACAGCAAGTGTCGCTCGTGCTGTTGTCCAGCATAACCTTACGGCAACTAATCCACTACAACGACTTTGGTATGTGGGTGAATTCTTTCGATATGAACGCCCGCAAAAAGGACGATACCGTCAATTTCACCAGTTTGGCGCAGAATGTATCGGCTCTGCCGCTCCAGAGGCAGATGTTGAGGTGATTCTTCTTGTTGCAAAATTACTTTCTGATATTGGCCTTAAAGAATTCTCACTCGAAATTAATACACTAGCCAATCGAGAAGTACGAATTCTTTACCGTGAAAAATTGGTTGAGTATCTCATTGAGCAGAAATCATCGCTTTCGCCTGAAAGTCAGGAAAGATTAGATAAAAATCCGCTTAGAGTGTTGGATTCAAAACATCCGCTTGACCGCGTGGCAATCGAATCAGCTCCTACAATTTTAGAATATTTAGATGATGAAAGTGCTCTGCATTTTGCAACCGTTCAAAATCTATTAACCATTGCAGGTATTAATTTTACGATTTCTCCACGTCTTGTGCGCGGTTTGGACTATTACAGTCACACCGTTTTTGAATTTGTAAGTACTGCTCTCGGCGCACAGAGCGCACTCGGTGGCGGTGGCCGCTATAATGATATGTTCGAAGAATTTGGCGGAAAACATACACCTGCTGTTGGTTTTGCAATGGGTATTGAACGGATATTAATGATTCTTGAACAAACTAATCCAACGTTATATAAGCAAAATACGCCTGATGTTATGATGATTACGTTGGAAAATGAATCCTATCCATTCTCACAAACTATTGCTCAATTACTTCGTAATGACGGAATTTCTACCGTTATGGATGTCCAAGGGCGTTCACTAAAAGCTCAGATGCGAGAAGCGGACCGACTTGGTGCGGCAATTACCATTATTATCGGTGAAAATGAACGAACCTCAGGGCAATTAACAGTTAAGAATATGAAAACAGGAATGCAAGAAACTGCAACTCAAGAAAATATCATAGAAATAGTTCAGAAAATGCTTAGATTGTCATAATTATAAACCTTACGACTTATAAAACTTAATAAACTGATGACCGTAACTATAGATAAAAATTCCGGATTCTGCTGGGGAGTAGTTCGCACTGTCCAAATTGCTGAAGAGGCACTTGCTGAAAGTGAAAAAGTGTATGTACTTGGGCATATAATCCATAATCCTCGTGAAATTGAACGATTAGAACAAAAGGGATTGGAAACAATTACAGTAACAGATTTTGAGCGAATTGCTACTCTATCGCCCGGAGCAAAAGTTCTCATCAGAGCGCATGGCGAACCGCCTGAAACTTATTACAAAGCATTTGAGTTAGGGATTGAAATAATTGATGCAACATGCCCTGTAGTTACAAAGCTTCAAGAACGTGCCCGAAAATTCTACACACAGGGATACCAAGTAGTTGTATTTGGCAAAAAAGACCATGCAGAAGTTTTGGGAGTTCGCGGCGTGTGTAATGATGAATGTATTGTTGTTAAAAATGTTCAAGATGCTCTCGAACATATTGATTTGAAACGAAAAACGGTGCTTTTTTCACAAACAACAATGGACAGACCAACATTCATAGAAATTACTGCGGCACTCAAACAACGTGTTGCGGCTGAAGTAGTTATTGATACAATGGAATCAATTGCAACTGAATTTCACTCCAAAGATACTATCTGCGGACAAGTGTCGGGACGAGAAAATCATCTTGCAAAGTTTGCGGAGGAGAATGATGTTGTTATTTTTGCGGCAGGAAAAGCGTCATCGAATGGTAAAGTATTGTTTGATGTGTGTCATGCGGCAAATCCGCACACCTATTTTATAGAAGATATTTCGGAAATTCAGCCCGAATGGATTGAAGGTGCAAATCATATCGGTATAAGTGGTGCTACAAGTACACCACAATGGTACATGGAGTTAGTCAAGCAAGCAATCGAAGGTACAGTTCCCGCTTTGAATTATCAATTACCTGTTGTAGAATTATAGTTTTTTTTATACCTTTTTATTCAAGGAGCAGTTATGATTGCTGTCAATTTAGTGCTTATCGCAGTTTCAACCTTTATGTTGGTAATCACGTTTATCGTCATTAGTCAGGAAATTAGTGTTTGGCTTGGCTTAGGATTGTTTCTCGGTACAGCATATGCCGCGTATAAAGTAATTTGCTCGCGGCTGACGAAGTTGTAATGTTGGAGTGATCAGTGCTATTTTCACATATCTATAAGTAATTCAATATTTTTTTGATAATATAGATTATTAAATAGAGTAAAAATTACTGTTAGTTCTGACGCTTTAGGTTCCGAATCACAATTCATCGCTATGGTCTTCAGCATGTTCATCAATATGCTGTTGTGGCTCGCTTCTGTGAATTTCGTGAATATACTGGTCTTTGAGATATTCATAGAATGAATGCCTACTCACCAATCCCGAAATTAAATTTGCAAGAAGTGCTGTTAACATTAAATAGAATATAATGTTGTGGCTGTTGGTCATTTCAATCACCAGAATACTCGACGTAAACGGACTTCGAGTAATCCCCGTCAACGACCCCACCATTCCGCATAAAATAATAAGATTCGTTTCCGAACCCGAAAGATGCAGCCATCCGGAAATAACAGCACCAATACTTGCCCCCGTACTGAGAGATGGTGCAAAAATTCCACCGGAAGCCCCAACCGAAAATGAAACAATCGAGCCGAAAATCCGCAAAATAGGTATATACCATTCTAAGTATTTATCACCTGTAAATAACGTGGTAATCATAATTTCCTTGCCGGAGCCGAAAACTCGCCCGTCTATAAAAACAGCAAGAGAAGCTATAATTAAACCGGCAAAAATTGCATACAGTGCTTTCTTGTAGTTACTTTCAAATAGATTTTTTCTTTTTAGAATAAATAGGATTACTCTTCCTGTTCCGCTACCGGCAACTCCGGAAACAATAGCTACTGGAATTATGACAAATACAATCCAAACAGGGATGTTGCTTAATGTGGGGTATCCTAAATATAGATACGGCCCCAAAAAATTTAATGCAGTGAGTCCGGCAATAATTACACCTGTAAGAAGTGCTGATTTAAAAAAATTAAAATGAGTTTTGGTGAGTTCTTCGATGGCAAAGACAATTCCACCGAGTGGTGTATTAAATGCTGATGCTAATCCCGCGGCCGCACCGGTAACAATCATGTTTCGTTTCGATATTTTAGGATACCATTTCGGTAGTAAGTCGTTTATTTTTTTAAAGATGGATGCTGATATTTGTATTGTAGGTCCTTCGCGACCAATTATCCCACCGCCAAAAATCATCGTAAGACTTGAAAGTACTTTAATAACAATTACTCTGAAACCAAGTAAGCTTCTTACTTTGTAGTTGTGTTTCGGATTTGATAATTCAATCGCCGCACTTACTTGCGGGATTCCGCTCCCACGAGCAAAAGGAGAATATTTAGAAACTAACCACCAAGATAATAGAAATGTTAGCGGAGTTATAATGAAAAACAGCCAACTTGCATGTTTAAATACATAAATAGTTCCTTCTTCAGCCCACAAAAATACTTTTGCATAGAACACTGAAACTATACCGGTTATAAACGCTCCGAGCCAGAAAGGTAAGGCATTTAAAAAAGTCTTCTTAAAATTTCTATCGGCAATATGTGTATAGAATTCTTTAAGTTTTTCTGTTATTTGATCTATCATATACTTTAGCACAGTTTATACGAACTGTTCGCTGTTGTTTTCAGGATTAATGATGTTTTTGGAGGGGATTTTGATATTTCTATCCATTGTCAGGAACACAAATATAAGGAGAAAGAACAATGTTTGATGATAAAACTGGATTTATTTATTTTTCGAATTATGGTAATGCCTTGCCTGTATTATTTGGAAGGGTAGTTATATAGTTTTTATTTTTTTGTTATAATTACTAAGCTTATAAAATACTATTTTTTTAACTTAGAAATAATTCACCACCCTAATTTTAGATAATTTACAGACTAATTCGAATAATTATTGAAACATAAAATGTCGCATTTCCTAAAAAATATACGGAGTTTCGTTTTTTTTGTTGTATTTTTGCAATCGAAATTTTTAATTCGGTTGTTCACACTTCGTATATAGCCCAAGCCGAGAGATTTGATTATTCCACGAGCAATTTGCCCCTCCTCAAGAAACGCACACATCGCTTATGTCTCTCTATTCTACTGCTACCTACTTGTGGAAGCCGTTTTTGTATATGATATTTTAGAGAAAGACAACAATGGTAAAAATGAAATTCGATGAGTTAGGACTCTCGAAAGAAATTCTCAAAGCCGTCCATGATATGGGCTTCGAGGAAACAACGCCGATTCAATCGGCCGCAATTCCGGTGCTGCTTGCCGGAGGAGACGTTATCGGGCAAGCACAAACGGGAACTGGTAAAACAGCGGCATTTGGTATTCCTGCACTCGAATCTTTAACTGCCGACCGCAAGATTCAAACCTTAATTCTGTGCCCGACACGTGAACTTGCTATTCAAGTTTCGGAGGAAATAATCGAACTTGCTAAGTATAAAAAAGGAGTTCAAGTTCTTCCGATTTATGGTGGTCAGCAAATCGAACGTCAGATGCGCGCACTTCATAGTGGAGCACATATCATTATCGGAACACCCGGAAGAGTTGTGGATCATATCCGTCGCGGTACAATTAACTTCAGTGCTGTGAAGATGGTTATCTTAGACGAAGCTGACGAAATGCTTGATATGGGATTTCGTGATGACTTAGAAGTAATTTTACAGCAAGTTCCACCCGAACGCCAAACAGTATTCTTTTCGGCAACGATGCCGAAGGCAATATTAGACATGACAAAGAAATATCAGAAAAATCCTGAGCATGTAGCAATTAAACACGAAACTCTCACCGTTCCACTTATTGAACAAGAATATTTTGATGTGCGTGAAGGGCAAAAGCTCGAAACACTTTCGCGGATTATTGATATGCACAGTATCAAGCTCGGATTGGTATTCTGCAATACAAAACGTAGAGTGGATGAAGTAGTGGGACATTTGCAAGCACGGGGATATTCTGCCGAAGGGTTGCATGGAGATTTGCGCCAAGCCCAGCGCGACCAAGTAATGGGTAAATTTCGTAAAGGTACAATCGAATTATTGGTGGCAACAGATGTGGCGGCGAGAGGAATTGATGTGGACGACGTAGAAGCCGTATTCAATTATGACGTTCCCCAAGATGAGGAATCATACGTTCACCGTATTGGTCGTACTGGACGTGCGGGACGCTCAGGACGTGCATTTACATTTGCATCCGGCAAAGATTTTTATAAATTACAAGATATCCAACGATATGCTAAAATTAAAATCAAGCGTGGAATTATTCCATCGTTTGCGGATATTGAGCAAAGCCGTGCGGCAACTGTTATGGCGGCTATTTCGGCTGTAATTGAAGAAGGTGGATTAGAGCCATATATGAAACACATCGAACGGCTTATGGTTTCGGGTGAACATTCACCGATAGAGATTGCCGCGGCGTTCTTGAAGGTGGAAATCAGCCCTGATCGTCAAGAAGAATCAATCGAATCATCGGCTCCGTCATCATCGCGCAGGTCATCCGACTCAAACATGACTAAATTAGTTATGAATGTGGGCAATCGCCATAATGTTCGTCCAAAAGATATTCTGGGAGCAATTGCAGGCGAAACAGGTGTTGCCGGAAAATTAGTCGGGAATATAGACGTACAGGCAAATTTGACGTTCGTTGAAGTGGATGCGACAAAAGTAAAACAAGTGATTGATGGAATGAGAAAAGCCAATATTCGCGGGAATCGCGTGAAAATTGAAGTCTATAAAGGACGGTAAAAAAATATTTTTTCGAGCGACAGACACAGACTGCAAAATATCGTCTGAGATTTGTTTATATTTGCTCTGAGCGGTAGTCGTACTTTTGATACCGTTGCAATAAAACTTTTAATCAACAATGTGCGGAGATACGCTATGACTATTTTCCATTTTGGGCGGCACTCGGTTCCATTTGCGGATATTCATGACATTCATTTGGAGTATAACTACCATAATAACGAGATTTTCGTTGATTTGGAAGTGAACGGAGGGGTTCAAATGAGTTTGAATTTACCTGATTCAGTAGTATTTATGGAGCAATTTATCAACAAAATAAAACAGGAAAAAGCGATTTAATGCTGTATGAAGTTTCTTGATTTGATATTCAGTATACTATAAAATTTAGGGCTTGAACAATATTGTTCAAGCCCTAAATTTTTTTTTTTTCAAGTAATATAATTTACTATCAACTAGCGAGATATTACTTGGGTAGGTTAATTATCCCCTCTTTTATCAATTATCACCTGCTTCTGTAGGTGGATGAATTTTTAATCCTTTTCTGCCCCGAGTGATAAACCAAATAAGTGGCAACACTCCTCCTACAGTGAAAATTGCCCCCCCGATAATACGTAACCATGTAAGTGATTGAAACCATGATGAATCAATAAATATACTGCTGCGTGCAAACCAAAGCCCATGTTCTGTTACTGCTTTAAACTG
>JAFDZU010000040.1:0-2266 GCA_018266765.1 Bacteroidota bacterium
TTTTGGTTTGCAATTACTTATAATTCTAATAGTATCATTTATTGCTACAATGGGACTTTCGTTTTTGCTGAGTAGAATTGACCATCACATTAAATTCATACCAATCATATTAATAGTAATATTGATTTATTCAGTATCAAAAATATTCCATTTGCCTTCGTTAGTATTTATCATGTTATTTGGACTTTTTATTAGTAATCTCGATAAATTAAGGCATTTTAAATGGATAGAAGAGATGCGTCCCGAAGAATTAAAAAAGGAAGCTAAGAAATTCAAAGAAATTACAACAGAAGGCGCTTTTTTAGTTAGATCTCTGTTTTTCTTATTATTTGGCTATTTACTAGAAACTTCTGAAATATTAAACTTAGAAACTCTGATCTGGTCATTAGGAGTTGTTTTGTGTATTTTTGTTTTTAGGGTAATTCAACTCAAACTATTAAAACTTCCTCAGTTACCACTTTTGTTTATAGCACCGAGAGGATTAATCACAATATTACTTTTTTTGACAATAGAACCAAGTCACCAAATTACTATCGTGAACAATTCTTTTATAATTCAAGTAATAATTCTTTCATCCCTATTGATGATGTTCGGGCTAATGATAAAAAATGAACAATTAAGCGGAGTAGAAAATTAAAATCTACTTTTACAAAACAAAGGTAATAATATAAAATTAATTCTAAATTATTCTGAAATACTTTCTATTATATTGAGATAACTCTGATATCGATCTGGGTTAATTTTACCACTTTTCAACGCCTCAATAACCGCACAGTCAGGTTCATGGATATGGGAACACAATGATAGTTTACAGTTAGGAAAGAAATCATCAAACTCATGGAAATAAAATTGAGCTTCTTCTCGACTAATTTCCCAAAGTCCTAATTCACGGAGTCCCGGTGTATCTGCTATAAACCCACCTTTGGGCAAAGGATACATAATCGCTGAAGTTGTAATATGTCTTCCTTTCCAAGTACGCTGACTTACTTCACCAACCTCTTGATGATCCGAACCGAGAAGCAGATTAGCTATAGAAGATTTCCCAACACCTGAGGGCCCTGAAAACACTGTAATTTTACCTCTTAACACACGTCCGAGTGTAGTTAATCCTTTCCCAGATTTTATGCTTGTAAATAAAGTCTTAATTCCCAATGTCTTATAAATAGACATATCTTCTCGAAGGAATTTTTCAGACATCAGTTCAATTTTATTTATACAAATAATCGGTATTAGATTTCCCTTTTCAGCTGCGATTATATATCGGTCTATCAATCTACGATTATAATAAGGTTCTGCCGCTGCCATGACAATGAGTAATTGTTCAGCATTGCTCACAATTACTTGTTCTGTAGAATTTTTTCCGACCCCTCGTCTTGATAATTTAGTTTTTCTCGCACCAACACTAATGATTGTACCTTTTTGTGGATTGGTAATATCACGAATGAAACCAACTTCATCACCAACAGCAATCAAGGATGAATCTTGATGAAGAGAACGAAGTGTTCCACCTGCCATACAAACAATTTCTTCTGAAGTGATTTGTTCATTCGGTTGAACTATCCATTGCCTAACTTCCGACGAAATTACTCTGCCGGATTCTTCTGCAATAATTTTATTTATTTCATTCTTACGATACGTTTTAGTTTTGTTTTTATATGAATGAACCGAGTAACTTTCATGTTCTTCGCTGAGGTCTTCCATCCATGAAGATTCATCTCTTTCACTTCTACTATCAGTTCGATTTGGTCTGTACTTTTGTTTGGCAGATACGGTTTTTTTCATAGTGTCAGATATTCTCCACATTTAAGTTTTCAACATGTCAAATTCTTATGACAGTAATTGTTAAAATTTTCGTAACTTGGCATCAGTTTTTACAACAATATACTGTTATTTCCTTGAAATACCGTTGGATATTTCGTGAGTTTTTAGATGAAGATATAGTTCGTAACATAGCATCATCGCTACAAATACCTCGTGGATTAGCACAAGTACTTGCAGCACGTGGTTTGGATAGCGATTCCTCTGCCAAAAGATTTCTTGCACCATCAAAAAATGAGTTTCACGACCCATTTTTAATGGATGGAATGGAGTTAGCAGTCGAGCGAATTGAGCTTGCTATAAGTAATGGCGAGCTTATCTGGATACATGGTGACTATGACGTGGACGGAACTTCTAGTACTGCATTAATGCTTCAATTTCTTATAGAAATAGGAGCAAAGGCACAGTATTTTATCCCCGATCGCCAAGGCGATGGGTATGGATTATC
>JAFDZU010000040.1:2326-3360 GCA_018266765.1 Bacteroidota bacterium
TCTGTTGATGCAATTCAACTTGCTAAAGAATACGGCATAGATTCAATTGTTTGTGACCATCATGAGCCAAGTGAAACTCTACCTGATGCTGTTGCTATCTTAGATCCTTTAAAGCCCGGATGCAAATATCCTTTTAAATTCCTTGCTGCTTGCGGTGTTGCCTTTAAATTGGCTCAAGCACTATCTATTCGCCGAAATGAACCCGAACGAGCATTAAAATATTTAGATTTCGTTGCTTTGGCTTCAACAGCCGATATTGTTCCTCTTGTGGGAGAAAATCGAGCTTTGGTTTATTATGGATTGGAAGTCCTCAATAAAATGACCAGAGCTGGTTTTAGGGGATTACTTGAATGTGCTGATATGAAACCAGGCAATTTGACGACTTCAAATATTATCTATGGACTTGCTCCAAGAATTAATGCCGCCGGAAGAGTAGGTGATGCAAGAAGAGCTGTAGAAATGATGATTCAAACAGATGAAGGAGCCGCATTTGCTATTGCACAACAGTTAGAACAAGACAACCGTAAACGAAGAACATTCGACGAATTTACATTCACAGAAGCAAAAGAAGAAGCAGAAAAATTACTTAAAGAGAAAAAACGTCATTCTTTAGTACTTCATAAATCTACATGGCATGCAGGTGTAATTGGAATTGTGGCTTCTCGGCTTGTCGAAAAATACAATCTTCCGACTGTTATGCTGACCACAATAGATACACATGCAAAAGGTTCTGCTCGTAGTATCAAAGGATTTGATATTCATAGCGCACTTAAAGGTTGTGAGCAGTATCTTTTGGAGTTTGGTGGACATAAACATGCGGCAGGATTAACATTAGAAGAAGCAAACATTCCGGCTCTGCGTGAAGCATTCGATGTGATTGCAAAAGAAAAGGTCTCTGAAGAAATGCTCATTCCCGAACTTCTTATTGATGCAGAATTATCCCTAAATGAACTTTCTCCAAATTTATTTGAACTCATAAAAAAGTTTGCCCCATTTGGTCATCATAATCCTAAGCCAATCTTTTATTCTACAGG
>JAFDZU010000040.1:3376-38380 GCA_018266765.1 Bacteroidota bacterium
GCATTACAACAGAATTTTGTTATAGATGCAATTGGGTTTAATCTAGGTGATAAAATATCACTTTGTACCGGTGGTAAACCATTTACGATTGCTTATACGATAGAAGAAAATACATATAACGGCACTACTTCTCCTCAACTTTCTATAAAAGATGTGCGAGCTGATGTATAGGAAACAGCATTGTTAAGACAACATAAACGTTAGTAAATTTTTCAAAAGCCCAATTTCAAAACCAACTGAAATTGGGCTTATCAGTTTAATGAGTTCAATATAAACCATAACCTCCATGTCAGATTGAATAATTAACTATAAATTTTCCAACCTGATACCACCGTAAATATTCACTGCTATGTTGTTAAATAATAATGTAAAGTCGAAGAATAAACATCTTAATTTGTTTCAATAAACTCAATATTACCAAATCGTAATATATCCAATATACAAATATAACTTTGCAACTCTCTTAATGTAATAGATATCAATTGAAAGACTTGTATTGAAATTAACGAAAAAATAATATGAATATATTTCAATGTTATCAAATCGTAACAGTAAGGATTCGGATTATTGAGTACGTTCACCTTGATATTATCTTTACATTTGTATTAATACAGAGGCTAATTAATTTTAACATACTCTTTATCTGTATAATAATTAAAAATTCATTTATTTAAATGGGGAAACATAATGTTTGTCAAGTTTTTACGAAAAAGTTTGATGTTATCGTTTATGGTTGTGCTTGGTTGTATGTCAACTGTAGTGAATCTACCAGCACAAAACAATGAAAGTCCAAAATCTGAAAAGCAGACTGAAAAGAAATGGTACGAGAAAATTGGGTTACGAGGATATACACAGGTACGATATAACCGATTACTCGAATCAAATTCTTCACTTAAATGCGATCAATGTGATAAATCAATTGGTGAAAACGGTGGGTTTATGATTCGAAGAGCGCGGTTAGTATTTAGTGGTCAAGTTTCAGATAATGTGTATATCTATATTCAACCTGATCTCGCTTCTTCTGTTTCGTCCGGGCTTCATTATGCTCAAATTCGAGACGCTTATTTTGATTTATCTTTAGATTCTCTTCGTGAGTTTAGATTTAGAATTGGACAAAGTAAGATTCCATTTGGTTATGAAAATCTGCAGTCAAGCTCAAACCGTTTGCCTTTTGACAGAGCAGATGCATTAAATACTGCTTTCCCCAATGAACGTGATTTAGGTATATTCTTTTATTGGGCTCCCAACCATGTACGTAAACTTTACAGTAAAATGGGAAAAGATGAACTCAAAGGAACCGGTGATTATGGTGTTGTAGGATTTGGGACTGTCAATGGTCAAACTGCAAATAAAGCAGATGCTAATAATACACTCCATTATATTGGAAGAATTAGTTATCCACTTGAAATAGCCGGACAAATCATAGAGCCGGGAATTCAAGCATTTACAGGGAAATATATGATTGAAAGTACAAACCCCGGAACATTTTCTGCCGGAAATTATCTCGATGAAAGGGTAGGGGTTACTCTAAATGTTGCTCCACAACCTTTTGGCATTTTGGCTGAATATAACTGGGGACATGGACCACGTTTCCAACCAAAAATTGCAGGTGATACAACTTCATTTAATAGAATTGAAGATTCTCATTTAGAAGGTGCATATACTACTTTAAGTTATAAAATTGATGAATGGGGACAAACTTTTATTCCGTATTTACGCGGGCAATATTATAACGGTGGTAAAAAACATGAAACCGATGCACGTTCGTATATTGTTCATGAATATGAAGTTGGATTAGAGTGGCAACCCGTTAGAGCATTTGAACTAACAGTTGCTTATACAATGTCTGATAGAACTGCAAGCGATGCAAAATTATTGGATAATCATCAATATGGGAATTTCATGCGTTTGCAAGCGCAGTTTAACTATTAATAAGTTGAAAAATAAAAATAGTAAAAGATAATGATGATTTGAACTCATCTTTAGACTGATAAAATTACTTCAGCCGCGTTAATTCTGAACCAAAGAATTAAAGCGGCTGTTTTAGTATCCACCAAATCCTATTTTCATTTCAGAGAAACATTTACGGCACTCTTACAGTATATTTTCATAATTTTACTTCAAATAGTTTAAGTAAACTACTGTTCAATTACAAAGAAGGGAACAAATCCCAACTTCCAACAGTATATACTTTGAGTAAAACTCAATGAATGGTTTAACTTCGACGAATATGTTAATTTGATTCTGTTGTTCTATTTGTAAACATATCAGACTCAACTTCATTGTATCAAAGGCAATTACATATAATAAAATAACTTAAGACTTAGGAGCAATTTATGAAAACTCTCATCACGATATTTATTATTCTCGTCAGTTCAGTTTGTTCACTCCAAGCACAAAACGGTTGGAAAGACATGGGAACATATAAAGAATCTACAGACACAACCGGACAAATCCAACAGTTGAAAATCACTCCCGACGGTAAGTATGTGTATTGTTTGACAACACTTACGGAACAAAAGAAAAGTAATCTTTATCTTCAGAAATGGAGCATTGATAGCGGAACAATAGTTTTTTCAAGATTTATTGACCCAATATTGTACGCCAAAATCTATGGAATAAATCTCAATTGCGATGCCGCCACGTATTCAGTATGTGCAACTTTGCCTTCAAATCCAAGTGAGTATCGTTTACTAGTGAAAGATAATGAAACAGATAACTTGTTGGTGTCAGTAGTCGATAAAACTGATGAAGCTATTAATGTCAATCAAATCGATTATGATAGTGTATTCAAGTGTTTCTATTTTTCTTGTAATTCCATGTATTACAAAAGAGAAGGATATGTATCTTGGGTGTTTTATTCTACAGGTTATTTAAAAAGTAAAACAATTAGTTCTGATTCATTAATTGATAAAATTATTGCTTCACCAAATTCAAAATATTTCTCCCATAAATTAGGAACTAATATCATATCTACAATTTCTAACTATTATTATGAACAATCTACTTCCATAACACCGTATCAAGGTAAGTTAACTATATATAACACTAATTATATCAATTATATAGGTTTCCCTAAAGACTCCAGCAGCTTACTTGCTAATTATGTTTTAGATGGAAAACCTAAAGAACTGTTAACGTTGTCACCGAGTGGTAAGCAAGTTGCTGCTACTAATGCAAATACAATTTCCACTTGGTATGTAGATTCGGCGAGAGTAAATCCATTAAATGTATTTCCTCAATATGCAAACGCTTTGGATTTTACATCTGACGATAAATATTTGTTAGCTTGTAATAGCTACGATAGTTGCATTTTTTCTGTAAATGTAGGACTTAGAAAAATTTGTGGTTCAGTCAAACTGCCAGTTATAAGTCTCGTTAATACTATCAATTCATTACCTAATTCAAACACAGTTCTTGCTCATTGTGCCGACGGAAGATTCCGTTTAATAACAGCGCTGAAAGATACTTTGCAACCTTTTTATTCTTTTACTTCAAATAAAGTAAAAGTTTATGAAAAAGAAAATGTTTCATTCTGTCCGATTATTCCATCCTTTGAAAATAATAAAATGGAATGGAATTTTGGTGATTCAAAATCCTCTGCTTCCGTAAATCCAAATCATAGTTATGATATACCTGGATTTTATGATGTTGTTATGAAAGTAACTGATGAAACAGGTGATCATAGCATCATTCAAAAAAAATATATTGAAGTTATTTCAAGAGAATTGGTACTTGATTTTGAAGCAGATAAAACGTATGGAGTAGCTCCACACATTGTTCATTTTATCAATAAATCTTCCGGTCCGATACTGTCATACAAATGGAATTTTGGCGATAAGACAAGTTCTGATGAAAAAGAACCAACGCATATATTTACGAATCAACAATTTTATACAATCACACTTACTGTAAATGATGGAATTAAAGATACTTCAATTACAAAATTGCACTATATCAATGCAGATGAATATCCAACATTTGGATTACATACTACACTTACCGAAAAATATAAAGGAGAACACTTTTCTGACCCAATACCCGGCAAACAAACTCACACAACAATTAATCTTTTTGAAAATCTTATTCAAGATAAATTTGGTACTGCTATAGTTAAAGTTAAAAAATATGAAATTTTGGATGTAAAAGCAGATAATTTCCCCTATGATTATACAACTTACGGACACATAGAAAATGAAATACTTACTGTAACGAATGCAGGAAAATTTGAATTTAGAATAGGTTCGGCCTATAATCAGAATTATAATATTTCTAGCAAATATGTACCATTTCTTTATTCAAATGGAACAATTGGGTTGTTAAATAATAATCTCGTATCATTATTTTACTTAGACTACAATTATGGTTCGACTGCTAAAACATGTATTTTACATGGAAACAATAATCAACAAAGTATTAATTTCCCATTTGCAACAGCATTTTATACCGTTAAACCACTTAAAAATAATATTGATTGTTATGTATTCAGGGAAAAAGAGTCAATTAGTTCAAACACGACTTTATGTTTCTATTCTGACACTAACAAGTTACTTTCAAAAGATCCAATAGAAGGTTATGCAATACCTGCTGTCGAAACTTCAAGCAATCAATTGGTTTGTGTTGTATCTCCGACTAAACTCGATTCACTCGGAGCAAGAATATACTTACGTTATTATACAAGCAACGGTTCATTTATTAATTCTACGATAATTCCCAGATTAAAATTTGAATTCATCAACGATATTATCCGTTTACCAAACAATAAATTTTTGCTTAGTGGTTATACTGAAAATTTCGACGGTGGGAGACATTTAAACGGATTAATACTAATAGTTGATGAAGCCGGTAATGTTGAACTAACAAAAGAACTTCCTCAATGGCAAACTTTTATACGAATCATGAAAATGGATGAAGAAACCTTTGCAATCACAGGGTATCCACGTGCAAATTATCCTGGGTTTATCGCGGTTAAATCAGACGGAAAAGTTGTGGGAGATTTCCGAAGTGATATTACATACGGAAGTCAAACAAGTAATTATGTAACAACTAATCCAAATGCAGTCAACGTTGCCTTTGGGAAAACAATGAACACAGTTTTCTTTACTCGAAATAGCGGTTATGATGCAGAACTCTACGTCAGTGATAATCCATTCTTGAAAGACATCAATGTATCAGTCAAAGAAGAAAGCAAAGAGCAAATCCCAAGTACCAATAGTATAAACTTTGCACCAAACCCAACAGATGGTCTGACGACGATTCAGTATAATTCTACAAATGAGCAAACTATTACAATTACAGTAGTATCGGTAGTAGGTCAAGTGCTAATGAAACAAGTAGTTCAGGTGTCAGCAGGAAGGAATGACATTCCACTTGATGTAAGCAGATTTGGTTCGGGAGTGGTGTTTGTGAATATATCGGATACTTCTGCGGTATATCATGGACAATTACATATAATTCGGTAAGTTTATGATATGTCAAGAAATTTCTTCTGTTGCCGGAAGAGTAGGGAGGTGATGCCCTTTGTTCTCGATGATAAAATAAAAACCACCAACAAGTGACGTTACTACATAACCAACTCCATGAGTAAGTGTGGCATACGCTAGAGCTTCTGCACCACTCATGCGATAGAGTTTAACCATTGCTCCGGCAACTAATGTGTGAAATAATCCCACTCCACCGGGAGCAGGAAGTATGAATGCTATAGTCCCGATAACAAACAGAAAGGTTGCATCTCCAAATCCTAAACCCAATGAATTTTGAAACCCAAACGCATAAAATGACATCCACATCGGAATTATATAGACAAACCAAATTGCAAGAGATTCGAGCGATAAACGGAAATATTGAGAGGGAGTCTTGACAATCTCGAATCCACGTCTGAATGATTCGACAAGTGAATGAAATTTCAGATAAATATTCTCGGAAAATCTACGAATAGTATGTTGCAAAATCCATTCTGTAAGGCGTGGATAGAGTACCAGAACTAATATACAAGCAGAAGCAAGTGCGACCATCAAACCCATCCCGGTTAATTGGGAAAGTGTGAAATTAGGGTAGGCAATTGCAATGTCATTCCTCATAAAAATAAATATACCCGCCGCCATTAAAAGAGTAACGGGCATATCAAATATAAATCGTTCTAAAACAATAGTAGCCATTACAAGCGAAAACGATACTTTCTCTCTTCTACTGAAAATTAGAGGGCGTAAAAACTCACCACCTTTTGGCAATACATTATTTATCGCATATCCTACCATAACAGCTGAAAAGAGATTCGTTAGCTTTGCATGTGGCACGTTTGGGCGCAACATAGTTTTCCAGCGGAACGCACGTAGCCAATGTGAAAATAAAACGACAGGAACAGTTGCAAGTATCCACCAATAATTCGCGCTTTTTAGTGAATCCATTAGTGCGCCAAGATCAATTCCTTTTTGTGCATAATAGAGCGAACCAACAACCAATACGATGCTGATAATAATACGAAGAGCAGATTTTGTCTTTTGTGTCATTGATTGTACTTATCTTTTGATAAATGGCTTATTGAATGATGTTCCGTTGCTGAGTTGTACCGTCATCAGATATATTCCTTCCGAAACCGATGATACAGGAAGAGATAAATCAACTGTCTGTGGTGGTAGGGAATTCATTAATACTGTTTTACCAAGTATATCCGTAATTGAAATCATTCCACCAGAATGACTTACTGATGGAATTGTTATATGAACCAAGTCACTTGCAGGATTAGGAACGAGCGATAACGTTTGTTGTGATAATTCTTTTTGCTCATCAATTCCTTGAATGACTTCAATTATTCCCTTCTCACCAATCACTAAAAAACGGTTAATGGGTGGATTCACTATGACTGTTTTAGCTAGAGTTTTATGAGGCCAATGAATCACAATAGAATCAATCTTTGTGTTTTGTCCAATTCCGAAAACCTTTTCGAGTGGTTGCTGTGCACCAAAATGTCCTTGTCCTGTCAGAACATCACGTATTTGAGCCATTCCACCAGAATAGACCGTAATTCTTGAGCCGATACAATCGTGATTAACTCCTTTAGGTGCTACAAGTTTTACTTCCACATTATTATTAGATCGTCCTACATTGTTTCTTAATAAAGCAAGTCCGTTACCCCAACCAATCATAATATCTTCATCACCATCTAGATCATAATCATTCGGCCGAGTAATATAACAGGGTTTATAACTAAGCATCCCGATTGCTTCGGTCATATCTTCAAACATATGAGTTGAAGGACTTTGATGAAACATGAATACTCTATCGGTTGCAGGAACATATACGTTTTCGCCATAAGCACAATCTGGCCAACCATCATTATCAAAATCAAACCAAGCGGCATCCATATCTCCTAAGTGAGGAGATTGAGGATCTTTACGTTGCAATCGAGCCATATCCCATTTAAGTTTGAAGCCCTTAGATTCTCCTTGATTAACAGAAATTGTAGAGCGACCTTCGCCAAAATCCAATCCACCATGAACGAATGCTTGAAGTAAGTCTATATCTCCATCATTATCAAAATCTTGAGGAACAACAGCCCATTGACACAATGCACGCGGCCCTGATCCATCCACATCTCCATTAATTAATTGAGAAGTGTATCCTACAGTTTGGGCTACATCAGTAAAAGTACCGTCTTTATTATTTTTCCAAAGACTTCCGCCACTTCTACAATATGCTGAAGTGAGAATATCCGGCCAACCGTCATTATTCCAATCAACTGCTGTTGCACCATACATAGGGAATTCAACACCTGAAATACCTGCCGATTTAGAAACGTCGGTAAATGTTCCGTCACCGTTACCTTTTAGTAAATAATCCGGCATAAATCCAAGATTGTTTCCTTGGGTATAATTAAGGTTTTTGTCTTTGAACCATGTAGCGATATATAAATCTAATATTCCGTCGAGGTCATAATCCAAAAACGTAAATCCTGCACAATTTAATAATCCAAGTTCATGCAGACCGTTGTTTTTAACAAGTGTAAAATGTCCTTTGCCGTCGCCAAGCATTACTTCACATCGGTCATCAGGAAATTTGAAATTCTCTAATCTATCGTAATATGGGCCGGTGACGAGGTCAATATTTCCGTCGTTATTTAGATCAGCCATGAGTGCAATATCAATGACACGACTACTGTCGGGAATATCAGGATGAACCCAAATACCGGATTCTGCTGTAATATCAACAAAAATTCTGTCCCCTTGAAATGCTGAATTAGGGTCTTGTTTATTGAGATAAATCTTCATGTTTCGAGCACGGGTAGAGAGCTTAGCACCTAATTCTTCTTGGACGAACATATCAGGATAGTTGTCATTATTTATATCCACCATATTTACTCGTGCACCTTTGAGTCCGCCAATTTTTGTTGCTACAGAAACATCAGTAGTCCAACTTTTATCTTGAGAATAAAGATTTACAGAACTATAAATAATTAAGGATGTTACAAGTGTAAAGACACAAACAGAAGAAATTTTCATTTTATTCCTCATTAAATTGGAAAAATGTAGATTTACAATTAAATTATTCAATTTTATAGTGTGCAATATAGGGAAATAGGATGATTTACATACAGAGAAGAATTGGTTATTCTGAAAATTAATTAGAAATAACTGTTTAAACAATATCCGAAGCCATTTCTTTAAGTATTCCATATCGTAGCCCCTTGGTGCTCACAATACATTTAAGCTGCTCGGTATAATGAAGAAATTCATGGAGAATCAATGTTCCGGCTGTAAGAATATCTGCCCTTCCTTTATGTACTCCCGGCATTTCAATTATTTCTTCAAGAGTAGAATCTAGCAGTTCACGTAAAACAATATGGACACTCAAAGTTCCAAGTGGATAATTATGAATTTTTTGGACATTATACTGTTCGAGTCCCAAACAAATGGCGGCAAGCGTAGTAGGCGTTCCTGCTACAACTCTCAAAGGATAAAACATTGATTTGTCTATTGTACCGATAATTGCTCTTACTTCATCAAAAGCTGATTGAACATCATTTGTGGATGCAGGTAATCGTTTGAAAAACCGTTCAGTTAGGCGGACTGCACCAATATCTAAACTCTTACGAAACACTATTTCATTTCCATAACCGCTTATTATTTCTGTGCTTCCTCCTCCAATATCGAGTACTGTTGTGGGAGTATCATTTTCGACTGTACCGATAAAACAAAGTCGAGCTTCTTCATCGCCTGAAATTATTTCTATAGGACATCCGAGAATGTGTTCAAATTCATGACACACTTCTTTTTGATTAATTGCATCACGAAGGCAACTTGTTCCCACAGCACGAATTACATCTATGTTCAGTTCATTACAACGTTTTTTATAATTAAGTAGAATTTCGCTTGCACGATTTTGGGCTTCATCATTAATTTTTCCCGAAGAATCTACATTCTGTCCAAGTCGTGCAATCGAATGAATATCTTCTAAAATAGTCATTTCACCGTTTGGAAAAACCTCGGCAATCGTCATTAAAAGAGTATTCGTTCCAATATCAATTGCGGCAATTTTTCTTGATTTCATAATAAGTTCGGTTTACGTTGTGAAATGTATTGCCGCCCATTCATTTTCGATTTCTGTATGAATATGAATAAAGTGCTCGGATTCAGCGGCTGTAATAATTTCCTCCACATCATATTTCAATACACCCGAAACTAATAAAACTCCGTTTGGTCTTTTGAGTGCAGAATAAAACTTAGGAAAATTTGGAATTAACAAATTTCTATATAAGTTCGCACATATTCCATCTGAAAACGGCAATTCGACTGTGAAAACATCTTGCTGTGAGCATTCAACTTGATTTTCTACTTGATTAATGAGAATATTTTCTTTAGAATTTTCAACTGACCATTCATCATTATCAAAAGCAAAACAGTGTTCAGCACCGAGTTTCACTGCTAATATAGCAAGAACACCTGTTCCGGTTCCCGCATCAATCCATCGAGATCCGAAATCCACAGTTTTTTCAAGCAATGTACAGACCATGCGTGTAGTAGGGTGATAACCCGTCCCAAATGACATTTTAGGGTTAATTAGAACAACTATTTCTTGCGGAACCTCTGAACTTTTCCAAGTAGGTGAAATTGCTACTCTTTCACTGACAATAACAGGTTCGAGAGATTCTTCCCATTCAGCATTCCAATTCTTATCGTCAATGATTTCTACTGAAAGTACAGATGCTTCAACACCTATATTTTTGAGTTCATTAATAATGACATCGTTTAATTCCGTTGAATAATCTTGAACATTGAATGTAACAACTATTTCATCAATCCGCTCTTCAATCCCAACAAAAGGGAAGAGGTTAAATACTGAATAAGAAAGGTCGAATTGTTCTTCAAGAATTAAAAGATGTAGATTGACAAATTGTTTTTTAAGCATGTGATTTTATTTTAGCAAAAGTTATTTTGAACATGTAGAAAATTTATCTTAGTAAGTTAAAACATACTCCAATAGACATTGACCTATGCATCCAAGGGTTTCTGCAGAGATGTTTTCGATAGTATCGTGTGTGGTGTGCCAATATTTTCTACGAGGATTCGTAACATTTTGCCCAACGAGATTAACGTCAATTATATCTATAGAGGGAATCCCGGCTTGAATCAACATATCATGATCATCACTAACACCATTTCCATTTTCATATATAAAATATTTACAATTTCTTCGAGAAGCAATATCCCAAATTTTCCTCATAGCTTCCGGGTTTGATTGCATAGAACTTGGTTCATAGCGAAATTCAGCATCTTTATCGCCTACTAAGTCCAAGAGAACAGCACTTCTCGGTTTTGTAAAAGGAATGTTGCCGGCAAAGTGTCGAGCACCGATAAAGTAATTTGACAAATCATGTTCATAACCATAATCTTCACCATCGAAAAATACTACATCAACTCCAATAGAAGGGTGTGTATCTTTTAAAACACGAGCTATCTCTAAAAGTACTGCAACACCACTTGCCCCATCATTAGCAGCAGGGCAGGGCTTTGAAGTGTCATTTGGGCTAGGGTCTTGTTCAGAACGAGGACGACTATCCCAGTGACCACATATAAGAATACGGTTAGTTGATTTAGGGTTAAAAGAACCAATTATGTTTGAGAAAACAATAGACTTACCATAAATTACCGATTTGAATGATTGTAAAAAAGTAGTGTCAGCATAGTTACGAAGAGTTGATAATAAAAAGTCGCGGCAAGAAGTATGTGCTGATGAACCCGGAACACGAGCTCCAAAACTTAATTGTTTCTCAACCAATTTATATGCTGCTTGTGCGTCGAATATAGGGATAGTGTCTTTTACATTAATAGTTGTTTGAGTTGATTTCGGCATTTGAATTGTTTTTTCGATAAGTGGTTGTTTTTCAACAGTACAACCTACTAGAAAAAAAACTGTGACAATGATACTTAAAATACACAACCTAAAGTTTGGAATTGTTTTTGTGGAGTACATGGAAGGATTTAATAAAAGTGTAAAACGCGAAACTTAATTGCAAATTAGGGGAAATTTTATGGAGCAACAAATTTTACTCAAAAAATTAGAGAAAATAGAGCTTTTAGTGATGGATGTGGATGGTACTTTAACTGACAGTGCAATGTATTTTTCACGGAATGGAGAAGAATTAAAACGATTTTCAACTCGTGACGGAATGGGTATAAATTTGCTCCATTTAGCAGGAATTCAAACTGCAATTTTAACGAGTGAACTTTCTGAAATTGTTTCTGCTCGTGCTAAAAAATTAGCAATAAAGCATGTTGTATTGGGAAGCAAAAACAAAAAATACGCACTTACAGAATTAGCTTTAAAATTGGGATTGACTTTTCAGAAAATAGCGTATATTGGTGATGATGTCAATGATATACCACCATTTAAACTTGCGGGAGTAACAGCTTGTCCATCAGATTCTGTTTCGCAAATAAAAGAACTAGCAGATTATATATGTGTAGCAAGCGGAGGAAACGGAGCGGTGCGTGAATTTGCAGATATGATACTTACAGCACAGCAAAAGCCACTGACCGTACCGGAAGATAATTGGTGATTTAGTTATATTAGTTTTGATTATATTAAGTTTATTTATTAAATATTTAGAAGGAATCGAATTATGGGAAACAACAGTGAACATTCATACACAAAGGGCTTTTTATTAGGAGCACTTGTCGGCGGTGCAGTAGGGGCAATTACTGCATTATTGGTTGCACCAAAGTCCGGTGAAGAATTACGAGAAGATATTGCACGCCGTTCCGGTGAAATTTACGGCAAAGCCACAGATTATATTTCAAATGCTCGAGATGAAGCAGAAAATGTGGTAAATCAAGGTAAAACACAGGCGGAACGAATCGTCATGAATGCTCGTACTCAAGCTGAGAATTTGATGCATAATGCCGAGCAAATGATTCAAGAAGCAAAATTTCGTGCTTCTAATGCTAAAGAACATGTTGGTGAAAACATGACAAGAGTTCGCGATGCGGCAAAAGCAGGGGCTGAAGCATTTCGTACTGAACTTAAAGGTCCTAAAGATGTAGATACAGAATTAGGATAATGATTGTGATTATACTTAATAGAACTTATAATTAACCTATACTAAATTATGCAAATACTACTTTCTTTTGCAGGATTAATTGCTTTGCTTTCTTTTGCGACAATGTGTATTTATGTCGTGATTGCGCTCAAAGATTCAAGAATTTTCTTAAAAAACGCAACAGATTCTCTGCAACAAACAGTTAAAATAGTTCAACAAATGGAAGTAAAATTAGCAGTTACTTTAGAAACTGCTAACGATACTTTAGAAAATACAAGCATAACTTTCAATAATATTGATAAACAAATTGAATTGTTTGATAAGGGGTTGAATCATTTTAATGCTGTAGCTAAGCGTGTTGATGAACTTGAGATGAGTATTCAAAAAAAGATAGAAGGGCCTCTAATGCAAGCCGCTTCTATTGTATCTGGTGTTTCAAAAGCCGTTTCTGCATTCGGTTCTTCATGGTCAAAAGGCAAACGATAAATGCAACATAAACCATTATATCTTATTTATTTGGGAATGGTATTTTTGGGAATGGTATTTCTATTCTCAGTTTTAATTAGTAGTTGTGGTCATCTTAACAATCTTGATAAGGTTAACATTAGAAATTCAATCGTTTTTACCGATTTTCAAGCTGTCGGAGATGCCGCACATGGAGTAGTTTGTTTAGGAATTGTCTCGGGCAAACCTATTATAAAAGATAGTTCCGGAATTGTCGGACAAATTGTAAACTCGGTTGGAGCAATAGGAAGTGCAATTGCATCCTCGTCAATTGAAAATAAAATTGCACGCTCTGTACGACCTGATTCACTTGCTTGGGCTACTGCTCGCGGATTTGAAAGAAGTATGGAACGCTATGCTTCTATTAAAGTTGTTGATAATTTATCGAGTAATCCACAATTCATTGCTGAAACGTTGTTAGAACGTTATGAATTATCATCTACACAAGTTGGAGTTTATGCAAATGTTTGTGTTACATCCAGAATAATTGAGCGTGGAACAGGGAAAAAGATTTGGCAAAACAGAGAAACTAAAACTATTTCGTTGAGTAATTTATCACCAGCCGGACTTTTTACTCCAATTGGTCGAAGTGTTACCGGAATTGTAAATATGGTGCAAATACTTTCTATGAGTGATGAAGAAGTAAAAAGTGTTCTATTAACTGCAGCGGCTGATGCCGGAAGAAAAATGGGCGAAACATTACGTGAAGATATTTCTGAATAAGCATTATATCACATAAAAAATTAAAACCCCTTACTTTAAATAAAAAAGCAAGGGGTTTTATATAATGACAATACAATTATTTACGAATTAACGCAGGGATTTTCTGTTCTGCAATTGCAAAAGCTCCAAAAAATACAGCACTAAAAAAAACGTCACCCATAAATGTATTAAGTAACATACTACTGAATGGAGTATAATCGTAGAATGGAACTGCTGCAGCATAACATGCGATAAGTCCACTGATTGAATATGGGTACGAAGAACTCAATGCCCAAACTGCAAAATTAGTTATCACGAAAAAAAGTGTAGAACCTGCTACCGAAGCCAAAGCTATTCTTCCAGCAGATTTGTTTTCTTTTAATCGAAATCCGATTAAAGTTATTAAAGCAAAACATCCATAAACAAACGGCATCGTAGTATGAAATCCAATTATTAAATCGCTTAATAGCATAGCTAAGATTGGAATTAAGAAAGCAAGCCGTTTGTCTGAAAAATAAGCACCTCCAAAAAGTGCAATTGCCGTTATCGGTGCAAAGTTCGGTGGATGAGGCAATAAACGTGAAAGTGCAGCTAAAAGAATCATTCCGCTTATAGTTGCAAACCGAGGATTGAACAATGATTTCATCGAATGTCCCAAAGAGAATATGAGTAATATAAGAATGTTTAGATGGAACAAAAATACGCTATTTTTACATAAAATTTGCTTCTTTTTATGGTTGCTTGTCTTTCCGTCCGCGCTTAATGCTCAGCAAATCAATGGAAAAGGAGCAGATTTCGTACTTTCATTTAAGCCGGGAACCGAACAGAATTCTGGACAATCTTCGGAATATTTCCCGAAAAATGTCTTCGGTTTGCCTGATACATCTGCTCGATATGAGATTCCTTCTGTGAATCCTGAACAAATTTGCTCTATTGGCTTAGGAGGTGAAATAATTCTTGGGTTTCAGGGTAAATTTATTCGTGATTTACCTGGGAAAGACTTCACAATTTTTGAAAATGCCTTTTATTCACCAGATTTCCATAAGACTTTTGTTGAACCTGCTAAAATTGCTGTCAGTAAAGATGGGATAACATTTGTAGAATTCCCTTATAATTCAGAAACATTAAAGGGATGTGCAGGAATAACACCAACAAATGGAAATAAAAATCCTTTCAATCCATTCGAAAGTGGTGGAGATAGCTTCGACCTCGCTGATATTGGAGTAGATTCAGTACGTTTCATTAGAATTACAGATATTTCGGGACTTCTGTTGAATAGAAAACACCCTATGTATGACCCTATTGTAACCGGTTTTGACTTAGACGCAGTAGTAGGATTACACCTAGAAGATGATAATGCTATATCAATTCTTATTGGAGAAAGTAATATAACTATCAATTCAGAATCAGAATATAATTATTCAGTCTATTCGCTAACTGGTAGTAAAGTAATCTATTCTCAAAATCAAACTAAAACGACTAAACTTCCATTTGAAAATATTCCCAAAGGAATTTTTGTATTAGTTGTAACAATCACTGATTCAAAAGATAGCAAGTCAATAACCTTCATTAAATAATTTGAAAATGCTTCGTAATTTACTACAAATTCTACTTCTACTTTTATTGACAAGTTGTATTTCAACTCCGAATCAACCGACTGTAAATTCAGATTTAATACCATCTGGTAAAGGGGCTTATATCCTCTGTGAAGGTTTACAAGGGCAAAATAATTCGTCTTTGTACCGATACAGTTTTGAAAAAAAGACATCACTAACTTCTACTGATTATTTCACTGCTGTCAATCCTACACTACATTTAGGAGATATAGCAAATTACATTGCTAAAAAAGGAGATACTGCTTTTGTTGCAGTGACCACAGGTGGAAACATAGAAATATTCAGGATATCTACTGGAAAATGGATTTATCGAATAACTCTTCAAGGAAATAATCGTGCTCCTCGCGAAATAGTTATTGTGAATGATTCAATAGGATATTTAACTGATTTTCATACGAATTCACTTACGAGGTTTAATCCTACTACTTTTGTAATAACAAAAGACAACATTTCAGTCGGCTATGCACCCGAAGGTGTTGTTACAATCAATAACTATGTCTTAACAGCCAATTCCGGTTTTGGAGATTATGCATACGAACATCCCGAAATCAAAGCACATAATATCTCAGTTGTTGATGTATCCACTAATACAGAAATAGCTGTTATTCCGGCCGGAATAAATGTTCAATCGTTACGAGTACATCCTACTTTACCTAAATTTTATGCTCTGTATACCCATTTGCCACGATTTGATAGTGACTCACTTGGTGGAATCATAGAATATGATGCAAACACTTTAAGCGAAATTAAGCGTTGGAATCTTAAAGTTTCTAAAAATTTTGGACTCTCATTTTCAGGTGACTCTTTACTTTTTCTCAATAATGACGGGCTTTATGTATTAAATACTCAAGATAATCAACTACCTAAACTTGTTGCTAAATCTGAAGTAAATGAACATTGGTATAATGTTACTGTTTGCCCTTTTGATGGAAACGTTTGGGTGTGTAATGCAAAGGGCTACACAACTAAAGGTGAAGTATTGATATTAAATCCGAAAAATAATTGGCAACCTGAACAAAAATTTAATGTAGGAGTAAATCCTAATGGAATAATTTTTTTTGACGGTTTACCTTAAACCCATAACTTTTCTTAAACCATTCCAGAGCGTTTTCTTATAAACCATTCAGAACCAAAACAAAGTAATCCAGTCGCAAGTAACCATGGAAGATTCCATAAAGCAAATTCAGATTTTTGCGTAATAGTTCTTGGAGAGAAAGTTGGTTGCTTTTTTATGTCTTCTAAAAACTTTGATGCATTTTCGGGAGTATAAAACTTGCCACCTGTTCGTTCTGCTATTTGACGAAGAAGTTCGGAATTCATCCTAACATTTTGATATTCAAGTGCTATATCACCTACGCTGAATCTTCCGTTATCGGTTCCATACGATTTTTGAGCTACTGAAACAGAACCGGAAAACGAATAATCACCTTCAGTAAGTCCTTCTAATTGACCACTATATCGTCCATTAGTTAAAGGAGTAAGTATTAATTCGCGAGGATTATTTCCACCTGAAATTTTAACAACAACTTCTGCATTTTCGATAGGAGTGAGTGTTTGGTCGTAGACTTGAGCATTGAATTCTACTTTTTCTCCACTTGCGTACAGTTTTTTAGTTGTTTTAATTCTTACAGTTTTTTGGTTATCCGAAGTAGTAAGCCATCGAGTTGAATTTTGTAGAAATGTAGAAAGAACGTCAGGAACATCCGTTCTACCTTTTGAAATTTCAGCGGCTTCTCCCAGCAATTTCCAACGATACAAACCATAACCTAACACTGCAACTGACTTCTTACCTTGAAATTCCCTTGATGTAATTAAAGGTTCATTTAACGGTGTTGAATTGACTTTAATGGTTGCTAATACTTCCGATTCCGGTTTGACTCGAACAAATGTTTCGGTACGAAATATAGGAGGTAATTGATTCCAAATTGCTATATCTTCATTAGTTCCTTTTATTTTTAGGAGTGAATTCGATAATGATTTTGACTGTATATCAGCGAAAACCATGAATTCCTGTGCTCGTGATGACACAACAGTAAATGGCAAGTATTGCTCTAATTGTTTCAATTTTGTGTAATCTGTTTGAAGTGAAGAAACAAAAAGAATTGGTTTACCTCGTTCGCATTCTTGGGCTATTAGTTGTAGTGAAGTATTACCAGTTGAATTTATAGGAAATCCTACTAATACTATAAGTTCTGCATCATGAAGGACTTGTGAAGTCGGTTCTTCGTCATAAAATTCGGCATTTTGTTTCTGAATATATGCTTTTACTTCTGCACCTTTTTCATTTGTCAATATAGACCGCAGGAAAGAAACGTCCGAACTCGGAGCACCTGCAAACAAAACAACTCTTCTTTTTTGTTTAAGAACTGTAATAAATTCAGAAAGTGAATTGTTTTTTGTTGTTAATTCACCTACTCGAGGAGAAATTGATGCGGTTAATTTATGAACCCCTTCAGTTTTAGGATGATAATCAAATACTGCAGAATATGCCTGTTGGTCAGCCCGCAATATTATTGTTTGTTCTGCGATTGGAGTTCCATTATCTGAAAGAACGAGTTTAGTAGTTGAATTATATTCATCGGTATAACCATTTGATTTTAAATTAATATTCACCGGAACTGAAGATTCAAGATATGTTAATTCGTTAGTTAGAATGGTTTGAATTGATATGTCTTTTGGTTCAGTCGAATCTCCGATACCAATAATATATAATGGTTTGCCGAGTAATTCAGCTTCGTATAAAGGATTTGCTCCAGCATTAAATGCACCGTCTGTTATCACAAGTCCTGCTCGAAGATTAGTACTTTCAGTTTGTTCTGAAACCCATCGAATTGCACCTGAGATATCAGTTAATTGCCCGTCAAATTTTAGTGAATCTATTCTTTTGGTATCAATTGCTCTCACTGCATCATGGAAGGATGCAACCTTTACTTCATCTCCTAATGATAGAATTTTAGAATCAATTAAAGATTTTGTAATTGCAACTTTTCGACTTCCTTTACTATCGGTAATAGTCATTGATTGAGAATTATCTAGTAATAAAGCAAGCTTAGGTGTATCTATACTTGTACGTACAAAAGAAAGAATCGGTTCAAATAATGCAAAAATTAACAAACCTAATGCAATAGTTCGTAAAGTGATTAGGATAGATTTTTTAACAGAAGAAATTGGGGGGATTGTGGTTCGGTAGCAGTAAAAAGCATATATGAATGCACAAAGAATAATTCCAAAAACTACCAACCAAGAGCCACTTATACCGAGTGAGTATGAATTCATCAATAATCAAATTGTGTAAAAATAATAATATGAAGACTTCGACGAACAGACCTTATATGAATTTTAGGAATACCAATGTCAAAATAAACTTGCTGTTTTGACGTGAAGATAGTAACTTCGTATGTTTATTTTAGTAAAGAAATTACAATTTGCAAAAAATCTGAGAAACCTTCGCAATTATGTCACAAAATACATCTTCATTTCTTCCAATTCAAACTCCATTGCCTGAACTTACATTTCATGAACTTCGCTGGCATTGTTCACCTGAAATATTCAATTTTCAAACAACTCAACAGCTTACACCAATTAAAGGAATAGTTGGTCAGGAACGTGCAATCGAAGCCATTCGACTTGGTGCACAATTATTTTCTTACGGATATAATACATTTGTTTCGGGAGTATCCGGTACAGGTCGACTAACAACTGTCAAAAAAATATTAGATGAAGTTGCCACTGCAACTCCGGTTTTATTTGACTTTTGTTATGTTCAAAATTTTGTTAATACTGACAATCCACGATTATTACGATTCCCAGCAGGACAAGGTAAACTATTTTCGAATTCAATGGATGATACCATTAGTTTTCTCAAAAGAAGAATACCTCAGCTTTTTGAGGAAGAAGGATTCCAACATAAACGAACTGAACTCATTGAATTGTATCAAAAAAAAGAACAAGATTTAATTGAACAATTTAATTTAAAAATTCGACCAACAGGATTTGTCCTTGGTAGAGTAGAAACCGAAGAAGGGGAAACACAAACAGAAGTATTTCCTATCGTTGCTGGAAAACCAGTCCCCATTTCTGAACTCGAAAGCTTAGTTTCTACAAAAAAAATAACCGCAAAAAAAGCAGAAGAACTTCGTGAAAAATATGACAGTTTACATGATGAATTGTATTCACTCGCTCGGCTGGGTGTAAAACTTATGTTGGAGTTTCGTTCTGAGCTAAATTCATTCGACCGAAACTCAGCAGCACTCATCACTAAAAGCGTATTTGATGAGATACGGAATGATTTTCCTGACAGACGAGTCAATGAATATTTACGAGAAGTTGAGAAAGATATACTAGATAATTTGGAGTTGTTTGAAGCAACACTCGGAAAATTACCGAATGAAGTCGAACATGAAAAAATTGAAAGTAACCTTAAAGAAAAATTTATAAATTATACGGTAAATGTTGTTTTAGATAATAATGATACGAAAAATGCTCCTGTAATAGTTGAGACTCTACCGACTTATAGTAATTTATTCGGGGCTATCGAGAAAAAATTTGATTCAAGCGGATTCTGGAAAACTGATTTTACTAAAATTAAACCAGGAGCATTATTAAGAGCAGACCAGGGATATTTGGTTGTAAACGCTTTAGATTTACTTAGAGAAGAAGGAGCATGGCAAGTACTTAAAAAAGTATTACTTTACGGCAAATTAGAAATTCATTCGGTTGATTCTTATTTTGCTATTTCACAATCTACGCTCAAACCTGAAGCAATAGATCTTAACGTAAAAGTAGTTATGATAGGCGATGAGGATTTATATCGAGCGTTATATTTTTCAGAAGAAGATTTCAAGAAAATATTTAAAGTTAATGCCGAATTTGATTATGAAACTTCTCGAACTCCTGAAATGATTCAATACTACGCACATTTTATTAGTAAAATATGTAACAGCGAAACATTACTACATGCTGATAAAACAGGAGTTGCTGCAATAGTTGAGTGGGGAGTGGAACACACCGAAACTCAAAATAAAATTACTTTGCAATTTAGTGATGTAGCTGATGTAATTCGTGAATCTTCGTATCATGCGAGACTAAAGAACACAAAATTTATTTCAAGTAATGAAGTTCAAGATGCATTAAATGCTCGCCGTCGCAGAAATGAAATGCTCGATGAGAAAATCAAAGAGCAAATTGTTCAAGAAACATTAATGATTGATACATCCGGTGAAAGAATAGGTCAAATTAACGGATTAACAGTTTACAGTACTGGATTAATTTCATTCGGAAAACCTGCTCGAATTACAACAACAGTAGGAGTCGGAGAAGAAAGTATTGTTAATATTGAACGTGAAGTAGAATTAAGCGGTAGTACTCACGATAAAGGAGTAATGATTCTAACCGGTTTTATGAGAGAAAAATTTGCCCAAACACGTCCATTAACTTTATCGTGTTCTATAGCTTTTGAGCAGAGCTATGGTGGAATTGACGGTGATTCTGCTACTGCAGCGGAAATTATTTCAATATTATCATCATTATCGAAAATACCCGTTAAACAATCACTTGCAATTACCGGTTCGGTGAATCAAAAAGGAGATATACAGCCAATTGGTGGTGTTAATGAAAAAATTAAAGGATTTTTTGAGATTTGTTCCATTCGTGGATTAACGGGGGAACAGGGAGTTGTAATTCCAAAACAAAATGTACAAGATTTGATGCTTTCAGACGATATAATAGAACAAGTTAAGGCGGGAAAATTCCATATTTATCCTGTTTCCAGTATCGAAGAAGCAACATTTAGAATGTTAGGTGTATATGCAGGCGAACTTGATAATGAACGTAAATTTCCGGATGGAACAGTTTTTGGATTAGTAGATAAATGCTTGGAAAAGCTCCACGAAGCAAGTACAGATAATGAAAAAGATAGTAATACTGCAAACCATGCTAGTAATAAAAAAACAAAAACGGATAAAACTAATGGAAAATAAATATAGATACTTTTTCATTTAATTTTTACAATGTAAAAGTATTTTACAAAAAATAGGATGTTTTAATTTAGACCAAAGACGTTATAAATATTGCTTCTTTCCGTATCTTTGCCAATTACGTCTAAAAATAATTAGTTTACTTGGATTTATATCTGTTCTACGATGCGTATTCGACAAATTCAGTATTTTTTACAGAATTTACTAACAGTGGTTATATTATTTTCCACAATAGTAGGTCTAACTTCGTGTGTATCCAATTCACTAAGTAAAAAAAATATTATCTCATCGAAACACAAAAATCTAACCAAATTTGATATCCATTTAGATAGTATAATTGCTTCGAAAAAAGCAAAAGATTATGTAATTCGGGGTTCATCATTGCAGATGCGAGAGCAATATGCAGAAGCAATTCTTGAATTTCAAATGGCACTTCGATATGATACTTCAGCAGTTATATATTATGCACTTGCAAAAAACTACACTTCACTGGCAAAATTCGACTTAGCTGCTGAAAATGCGCGAATTGCTATCCAAATTGATTCTTCGTTTATTCCTGCTTTGGAATTACTCGCCGACATTTATAATAATTCTGACCGTTCAGATGAAGCAAATGAGATTTATGAAAAAATAGTTGAGCTTGAACCTGAAAATAAAGGATATATTTTTGCTCTTGCTCAAAGTTGTGAGATACGTAATCCTCGACGTGCAGAAGAATTGTATCTTCAATTATTAATTGGAGAAGAAGATGAAGGAACACTTTATACTCTCGCTCAATTATATAGAAGAAATAAACAATATGAAAAATACATCTTTACTTTAGAACGATTATATTCAGTAACTTCAGATAATAGAGTTGCTTACATGCTTGTAAATAGTTATTTACGTCAGCAAAATTATGACAAAGCAATTGAACTTTCTTTTAAGTTAGAGCAAAGTCTTCCATCGGATGATATTGAGGACTATTATCAAGTCATAAGTAGTTCATTACTTGACAACTCAGATTCATTACTATTAGCAACTCCAAGCATTACAAATTATTTAGAAAAATTAAGCCATCGTCATAGTTTTGAATGGCGTTATTATTACAATAATGGATTACTCGCTTCTCGAATTGAAAAACAACAATTGGCTGAAACTTTTTTTAAGAGAGCAATTTCGTTAGATACAACAATTGAACTTCCATTAAGACTCGCGGCATACTATTTGCAGAGAAAAAATTATGAAGCAACAATTGAGTTATTAGTAACGTTTGAAAATTTGTTTCCTTTAGAAGCACGAATTCCATTATATATTGGAATTGCCTTTTCCGGTATTAATAAATATGATTTAGCGATTCCTTTTTTAAAGAAATCAATTCTTCTAAATAATGAAAATATTGATGGTTGGGCTCAACTAGGTATAGCGTATGACCATCTTAATATTTCGGATAGTTCAGATTTAGCTTATGAGAATGCTTTAAAAATTGATTCATCTAACGCATTGATTAATAATAACTATGCTTATTCATTATCTATACGTAATTTAAAATTAAGCCGAGCATTGGAAATGGCTTCAACAGCAATAAATGCTCAGCCAAACAATTCATCGTATCTTGATACATTCGGATGGGTTCATTTTCAGCTTGGAAATTATAAAGAAGCTTTAGAAAATTTGATTAAAGCATCAACTAATACAGAGTCTAGTGCTACAATATTAGAACATTTAGGAGATGCATATTTGAAAAATGGAAATGTCGATCAAGCTATTTCTACATATAGAAAAGCGTTAGAAAAATCCCCTGACCGACGTTCATTATTTGAGAGATTAGAAAATATATATAAATAAAAAATAAGTACTATACACTGGTATAAATTAAAGAAATAAAAGGAATAATGTATGTTTGTTATCATTGGTATCGTAATTGTTTTTGGTAGCATCGTAGTTGGTTATACCATGCACCATGGAAACCTTGGCGTACTCTTTCAAATCAACGAGTTTATCATTATTGGGGGAGCAGCGCTTGGTTCTTTGTTAATCGCTAACCCTTTACCGATAACTATGTCGGTTTTCAAAGGGATTATAGGAACATTAAAAGGTTCGAAAATCAATAAAAGCTCATACATTGAATTATTGCAAATGATGTATGAATTATTTCAATTTGCAAAACGTGAAGGTTTAATTGCTCTTGAGCAACATATTGAAACTCCTGAATCTAGTTCAATATTTTCTAAATACCCTTCATTTCTTGCAAACCATCATTCTGTTGATTTTCTTTGTGATACGTTGAAAGTAGTGTTAAGTGGAGGAGTGCCAGCTCATGATTTGGAGGAACTTATGGAAATAGATATTGATACTCTTCATGCATCAGAACTTCAAGCCCCATCAGCTCTAACAACAGTAAGTGATGCATTTCCTGGATTAGGAATTGTTGCGGCTGTATTGGGTGTTATTATCACTATGGGTATTATTGACCAACCACCTGAAATTATTGGACACAGTGTTGCTGCTGCTCTTGTGGGAACGTTTTTCGGTATTTTGATGAGTTACGGATTAGTTGGTCCACTTGCTAAAAATATGGAACACATGGTGAATGCTGAAGGTCGTTATATAACATCAATCAAAGCAGGTTTACTTGCTTTTGCTAAAGGAACTCCTGCTGCGGTAGCTATTGAATATACACGTCGCTCTATTGATCCGAGTGAGCGCCCGTCATTCCAAGAAACTGAAGAGGCTACTAAAAAACGTTAAGAGTATTAGATTAGATTTATTTTATAAATTTCCATTAAGTGTGTTATGGCTGAAGGTAATCCCGAACAACCGATTATTATTAAAAAAAGAAAGAAACATGCTCCTCACGGGCATCATGGGGGGGCATGGAAAGTGGCATATGCTGACTTCGTTACAGCGATGATGGCTTTTTTTTTAGTTATGTGGATTCTTGGGCTAAGCCAACAATCGAAAAAAAATATGGCGCAGTATTTTAAAGATCCGGGAGTGTTTAGTTTTAAAACAGGTAAGGCATTACCTGTTGATTTAAAGATGGTTACTGCTAAATACGATGGAACTAAAGGTGAAAATTCAGTTGATAATTATACTGAAAAGGGTGGAGAAGGATCAGGAAGTCTAAGCAATAAAACATCAGATTCTTCCAAAGTACAAATTATGGTAGAATCTAAGCAAGATAGTACTCGTATAACAAAGTTGGAACAAAAATTATCAGAACAACTAAAAGATTTAGCTAATGGACAACCAAGTTTAAAAGATTTATTGTCATCTCTTAAAGTAGAAATAACAAATGAAGGTTTGCGTATTGAAATGGTCGAATCGAAAGATAATGTGTTTTTTCAGGTTGGTAGTGCTAACCTTACAAAAGAAGCAGTCGAAATACTCAAACGAGTTGCAGAAGAAGTTGGTAAAATGCCTAATTACGTAAATATTGAAGGTCACACAGACAGTCGTCCCTATGGAAATGGAAAAGGATATTCAAATTGGGAACTTTCTAGTGACCGAGCCAATGCAGCTCGTAAAATTTTAGAAACAAATGGTCTGTGGGAAGGGCAAATGGCGAGTGTGTCTGGATATGCCGACCGTAATCTTCGTTCTCCTGAAAATCCATTTGATGTTTCAAATCGTCGCGTATCGATTTTAGTTAAATTCCAAAAATCAAAAATTAATTAAAAGAATTGGAAATATATGTTAAATAGTACTGAAACTTCGGTCAATTTATTTATTAAATAAAAATAGCAATGTTATCATTTTTAATTATAGATGACGAACCTACAATCATTCTTACACTTCAAACGATTATTTCGTCAGCATTTCCTAATTCGACTATTCATACAGCAAAAAATGGTAGTGAGGGGTGGTCGACACTTCAAGATAATAAACCTTCCATAGTAATAAGTGATTTGCAATTACCTGGTATGAATGGTATCGAACTTTGCAGAAAAGTTAGGGCGAATGAAGTACTAAATGAAACATATTTTATTATTATAACTGCAAGCACAGTAAAAGAACAGCGCATAGAAGCACTTCAAGCAGGAGCTGATGATTATTTAAGTAAACCCCTTACGACCGAAGATTTAACAGCTAAACTTCGTTCAGCTATAAGGATTGTTCAAATGCAAGAACGACTCCAAGCAGAAAATGATAAATTAATCAAGATTTCAAACCAACTCGAACAAGATTTTGAAGAGATGGTTCAGTTGACAGTAGGATTTTTACAGTCACGATTTGCACAAACAATTCCTATGTTAGGAAGGGTCACAAAAGCAGTTCAATGGATTGCTAAACAGTTTACTGAATTCTCAGAAACAGAACGTAAAGAACTTGAATATGCGTCTCAACTTTGTTATGTAGGAAAATTGTTTCTGCCGGACTCGTTAATGTATTATCCTATTAGTATTGATGGTAAGCCAAGTCATGAGCTAATGAATCAAGTTCCTCATTCAGCCAAAATGATTTTATCTGCTGTGAAGAGATTTGAAAATATTGGAGATATTCTCCACAAAATGCATGAAAATTTTGATGGTACTGGATTCCCTGACCGTTTACAATCTTGGCAAATTCCAATGTCTGCTCGAATTCTACGTGTAGTTCTTGATTTTGAAGAACTTCGTGATAGAACAAGACGTTCTCCACAAGATGCATTTACACATATTCAACAAAGTGCTAAACGTCTTTATGATAATCGAGTTGTATTGCTGTTAGGGGAATATATCTCAAGAAATTCAGGTATATTAACGCAAAGCACAAGCCGTCCGATTCAGCTTCAAGATTTAATGGAAGGAATGGTGCTAGCTCGTGATATTTATACAAATTCGGGTATGAAACTTTTACCTGCTGATGCAACTCTTTCTGATAATTCTATTTCTAAGATATTATCTCACGCATCAACCGACCCAATTATTGGGAATATTTATGTGAAAATTTGAAAGTGTTTGATGATAAATTTTACACTTTTATTCAAAGTTAATTATTATCAATTTGTTTTATAATAATATTTTCATTTCTTTATACCATATAATTTATATTTCCCCCCGCAATTTATGGATGAAATAAACCTTATGATAATCCGTTGAATCACACCGAAAATTAAATAAGCAACAATTGCTGTACTTTGCCACGATTTCGCTTTAAATATATGAAAATTAATGCAGTATTTTTACTTTTTGTCATTGCTTTGTCAATTCAATCTAAAACTCTATCTCAAACAAGTATTGGATTTTATACAGGACTTTCTACACCGAGTGAACAAATAAATAATGTTTATAATAGTGAATTTTTAACGACAGAGAACTTTATTGGAAGAATGAAAAGAGATGCCGTGGATTTAGGATATCATGTTGGAACTCGGCTCCGCTTTGGACTTGGAGATGATTTTGTATTCAGTGGAGGAGTCGCTGTATCTCGATTTCCACAGTCCAAAATAATTGTATCAGTCCCAAATGGAACAGGTACTGATTCAATAAGGGCTACATTAACTACTACTCAAAATATTATACCTGTTTCAGTCGGGTTGAATTATTATTTATCCCGAAAATTACTAGGAATATTTGGAACTGGTGAACTTACTTATAACTATTATATAAATAGTATTGATGCAGTATATAATGGTACTTCTATTCCATTGAATCAAAGTCCAACGTACAATCGTGTCGGATTTGGACTTGGAGCTGGTGTTGAATTGGATGTCAAGATATTTACGGTTAATATTGAAGGTAAATATAATTTAGTAAATTTCATTGGAAGAGATGCTGATGAGAAGCCTAAGACTTTTATAACATTAAGTATGGGCTTATATTTCGGATCAATGGTAACTTCAAAATAGCATAATAATTCATATTAATTATAAAATCCAAATGATAGTAACACAGCCCACAAATTTATGTTTTGTGGGCTGTGTTTTAATGATAAAACTAATTAGAAATTAATCATCTATATGTTTACTGTGAGATTGATAATCTGCTATCAATTTTTGTTGAACATTGGCAGGGACAGCCATATATTCTGAGAATTCCTGAGTATAACTTGCTCTACCTTGTGTCATAGCTCTGAGCGCCATAGAATATTTGTCAAGTTCAGCAAGTGGCATTTGTGCTTTAATCTTTTGATAATGTCCTTCAGCTTCCATTCCAAGAATTATTCCCCGACGAGAAGGTAAATCACTCATAACATCACCCATAAAGTCATTGGGAACAGTTATTTCAACACTGTACATTGGCTCTAAAATCTTTGGATCTGCTTGTATGAAACATTCCTTAAAAGCCATTAATCCTGCAGTTTTAAATGCTGCTTCATTCGAGTCAACAGCATGCATTTTACCATCAAAAACACTCACTCTAATATCTCTTGCAGGACTTCCCGTAAGTGGTCCTGTAGTCATCTTATCCATGACACCCTTCATAATTGCCGGAAGAAAACGCGTTTCAATAACACCACCAACAATACAATTGACAAATACCAATTTCCCACCCCATGGAAGATCATGAGTTTCAGTACCACGTATTGTTAATCCTACAGGATCAGGCATTCCTTCATACCAAGGTTCGACCTGAATATGCACTTCTGCAAATTGTCCTGCACCACCGGATTGCTTTTTATGGCGATACATACCTTGTACCTTTTTTTGAATTGTTTCGCGGTATGGCACACGTGGTTCGATAAATTCTACTTCTACTTTATACCGTTGTGTAAGATGTCTTTTAGCAACAGCCAGGTGCATTTCTCCTTGACCATGTATCAGTATTTGTTTGAGTTCAGGAGAATGTTCAATTATTATTGTAGGGTCTTCTTCATGAATGTGATTCAGTGCCATACCCAATTTATCTTCCTCGCCTTTTTTTGAGGCAATGACGGCTGTTCGAACTTTTGGAGCGGGGAATTCAATTGGAGGGAGTGAGAGATCTTTTCCTTTTTCATGGAGAGTATTATTAACATGTGTATTTTTGAGTTTGACAGTTGAGCCGATGTCTCCCGCAGAAATCGAGAGAACATCGGCACGTTTCTTGCCATTTACAATAAATACTTGTCCAATTCTCTCTGCAATACCTGTTTCCTCGTTTACTAAATCCATACCCTGCTTTATATTGCCGGAATAGACTCTAAAAAATGACATATCACCAAGATGAGGTTCGGAAATAGATTTGAAAACAAAAGCACAAGGTGCACCGTTCTCTTCACAATGAATACTTGCAGATGAAAGTGCTACTTTGGGTGGCATTTCAACGGGAGCCGGAACTACATTGTCGATAAATCCCATTAATCTTCCACTACCCATGTTATGTTTTGCTGAAATGCAGAATAAAGGAAATAACTGTCTATTTATCATCGAGCTTGTAAGTCCTTTGCGCATTTCATCTTCATTGAGTTCTCCTTTTTCAAAATAGAGATTCATCAGTGTTTCATCGTTTTCGGCGATTGCTTCGATTAGCTGATTATGAAGTTCATCAGCACGGCTTCTTTCAGATTCAGGGATAGGTAATTTTTCAGGTTTGCCGCCGGTAGCCGGGAATTTATACATTGTCATTTTGAGTACGTCGATGATAGAATTAAATCCCGGGCCTTCATTTAAAGGATATTGAACAACTGTAACTTCACGACCAAATCTTTCTTTAGCTTGTTCAACTGTTGTTTCAAATTTAGATTGGTCTATATCAAGTTTATTTACAACAAAAATAACTGGAGTATGAAACTTATCTGTATATTTCCAAACGATTTCAGTTCCGACTTCTACTCCATTTTGTGCATTAAGAACGATTATTCCAGTATCAACAACACGAAGTGCCGAAGCAACCTCTCCAATAAAATCATCATAACCGGGGGTGTCGATTATATTAATCTTATAATCTCTCCATTCGGCATATAATACAGATCCATACACAGATGTGCCGCGTTCGTGTTCGATATCATGATAATCAGAAACTGTATTACGTTCTTCAACTGTACCTCTTCTGGATATTTCACCAGATTCGAACAACATAGTTTCTGCGAGTGTTGTTTTTCCTGAGCCGGCATGACCAAGTAATGCTATATTCCTAATGTGATGCGCATCATATACTTTCATATATATTCTCCTCAAATATAGAATAAATTTAGCAGTTCAATCTTAAAACTGCTTCAGTAATTATTGATAAACAAATCTATTTCTATCATAATTATAAAAATAATTGTACGGATATGAACATGGATTTGTTGAACAGCAAAATTACATACAATATTTGAGAAAGTAATAAATACAATAATATCTCATAAAAGTAATTAAGTGAAGTTCAAAAATGCAGGGAAAATTTTTGTTAATTTTAGAAAAATGAAAATATTTGTAAATTAATATTTATAATTACGTTACTGTATTGTATATCCAAGTTAACATGGAAATATTAATAACTGCATTTGTAAAAATCTATTTTTCTTTTGGTAGAATGATGATAAAACTAGTATAGTGAAATAGTATTGAAATTCACAAAATGAAATTCACATTGATGAGCGTTATAATTTTCCGTAATTTTGTTATAATTATTTTATGTAATTGGAGAAAAAACGATGAAAAATTTAAAAATATTACTTATCTACTTTTTTGCAATTGCTACTTCTATAATGGGATGTAAAGGACCTACGGGTTTAGATGGTGCTGTAGGTTCACAGCTTAGAGGTGATGTTTTTGGATATGTGGACGTATATGATGTTAATGGTAGACTGCTTCCTGACAGGCGCGGAGTTGAAATATCAACCTTGGAGTCAATTGTTTCAGATGTTACAGATTCAACCGGTAAATGGACTTTAAAAAATCTTTATGCAGGAATCTATACTATTATAGCAAAAAAATCCGGATATACATCTACTACCAATCCAAACTTTCAATTTGTTGGAGGGGGAACAGCATTTTCAAATTCAACGATGGGAATAATTCAACTACCTTCTTTTATGATTCAAAATGTTGCATTATCAGGAAAAGTTACGGATTCATTAGGACAACAACTTAAAATAGATATCAATCCCTCTGCTGTGATAGGTGATAATCGTGCATTTATAATCATATATGGAAAAACTCCTACAGTTAGTATAAATACTTCAGATGCTTTAATAACTTCAACAATAACATATAATTATAAAGAAGTAGGTTCGGCTATAGTTCCATTGAAAAACATTGTTGCAACTCTTCAAAATACATATGGATTGAAATCTGGAGACAAAGTTTATGCTGTAGTGTACCCATCATCTGCTCATGTAAATAATGTTGGTGTATATACAGATCCAACCTCAAAAAAAACAATCTATACCCGTATATCGACTCCGTATGTTGCTATTAATTTTTTGATCCCATAAAATTATATGAAGATTATTTTTAATCTAATATTAGGTACTTTAATATCAATAATTTCAATTGGTTGTGAAGGTGAAGAAGGGAAAAGAGGGCTTCCTGCACCATTGCTCATTGGATCAATTTCTGGTAGTGTTTCACTTGTCAACTCGATTAATTCTTCAGGAGTTGAAATTAAATTACTTGAAACATCACAATCTACACTAAGCGATTCATTAGGAAATTGGGTAATTAATGACGTGAAAGCAGGAATTTATACTATTGTATGTAGTAAAAGTACGTATGGTACTTCTAAATTGTTAAATTATCAATTTATAGGTGGTGGAATTTCTCGTATATCAACAAACATTCAATTAACTAAAATTCCAGAATATACAGCTAATAACCTTGAAATAATTGAATCACCAAAAGATGAAATTGGTCAATTATCTTGTTTCTTGGAATTCACTCCAAAAGCACCAAGTAATGAACAGAGAATATTCAGATTCTATTTCTCAAAGTATAAATACTTTTTACCATCCACCAGTAATTATTTTTATACAACGACATATTCAGGCATTATGGATAACCCTTTTTCAGAACTGACAGTACGATTTAAAGGTATAGCCGCAACTCTAAAAAATAAACTTTCTTCAAGTTCCTTGATTCCTTTTAGCAAAGGAGATACTGTTTATGTTGTTGCATGTGCTTCGGGAACATCTGCATCAATACCCCAACAAGCAGGAAGTGGTTTTTATGACTATGGTAATTTTAGTCAATATGTATACACCGACATTACAACTCCTACCAATACTGTTAGTTTTATTTTGCCCTAAAACTTTTTTTTATTTAATTACTTACAATGATTTCCTCTTTAACTTCTCGCGAACATATTTCAATTTTTCAAACATACAAACGATTACCAATTGAAATAGACTATGCAAAGGGTTGTCGTATTTATACTAAAGATGGAGCAGAATACTTAGATTTCCTAGGAGGTATTGCAGTAAATGCACTTGGACACAGCCACCCTAGAATTATAGAAGCTATTTGTAACCAAGCTCATAAATACTTACATGTTTCAAATTATTTCTACCAAGAACCGCAAGTTTTACTCGCTGAGAAACTAAAAGAAATATCCGGTTTTGACAGAGTATATTTTTGTAATTCAGGGTCGGAAGCTTTCGAAAGTGCAGTTAAATTAGCCCGTAAATGGGGTAATTTACAAGGAAAAACTGAAATTATTGGATTTACCGGGGGATTCCACGGGAGGACATATGCTCCACTTTCTGCTATGGATAGACCGCTCTATAAAGATGGAATGGAGCCGTTTCTACCAAATAATATCGTTGTAAAATATAACGATTGCAACTTATTACGAAAATCCGTAGGGCCTTTTACTTGTGCGGTAGCATTAGAATTTTTACAAGGGGAGGGCGGTGTTATATCCGCTACTAAAGAATTTATAGAAACTCTTGAAGAATTACGTCATGTATATGGATTTTTAGTGATTGCAGATGAAGTTCAATCTGGCGGTGGACGCACAGGTTCCTATTTTGGATATGAATTTTATAATTTTAAACCAAATTTAGTTACGATGGCAAAGGCAATTGGTGGTGGACTTCCATTGGGAGCATTATTAGCTAATGAAGAAGTAGCAGGAGTTTGGAAGCAAGGAATGCACGGAACTACCTATGGAGGAAATGCACTTGCGTGTGTTGCAGGATTGGTAGTTCTTGAAGAACTTGAACGAGGTGTATTAAGTAATGTTCATAAAGTTGGTATATATTTATCTGAAGAATTATCTAAACTTAAAACTGACAATTCACTAAAGATAATTGAACTTCGTGGGCGAGGTATGATGCAAGGAATCGTAATGAATGAAGATGCTATTCATGTAGTTACATCACTATTAGAAAAAAAAGTAATTACTAATGCAACTGCTGGAAATGTAGTACGTTTACTACCGCCTCTAACTATTTCAAAAGAAGATGTAGATGAGTTTATTTTTAGTTTTAAAGAAATTCTTTCAAATTAAGTAATTAATTTTCTATTTAGTGATTTAAATTGCTATTAATATAGTGGCCAAACAACAATTTCCATTTAGAATTTTACATTTGCTTACTTCGCAGTCATTTGGCGGATTAGAAATGTATGTTTGTTCGCTTATCAACAAATTACAAATGTTGGGTATTGAAAATGTTCTTTATTGTATGCCTAATAGTAAAGTTGAAAAAACAGCAGCATCTTTAGGAATAAAAACAGTTCATTCTAAAAGAAGTGGAACGTATATTAGCATTTCTGATATTAAAAAAGTTCGTTCGCTTAGCCATAGCAAAACTATTATCCATAGTCACAGCCGATATAATGTTTGGCTCGGTTCATTATCTGCTTATTTTACAAAGACACCTCATGTACTTTCGGTGTATATGAATGCTGTGCCCAAAAAAGATTTACTACATCGAATGATTTACCGTCGAGTTGATGCTATACAATCAACCTCATCACTAACTAATAACCAAATTAAAGATTTCTTCCATGTGAATCCAGCTCACATATATCGTGTTCCTTATGGTAGAGATGTTGAATTGTTACGTATAGGGGACTCGCTGAGAAATCAAATTCGAGATAAATTTAATACATCTGATAAAATTGTCTTTGGAATGATGTGTAGAATCGATGAGCAAAAGGGAATTCGTGAATTTGTTGAAGCATTTATGTTGTTATCTAATGAACTACGTGATAAAGTTCAATTTTGGATTTTTGGCGAACCCTCGATTTCTTCCTTAAACGAAGATGGCACTCCAATCTATGAAAAAGAGGGTGAAGATTTACAAATATGGCTAAAAAGTACCCTACAAATTATTGACAAAAACGAAGATTCTTTTAGAGTATTCGGATTTCAAAACGAATATTCAGGTTATTTAGCAGCTATGGATGTATTTGTCCTAGCAAGTCATTGTGAAATGTATTCACTCTCTGTTATTGAAGCTATGATACTTGGTAAACCGATAATTGGAACTAATTGTGGAGGAACAATAGAACAAATAGGAGACAATCAACGTGGATTATTGTTTACCCCTAAAAATGCACATCAGTTATCAGAAGCAATAACTGAATATATAAAGTATCCAGAGATGAGAAAAAATCATGGAGAATCAGCAAGACATTGGGCTGAGAAAGAACATTCATGGAATATATCTCTCGAATCTCAAATCAAAATATATCAAAAACTTATATCTTGAAGTTATGAAAATACCACTTTCTAAACCGTATATTGATGAGAACGCTTTACAATTAATCGCAGAAAGTCTTTCAAGCGAGAAATTATCAGGAAACGGGATATTTGGAAAGAAAGCTGAACAATTATTACAAACGATTATTGGTAGCTTTTTTGTCATGCTGAGCACATCTTGTTCGCATGCTCTCGAAATGTCAATCGAAGCATTAGAACCATCACATAGGCAACGAAAAGAAATTATATTACCTTCTTTTACTTTTACCTCTACTGCAAATGCTATTATAAGAAACGGATACACCCCTGTTTTTGCAGATATTGACCCACTCACTATGAATATAAGTCCTGAGTCTATTTCACGTTTAGTTTCATCAAAAACACTTGCAATTATTGCAGTACATTATGCAGGTGTTTCTGTAGATTTTACTTCGTTATTCCGGAGTAAGTTAACTACAATACCAATTATAGAGGATGCAGCTCAAGCTCTTGGTGCAACTTATAATGGTATTCCTCTTGGTTCTTTAGGTATAACAGGTTGCATCAGTTTTCACGATACAAAAAATATAGGTTGTGGTGAAGGTGGTGCAATATTTACAAATGATGAAGAAATTTCTAGACGAGTAGAAATAATAAGAGAAAAAGGAACAAATCGATCTCAGTTTTTGCGTGGTGAAGTAGATAAATATACTTGGGTTCGTTCGGGTTCAAGCTATATACTGGCAGAACCCCTTGCAGCTTTTTTGTTAGCAAATCTGAATGGAATATCGAAGGTAATTGAGGCAAGAAAAACAATATACAATCATTATATTGAACAATTACAACAACTTGAGAATACGGGTGTTTTACAATTACCTATGATTCCTTTCTTTGCTCAAAGTAATTATCATTTATTCCATATATTCTTACCAACTACAGATCTTAGAGATTCATTGATGAAGTTTCTTCGAGATCGAGGTATTGGAGCAACGTTTCATTATGTGCCATTACATTCATCACCAATGGGACTTTCGTTAGGTTGGAAACAAAGTGATTGTCCAATTACTGAAAATTGCTCTTCTAGACTTCTAAGGTTACCTCTATATCATAGTTTAGAAAAGAAGGAGCAAGATTTTATTATAGAATGTATTTATGATTGGTCAAAAATTATGAAAACT
>JAFDZU010000041.1:0-46916 GCA_018266765.1 Bacteroidota bacterium
GGTAGAGCACTTCCTTGGTAAGGAAGAGGTCACCGGTTCAATCCCGGTCATCAGCTCTCTTGGATTCACTTAATAATAGTTCCTACGGGTGTAGCTCAATTGGCAGAGCGGCGGTCTCCAAAACCGTAGGCTGGGGGTTCAAGTCCCTCCTCCCGTGCAAGATAAAGCAAAATTCGTTAAAGATTATCTTTTAATTTTATACTTAATTTTCCAAACGCTACAATGATTGTAAAAATTAAAGAAATATTCGGTGAAGTTAGCAAAGAAATGAAAAAGGTTTCTTGGCCAACGAAACAACAATTAAAGGAATCCACATTAGTAGTTCTTGGCACATGCGCAACTATTACTTTTTTTGTGTGGATTGTAGATTTGATTATGGCGTTTGTGATAAAAAGACTTATTTTTTAAGCGAGATACAGGTATTTTGTATATCCTTTTTACTTTTTAGTATAAAGAGTTTATTAACGTAATTACAAGTATCATTTATAGTGAGAGAAAGGTTTTTAGATGGAAGAGCAAACTGCAGAAACAGAAACAACAGAATTAGAAATTCCCCAAACTAACGAGCCAAATCCTTATAAATGGTATGCTTTACGTACTTATACAGGCCATGAACAGAAAGCGAAGGCAGGCATTGAGTATGAATTGAAACGATTACATATAGAAGATAAAGTACGAAGTATAATTATTCCTCAAGAAACTGTATTTGAAGTCAGAAATGGCAAAAGAAGAACGCGTATTAAAAACTTTCTTCCGGGATACCTTCTTGTCGAAATTATTTTAGATAAAAAGCTTAAAGAAATTATTGTTACTTCTCCTTCCATTGTGAATTTTATTGGTACTAGAAATGAGCCAACAGCATTACAAAACGAAGAAGTAGATAGAATACTTAACAGAGTTGAAGAACGTAAAAACGTGGCAACTATTGAAGTTAGTTTTTCTATCGGTGACCCGGTCAAAGTTATTGAAGGTCCTTTTGAAGGATTTAACGGGACAGTTAAAGAAGTTAATAATGAAAAACAAAAACTCAAAGTTGAAGTTGGAATATTAGGACGTAAAACACCCGTAGAACTCGATTTTAGTGGTGTGGAGATGGAAAATCATTGATTGTTGATTTACTTCTAAAGTTTTTAACTTGCGTTGTAATATAAAATTAGAAATAAAAAGAATTATTTGTTCACTTTTTAGAAAAAGCGAAAATGGCAAAGAAAATTATTGGTACATTTAAACTTCAATTAAAGGCAGGGCAGGCAACTATGGCCCCACCTGTTGGACCGGCATTCGGTCAACGTGGATTAAGTGGAATGGAGTTCGTTAAGCAATTTAACGCCAAAACAGCAAAGGATGTAGATTCAATTATTCCTGCGGTGGTAACCTATTATTCGGATAAATCTTTTACTTTTATCCTTAAATCTCCTCCAACTCCTTCATTGATTACAAAGGCAATTAATATACCTAAAGGGTCAGCCGAACCAAACCGTACAAAGGTTGGTAAAATTAAACTTTCTCAAATTGAAGAAATTGCCAAATTAAAAATGAATGACTTGAACTGTGATACAATGGAAAGTGCAATTAGCATGATTCGCGGTACTGCACGTAGTATGGGTGTGACAGTCGAAGATTAATTATTTACAACCACAAAGTTGTATGTCTTTACGGCTATCGTAGCCGTTTTTGTGTTAAAATTTATTGTTGAACAAGAAGCAAGATAAAAAATGAAAAAGCACGGTAAAAGATTTAAAGCGGCTCTAAAATCGTTTAATGTTTCAAAAGAATTTAATTTCAAAGAAGCAATTGCTACGGTTAAAAAAAATGCTACAGCAAAATTTGACGAATCATTTGATATTGCAGTTCGCTTGGGTGTTGACCCTCGTAAAGCAGATCAATTAGTTCGTGGAACAGTATCTCTTCCACACGGAACCGGTAAAACTGTTCGAGTATTGGTAATGGCTAAAGCACCAAAAGATCAAGAAGCTCTTGCTGCTGGTGCAGATTATGCCGGATTTCAAGAATATATTGAAAAATTGCAATCAGGTTGGGCTGAAATTGATGTAATAATTGCAACTCCTGATGTTATGGGTGAAATTGGTAAATTAGGTCGAGTACTAGGACCTCGTGGTTTGATGCCAAATCCAAAAAGTGGAACTGTTACTTTTGATGTTGCAAAAGCAGTAGCAGAAGTTAAAGCCGGTAAAATCGAATATCGCGTTGATAAATCAGGTAATATTCACGCTTCAGTAGGTAAATGTTCGTTTGATGAAAACAAACTTGCAGACAATCTTCATACTTTCTTCAGTAGTATTCTTCGAGCAAAACCACAAACGGCTAAAGGTAAATACGTAAAAAGTATTTCATTTAGCTCTACTATGGGCCCGGGAGTACATGTTACAGAGCAATCTCTCACTGTTGCACACGAATAGTTTCTAATCAAAGTGAGAATTTAATTTAGTCTATTACGTACTTGCTTTTGGAAATGATGCTTCTACCAAATTGAAAAATTTGGATTCATTCCCAAAATACAAATATTATATCAGGAGTTCACGCAGTTATGATAACAAAAGAAAAAAAACAGGTATTGGTGGATGAGTTGGTGAATTTACTGCGCGATGCTAAAGGAATGTATTTTGTTGATTATTCTCGAATAACAGTAAAAGAATCTAATGCGATTCGTTCTGAATTTACCCAAAAAGGGGTTAAATTCAAAGTAGCTAAGAATACTCTTATCCTACGAGCATTAAAAGAAATTGGTGGAGCTGAAATTACTGAAAGTCAATTATTCGGTCAAACCGGAATTGCTTTAGGATATGCAGACCCAATTGCTCCCGCAAAGATTCTAAGAACTTTCGTAGAAAAAAACAACAAGCTCAATCTTAAAGTAGCAGTTATTGAAGGGCAAATGTTTGCCGGTTCACAACTTAAACAAGTTTCAGAACTACCGACAAGAGAAGATATCGTGTCTGGTATTTTGAGTAGCTTAGATTCACCTATTACAGGAATTATAGGTTCAATCAATGCAGTAATGCGAGATGTTTCTTCGCTTGTCGAAGAAGTTGCCAAAAAGAAAGCAGCATAAATATTTGCTTCAGTAGGGCAAAAACGTGCAAATAGTTTAGCACAAAACAAACAAAAAATCATATTTTTATTTATCTTTTATAGGAGAACTGCAATGTCAGCAATTGTAGATGAATTAGTAGAAAAAATTAGCAATCTTACGCTTTTAGAAGCATCAGAATTGAAAAAAGCACTTGAAGAAAAATTTGGTGTAACAGCAGCAGCCCCAATGATGATGGCGGGACCAGCGGCAGCGGCAGCACCGGTAGCGGCAGCTGAAGAGCAAACAGAATTCGATGTAGAGCTAACTGAAGGTGGAGCACAAAAATTGAACGTTATTAAGGCGATTCGAGAAATTACCGGATTAGGACTCAAAGAAGCTAAAGATCTTGTAGAAGGTGCACCAAAAATCGTAAAAGAACAAGCACCAAAAGAAGAAGCAAACAATATCAAGAAAAAGCTTGAAGAAGCAGGCGCAAAAGTTACTTTAAAGTAATTTGGCTTAGTCAACTTCAATAAATTTTACATGATTATTTTTTTTAATTATGTAACAAATAGTAACTTAGATAAGCAACAAAATAGATACTGTTACTTACTATAAAATTAACGATTAGATTTTCGCAAACGGAAGAAAAACTTCCGTAGCAAAAAAATAACTCATGCAAAATGCACATACAGTTTTGCACAAAAATATCTAAGGATTTTTCAGCCATTTTTTAAAATAAAGAGTGGCAGGGAAATCCTAATTTTTTCATACGTCAATTATCCAAATAATTAACTTAGTTTCAATTCGAAATGTTGATTTAGTTTGGATAAGTTCCGTAATAGAAATACAAATAAGGAGTTCTTCTGTGAAAATAAAAACATTTTCGCATCCCGGAACGATAGTTCGTCTCCGTGATCGCATCAACTTTGCTCGTCGTCCAGTAGACGAGTCAATTTATCCTGATTTACTAAATCTTCAACTCGATTCCTACCAAGAATTTTTACAAGAGGAAGTTCCGCCTTCACAACGTAAAGGGTCGGGGCTTCAACAAGCATTTCTTGCAAATTTTCCTATTGAAGATAATTCAGAAGTTTTTCAATTAGAATTTATGGAATATTCTATTGAAAAGCCAAAATACAATGAAGATGAATGTCGTGAACGAGAGTTAACATTTGCTAAAGCATTAAAAGCAAAACTTCGTCTTTCGAGTAAAGCTGATCCATCTTCAGAAGATTATATTGATCCAATTGAACAAGAAGTTTATTTGGGTAATATTCCTGCAATGACTGCTCGTGGTACTTTTATAATAAACGGTGCCGAACGAGTTATAGTTGCCCAGCTTCACCGTTCTCCGGGAGTATTCTTTGACGATGCGATGCATCCGAATGGAACACGAATTTTTACAGCTCGTATTATTCCTTTCAAGGGCTCTTGGGTGGAATTTACAACTGATATACATGACGTAATGTATGCATATATTGACCGTAAAAAGAAATTTCCGGTCACAACTCTTCTTCGTGCTCTCGGATATGCATCTGATGAGCAGATTTTAAGTTTATTCGGATTAGATGTTGAGGTTCCTGCTTCTGAAATAAATGAAACCTTTATTGGTCGTAGAATTGGCTCAGATGTTATAGACCGTTCAACCGGAGAAATACTCGCAACTCGAGATATGATAATAGATGAAGCATTGCTCGATATTATCAAAGAAGCAGATTTGAAAACTGTTCGATTTTTTAAATACGAAAATTCGGCTGACGAACCTGTACTTGCTAAAACTCTTGCTAAAGATACATCACGTACACGTGAAGATGCTTTAGAAGCAATTTATCGTCAATTAAGATCAACGGACGCGCCTGATGTTGAAACTGCAGCGGCACTTCTCGATAAACTATTTTTTAATCCTAAACGCTATGATTTGGGAGTAGTTGGACGTTTTAGAATAAATGATAAGCTCAAACTTGACGCACCGGCTGATCATACTACTTTAAGAATTGAAGATATTATTGCAATAATTCAATACTTAATAGAACTGCATGCTCAAAAACATAATGTAGATGATATTGACCATTTAGGAAACAGAAGAGTACGAACTGTGGGCGAACAACTTTCAGCGCAGTTTAATCTTGGACTTTCACGAATGTCAAGAACAATCAAAGAACGTTTAAGTGTTCACGACGGTGAAACAACAACACCTGCAGAACTTGTTAATGCTCGTACTATCACGAGTGTTATTAATCAGTTTTTTGGTACAAATCAGCTTTCTCAATTTATGGATCAAACGAATCCATTATCTGAGTTAACACACAAACGACGTACGTCAGCACTTGGTCCCGGTGGTTTAACTCGTGAGCGAGCAGGATTCGAGGTTCGTGACGTTCATTATACTCATTACGGACGACTTTGTCCGATTGAAACTCCTGAAGGCCCAAATATTGGTCTTATTTCATCTCTTGCAATTCATGCTCGAATTAATAAATTTGGTTTTATTGAAACGCCATATCATAGAGTTGAAAATGGTAAAGTTTTAGATGAAATTGAGTATCTAACTGCAGAAAAAGAAGAAGGGAAACTAATTGCTCCTGCTTCTACTGATGTTGATAAAAACGGAATGATAGAAGGTGAAAGAGTAAAAGCAAGATTATCAGGAGACTTTTTAGTGGTTTCTCCTAATGATATAGAATATTTGGATATTACAACCGATCAAATTACTAGTCCGGCGGCATCGTTAATACCATTTTTGGAGCATGATGATGCTAACCGTGCTTTGATGGGTTCTAACATGCAACGTCAAGGTGTTCCATTGCTTATTCCAAAAGCGCCTTTGGTCGGAACAGGTATGGAAGCAAGAGTAGCTCATGATTCACGAGCACTTACTGCCGCTGAAGGTGATGGTATAGTAGAGTATGTTTGTGCAGATTATATTCGAGTTCGATACGATGATATTCGTACAGATAATGAAAAATTAGTATCATTTGATAACGAAAATACCAAAACATATAGACTGCTAAAGTTTTTCCGTACTAATCAAGATACTTGTATCAATCAGCGTCCTTTGGTAGTAGCCGGCCAGCGGTTGAAAAAAGGACAACCGTTAGCTGACGGTGCAGGAACTGAGCAAGGTGAACTCGCTCTCGGACAAAACGTAATGGTTGCATTCATGCCTTGGCGTGGATATAATTTTGAAGATGCTATTATCATATCTGAACGATTAGTTGCCGAAGATATTTATACCTCAATACATATTGAAGAATCAACGTTGCAAGTTCGTGATACTAAACGAGGTGAAGAAGAATTTACAAAGGAAATTCCTAATGTAAGTGAAGAAGCAACGAAAGATCTTGATGATTTTGGTATAATTAGAGTTGGAGCTAAAGTTAGAGAAGGTGATATACTTATCGGGAAAATTACTCCTAAAGGAGAAACAGATCCGACACCCGAAGAAAAACTTCTTCGTGCAATTTTCGGTGATAAAGCCGGAGACGTGAAGGATGCATCTATGAAAGCATCACCTGGTCTCAAAGGTGTTGTTATTAATACAAAATTGTTTAGTCGTAGAGTAATGTCGAGCGATGACCAAGTTCGTTTAGAAGAGAAGAAACGTCAAGAACAAATTTCTAAACGTGAACAAAAAACTCTTAAGTTACATGAAGATGAAACAGTTCGCAGATTAGCAAAGTTAATAGATGGAACTACAGTTCTCGGTGTTAGAATGACAAATGATACTGTTGTTTTCAGAGGTGGAACAAAAGTCGAAGCTAAGGATATTATGTCAAAATTCGATGAAGGTTCGCTAAAATTAGAATTACTTGATGTCGAACCTGATTGGTTTAAAGATGATGAGAAAATGTCGCTTGTTCGTCAATTAATTCATAATTATGCAGTTCAAAAAAATGATATTATCGCAACATCCCGTGCTGAACGAAATAAAATAGCTGCCGGAGATGAATTACAACCCGGTATTCTCCAAATGGCTAAAGTATATGTAGCTAAAAAACGTAAACTTCAAGTTGGAGATAAAATGGCAGGGCGACACGGAAACAAAGGTATTGTTTCTAAAATAGTTGCAATCGAAGATATGCCGTTTTTACCGGATGGAACCCCAGTTGATATAGTTCTTAATCCATTAGGCGTACCTTCGCGGATGAACTTGGGGCAGTTATATGAAACTGCACTTGGTTGGGCTGCAAAAAATTTAGGAGTACATTTTGCTACACCAATTTTTGATGGTGCAACTTGGGATGAAGTTGGTGATTATCTTGAAAAAGCTGGACTTCCACGAACTGGAAAAACAATACTCTATGATGGACGAACTGGAGAACAATTCGATCACGTGATTACTGTTGGTGTGATTTATATGCTTAAATTATCTCACCTTGTGGAAGATAAAATTCACGCTAGGTCAATCGGGCCATACTCTCTTATAACTCAACAACCTTTGGGTGGTAAAGCTCAATTCGGTGGTCAGCGATTAGGAGAAATGGAAGTTTGGGCACTTGAAGCTTATGGTGCTGCTCATACATTGCAAGAAATGCTCACCGTTAAGTCGGATGATGTACAAGGTCGTGCAAAAATGTATGAAACAATCGTCAAAGGTGAGAATATGCCTAATCCTAATATACCTGAATCATTTAATGTTCTTGTGCGTGAATTGCAGGGACTGTGTCTTGATATCATTATAGATTAATATACTTGATAAATTCAAGTTGTTTCCTCGAAGAATTTGAAAAATAAAACAATCTTTTAGAACTTTTACAGGAGAAAAATCCATGCAATCCCATTCTATTCCAAGAAAAGGATTTTCTCAAATAACAATTAAAATTGCCTCGCCGGACGAAGTGCTTAACCGCTCTCACGGCGAAGTAACAAAGCCGGAAACTATCAATTATCGCTCATTCCGTCCTGAAAAAGACGGACTGTTCTGTGAAAAAATATTTGGACCAATTCGTGATTGGGAATGCGCTTGTGGTAAATATAAGCGTATTCGTTACAAAGGAATTGTCTGTGATAGATGCGGCGTCGAAGTAACGCAAAAATCGGTTCGACGTGAACGTATGGGGCATATTATGCTTGCAGTTCCTGTTGTGCATATTTGGTTCTTACGTTCATTACCGAGTAAAATTAGTCATTCATTAGGAATGCCTACAAAAGATATTGAGCGTATTGTTTATTATGAGTCTTATGTCGTAGTTCAGCCAGGAAGCACTGGACTTAATATGAAAGATTTGCTTACTGAAGAGCAATACTTAGAAGTGTTAGCATCGCTTTCTAATGCTGAACGCAATTTGGATGATGATGATAATAAAAAGTTTATTTGTTTAATTGGTGGTGACGCTATAAAAGAGCTTCTTAAACGTATCGATCCTGAATCCGAATATTACCGAATGCGAGAACAATTACGCGTTGAGACAGCAGTTACGAAAAAAACTGAAGCACTTAAACGGTTGAGAATTCTTGAATCATTCTTACCGCCTGAAGGTGGTCAAACTCCAAATAAGCCGGAATGGATGGTTCTCGATGTAGTACCAGTTATTCCTCCGGATTTGCGTCCATTGGTTCCACTTGAAGGTGGTCGTTTTGCTACTTCAGACTTAAATGATTTATATCGTCGTGTTATTATTCGTAATAATCGTTTGCGTCGTTTGATAGACATTAAAGCACCGGAAGTTATTCTTCGGAATGAAAAACGGATGCTTCAAGAGTCCGTAGATGCATTATTTGATAATAGCCGACGTTCAGTTCGAAGTGAATCCCAAAGAGCATTGAAATCTCTTGCAGATACTCTCAAAGGTAAAACTGGACGTTTCCGTCAAAATTTGCTTGGTAAACGGGTAGATTATTCCGGACGGTCAGTTATCGTTGTTGGACCTGAATTGAAAATACATGAATGTGGTTTACCGAAAGACATGGCAGTTGAATTATTCAAACCTTTCGTAATACGTAAACTTATTGAACGCGGACATGTTAAAACTGTAAAAAGTGCTAAAAAATTAGTTGAACGTAAAACAAATGAAGTTTGGGACATCCTTGAAAAAGTTATTGACGGGCACCCAATTATGTTAAATCGTGCTCCTACACTGCACCGTTTAGGTATTCAAGCATTCCAACCTCGACTTATCGAAGGAAAAGCATTACAACTTCACCCACTCGTTTGTACAGCATTTAATGCTGACTTTGACGGTGATCAAATGGCTGTTCATGTTCCTCTTAGCCATGAAGCACAACTGGAAGCATTACTTCTCATGCTTGCTCCTCATAATATAATGCACACACAACATGGAGATCCAATAACAGTTCCATCTCAAGACATGGTTTTGGGTGCATATTACCTTACTAAATTAAGGCGTGGAGCTCCTGGTGAAGGTAAGATGTTTTCGTCTCCTGATGAAGTTATTATTGCATATAATTCAGGTAAACTTGACCTTCATGCTAAAATTAAAGTTCGTATGAAGGGCAAAATGATGGAAACGACCACCGGTAGAATACTATTCAACCAAGTCGTTCCGGAAGCAATGGGTTATCTAAACGAACTACTTACAAAGAATCGTTTACGTCAAATCATTGGCCAATGTTTCCGTAAAGCAGGGCCTGCTAAAACAGTTGAATTCTTAGATGCTATGAAGGAGATGGGCTTTACTTTTGCTACTAAAGGTGGACTTTCCGTTGGAATTCATGATGTAGTGATTCCTGCTGAAAAAGAATTAATTATCAAAAAAGCCCAAGAAACTGTAGATACTATAGAAGAATATTATCAAAATGGTGTTATTACAGCCGGCGAACGATATAATAAAATTATAGATACATGGTCAACAGCTACAAATCGAGTTGCAGACCGTCTTTATTCAGACCTTCAAAAAGCGGATGAAGGATTTAATCCTTTTTGGATGATGCTTGACTCACAAGCACGGGGTTCTAAAGAACAAATTCGTCAACTTGCTGGTATGCGTGGACTTATGGCAAAACCACAGAAGTCACAGACCGGATCGAGTGCAGAGTTGATTGAAAATCCAATTATTTCAAACTTTAAAGAAGGTTTGACTATCTTGGAATATTTTATTTCGACTCATGGTGCGCGTAAAGGTCTTGCAGATACAGCACTTAAAACAGCTGATGCCGGTTACTTGACACGTCGTTTGCATGATGTTGCTCAAGATATGATTATTTCTCAATTTGATTGTGGAACTATCCGAGGTATGGATATGAAAGCACTTAAAGAAGGGGAAGACATTAAAGAGCCACTTGCAGAGCGTATCCTAGGACGTGTAGCACTCGTAGATATCGTTAATCCTACTACTGATAAAATTATAGTAAAAGGTGGAGCAATTATTACAGAAGATATAGCACATAAAATTGCTGAGTCTTCGATTGAGTCTGTGCTTATTCGTTCTGTACTTACATGTGAATCACGACGTGGAATATGTGTAAAATGTTACGGAAGAAATATGGCGACAGGTCAACAAGTAGATGTCGGTGAAGCTGTTGGAACAATTGCATCTCAATCAATTGGTGAACCTGGTACTCAGCTTACACTTCGTACATTCCATACAGGTGGTACTGCTTCACTCGTTGCTTCTCAATCTACTGTTATGGCAAAATTCGATGGTGTAATTCAATTTGAAAATATCAAAACTGTTAATTATAACGAAGAAGATGGTCAAGTTCATGTGGTTACAAGTCGAAGTGGTGTTATTAATCTTGTTGAAGCTGACAGTAATAGAATTCTTACAAAGTATGATGCAATGTATGGAGCTGTACTAAAAGTAAATGATGGACAAACTGTTATGAAAGGTGAAATGATATATGAATGGGATCCATATAATGCCGCAATTATAACTGAAAAACCTGGTCGTATCCGTTATAAAGACTTACTCCCTAATATTACCTTCCGTGAAGAAAATGATGAACAAACAGGACACATTGCACGATTAGTAATTGAATCACGTGATCGTTCAAAAATGCCTGCTATTGAAATTGTGGACGAAAATGATGTAGTAATTCAAACCTATGTTATTCCAATTCGCGCACAAATTACAGTTGATAATGATGAAGTAGTTGGAATTGGTGCTAAACTTGTTAAAATCCCAAGAGATCTTGGTCGAATGAGAGATATTACCGGAGGTTTACCTCGTGTTACAGAACTATTTGAAGCACGTGCTCCTCAAAATCCGGCAATTGTTGCTGAAATTGACGGTCTTATTTCATTTGATAAAGCAAAACGAGGTCAACGTACTGTTGTAGTAACAAGTTTGGACGGTCAAACACGTTCTGAAAATACTGTTGCGACCAGCAAATATTTGTTGGTTCAAGAAGGTGATTTAGTTCGAGCCGGAGATAGAATGACAGATGGTTCAATTAATCCTCATGATATTCTTCGTATCAAAGGTGCAAATGCAGTACAAGAATATTTGACAAATGAAATTCAAGAAGTTTATCGTATGCAAGGAGTGAAAATCAATGATAAACATATTGAAATAATAGTTCGTCAGATGCTCCAAAAAGTTAAAATTAGTGATTCGGGTGATTCTACATTTTTAGAAAATGACCAGATTGACAAAATTAAATTCTCAGATGAGAATGATATGCTTAAAAATCATGTGGTAATTACTGAAAAGGGCGATTCAAGACTTAAAGTTGGACAGCTTGTTACTAAAAAGCGTTTCAGAGAAGTTAATTCTGATTTGAAGAAAAAGGATAAAGTACCATCTGAAGCACGTGCGGCTGAACCTGCTAGTGCAGATCCACTTTTACTTGGTATTACTCAAGCATCATTACAAACAGAAAGCTGGCTCTCTGCGGCATCATTCCAAGAAACTACACGTGTACTTGCTGATGCTTCTGTTTCGGCTAAAACAGACCATTTACAAGGACTCAAGGAAAATATCATACTAGGTCAACTCATCCCTGCAGGAACAGGATTGAGAAGATACCAAGACATGGTAGTAACAAGCCAAGTAGGAAACATTTTTGGTGCAGATGCAATTACTGAAGATACTCGTGAAGAAGAAGTAGAAGGGAATGACGGATATCGTAAATTAGGTAAACGTAGAATTTCGATTTAAACGACTTTCAACTAATCAAAAAGCCACTTTCTGAATGCAGAAAGTGGCTTTTATATTTTATATGCATATGAATTCTTACTTTCCCTTTTCAACTACGAACGGTGAACAGTTGCAACTTTTTTCAACGATTACTTTTGCCTTATCTGCAGCTTCTCTCGTAGTATATTCGCCAATTAATACAGCATAATTTGTTTTTCCATCAATTGATTTTTCAAGTATACTAGCTCTTAATCGCTTTTTCTTATATTCTTTCACTTCAGCTTCTGCCGATTCTTTTGAATCATAACTCGCAACCTGTAAACTCCATGATTCTTTCTTCGATATTTCTTTTCCGCTTATTGTCGGCTTAGCAATTGTGTGAATTGTATCTTTTTTTGCAGTAAGACTTGAAGGTAATTTATCCTTTTCAATAGCTTTGGCTACAATGGTATTGGATGTTGAAGATTTATTATCTTTTGGAGATGTTTTAAGTTCAGGTGTTTTACTGTCTTTTGGTTTAGTTATAGGTTTCGATTCTATAATTACTGTTTTAGATGGAACTTTTCCTGATTTGGATTCTGTGGTTGCAACGGGCTTCTCTGTGAATTTCGGCAATCCGACTGTAGCTTTTACCATTTCAGAAGCATTCAAAAGAAATTCTGATTGAGGATATTTTTCACGATATGATGTTAATTCTTTGTGAGCTCGAGAAGTATCATTTTTCAAAGCATAAAATTGAACTATTCTCCATTGGGCATCATCTGCCCATTCACAATCGGGATGTTCTTTTACAATTTCTTCATATATTTTTAAAGCGAGACTTGCATCCTCTAGAACAATACCGTGTAAAAACTGGATTCCAGGGTCTTTAGGAAACTCTGCCAATAAATCAGGTAATTCTCGTTTAACATCGTCTATTTTACCTAATGCAACTGCTTGTAATCGATTACGAACGAGCGATGCTTGACTGAAACTTAGATTAACTGCTAACAAAAACACTATTAGTGTATAAAGAATTTTCATAGAAATTAGAAATTTTATGGACGATAAACTTACTGACACACCCAAAATACGGAAAGTTTAGGTATTTTTGCTCAACTTCTTTACTAAAATTTTAGTAGAAGTTGCTAAGTTTACATTCTTCATGTTTTTCAAATATACCTAACAATTAGAATATGAATATTCTTGTGGCGGCTGGTGGTACAGGTGGTGATTTATTTCCGGCTGTTGCAGTTATAGAACAATTGCAAAAACTAATAGATAAAGATTTGTCTGTAACTTTTGTTGGGAACCCAAATCGAATTGAAGCAACCGTTGTACCTGAGCTTAATTATGAATTCTTCCCTATTTCTATTACAGGTTTTAAAGGTTTAACACATCGATCAACTCCGTTACTTCCATTGAGAATAGTTAGTTCGATTGTAAAAGTTAGAGCAATTTGTAAAAAAAAGAAAATCGATGCAATTCTTTGTGGTGGTACTTATATAAGTTTTCCTGTCGGAATTGTAGCTAAACAACTCAATATTCCGATGATGCTTCTTGAACCAAATGTATTGCCCGGTAAAACGAATAAACTACTCGCTAAGCGTGCAACAACAATTATTCTTGCTTTCGAACAATCAAAAAAATATTTCCCCATAGAACTTCACAATAGAATGCTCGCTTTTGGCAATCCAGTTCGGGAAAGTATGGTGATGACATTACCGAATAAAGCTTCTGCAAGAGTGAAGTTTGGTTTACACCCGGACAAACCAAGTGTTTTTGTTTTCGGGGGAAGTCTTGGCGCACATTCAATAAATAATATTATAGAAAATTCTTTAGAAAAATTTGCACAAAATAATATTCAATTGATTTGGCAAATTGGAAATACTTATCCACAACCTAAATATTTGCCTGAAGGAATTATGGTCAGACGTTTTATTGATGATATGGCTTCTGCGTATTCTGCGGCTGATTTAGTGGTCTGTAGAGCGGGTGGTGGAACTGTAGCTGAGCTTACTAATGTCGGTAAACCTTCTATACTTATTCCATTGCCTACAGCAACAAATAATGAACAATTCTACAATGCTCGAATTCTTGAAGAAGGTGGGGCATCCAAATTGTTGACAAATGATATACTAAAGGACAAACTATTTACTACGATTCAAGAATTAATCCAAAATCCCAAAATATTAATTGATATGTCTAATTCTGCCAAACTACAAGCAAAACCCGATGCAGCGTATTCAGCGGCTTTAGAACTTAAGAGAATTGCAACAAAAGCCACCAGTTAGTAAATAATTAAATCGTAATATACTTCTATGATAACTAACTCAAATAGTAATTGAATTACTGCGTCTGTTAACACTGACTTCAAAATCAAAAATTTAAGTGAATTACAATCAATAGCATATAATGACAGCACAACAATCAAATACCGATGATAAGGTATTCTCTCACAGATTAGATTTTTATTGGCAAGCAATAGCAATGTATTCTGTTGCCTTAGCTGCCTATTCATTTCTGAGAGGTACCATAACTGAAGGGAAACTCTCTATAACACTTAATGACCCAATTGTTCTATTATTAGCAATATTTGTAATTGCTACAAGTATAGGTGCTCTCATCAGCTTATATATACAAAGGAAAATAATTATTCGTCCTGATTCAATTATAATTCACAACCGTTTTAGAGAAAAAACAATCAAAATTCAAAATATTCAAAGAATTACTTTTGGAAAAGAGAAAAGGTTTCAGAGAGGAGCTTATCGTATAATTAAAATAAATATTACCGGAAAGCGAAGACTAATGAGGATTCGTCCTTCAACGTATGACAATGAGCCTGGTCTTGTAACTTCTCTTATTCAGCTCAAGCGTTCAATAAATCAACTTAAAAAATAATAAACCTATAAAATTACATTGGGATTTTTAAACTATCTCTTAGTAACAACTGCTCGAATATAGGGTATTCCTTTCTTTAACGAAAAATTTTCATGATCAGTTAGTGGTAAACTCCATTCATCAACTAATGAATATTTAAAATTAAATCCACCGTGAACATTAAGTACTTCTTGCTGATAACTATCAACTTCCGGTACGTCAGTCATAAGAAAAAGAGTTCCAGTTGAACTCATAGTTCTGTAGAGTTCATTAACTAAATCTATATTAAAAGCTCTTCGTTTGCGATGTTTTTTTTTGTGCCAAGGGTCTGGAAAGAAATAAAATGCAGATTCTAAAGATTCATTCTGAATAAAAGGAAGTCCGTTTGAAGAGTTATACCAAAGAACTCCTGCATTATCAATACCTTCTCCGGTTATAATATCATCAATCCATTCAACTGCTTGTTTACGTACCTCAAGACCAAAAATATTCGTTTCTGGAAATTGCGTTGCAAACTCTAATAAAAATCCTCCACGTCCACAACCAATATCTAAGACATTTGGTGGTTGATTATTTGAAAAATATAACGCCCAATCTATATTTTGTTGAAGTGGGGGATAATATCGTGGTAATACTTTGAAATCCTCATACCGTACATAGAGATTAGGTGCTGTGTGATGTCTCATTCGAGGTGTTGGGTATTTCTTATAGTCAATTTTCATATTATATATTTCATATTATATATTTCATATTATATAGTTAATGTCTATGCTTGTTTTGTTCTTGTTTTATATAAATGTTTAGGGCTGATTTGATATTCTGTGGTTGAGTCCGCATATTTAAAATCACTTCTAAATGCTGACGAATTTCAATCAGACGGATTCGTTTATTTTCTTCTTTCACTAAAATCTCTTCAGGTGTTTCATTACGCGCAGGTGGAAGATTAATTAAGTGGGGATTATTTCTGCGAAATAATTCTCGGAGTTGAACAAGTTGTAAAATATCATTACTCACAATTTATAATAAAATTATTCTAACCTAATCCATTTGGATTGAATACATAACTTGAAATCACAATTATTGTTTGTCGGAGTGAGAGGATTTGAACCTCCGACCCCCTCGTCCCGAACGAGGTGCTCTACCGGGCTGAGCCACACTCCGAAATTCAATTGCAAAAATAGGTCAATTACAGAAGTCAAACAAGAATATTAATAAAATTTGCACTTTAATCTATTCAAAAAAACAAATGTAAAATTCATCATTGTATTTGAACTATGACAATCTGAATTGGCTATTATTAAACATTACATTGGCTGAAAATTTATTATTCATCAAATGAAAAACTCCCTTAAATTATAAATTATATACTTAATTATTAATACAACTAAGTGTTAAATTAAAAAAAATAAATTATGTAAGTATTTTTAATAATATATAATTAACGAATAATATATCGCGAAGATAATTTAAGGTTTTTTTGCTTGCTTCAAATTTAATAGAAAGTATTACTTAGAATAATTGTATTATATTCTATGATAATTCAATTGGCATATAGCTTGTCATAAGAAACAGCAAAGAGAAATTTCTTTGTAGTTTTTTTTACATAATTTAGGGAGAATCGCCATGCCATCAGCAGTTTCAGGCGGCGGAAGAATTCGAACAAATACACCGGCAGAAAATGCGTATAATTCGCTTCAGTCTGCCAGCAATAATATCGCTTTACGTCAGCTTCGGCTTTCGACAGGAAAGCGAATTAATTCTGCGGCAGATGATGTTGCAGGATATATTACATCTCGTGCACTTGGAGCAAGAAATGGTGCTTTAAAGGCGGCACTACGTGCTGTCGGTGATGCAACAAATGTTGCTAATATTGCACAAGATGGATTCGATAATATTAATGATTTGCTTACAAAAATCAAAGATGCTGCTGCTACAGCTTCATCAGGTGCTTTAGGAAGTGATGAAAAAGTTGCTCTTGCTAAAGCGGCATATCGTTTTGCTCAGCAAATACAAACTATTGTTGATTCTACAGTTTTTGGAGGTCGTCAGTTAATTGACGGTTCATTCTCCGGTGATTTTGTTATCGGATTTAATGCGACTAACTCACTATTGACTCTTGCTGTTGATTTAACAGTTGGAGCAAGTGCAACAAATTTTGATATTACCAACGGCAGTTTCTTGGTTGCAGTTACGGGCAACGGAAATTTTGCAGGTGTTTCAGGATTAGATTTAAATAGCTTAGATGCTGTTAATACTGCAAATCTTGGAGTCTTTGATTCTGCTTCTATTAGCTTAACACTTACAAGCTTAGCAACTGCACTAAATAATGTTAATAAAGTAGCTTCTTATCTTGGAGGAATAAGTAATCGACTAACCTCCCAAGAAGAATCATTGAAATCACAAATTACTAACTATAATGCGGCGATTTCTCGAATTGAAGATACAGATGTTGCACAAGAGCAACTCGAACTTGTAAAGGCACAATTCCTCCAACAAACTTCGATTACAACTCTTTCGCAAGCAAATCAAAATCCTCAACAATATTTACAATTGATCAGTGGAAGATAATAAATTTCACATTGCTTGGAATTTCATGGATTGAATGTCACGGACGAACTTCAAGCAAACGACACACAAGGATGATAAAAAACACACAAGGAAGTGTAAACTCAAAAACCCCGAAGGCATGGATGCTATCGGGGTTTTGTGTTTCTGTATAAATTCTAGATTGAATATTGCTGATCAGTTACATAAACAAATAAGGTCGCCAGCTTTCATCTGCACTTCCCATATATTGTTTTAAAAATAATACATGATGTGGACGACGAGGCATTGAAATTAATCTCATTTGAGCTTCATCCGGTGTTCTGTTTCCTTTCTTATTATTGCATCTCAAGCAAGCGGTTACTAAATTTTCCCAAATATCCAATCCTCCGCGTGATTTAGGGATTATATGGTCAATTGTAAGTTGATTACCAGAAGTATTACAATATTGACAATGAAAATTATCTCGTCTCAAAACGTTTTTTCGAGAAAGTTCAATTTTTTTGAAAGGAACTCGAATATAGGATGAAAGTCGAATAACACTTGGATAAGGAAAAGTACTATTTACAGAACGGAGCATTCGATTATTGCGTTCAGCAACAATTTCAGCTTTCAACATAAAAATAAGTAAAAATGCTTTTTTTGCATTGCACACACTAACCGGTTCGTAACTTTGATTGAGTACAAGTACCTTTGTATTTAGGTTTGAAGGAGACATTTGCTGTGGCGAACTGCCAGATGCAATTGGCTTTTGAGAGTGTGCGGTTATCGCACCTGAGTAGGGTAAAACACTGAAGGCAACCTCCTTGACAAGAAAAAATTCGAGATATTTTGAACAACAACTCTCGAAACTTACGAAAAAATGTTTTAACTTTGCTTTTGTATTTTCAAAAATTTGAAAATAAAATATCCATTTGAAATTTATGACAAGGAATCTCTATCAATGAATTTTAGAAACGCAAAAAAGAAAGCAATACTTGCCTTAGAAAACGGAAGAACATTCTCAGGATATGGATTTGGTAATCTTGAAATTGAATCGAGTGGTGAAGTAGTTTTTAATACTGCAATGACCGGTTATCAAGAAATAATGACTGACCCTAGTTATAAAGGCCAAATCATGTGTTTTACATATCCACATATAGGAAATTATGGGGTAAATCCAAACGATGTTGAATCAGGTGCTCTGCAAACAGAAGGAATAATAGTCAAAGAATATTCTTCAAATTATTCTAACTTTAGGGCTACAAATTCACTCGGTACTTGGATGGAGGAACATAATAAACTTGGAATCGAAGGTATTGATACTCGAATGTTAGTTCGTATTCTTCGAACTGAGGGTGCTATGAGAGGAATAATATCTGCAAAATCCGAGGATGAATCTGAATTGGTGAATCAGGCACGTACGTTGGTTTCGATGGAAGGATTAGACCTTACAGCAGGTGTGACCTGTGAAAAGAAATATATTTGGAAACCTTTAGGAGAACCGTTTGAAATACCGACAACGCCATCAACTAAAAGATTCAAAGTTGCTGCTTACGATTTTGGAATAAAAAGAAATATTCTTCGCCGATTATCTGCTTATGGATGTGATGTAACTGTCTATCCAGCTCATACTTCAGCCGATGAAGTTCTAGAATCAAATCCCGATGGAATTTTTCTTTCAAATGGGCCTGGTGATCCTTCCGCTACAAAATATGCAATTGAAACAATAAAAAAATTAGCAGGGAAGAAACCAATTTTTGGAATTTGTCTTGGGCATCAACTACTTGGGCTTGCTTTTGGTGCACAAACTTATAAACTTAAATTTGGTCATCGAGGTGCTAATCATCCTGTGAAAAATTTAATAACACAAGCAATCGAAATTTCATCACAAAATCATGGGTTTGCAGTTGATATAAACACTCTACCTTCAGAACTCGAAGCTACCCATATCAATTTGAATGACAATACGCTTTCTGGATTCCGTCATCGAGAATTACCAATCTTTTCTGTACAATATCATCCTGAAGCTTCTCCAGGTCCCCACGATTCAGATTATCTTTTTCGTCAGTTTGTTGAGATGATGTCCAAGTGAAATTTTATGTTAGTTTTGATTGATACAACATAAAATAATAAAAGTTAAAGACAACTCTTGACTATCTATTAAGTGCTGTCTTTGCTATATTTACGATTTTTTTTGACGAACAACAAATACAGGACAATTGGACTTTCTTAAAACCTTCTCGGTAGTACTACCAAAGAGGAAGTGCTCGAAACCACCGCGACCATGAGTAGCGATACATATTAAACTTATGGAATTATCATCTGCATATTTCATTATTTCATCAGAAGCTCTTCCGTGGAGAATAGCAGATTTAACAGTAAATCCTAAATTAGTTAGTTCTTTAGAAATTCTCTCAATTCCATTTTGTGCTGCTTGTACATACTCGTTTTCTATATCAATAAACCCAACCCCACTATAGCCCCAATCAACAGGATAAATTACGGGTTCTATAACATGAACTAAATGAAGTACTGCATTAAGAGGTTTTGCTAACTCTTTTGCATAGCTGATAGCATCATCTGCATGTGGTGAAAAATCAGTTGGAATGAGAATAGATTCTATGGTAAACATGACTTCCTCCTTTGATGTAATAAAAACATTATAATTCAACTCCTTACAAAAGTCCGTAATTTATTCTTTATAAACAATGATTTTAATCATTTATTTTGGAATTGCATAGTTAATTTTTCGTAGCATTCAAAATTACGATAAACAACTATCCATTTATTTGTAAATTTATCCTGTCAATTAATAATTCTAATTGTGGTGAGATTAATTATAATAATTATAACTTGTATCTATGTCTATAACTACACGCCAACACAATGCAATTGCAATTATCATATTTTGTGCGTTGCTCGTTTTTTTTAGGTTAAATTCCGGGCAATTACAATCCATCGAAACCTTGCTTGCATTCAAAGCAGATTTAATTTTACAGTTTAATGGTTTTTTTGATCTTGCTCCATATTTTTCAGGAGACGGAAATTCTCAATTTGCAATGCCGCCAATGGGAATTTGGCTAACCGTACTTTCTATGAAATATTTAGGGAACTTACCTCTTCATCTTCGTATTCCGTCGGTACTTTGCTCAGCTGTTTCATTAGTTTTGATGTATCAAATTGCTCGTAGAATACTAAGTTATCAATTTGCATTAATTGCACCTGTTTTACTCGCTTCAACTCTTGTTTGGAATTCGTATGCTCGACAGGCAGGAGCAGATATACCTGCTGTAATGTTTGTTTTAATATCTTTTTGGTGTTTAATAAAATTAGGAGAAGAATCAAAATTAAAATCTAATTTCAAAAAGATATCTTCAAAATATGGACTCATCTTATTGTATTCTATAGGTTTAACCGGAAGTTTATTGTCAGGATTTCTTTCAGGACTAATCGCTGCGATGATGCTATTACCATTGATTCCATATCTTAAACAAAAAGCATTATTTTCTTGTTGTTTTGGAGCGTTGACAGGAATATTTATCGCCTGTTTGTGGTATCATCATGTGTATTTGAATCCATCTGCAATGTTTTCGGGAAAAATAACGTTAAGTCAAATTTCTTCTCTATTATTTGCTTCTATTGTAGCTCAACCATTTAGTTTTATTGCTATTATAACTCCATTTTTGATAATCATCAATAATCGTAAGGTTTCAACAAAACAAAAATATACATCTGTTGAATTTGCTGTATTAACTTGGTCTTCAGTTTCATTACTTTTAAGTGGTCTATTTTATAGTGAGTTTTTTTCAGAATCTTCTGCTATTGTAATTTCTGCACCTTCATTAATTATAATTGCTTTACGTGGATATGAACTTGCAGGTTCATCTTCACAGTATTCTAAACTAATGTGGATGATTTTAACAAGTTTGTTCTTTGCAGTAATTTGTTCATTTAATCAAGGATTAATACATAATATTTTTATAGCGAGTGGTGATTTAATCAGTTCAATTTTACCAATTATAATCTTAGCATTAATAATAATAATAATTGGATTTGTTTTCCCTAAACATCGTTTACATCAAATTACATCTCGTCTAACTTTTTGGTTCATAATAATAATTCCTATACTTTTAATTCTACGAATAGCTGTAATCAATATTTCTAAGCCAAACCGAATGAATCCGAAAAAGACAGAAGCAACTAATTTATCACAAAAAGTTATTGTAGAAAACGTAGGGTAATAATAATTTATTATGGTAAAATTTGGCGTGTAAAGTAAAAATTTCGTAGATTGCACACAATAATTATACCATTTTTTCAAAACGATGAATTCGGGGGAGTTCTATGTTTTTGATTGACTCAATTTTAGTTGATGAGTCGCTGGCAAAAGTGCAGTTTTGTTGCGATTTGAATAAGTGTAAAGGGGCATGTTGTACGCTATCAGGAGATGATGGTGCACCTCTTCTTAATGAAGAAGTAGCGCACGTACAAAACTCAGTAGAAGCAGCTTCTCTTTATTTATCACAGAGATCAAAAGATGAAATTGCAAAACATGGTGCAGTTTCGGGTTCTCACGGTGATTATTCGACTACTTGTATAGATAATCGTGATTGTGTATTTGTGTTCTATGATTCCGGAGTGGCAAGATGTTCGATTGAAAAAGCACACTTTGACGGATTATTAGAATTTCGCAAACCAATATCTTGTCATTTATTTCCGATTAGGGTTGGGAATTTTGGCGGGGATTATATTTCATACCAACCTTTTTCAATATGTGACCCGGCAAAAGATAAAGGCAAATCTGAAAATATTTATGCAGTTGAAATGCTACGAGAACCACTCGTAAGACTGTATGGAGAGCAATGGTACGATTCACTTTGCAACCATATTAGAACTGTAAATCCCAATTTCACCGGAGCAAATACATGAAATTATCTCTATCACTCCAAACCTCAATGCTGCAAACGCTTACACCGCAGCAAATACAATATTTAAAACTACTCCAACTTCCGGTACTCCAACTCGAACAGCACATTAGGCAAGAAATTGAAGAGAATCCGATGCTTGAAGAGCTTGAGGATAGTGCCGACGCATCACCCGAGGATGATGATTATGATGAAGATGTTCCCACCATTGATAAACCTATTATAAACGAAAGAGAAGACTATTTTGAAGATAAAGGTCATTCTGATGATTCAGAGGGATTTGATGATCGTATCTCCTCACAAGAGGATAATTTTGATGAAAATCATCATGATCCTTTTGAATTCTATGAATTAGCGTGGAATGAAACTGCCCCTTCTGATTCACCACGAAATGACGATTTCGATGATAATGATTATTTTCAGCCAAAAGACGTTCCTTCATTTATTGATGAATTGCTCACTCAACTTCGATTTTTAGATTTAACAAAAGAAGATTTGATATTGGGTGAGTATATAATTGGAAATATAGATGCAGATGGTTATTTACGGCGCGAACTTGAGGAAATTGTGCAAGAGGTAAATGATGTAATTGGCGATTATAATCTCAAAACTCGTAAAGCAATTCTACAAAAAGAAAGAGAAGCATTAAACTTAGCACTTGAACAAGCAACTGCTTCCTTACAATCAAACTATGACAATCCAGCCCGAAGTTATTCCGTAGAAATTGAAGCTCCTGCAGTTGTGATTAAGAAAGAAATGCCTGTTCCTGTTTTTTATGATTTTATTACTTTTGCTCAAGCTGAAAAAATACTAAAAGAGGTTCAGAAGCTCGATCCTCCCGGAATTGGTTCTCGCACAATTAAAGAATGCTTGGTGGCTCAACTGAAAGCAATTATGAACCCAACCGAGGTTCAAAAACTTGCACTTAAAGTAATGGAAGTAACCTATGATGCATTTGCAATGAAGCATTATCCTGTCATTACAAAGACATTGGGAATTACTGATGAAGAACTCAAGGCGGTCATAGAGATTATCAGACGTTTAAACCCCAAACCGGGTGGTGGGACAGCGGCAGCAGCTACCAATTCCGTAATTCCCGATTTTATGGTTGAATACGATGAGGAAAAGGATGATATCATAATTAATGTTAACGATAGTCGAATACCTGCACTCGGTGTAAATGTGATGTATGAAAAACTAAAGAAAGAAGCAAGGTATAAAAAATTTAACAAAGAAACAAGTCAATGGTTGCGTAAAAAATACGATGATGCAAAATTCCTTCTTCAAGCAATTAAACAACGAAAAGTGACGATGCTGAAAGTAATGACTGGAATTGCCGGACTTCAAAGAGAATTTTTTAAACATGGTGAAAATGCTATCAAGCCATTAATTTATAAAGATGTAGCTGAAGATACCGGACTTGATGTTTCTACTATCTGTAGAATAGTAAACGGAAAATTTGTTCAAACAGGATATGGAACATTTGAACTTCGATATTTTTTTAGTGAATCATTACCCTCTGATGATGGTGAAGAAGTTTCTACTCGAATAGTGAAACAACGAATTCGTGAAATGGTAGATAAGGAACCTAAAGGAAAACCTCACAGCGATGAAAAATTAACAAAAGAACTTAAAAAAATGGGGTTAAACGTTGCTCGAAGGACAGTTGCAAAATATCGAGAACAAATGAGAATTCCCGTGGCTCGTCTTCGGAAAGAACTTTAAATAATGATTATTGTAAGATTAAATAAATGAAAACACTTCCCGAAATACTTGCACGAGCTGACAAAGTGTTCCGACCACTTACAGTATCCATGCCTGCCAAGGCAACCGTTGCTTTGTATTCAGCAAATCGTAAGCATTTTATCAACAAAATCGCAAACGATTACCCTCGTTATAATTATAATCCACCTGAAGAATTATCGCGCATAATGTGGGATATTCGGTTTCGTTCACCACTGTTTAATGCTGCAGGAATGTTTAAAAATGGTGAAGGATATCCACTTGTAGCTCGGCAAGGTGCAGGAGCATATCTCGCAGGAACTACGACCGGTTCACCTCGAAAAGGAAATAAAAAAAATAATATTTATCAACCATTTGCACCTTACCCTCGTTCCAAAGCGGCTTCAAATTGGCTCGGTTTACCAAATGAAGGTCATGGAGTAGTTGCAGAACGATTATCGGAACTCGATAAAATAAATGGATGTCCGATTGGTGCAAGCGTCAGTGCCTCTCCCGGCGAACATGAAAAAGTTGCATTAGTTGAATTGACACAAGGAATGAATTTATACGAAAAAGCCGGTGTTGATTTCATTGAATTAAATGAAAGCTGTCCAAATGTTCCAAGTCATGGAATTACTTCTACTGCTGTGCTTGACGATCAGTTGGTAAATAGGTGTGAATATATTTTCCATACTTTTCTCCAGAAAAGAAAGCGACGATTACCGGTTATTGTCAAATTTTCAAATGATACTCATATAACAATGGTTCCACTCCTTATTGACTTATTAGTTACACTTGGTTTTGATGGAATTAATTTTGGAAATACTTCAACAAGTTATAAACAATACGAACCATATATTCATCCATCCGAAAAGAAATTATACGAATACTTCGTTTCTAATTTTGGTGGAGGGTTGAGCGGAAAACCACTGTTGAGTTCGTCATTATCACTGTGTACAGCATCTGTAGATTACTTACGTGAGCATCTACCAAAACATGAGTTTCATGTTATCCGTACCGGTGGAATTGAAACACCAGAAGATGTACACGCCTCAGAACATGCAGGAATATCGCTTAACCAATGGTACACAGGATATTTTGAAAATTATTCCCATACAGGAAACGACGTTTATCAAAAATTCTACGAGAAATTACTTCTACTTGAACAGCAACAATAGAATTTCCTCAAAATATTAATTTTGCTTACCAAATTTATGATTAACTATTAAAACAGTACTATAGATTTAATGAGACTATGTTCTTGGAAATTATGAGCATGTTCTTTTTTTGCTTCTCAATTTTTCGATTTTTTTTTAATCGATACCAGAATAAATAGATTAATTTTATTTTTTTCTTGTTTTGGTTGTAAGTTTGCTTTGTGAAATTACATAAAGTGAAATTTACAACTAAAGTTTGTAAGAATTAATTACTTACTTATTTAAGTAACATTTAATACTTAAAATCAAGACAAATCACAAATCCTGACAATTGAAATTATAGAAAGGGAAGAGGAGTGTGTTATAATTTATTGGAGTACGAAAAAAGTGCCTTTTACTATTGGAGATTCGCCTGTAGGAGAAATTACAAAGTAAAAAATGCCTGATGCATAATGCGAGCTGTTTAATAAAAAATAATCATCATTAGTAATTCCTGAATATAGTTTTACGCCTTGTATCGAATATATATGAATCTGGTGTTCTGATTTTTTTAAATTATCAAAATAAAGTTTTGATTTAGTTGTAATCGGACTAGGTCGTATTTGATAACCTCCGATACTTTTATCAATAATTTCAACACTTATAACCTCTGACGAGCCCCTTCCACCTAATTCTAGTTTATAGTAGTTAAAGCTATTTATAATTGGATTTTCATCTGCAAAATTGTAGGGAGCTCTTGTTGAAACACTGCCACAAACGCCTTCTATAGCACCGATAAGTTCAAAATTTGTACTGTCAGCAGAACGGTAGATTTTGATTCCGCTACAAGTATTACCAGATGAAATGAACCAATTAAGGTCAATCGCACCATTGTTTTCAAAAGCAGTAAAATTCTCAATTATCGTATTTGATTGCGCAAAAGTAAATGGAACAAAGACAAAGCTTAGAATGATAAAGTAAAGTAATGTCATTGCTTTTCTCATTTTTATTAATAAGAGGTAAAAAAACTAAAAAAATGTTTTGCAATTATTTTTTAGGATTAATGTTATGAATTATTTTTTGCTTTAATTCAATGTTTATTTGAATTGGAATTTGTGATTCTTCAGACGTTGAGATATGTTTTAGCAGAAGTTTATCTAGTAATTTACTTTGTTTCTCATATTCAAAACATGCTTCGCACAACCTTGTGTGTATTTTTAGCATTAGTCTTTCCTTCAATGAAAGATTGAGAAGTAATTGTTTATCTATCAGTTCAGACGCTTTTTTACAAGAAAGCATCAGAAGATCTAACAATGTTTTCATATTTTGAACCAGTGAGTTTCTAAACACTTACGTAATTGTAATTTAGCGCGATGTAGTATTTGCCAAAAATTAGTAGGGGTTATTCCTATTTCCTGACATATTGCAACTCCTTTTCGTTCTTCAATATATTTGAGGTGAATAGCTGAAAACCAATGTTGTGGCAAACGTTGCATACATTCTTCGAATTGTTTTGTAAATTCAGGATTGTCTAATATATGTGATGATTCTACCAACCAAGGTTGTGGAGTTTCTTCAGGTCTCCAATGTTCGTTAGCATCAAAATATTCATCTAAAGAGATAGTGTTATTGGTAGTTTGATGACGAAAATTACTTCGGTAATGATCATTAATTTTGTTATTTAAAATAGCAAACAGCCAAGATTTAGGATTGCTTTTACCTTCAAATTTATCGAAAGAATTAACCGCCACTAAAAACGTATCTTGTACTAAATCTTCAGCAATTTCTCTGTCAGATGTTTTATGAAGAGCCCATGAAAATAAGTTATCAGAATACAACTTTACCCAACTTGTAATAGTGGTTGCAGGATTATTTGTATCCATTTCATTAAGCATAATATACTATATTGAGAGTATAATAATAATAGCGATTTTTTAATAAAATTATATTGGTTATAAATATGCTTCTAATTCTGATACACTTTCAAGGAGTACATTCCTTGCTTTACTACCATCGAAAGCACCTACGATTCCAACACTTTCAAGCTCATCCATAATTCTTGCCGCTCGTGAATATCCAATTTTTAGTCTACGTTGTAATAGTGAAACGGATCCTTGTTGATGTGTAACAACTATACGTGCGGCTTCTTCAAACAGAGAATCTCGGCTATCATCTACCATAGAATTTCCACCTTTTCCATCTGACTTTTTATCATTCACACTTGGTAACATATACGGCATTGAATATCCGTGTTGATTTCCGATATGATTACAAATTGCTTCAACCTCATCTGTACTAATAAATGAATTTTGAATTCTAAGTGGTTTGGGTAATCCACCCGGCAAGAAAAGTAAATCACCGTTCCCCAACAGTTGGTCAGCTCCGCCCATATCTAATATTGTTCGAGAATCAATTTTGGATGCTACTTGATAGGCAAGTCGTGCCGGAAAATTAGCTTTAATAATCCCTGTAATAACATTAACCGAAGGACGTTGAGTTGCCACGACAAGATGTATTCCAATTGCACGTGCAAGTTGTGCAATGCGAGTGATTGGTTCTTCTACCTCGCGTGCTGCCGTAAGCATTAAATCAGCCAACTCATCAATAATAACAACTATATATGGCATCTGACGATGAACAAAATTTGTTGTGTCTTTGTATTTTCCTTCAGCAACTTTTTGATTGTAATCTACAACATTTCTCTGACCAACCGATGCAAGTACGTCATATCGTCTGTCCATTTCGGCAACTACAGATTTAAGTGCTAATACTGCGTTTTGCGGGGTTGTTATAATTGTTTCATCAACATCAGGCGAAACAGCCATAAAGTGATTTTTAAGTAATCCATAAAAAGCAAGTTCTACTTTCTTAGGGTCAATTATCACAAATTTTAAATCATGTGGGTGCATTCGATAGAGCAGGGACGCTATTAACGTATTAATCCCAACAGACTTACCTGAACCTGTCGAGCCGGCAATCAAAAGATGAGGCATTTTTGCCAAATCACAACAATAGACTTCCCCTGAAATTGTTTTACCGAGAGCGAGGGGCAATCTATAATCTGCATCATGAAATTTTGGAGATTTAATAATACTGCTAAAAAGCACAATTGATGGCTTATGATTTGGAATTTCAATTCCAACGGTTCCACGCCCCGGAATTGGAGCAATAATTCTAATTCCACGAGCTTTGAGTGCAAGAGCTATATCATCAGATAAATTTTCTATTTGAGAAATTTTAATTCCTGCCGCAGGAACAAATTCATATTGAGTAACAACAGGTCCCGGAGTAACCGTTAAATTCTCAATATTTATCTTGAATGTCTCAAGTTTCTCCTGAAGAAGACGCGCATTCTCTTTTAACTCCTTGTCATCTACGGTAATATTCTGCTCATGCTGTTCGGATAATAATGAAAGATTTGGACCAATATATTCTATTTCTTCATCGAGAACATTTACTTCCGGCTCTACTTCGATTTCATTTTCAGCTGCTTGTCGTTCTTGTACGGTCAGAGTAAGTTTTTTAGGGTGTTCTGATAGTTCTTCGTCTTGTTCCGCAGATTCCTGCTCTTGTTTCAACGCAAGTGGTTGCGGAGGAAGGTCGAGATGCGTTGTCATTGGTTTTATTGGAGTTTTTTGGATTTGGTTCGGAATACCCAACGAACTGTTTGCTTGTTGGACGGGTTCTTCGGTTCTTCGAATTAATGGTTCACGTATGCGAGGTTGGGGAGGTTCTTCCGTCAAGTTTTGTGATGCCGTGGCTCGTCGAACTATTCTTGCCGGCTCGTCATCATCAAGCAAATCAGATGCTTTCGGAGTAGCAGTTGCTGTTGTCTCTGCTTCATTTTGTTCCTGTTCAATTGCCCCCGAACGAGATTTGTATCTCTCAATTAGATGAGAGATTTTATCTTGAAGTTTTCCGTAGAGTAATCTCAGCTTTAGATATAATTTATCCATGTCGAGATTCGTTCCCATAATTAACGTAACCAATATTCCGACAGCAATTACCAAGAATGAACCTATTTTTCCGATTAAATCAGAGAGAATCGTGGATAAAAATTGCCCAACAGCACCGCTCCATTCACGAGAAATTGTTGGCATCCATGGAACTAATTGGAACGTTCCCATCATTCCGGCCAAAAGAATTCCCATAATTAAAACAGTTCCGGTCATTTTAATAGTTCGTGGTAAAACTATTTGTTTCTCAAATAGATTCTTTGCCCAAATTCCTACTATAAACGGAAGTGAAATTGCCCAATAACCTATCGTATAATTATAGAATAAATTTGAGAGAACGGCTCCGACTAATCCAAGCCAATTTTGAGTAGTATCAACTTTTGCTCGGATAGATTCATCTCCTCGGAAAATCCCGGATATATCGTGCATCGAAAGTTCGGCGTTTGCTTCATCTTTAGATGTATAAGAAATCAAAGCTATTAAAAGTAATAACGCTATTAATATCATCATAATAGAAATTATCCGAATCTGCCGTTGCCTGTCCACCGGTGGTTTGGATGGGGGAGTGGATTGCGTCCTTGTGCGAGGTGTCCTTTTATTGTCCGAAGATGTTGGTTGAGTCGGTTCATACGAACCTTTGCCGGATTGCTGCTGTTGAGCTCCTGCACGTTTAAGAATAATATTTTCCGGTTCTGTTGGCATTACTATATCCTTATTAATTAGCTTTTACAATCATTTTCCCGTCAAAAAACGGAACAATGACAAGTGAATTACAATCTCCCGCACATTCAATATCATCAGAAAACCCGAGTTCACCAAGGAGTTTTCCGTGAGTTGTATTTCTCAAAAAATCAACCAGTTTTAATTTATGTTTATTATACAATATTTCTGCCGCAACTGCTGAGTCTGTAAGAATAGACTGTGGATATTTTTTAGAAAACATTTGAACAAATCCACCGGCACACACTGCATCTTCTATAGAAAAATTCCCACCTGAACCGGCACAAACTATAGTAATATCAGTATAGTTTGAGTTGTGTTGAGAAGAAATAAAATGAACAACTGCACTCAAATTAACAAACGAACCAATATAAATGTTTGTAGCATTTGCTGATAATTTCAAAGCGGTTGTTCCATTTGATGTTGTAAATGAAATTGTTTTTCCCGAAACATGCTCTGGCATGTATTCAAACGGCGAATTTCCGGCATCAAAACCCGATGGTTTTATACCTTTTCTTTCTCCACCTAAAAATCTAATTGAAGGTTGGAGTCGTAAATAAGTAGCCGTTGCTTCCGTAATACTTGTTGTAGGAATAATTCCAATTGCACCACTTGATAAAGCAACTGCAATAGTTGTACTCGCTCGAAGTACATCTATAACAACGGCAATACTTTCGCTGTTTTCCGAGCTTTTTGGTAACTCGGACGGCGTAAATAGAACATTTATATTCATTTATGTTTTTGCTGCTAATAGTTGGAATGGCAAAATACCACCTAAATTTGTGAATCACAAATGATTTTTAGTTCTATAGGGTGTATTGTTTTTTTTAAATGGTTTGGCAGGACTTATTTTCAAGTAATCATATACTACTTCGTTGGTAGATATTTCGATTAAATTCGGTTCAATTTCCTCATAATGCTTCTTAATTATCACCTTCATCTCCGAATGGTCATCGTACTCCTCCGAAAACACTATAATATCCTCCGAAAACACTATAATATCCTCCGAAAACACTTTAATGTCCTCCGAAAATGCTTTAATGTCCTCCGAAAATGCTTTAATGTCCTCCGAAAATGCTTTAATGTCCTCCGAAAATGCTTTAATCTCATCAGCTGTTACTTCCTATAAATCCGCTGTATCTTTACGAATCATTAAAGTACCGATGAGTTTGTATGATAACAAAAATATTCGTTAATAGATACTATTGTCTCAGTATAAAGTAAAAACATCAAAGTATTCTTACCTTTCATTTACGGTGAAAATTTTGGAAGAGATTCTTGATAGAACAAACTAATTATATACAAGATGAGCAGTTGAGAGTTTTGGGTGATAACTGAGCTACAGAGACTTCAAAATGTTTTATGAATGTGTGTTTTCTGTAGGTATTTTTTATGGTTTGGTTTATACAAATACTATTTCCTTCGGAACATTGCTTATTTGTGTTGGTTTTAAGTTATGCTCTTACTATTGCACTTCTAATGGTTCTGATTATAAAATTTGGCACTTAATGTAATGACAAACAGACCTCTCGTAATTTAGCTTTTATTATTCCATAATAAAGAATAGTTTCTAATCAATTCCGATTTCTATCTCAGTATATCCACAAAATTCCAATTAACTATAGAATAATTTTATCGATTGTTTACAACTGATTATACAGAAGAAAATTCACATACTCCACTGTCCATAATAGAAATCTTACACCACTTACATTTTCCTTGTATTGTTTCATCACTTTTTGTAATTTGCGAAGTAGTTAGTATGTAATAATACTTGATGGTTATGGTTGCCACACCTTCGCTGTCTAAAGTTACTGTTCAAAAGGAGAATATTTGCCATGAAATCATTGTTAGTGATGTTATTAGTTTTATTTTTAAACTCACTCAAATGCTTTGCTCAACACGAAGCGGATATATGGTATTTCGGAGACCATTCAGGGCTTAGTTTTCAAAGTGGAGTACCTAATAAAATATTTGACGGGAAGATAAATACCGACGAAGCGTGTGCCGTAGCCAGTGATAAAGTAACAGGGAAGCTCTTGTTCTATACCGATGGTTCTACAATTTGGAATGGTAATCATACAGTAGTAGCAAATGGAACCGGCTTGAAGAGTGGTTCATCAAGTTCTCAAGGTGCATTGATAGTTCCTAATCCTGCCAATCCTTTAGAGTATTTTATTTTTACTGTTCCCGATTTAACTGCCGGTGGCCCACCTGTCAATACTGCGATGTACTATTCTTTAATTAGTGTTGCGAATCCGGCTTGTGATCTTTTAATAAAAAATAAATTATTGATTGATAAAGTTTCAGAAAAACTGACAGGAACATTAGATTGTTCTGAGTCGGGATATTGGGTTCTCTCACATGCTGTGGATGAAAATAAAATCTATGCTTTTCATGTTACGACAGCCGGAGTTAATGAATCGCCAGTTGTGTCTTTTTATGCCGAAAAAGAAATTGACCATACACAAGGTTGTATGAAATTCTCACCCAATGGTACAAAACTTGCCGTAGCAAGTACCAGCAGTAAAAATACATTTCTTTCACTGTTTGACTTTAACCGTTTGACAGGACAAGTTACCAATTATAATTTACTGAGTAACCCTAATTCAAGTTTGTTATTTTACGGAGTCTCATTTTCACCGGATAACAAAATTCTTCATGCCTTAGGAAAAACACAGTCGGCATTTCCTAATAATTGTGGTCTGTATCAATATGATGTAACTCTTTCTTCTCCGAATGCCGTTCGTTTATCGGAAACTGTATTTTCAGTTCGTCCCGGGGTTCCTTTTATAAATTCCGGTATGCAATTAGCTCCTGACGGCAAACTATATTTAGTTTCAGGTAATCGTAAATTTGTAGATGTGATTAATTTTCCAAATATAAAGGGAATAGGTTGTTCGTATACTGTGGACGCAATTAATTTTCCAAATATCTGTTATCGCGGTCTGCCAAATTTCATGGATTTTATATTTGGTGACCATTGTTATTATGGAAGTTGTTCAATTGTAGGTGATACATCTGTTATTTGCCTTGGAACTAGTATTAGAATTGGAACATTCCCTTCAGCCGGATTTACATACCTTTGGACTCCTTCACAAGGATTAGATAATCCCAATATTGCCAATCCAATCGCTTCACCCACGAAAACTACAACGTATCATTTAAAATCAAAATCAATAGATTGTGAATACAATAATACATTTACTGTAAAAATAGCTGAAAAGCCTACAATTGCTGCAGTTGAACCGCTCTGTGTAGGTTCTAAAGTTCAACTTTCGGCTTCCGCAGGAGATAGTTACTCTTGGTCACCTGTGGAAGATTTGGACACAGCAACCAAAGCAAACCCGATAGCTTCTCCGAAAGTTACGACGCAGTATAAAGTGATTATACGGCAAGGATTATGCGTTGATTCTGCTTTTGTTACAGTAAATGTTTATCCCAAAATCAATGCTAATGCCGGCCCCGACAAAACGATTTGCCTTTTTGAAAGTGTTCAAATAGGTGACACAGCCAAGCCCGAAGAAACATATTCTTGGCTTCCACCTGATGGCTTAAGTGACCCTACTATTCCAAATCCAATTGCTTCGCCGCGTGGAACAACTCGTTATATAGTAGCCGCTCACCGCAATGGTTGTACAGCGTATGATACAGTTGTTGTAACGGTTGCCCTTGTAAAACCAATTGTCAGTAAAGATGTTACGATTTGCAAGGGTGCTTCGGTTCAGCTAACTGCCGATGGAGGAAGGTTATTTTCGTGGTTTCCTTATACCGGATTAGATAATCCAAAAATTCAAAATCCTATTGCATCTCCTTCGGTTACAACAAAATATCGGGTACTTATTTCCAATGGAAAATGTGTTGATTCTGCTTTTGTTACAGTGAATGTTCTACCACCTGTAAAATCGATTGCAGGTACAGACAAAATATTATGTGCGGGAACAACTGTTGAACTTGGTTCGACACCGGATGTAGATTTTACCTATTCATGGCAACCGACGACATATTTAAAAAATCCAACAACTGCAAATCCAATTTGTTCAGCAACTTCGACAACTACATATATACTTAAAGTTACGAATGCAATGGGTTGTGTTGGGTATGATACAGTCTTGGTAGAGGTTAAAAATTTGGCTGCTAATGCCGGCACTGACAAAACTGTTTGCAATGGTGCGACAACGGAAATTGGTACACCTGCGATTGCCGGATTAACCTATTCGTGGCGACCGACGACCGACTTAGATGATGCTACAAAAGCAAATCCAAATGTCACTCCAAATATCACAACACAGTATATTCTTACGGTTACAAACGAGCAAGGATGCAAAGGGTATGATACAGTTTTGGTTACTGTTTCTAATAATTTAGTTGCCAAAGTATCAAGTGATACAGCAATATGCATCGGGTCAAGCGTTCAATTACTGGCGAGCGGCGGAAGTGAATATTCGTGGTCGCCAAGTGTTGGTTTAGATGATGCAAAGATACCAAGCCCAATTGCAACCCCAACATTAACAACGACCTACACAGTTGTAGTTTCAAGTGGAACATGCCGAGATTCTGCTATGGTAGTCGTTACCGTCAATCCAAAACCTACAGCAAATGCAGGTGAAGACAAAACTATTTGCACAGGTGCAAGTGTTGAAATTGGTATTCCTCCGACGGCTGGCAATGCGTATTCATGGCAACCAACAAACGGCTTGAACGACCGTTCACTATCAAACCCGATTGCCTCACCAAGCGTGACGACTGAGTACATTTTGACCGTTACTGGAGTTGGTGGTTGTGTGGATTTCGATACGGTTTTGGTAACAGTCGGGAATATTTCAGCGAAAGTTTCGGGTGATACTGCAATTTGTGAAGGTTCGTCAGTTCAGCTTTTGGCGAGTGGCGGAAATGAATATTTGTGGTCGCCAAGTATTGGATTAAGTAATCCAAATAATGCAAATCCAATTGCTAACCCAACGAAAACAACTACTTACAAAGTTGTTGTTTCAAGTGGATTGTGCAAAGATTCTGCAAATGTTACCGTTTCAATCGTTCCACTGCCAATAGCTAATGCAGGAAAAGATACTATTATTTGTGTTGGTGAAAGCGTGCAAATTGGAACGTCAGAATTAGCAGGAAATTCTTACAGTTGGAAACCTTCAATTGGCTTGAATAATACGACAATATCCAATCCGACTGCATCTCCGAATCAAACAACTGAATATATTTTAACAGCAACTAATTCATCAGGTTGTATAAATTATGATACTGTTAAAATTACTGTCAATCCATCGAATGAACGAACATTCACTCTTACTCCTTCATTCATTACAATACTTCCCGGTCAGCCGTTCCAAACAGCGTTGAATGTACCGAGCGGTGTTAATTCGTGGAATGTACGACTTGGATATGATAGTTTGGTAGTGAAATTCGGTTCAATCCTTCAAATAACTAACGGCATAACCGTAATTCCAACCGAACAAAACGGACAATTTTCACTACAAGGAAAAGGTGAAAACGGGAATGTTCTTCTAAGTTTCAACACATTTTTGCCGTATAATTCCGACACAACATTCCCAATTAAACTGACGGTAAATTCCGCTGAACTTCAGCCATGTAAAACAGTTACATCAATTGGCAACATTCTCCAACTCGGCGAATATTGCGGTAAACGAATCCGCATGGTCAGCAGTAAAGGCAAAAACTACTTCCTCACAACAAAAGAAAACGGAGTAAACTTCGGCGTTGGTTTAACGGGCAATGTTCGCATTGAACTCTATGATAATATCGGCAGTTTGAAAGAAGTATTAGTCAGCGGAAATTTAGAAGCCGGCGAATACGGATTAGATTTCGACGTGCCGACAGGCGTATATTTTTGTCGGATGAGCGCGGGTATGTTCGAGCAGGCTGTGAGGGTGTTGATAATGCGGTGAGTTTTCAGCTGAATTTAAAATAAAATCCTCATTAAAACTATTGAATATAACATGTTAGAGGTGTAAAAAAAAAGCGGATATGTTCTATTACAACATATCCGCTTTTATTGTAAGAAATCAATTCTCAAAATGGTACATCATCAAAGTCTTCTTTGGTAGAGGTATTCATTGGTGTATTATAATCATCATCATTTGAAGTAGAGTTAGAGCCATCTGCTTCAACTTTCCATGCACGAAGATTGTTAAAATACATTGTTTTACCTTCTTTGTTGGTAAAAGGTTTGCCCGACAAATTAAAATGTACTTTCAATCCTTGTCCGGTTTTATATCCATCCAAAAGTGAACATTTATCTTGTGATAACTCAAACTTGATGAAATTAGCATACATTCCGTCTTGTACTTCCAAAACAAATTCTTTTTTACGGAATTTCTCGCTTACTTGTTGTTCCGGAAAAATTTCATGAATTTTCCCACTTGCTTCATACGACATAATCAATACTCCTTACATGTGATTAAACAATTTAATACTAATAATTTTCAAATTATTACATTTATTAACTAAAGTGATTTCTATACATTAAACATAGATATGAATGAATCAAATGCCTCATCAATTTTTTCTATATCTTTTCCACCAGCAGTAGCTAGATGTGGTTTACCGCCACCACCACCACCAAGTAACTTGGCTACTGCACCAACTAATTTACCTGCTTGGTAACGTCCTGTTAGATCATCAGTTACAACACAAACTAATTGAACTTTTCTATCGTTGGATATACTTGACAGTAATCCAATGCCATTTGTATTCAGTTTGTCACGTAGTCTATCACCTAAAGATTTCAATTCGTCAGCATCTACCGTAGGAATTTTTTGAGCAACGATTCGTATATCACCAATGCGAACTGCATTATCTATAAATTCTGATAGTGCACTAGCAATTTCTTGTACTTTGAATATTGAAAGTTCTTTTTCTAAATGTTTGATATGAGAATGGAGTTCATCACTTATATGGTTAATATCTTCAATCTTTTGATGAAGGGATTGAATGTATGTTTCAATTCCAACCCCGGTAACAGCTTCAATTCTACGAACACCGGATGCAATTCCACCTTCTGAAATGATTTTAAAAAGTCCGATATCACTTGAGTTATTGACGTGAGTTCCACCACAAAACTCGGCGGAAAACTTTTCATCTATAATTACTACTCGAACTCGATCGCCATATTTATCACCGAAAAACATCTTCACACCGTCAATTTTTCGTGCTTGTTCTATAGGTAAATCAAGAGTATGAACAGGAATCCTTTCTCTGATTTTCTCATTGACAATTTGTTCAATTGACTTTAAGTCATCGTATGTAACTTTTTGAAAATGTGAGAAATCAAAACGTAAATGTTCGGTTGAAACTAACGAACCCGATTGCTGAACATGAGTGCCGAGTACTCTTCGTAATGCTTCATGAAGAATATGAGTGGCTGAGTGGTTCCGTTGAATATCCCATCGTCGATTACTATCAACTTTTGCAAGAGCTATATCACCAACAAGCGGTTCAAAATCCGAATCGGCAAAATGAATAATAGCGTTTCCTGATTTGCGAACATCAATTATTCCGTACCTATTACCTCCAAGAATTATTTCACCATTATCAGCTTGTTGACCACCCATTTCCACATAAAAAGGAGATCGTTCAAGAATGATTTGATTTTCTTTTACAAAGAGAACTTTCGATTCTGTCGTCAATTCATCCCAACCTGTAAAAGTAGTATTTTCTTCAACACTTGGCAATTCGACTTGTTGAATATGGGCTTTACGAGCATCACGTGAACGTTTTTTTTGCTGGTTCATTAACTCAGTAAATTGACTGCTGTTAACTTCAAGTCCTCGTTCACGAGCAAGAAGTTCAGTCAAATCAATTGGAAATCCGAAAGTATCATTAAGTAAAAACGCATCCTCACCCGAAATCAAAGTTGATGATTTGTCACGAATTGTTCGTTCTATGTCTTCAAAACGTTCTAAGCCACGTTCTAAAGTTTGGAGAAAACTATCTTCCTCAGCACGAATAATTTTCTCAATAATTGCTTGCTGTTGAATAAGTTCCGGAAAAACATCACCCATTGTATCGACAAGGGTTTGAACTAATGTATAAAGTATTGGTTCACGAAACCCTAGATTTCTAGAATACCGAGAAGCACGGCGAAGTATACGACGCAGAACATATCCACGACCATCATTTCCGGGAATTGCACCATCAGCAATCGAAAAAGTTAGAGTACGGATATGGTCAGCCATAACGCGCATTGCAACACCAATAGGGCTATTTAACGCAGTTTCATATTCTTTGCCGCTGAGCATTGCAATTTTATTAATTATAGGTGAAAATACATCGGTATCATAATTCGATGATTTTCCTTGTAATACAGCGCAAATTCTCTCGAATCCCATTCCTGTATCAACATGTTTGCTCGTCAATTCCTCAAGTGTTCCATCAAGTTTTCGGTTATATTGAATAAAAACATTATTCCATATTTCGATAACATCGGGTACACCCTTGTTTACAAGTTTGGCACCAGATAAGTCTGGAGTATAATCATAATGGATTTCAGAACAAGGACCACAAGGACCGGTTTCACCCATTTCCCAAAAGTTATCTTTTTCATCACAGCGATGGATTTGAGTTTCGGGAAGATATTGCTTCCAAATATCGTATGCCTCATCATCAGTACTAAATACAGTTGCGTGTAAACGTTCTTTGGGTAATTTCCAGACATCAGTTAGTAATTCCCAACTCCATGCAATTGCTTCAGTTTTGTAATAATCACCAAAACTCCAATTGCCTAGCATTTCGAAAAAAGTGTGATGATACGTATCATATCCGACTTCTTCAAGGTCATTATGTTTACCTGAAACTCTAATGCATTTTTGAGTATCTGCACAGCGAGTATAATCACGTTTACCAACTCCAAGGAATACATCTTTAAATTGATTCATTCCGGCATTAGTGAACAAAAGGGTAGCATCTCCATGCGGTACAACAGGTGCGCTCGGGACTATTCTGTGTCCGCGTTCAGCGAAAAAATCTAAAAAAGATTGTCTGATTTCTCTCGAAGTTAACTGCATGATTCTCATCACTTTCTATTGATATAAACTCCAAATTAAGTAGTTGATTGAACTTTTGTATTCCCGGAATAAATATTTTCTCATTTTCATTAAAGTCATTTCAACTTATTTCCAAAAATACGGAAATAATCTCGGTTTTTTACAGGTTTCTTATGAGAGTTCTTAAATGCTTCCAAATCCAAATCCAATGTAACTATGAGTAAAATTTAATTTGCACTACTCGATTCTTTACTTTATTTTCGCATCGCTTAGTTGTTGCTTTTCTCAGTTTTTCTCTCTTGATTGTAATCGCTTCCTTATTGACGAGCCATTCCAATCAACTTGATTTAGAACAATACTAAATGCAACTATTTTACACTCCTACTATAAGGAGGAACCCCTATGAAACATACTCTCCCAACCTGCTCTTAACGGCGTTTGCTGTTAGGATATGCATTCGATACTCAAGGCATTTCATTCCACTTGAAATCCGCCTGTTTCTTATCTTATAATAAAAGTTACAGCCCTTGCCGAGCAATTTATTGTTCACTTGAGCTTAAATAATATATTAAATGAGTTAATTATTTTAAGGTTTACTTAGAATAATATTCAGTTACAAGATTACACAGACTATTATTGTTTTAGAAATAGTATGTAATTAACATAACTAGTTAGCGTTAAGTTATGGTAATATTATTATAAAATTAATTTGCAGAACTGTTTCCCTACAAAAAAACTATATCACTTTTTTATTGAAAGTACACAAATGTTTGATTTATTTGATGATGACGACGATTCTCATGATGAGCAATCGCCCCCCAAAATAAAACTATCTCTAGTTCCCAAAATAGCTGAGCTGTTTCGTGGACATCATGCAAAAATTATACTTGCTCTTGGATTTGCTTTCGCATCAACGATTTTTCTGGTCGGACTGCCACTGCTTTTTCGAAAGATAATTGACGATGGAATTACTAAAAATAATTCATCTTTTACGCTTAAACTCGCGCTTGGATATTTAGCCCTTACTGTGCTTTACCGCACTTTTGAGTATTTACAAACTGTTCTCGTCGGAACGATGGGAATTTCAATTGTCAATAATCTCAAAATGAAATTACTGACACACACGCTTTCGCTTTCTATTCGGTTTTTCGATAAAACTGAAACCGGAAAATTGATTTCAAGAATTGAATCCGATTCTCAACGACTTTTTATGTTGTTTTCAAGTGTTGGATTGCAGTTGTTCAGTTCGGTACTTATAATTCTATTTTCATTTGCGATAATGTTTTCTGTGAATGTTGAATTTACACTTTATGTGCTTTGTTGTGCGCCGCTATTTCTGGGAAGTGCTGTTATAGTTTTTAGTAGAATGCGCCCACTGTTTCGTAAGGAAAGAGAACTGTATGCTCGTATAACAGGATTCGCAGGTGAACATATTTCTGCTATTCCTCTGCTTCGTAATCTCAATAGTATTCAATGGTCAAGAGATAAATTTAGTGAAATGAATCGTGAAAAAACCAGATTTTCATTTCGAGTTGAAGCAATTGAAGCATCATTTTGGGCTGTTATGTTTATTACGCCAGTTATCGCAACAACTATTATATTCTATTTAGGAGCAGATAAAATTGCGTATGGTACAATGACAATCGGAACTTTACTCTTGTTTTTTCAATATATTACAGGAATTATTTCGCCGTTAATTGTTATTTCTGAACAAATTAGCGAAGTTCAGAAAGCATTTGCTTCTTCTGAACGAATATTTGATTTACTGGCAACTCAGCCGGAAGTTAAGAATCCAATTTCTCCTATTAATATACCGAAGTTTTCAGATTGCATTCGTTTTGAAAATGTTACATTCGGATATAACGATACACCGATTATTAAAAATGTATCATTTGAGATTAAAAAGGGAACTTCGGTTGCAATTGTCGGGGCAACAGGTGCTGGAAAAACTACGATAACTTCATTACTAACAAGGTGGTATGATGTTCAAAGTGGCAAAATTACTCTTGACGGTTTAAATATCAAGGAATTCCGTCAGCAAGACCTTGCCAAAATCTTAAGTTTTGTCATGCAGGATATTTATTTGTTTCCCGGTACAATTCGAGATAATCTTCGCGCAATGCGCATTGATATTCCGGATAGTCAAGTTGAGCAAGCAGTTCAAAGTTTGGATATTCAGCATATTATTGAACGTTTTGAAAATGGTTTGGATACAGTACTTTCCGAAAACGGGAAAAATCTTTCTTTCGGAGAGCGACAACTTCTTTCTTTTGCACGTGCCTTAACATTTCAACCCGAGATTTTAATTATTGATGAAGCGACAAGTTCGGTTGATCCTGTGACCGAAGCCCGACTTCAAGAATCGCTTCTTACTCTTTTACAAGGAAGAACTTCTATTATTATCGCACATCGTCTTTCAACGATAATTCATGCAGATAAGATAGTTGTAATGAACAACGGAATGATAGCCGAAGAAGGAACCCACGATGAACTTCTCATCCTTAACGGAATGTATGCCCGATTATATAACCTACAATCTCAACATAATTTTTATGCGTAATCTATTTAATTGGTTTAGTCGTTTTTGGCGACAGAATATTCCAGATATGATGGTTGTTTGCTGTTTGACATTGCTTGCAATCGTCTTTAAGATTGGGTTTCCTATTCTCGTCAAAACTATTATTGACACTTTGCAAGTGAAGTTTAAAATTGCAGATGTTCATAATTTAATTTGGGTGTATCTTTTTGCAGGTATAGCACTTGAGTTATTTGGGCGAATCCTTATGCTCTCGCGTGCTCGAATGAATCTTAAATTTGCCGAACAAATCCGCGCTTTTTATTATAAAGTGTTTACTCTTAAAGGTTCACGTTTTTTTGCAAAATATCGAACAGGCGATTTGCTCACTCGACTAACGGATGATATTGATGGTTCATTCGACAGAGTTTCGTGGTTCGCTTGTTCGGGAACAATGCGCCCAATTGAAGCAATTTTAGTACTTGGATTTACGCTTTCGGTTATGTTTTATTACTCATGGGAATTAACTCTCTGGAGTTTTCTTCCGCTTCCACTTTTGGTTCTAATTATGTCGAAAACAAAAGAAAAGTTAATACGATATACTGACGAAAAACAAGAGGCGGCTTCTAACTGTAATAATGTTCTTGAAAACTGTTTTTCAGGTATTCGTGTAATAAAAAGTACTGCAAGTGAAAATGATCAACTTCGTAAATACGAGCAAGTTCTTGAAAATAGAATAAGTAAAGAAAATCAATTTTTGAAAATCAACCAACTTGTACATCTCTTTTCGATGTTGAATAATCATGCAGGAACTATTATTGTAATAATTGTAGGAAGTTACTTTGTGATTCAAAACAAAATTGAAATTGGAACTTTCTTCATGTTTATTATATATTTAGAGAGATTATTAGAACCATTGTGGACGCTAAGTTGGGCGTTTGCTTCTCAAAAACAAATCATGAGATATGCAGAACGGCTTAGCCAAACCGAACAGGACAACGACTACGAAACTATTGCTTTGTCAACGAAATATCTCAGTAATCAATCATTTCGGAGTATAAAATTTGAAAATGTAAGTTTTCAATATGATTCTGCAACAGAATCTGTTATCAGAAATTTATCATTTGATGTTAAGGCAGGAGAAATACTTGCAATTGTAGGAGAAGTTGGTGCAGGGAAAACAACCATTCTCGAACTTATAGCACAGAATTTAAGACCAGTAAGCGGGCAAATATTTATAAATGGTATTGATATTCAGCAAATATCTTCCAGCGAAATTTCTGATTTTATTGGATATGTTCGCCAAGAATCCATTTTATTTAGCGAGACAATTCATCAGAATCTTATACTTGGAGATAGTTTTTCGGATATTGAGATTGAAAATGCACTTAGACATGCACAGCTTACAGCCGAAGTACAGAAATTTGAGGAAGGATTGCAATCAAAACTTGGGCAACGTGGTTTGTCGCTCTCCGGTGGTCAAAAGCAGCGTGTTTCGATAAGCCGCACATTACTTCGTCGCCCAAAACTACTTTTACTTGATGATTGTACTGCGGCGATGGATGCTCAAACAGAGAATAACTTTTGGCAGTCATTCAAGAAAAATTATCCGAAGACTGCATGTATTGTTGTAACGCATCGTGAACAAACTATGAAACAAGCCGATAGAATTTTATATTTAGAGTAAATGATAACCGATGTAAATTTAAGGAACGAAAGAGTATCTTCTTATTAGTGCTTTTTCTTTTTGAGAATTTACAATTTGCAGTTGTAATTTAATGGGATTATATGTAGTTTCGCTGAAACTTTATACATATATTCAATATTCAATGTATTTAAAATGAAACTCGGAGCATTTTCAATAAGTCTATCGGTGAAAGACCTAGCAGTATTAAAAGAATTCTATGAAAAGGTTGGATTTACTGTATTCGCAGGTGATTTCAAAAAGAATTACCTTATTATGAAAAACGGGAATGCTCTCGTTGGTTTATTCCAAGGGATGTTCGAAAATAATATTTTAACATTTAATCCCGGTTGGGATGAAAACGCCCATACACTTGATGCGTTTGATGATGTGAGAGAAATTCAAAAGCATCTCAAAAGTAATGGTATTCAAATAGAATCAGAGACGGACGAGAATTCTTCAGGTCCGGCAAGCATTTTTTTAACAGACCCAGATGGCAATATGATATTATTTGATCAACATGTATAACTATCTAAGTTTCAACTATTTATAAAACTATCATGAAAAAAGTAATCTTACTGTTTCTTTTTGTTCCGATTTGGCTGAGTGCAGGAGTGATTTGTGTAGATAATAACAACAAATTATCTACTCAAAATGGTAGTAGCAAATATCCATATCATGAAATTCAAAATGCTGTTTTAAATGCAACTAATTTTGATACAATTAAAGTTGCTGTCGGAACTTATAATAGTATAGATAATTTAGGAAAACCACTTTTTATTATGGGTGGTTATGCTGGTGCAGACAGCTCTACTTATACTTCGGGTAAGAGTGGAGATTTCAATACAAGAATTATTGACCCTTCATTAACAATAATAAGTGGCGGCAAAGATAGTATTGGAATAATTCTCACTAGATTTGATTTCAATACATTTAACTTTCTCATTGATAATCTCACTGTCAAAAATAATAGAAGAGGAATTGTCTGCGATGTACTTGTTTCGTGGCCGCATGCTGATTATGTAACAATTTCAAATTGTATAATTGAAAACAATGGGGAACAGGGGAAACTTTCGGGAGGAGGAATCTTTGTTGCCGGTAATCATCATCGAATACTTAATAATGAAATCCGTAATAATCATGGAGGTAGAGGAGCAGGAATTTCCGGGAATAGTACAATGGACTCGATAATAATAACGGGAAATCGAATAGAAAAAAATATTGGATATGACGACCATGCCGGAGGAGTATATCTCGGTGGATATGCAGAAATTAGTCATAATATTATTTCAGGAAATAAGGTAGAAAATAGTTATGGGTGGGGAGGTGGAGTATTGATTTTGGGAACAGCATATATGTCGTTTAATATTATAAAAGATAATTATTGTCCATCGTATGGAGGAGCTGTATTTGTAGATGAAGGCGGAATATGCTATATGGAACATGAGTTGATTTACCACAACAGCACTTCACTTTATGGTGCAGGAGTAGCATTGGATAACGGTGCACCCGGTTCTTCGTATGTATATTTAACAAACTGTACAATCGTTAATAATTATTCTCCGACTGCTAACGGCGGCAATGCCGTTTTTGTGGATGTTGAGTCATTTTGTGAAGTTAAAAATTGCATACTAAGCGGAAATAAAGATGATTTCTTCAAAACAGATGGAAGTAGTTTAAAGGTTACTTATACTCTTAGCGAAGAAAGTTATTCAGGAATTGGGAATATTATTGCAGAGCCAATGTTTGCAGATACTTCACATGAGAATTTTTACTTGCAATCAACAACAGGAAGATATGACCCAATAACCCAAATGTGGATTAAGGACATCAATCATAGCCTAGCTATTGATGCCGGTGATCCAAGTTCAGCGTATAATTTAGAACCAAGCCCATCTGGAAATAGAATAAACCTCGGTTGTTATGGAAATACTATTTATGCTTCAAAATCTAAACCTACTTCAATAGATGAGATTCTACATCAAGAAAGCAAGGTAACAATTTATCCTAATCCTATCGACGGATTTTTTGTTGTTGAATTAAACCAACAGGTTAGAGAGCCGGTAACCGTGTCGCTATATTCACCTATTGGACAAAAAATTAAAGAATGGAAACTTACCTGTAGTGAAATTCGAGCAACATTTGATGTAAGAGAATTGTTAAACGGATTCTATTTTCTTTCTGTAAAAGGAAAAGGTTGGACTCAAATGGAGAAGTTAATCAAAAATGAATAATTGAATTTTAGTGCACAAATTTATTCAACTAAAACCAAGAAGTAATGTTTTTTCTAAAATGTTCCAACTATTTGATAAAAAGCAGTATCTTGCTGACTGATTCAAGTAAGCCCTTCTAAGAATTAATTATTGAATATGAAAAAACTTGTTCTTCAAAAACGAAGTACACTCGGCGAACATCGCAAAACTAAAGAATATAAAATTCCATATCATAATGAACTTAACACCGAACAATATGAAGCTGTTATGCACTCTGATGGTGCGGCACTAGTCATTGCAGGAGCAGGCACAGGCAAAACAAGAACACTAGTGTACCGAGTTGCTCGACTTGTTGAAGACGGCATTCCCCCAGAACAAATTCTCCTATTGACTTTTACCAAAAAATCTTCTGCTGAGATGCTCCGTCGTGCTTCATTGCTACTTGACGGACGTTGCGATAAGGTTTCGGGTGGTACTTTTCATTCCTTCGCACATCAATTATTACGAAAATATGCGATTGGAGTAGGTATACAACCCAACTTTTCTATTCTTGACCAAAGTGATGCTGAGGACACCATCAATCTACTTCGAGCCCAACTAGGTTTGGAAAAATCTAAACGAACTTTTCCTCAAAAACATACCTTGATAGCGATGTATAGCGCATCTCTCAATCGTTGTATCCCTGTCGAAAATATAATTGAAAGCAACTATCCACGATTTATCGAAGAAATACCACAAATTCAAACGTTAATTCAGCAGTATATTCGCTATAAACGTCATCATAACCTGATGGATTACGACGATTTATTGATTTATTTACTTTCGCTGTTGCAATCAGATAAATTTAAGAAAAGCATACAGAACAGTTATCGCTATATTATGGTTGATGAATATCAAGATACAAATTCACTTCAGCATCAAATCGTAGTTGAATTAGCGGGAAGCCGTCAAAATATCATGGCAGTAGGGGATGATGCACAATCTATATATTCCTTTAGAGGTGCAAATTATCAGAACATATTTAATTTTCCAAAATCATTCTATGACTGCAAAGTAATAACTATTGCAAGAAATTACAGAAGCACACAAAAAATACTTGAAGTTGCAAATGAAATTATAAAAAATGCTGGAGTTCGGTATGAAAAAGAATTAGTGGGCACAGAAGCAGGAACAGTAGCTCCGATTATAGTTAGTATGAGTGATGAACGCCAGCAATCCGAATTTGTTGTTCAGCAAATTATCGAAGCTCGGGAAAATGGGATTCCTATGAAAGAGATTTCTGTATTGTTTCGTTCAGGTTATATGTCGTTTGATTTAGAAATTGAATTAAATCGAGCGAATATTCCTTTTAGAAAATTTGGCGGGTTGAAATTTATCGAATCAGCTCATATTAAAGATATGATTGCATTTTTTAAATGTGTTTATAATCCGGTTGATGTGGTGAGCTGGCATCGTATCTTACTTTTATTAGAAGGGGTTGGAGCACGAACAGCCGCCAAAGTAATAGATGATATCAGTAATGGATTACTGTCTCTTAGTGATTATTCTATCTTAAAAAATTATCGTTCGAG
>JAFDZU010000041.1:46933-103166 GCA_018266765.1 Bacteroidota bacterium
AATATCGGAAATATGGCTGTACGTTTTTCTGAATTCTATCGCCCAATTCTCAAGAAAAAGTATGATGATTTTGCAAAACGATGGAAAGACTTGGAAATGTTTCTTTCAATTGCAGAGCGTTATACTTCACTCGCTACGTTCTTATCTGATATGGCTTTGGATTCTCCAATTGAATCTGCAGATGTTGAGCCCGACGATTTAGGCGAAGAATTTATTACGCTCTCAACCATACATTCAGCAAAAGGACTTGAATGGAATACAGTTTTTATTATATGGGCTTTGGATGGGAAATTTCCTTCATCTAAGTCATTAAATTCACTGGAAGATACAGAGGAGGAACGACGGTTGTTGTATGTAGCAGTTACAAGAGCTAAAGTTAGTTTGTATATTACTCATCCAACCAATATTTATGATCGTGAAACAGGTTTTGTATTAGGAAATCCATCAAGATTTTTAGATTCAATTAATGAGGAGATTTCAGAACGATTTGTTTTGGTGGAAGAATCCGAAGAAAATTCAAATAGTTTAAGTATTGTAGATTAATTTATCCGAACATATTGAATTTTAAAATTAGTTAGTTTCTACACTTCTGCCAGCGGCGGCTCCAGAAGCCCACGCCCATTGAAAATTATATCCACCTAACCAACCTGTCACATCCACAACTTCACCAATAAAATATAGACCTTTTACAGCATTTGATTCCATTGTTTTTGATGATAGAGCAGTTGTGTCCACACCACCTAAAGTTACTTCAGCTTTTTCAAATCCTTCATTTCCTGAGGGAAACCATAGCCAAGAATGAATTTCCTTTTCTATACTTTCTCTTTCTGATTTAGTTAATTGTGATACTTTTTTAGTAAGTCCGAGCCTCTGGCACCAAACTTCAGAAAGTCGTTTTGGTATATAATTTCCTAAAAAATTTTTAATTTCTAATGCAGATGTATTGTGTTTTACCAACTCATCAGATATATTTTTTCCAGGAAGTAAGTTAATATCAATAGCTTGTCCAAGTGTATGATATGATGATGCTTGTAGTATTGCAGGCCCGCTAAGTCCTCTGTGAGTAAAGAGGATGTTTTCTCGAAAACTATGAGTATTAGATGTAGTAATTGTATCAATAGAAACACCGGCAAGAGTTGCAAAATCAATCATATCTTTATGTTGAAATGTAAGCGGGACAAGTGCTGGAGTTGGCGATATAATTGGAATAGAAAATTGTTTTGCTATTCGTAATCCAAAATCTGAAGCTCCCATTTTAGGAATTGATAAACCACCAGTAGAAACTACTAATGAAGTTGAATGAAATGTACCGTTAGTAGTTTCTATGATAAATACGTTATCTTTTACAACATTATGAACTAAACAATTGACCAGAATTTCAACGTTTACTTTAGCACATTCATCAAGAAGCATTTGTACAATCTGACGAGAAGAATTATCACAAAACAATTGCCCTAATTTTTTCTCATGATACGTAATTCTATGGTTATTGACCATTTGCAGAAAATCTTGTGGAGTGAATCTGGCTAAAGCTGATTTGCAAAAATGAGGATTACGAGATATGAAATTTTCTGGTTTAGTGTTGATATTGGTGAAGTTACAGCGTCCACCACCTGATATTAGTATTTTTTTTCCACATCGTTCTTCATGTTCAATTATGAGTACTGAGCCACGTTTTCCAGCTTTAATCGCACAAAACAAACCAGCAGCTCCTCCCCCAATAATTATAGTCGAATAATGTTTTACTGACATGAAATTGAATGTTTAAACGAATAATTTGTCAAATACATAATTTAAAAATAAAAAATCTCTGCTAACAAAAAAGATAACAGAGATTCTATTTTAGGAACTAAAAGGTTTATTAAATTGAAAATGCAATTTTAGATTTGTAATATCTTTATATTCTTGTCAATTTTCTATAACTCAAACGATGGGGTTGATCGGCAATAGTACCTAGACGTTTGTGTCTATCCTCTTCGTATTCCGTATAGTTACCGTCAAACCAACGAACGTTACTATCACCTTCAAAAGCTAAAATATGAGTTGCAATTCTATCTAAGAACCATCTGTCGTGGGAAATTACAACTGCACAACCCACAAAATTCTCCAATGCTTCTTCGAGAGCACGCAAAGTATTTACATCCAAATCATTCGTCGGCTCGTCCAGTAAAAGAACATTTGCACCTTCTTTAAGCATTTTAGCCAAGTGAACACGATTTCGTTCGCCACCGGAGAGCATTGTTACTTTCTTTTGCTGGTCTGTGCCATTAAAATTAAATTTACCAACATAAGCTCGAGAATTTAACTCTTTAGTTCCTAAATATAATATGTCATCTCCACCTGATATCTCCTGCCAAATCGAATTTTCAGGATTCAATGGTCGATTTTGGTCTATATATCCTAATTTTACTGTCTCACCGATGGTAAAAGTACCCGAATCTGGTTTTTCTAAACCGGTTATCATTCTGAATAATGTCGTTTTACCGGCACCATTTGCGCCAATAACTCCGATAATTCCACCCGGAGGAAGTGAAAACGATAAATTTTCATACAGCAAATTATCACCAAATGACTTAGAGATATTATTGGATTCGATAACTAAATTCCCCAACCGTGGCCCGGGAGGAATATAGATTTCAATATCTTCTACACGCTTGTCTTGCTGTTCGTCAACCATTCTTTCATAAGCAGAAATACGCGCTTTACTTTTTGCATGTCGTCCTTTTGCACTCATTCTTACCCATTCAAGTTCACGTTTTAATTCTTTTTGTTTTGTAGTTGCATGTTTTTCTTCAGTTGCTAATCGTTTATGTTTTTGTTCGAGCCAGCTTGAATAATTTCCTTCAAAAGGTATTCCTTGACCTCTGTCAAGTTCCAAAATCCACTGAGCTACATTATCCAGAAAATATCTATCGTGCGTTACTGCGATGATAGTTCCGGGATATTTGGCAAGGTGCATTTCAAGCCATGCAACTGTTTCTGCATCCAAGTGATTGGTTGGCTCGTCCAATAGTAGAACATCCGGCTGTTGAAGAAGTAACCTGCAAAGTGCTACTCGACGGCGTTCACCACCTGAAAGCACAGCGACTGACGTTTCACCGGGAGGGCAACGAAGTGCGTCCATAGCCATTTCAAGACGGCTGTCTATATCCCAAGCACCGAGTCGGTCAATTTCTTCTTGAAGTTTTGCTTGGCGGTCAATAAGTGCGTCAAAGTCTGCATCAGGTTCGGCAAATTTCATCCCAATTTCTTCATATTCTTTAAGTAAATTGACGGTTGCTTGTGCACCCTCTTCGACAATTTGTCGCACTGTTTTACTCGAGTCCAAGTCCGGTTCTTGAGATAAATATCCAAACGTAATCCCTTTGTTTGCAGTAATTTGTCCTAAATAATCTTGGTCGAGACCAGCAATTATTTTTAATAAAGTGGATTTACCCGAACCATTTAAGCCCAAAACTCCAATTTTTGCACCGTAATAAAATGATAAATAAATATCTTTTAATACTTGTTTACTGGGCTTATGAACTTTACCCACACCCACCATCGAAAAAATTATCTTATTATCCATGTTTCTCTCATAATCGAAAAAATATTGTTTGCTGTGTAATTAGTAACTACAAAAATAAGGATATTCGTTCACGAGCGAAAGAAAAGGGAAGTGAACGATAATTTATAATTGAGTTCTAAGAATATTTGAAATTGTTTATCACCGAAGAATTGGCATTCTATCGCTTTTTTGTGGAGTATAAGGAAGACGCTCATCTAAAGAAGCAGTTTTCCATGCCGTACGAGCACATAACTTTGTAATTCTAACCAAGTCTGGGAAATTAATTTTAGAAATTTCGTCAGAGACTTTGTGATAATCGCTATGTTCACCGGTAAAATAGAATAATACGGGAATTTGTTTTTTAGCAAAATTTGCTTGATCGCTCCTAAAAAAGAAATTCTCAATAGTATAATTAAGAGAAAATGGAGTCGCTAATTGTTTGTTTTCTTCTTCATTTAGCTCGGATAATTCTTTACATCGAGTATTTCCTCCAATACATAATGAATCATTCACAGCTCGTCCAATCATATCCATATTGAGCATAGCTACACAATTTTCTAAAGGTAATGGAGGAGTTTCTGTAAATGCTTGTGAACCGAGCAGTCCTTTCTCCTCTCCACTAAAAGCCACAAATACCAAAGAGCGTTTTGGTTTTTGTTGAGATTTTGCAAAACTTTCTGCCATTAATAATACACCTGTTGTACCCGAAGCATTATCATCAGCTCCATTAAAAACTGAATCTTTTGTGGGGTCATTCGGTTGAGTAAATCCAACATGATCGTAATGCCCGCCAACAACAACATATTCATTTGGTTTCTCTGCTCCTTTAACTATACCCATTACATTACGGACTGTAAATTCTTGCTCATCTGTTGTTACAGTTAGTTCTTTGATAGAAACATTCGGAAGGGCAAATGAAGAAGGTTTAATTTGTGAATCTATATCAATCTGAGCGGATTTTAATTTATCAACAGTTCCGAAAAGAGCAACTGCAACCTTTTCATTACAATGAATAATAGGGAAGTTAGCCATTGGTAAATCTTTAATGGATTTTACTTTAAGTGGGAGAGCGTCAGCAGACATTTTTGGAAAAAGTGATGGCCAAGGAAAACCGGTTGCTCGAAGAACATGTGATGTTTTTGGATTACTAAATACTATCATTCCAACTGCTCCATTATTTATTGCAGTTGTTGCTTTGGCTTCATGAGTCATAAATCGAATTCCTCCTTTTCTCATCGAAAATACTGAATTTGTATCTTCTAATTTAGGAGCACCTCGAATAACGACTACTATCTTTCCTTTAACATCAATTCCCGCATAATCATCATACCCATATTCAGGTGCAGTAATGCCATATCCTACAAACACAATTTCTTTACCAAGAAGCGATGCCGCACCTGTAGCATCAAATGGAATAAAATCATCCTTTAAATTCATAGTTATAATTGAATCAGGAGTCTTAATTTTTAGTACATTACTTTTTCCTAAATTTACTTTAAACAACTTGTAATTATGGAAATACGTACCGTTAATTGGTTCGACACCTACTTTTTTAAAATAGGAGGCAATGTAATCTGCTGATTTTTCAAGTTCAGGACTTGGAGTATTACGACCGAACATTTCATCCGAAGCTAGAAAATTGATATGCTCTCGTGCCTTCGTTTCTGTTATTTGTTCTAAAAGAGAAGCCGGAATTGGAGCAATATGTAACGTATTTGAATAACAGGATGTTGCAATGAAAAAACAAAAAATTATTTTGTAAAAATTACTCATACTAAAGTTGTCAAATTGTAAATAAAAACGGAGCGCACATTAGAAAAGTACACTCCGTCTATAAGTTGTAAATTAATCCATCACATTATTTCGTGGTTGGAGTAAATTCTTTATCTTCGATTGTTGGGTTGATTTCGTAAGAATATTCGTTTGTCATACTAAAATTAGGATTTTCCATCACAGATTTTTTAGGAAGCATAACTCCGCTAATATTATCATATCCTTCATATTTAATAGTTATTAGCATTGCACCGGCAGGAGAGGTTTGTGTTCTATCAATTTGAGAAACCAAAAACGTTTTTGCATCGAAGTAGTACACATCTTTATCACCAGCTGGGGAAGTAACATTCACAAGATATTGTCCATTTTTTTTAGTAGTGATTTCTGCTTTATATCCTAAATCTAATAATTTACCGCTTAAAAGGATTGTTGCTTGAAGTTTCAGCTTCTCAATATCTGTTGAGGGAACTTCTTGAGCAGGTGAACCATTTTGAGATGTCCAAGATTTAGAATTGTTTGTCCAAGTTTCACGTTTGAAAACTTGTAAATCTGTTATAGTATTCTCAAAATTAGGTGACTTTTGTTTTTTAATCATTGTTCCTTCAGCCAAGTTTGGTCCAGCTTCAAGGGATGCTTTTGATTTTGTTATTAGAGATTTTATGGAGCTAATTTTCTCTTTACCACCGAGGGCTTGAATATGTTTTTGAAGAAGGTCTTGAACACTAATATCCACTTTTTCGTCAGAATTTGAGCTGACAGGTTCTAAATCTAAATTGTATTCATAAACAGTCCCCAATTTTTTGAGGTTTGGCAGAATATCAGGGCTTCCAACTATAATAATTGAAGTTTGATCATCTTTCAAATATTTTTGCGCTGCAGTTTGAACTTGAGCAGAAGTTAATGCTGAAAAACGCGATGGATAAGACTTAATTCTATCCATGGATTCACCAACATAATCAGCGTTTTGAAGAATATTTGCTATAAAATTCGATTTTTCAAATTCAAGTAAATAACTGCCAACTATATATCTTTTCATTCTCGTTAATTCTTCTTCGGGAACTTGTTCGTTACGAAGTCTTGCAATTTCATGTTTGATTACCAAAATAGCAGAATCAGTAACTGCATTCCGAACATCAGCTACGCAAACAAATCTATTCATACTTTTTGCTCTCGAAAGAAAAGCACCGGGAGTATATGTATAAGAATAGGTTTCTCGTAATGTTTTAAAAAGTCTTCCTCCAAAACTTCCACCAAGCATATTACCACATAAAGCAAGTGGTTCATAATCCGGATTTAATAATGGAACACCAAGCGATGAAGTTGCAATGGATGATTGAACTGAACCCGGACGTGCAATAAAATAAATACCAACCGGCATTGGAGAAGCCGGAGGTAATTCCGAAGCAGAAACATTTGATTTTTTCCAATCAGCAAATGCTTTTTCAAGCATAGGAACGAGTTCTTTTTGAGTGACATCCCCAACTACAGCCAGAGTTGCGTTATTTGGTTTATAATGAATAGCATGAAATTCTTTGATGTCGGCTAAAGTAATTGATTTAACGGATGCTTCGGTTCTTCTTCGAGCATTTGGATGATTCTCACCGTAAATTACTTTTCGTGACATTGCCTGAGCTATACTTCCCGGACGTGATTTCTCTTGTTTAATTCCTGCAAGAACCTGAGGAATCATTTTATCGAACTCTACTTGTGGAAATGTAGGTTTGGTTACGATATCAGAAAACAAAGAAAGAAATAATGGGAAGTGTTTTTTAAGACCTGACCCCGAAATTGAAGTTGCATCACCTGCTGAGGTTGCACTTACACCAATTGCAATGCTATCAAGCTTTTGAGCAAGTTCTAACGCTGTTCTATTACCTGCTCCGTTATTGAGCAATTCAGCTGTAATTGAGGCAGTCCCTGCTTTTTTATCCGATACTTCACCAGCTCGAATTTGCATTGAAAGAGAAATAGTTGGTTGTTCGTGGTCTTCTACCAAAAATACTTTAAGCCCGTTTTTTAGTATAAATTCTTTATACTCAGGAAAACTGATGCTTTTAGCAGGAAGAGGATCAGGGCGTTTTGTAATATCAATTTTTTGTCCATAAGTAATTTGTAAATTTAATATGAATACCATTGAACAAATAGTTAAGATTAAATATTTATGTATTTTCATTTTATAATTGTTGAGTATTGTTGAGAAATCTAATGTTTATTAAATATTTTGAGGTTTATTCACTTACTTTGCTTTTGGAATATACGTCAGGACTACTCTTTTGTCGGGTGAGAAATATTGTTTTGCTACTCGTTGTATATCTGCTTTGGTAACTTTATAGTAGCGCTGTAGTTCGGTATTTATTTCATTTGTATTACCAAAATAAACATAATATTTAGCTAATGCCTGTGCTTTTTCTAAGGCGTTCTTTTTACCAAAAATAAATTTATCTTCTTCGGAGTTTCTTGCTTTTTGAAATTCTTCATCAGTTACACCATCTTTTTGAATTTTTTCAATTTCACTATAGATCGCTCTCTCAACTTCACCCGTTGATTTACCTGGAGCTACTATTCCGACTGCAGCCAACATACCACTATATTGTAAATCTTGGTTGAAAGAATATGATTGTACTGCAATTTGGTCTTTATCTACAAGACGTTGATAAAGTCTGCCGCTTTGCCCACCTGCAAGTATTGTATTGAGCATATCAATAGCATACGAATCCGGATCTCCTTTTTTGGGGCCTCTATAGCCGATATAAACAGCAGGCAATTGAGCTTTATTATCTTCAACTGTCTCTCTGTATTCAGCTGGTAATTCAGGTAATTTGAATTCTTCACGTTTAATTTCTGCACCTTTTGGGTAAATGCCAAAGTATGCATCTACATATTCACGCGCCATTTTAGGGTCAAAATCACCTGCAATGACTAGAGTTCCATTGTTTGGTTGATAAAATTTATTGTAAAATTCCTTGAACTCTGCAATCGTTGCTACATCAATATGTTGAGCAGAGCCAATTGGCGTCCAACTATATGAACTGCTTGTAAATAGATTCTTGAACATTTTTTCAAACCAAGTACCGTAAGGTGTATTGTCGTTACGATTTTTACGTTCTTCTTTTACCACTCCGCGTTGGGTTTCTACTCCGGCAGTTTCTACATGAAGTTTTCTCATTCTTTCAGATTCTATCCACAAAGCTAATTTTATTTCATTGGACGGAACTTCAAAATGATAAACGGTTTCATCAAAAGAAGTATAAGCGTTCAATGAACCTCCTGCACCTTCAATATATTTATCGATGGTTGCACGAGGAATATCATCTGTAGCTTCAAACATTAAATGTTCGAAAAAGTGTGCAAATCCTGTACGTTGAGGGTTTTCATCTCGTGAACCAACTCGATAATGTAGAACAGTTGCAACTACAGGAGCTGATTTATCTTGATGAAGAATCACATGAAGACCATTGGGGAGGTTATACTCCTCGAATTTTATTGGATTCATTTGACCAAAAATTGGCAATGCTGAAAAGCAGACAAAAACCAATGTAAGTACAAAATAATATTGACTGAGTTTTCTAAACATAAAAAAGTAATAAATATATGAAACAAGATTGTTTATGTTGATTTTATAAAATAACGCCATCTTACGAAATTGATTGAAAGAAGTTGCAAAGTTTTGAAATAATTTACACCCCTCGTTGATTAGGTTCCCAAATAAATTTATGAATTTGAAGTTGCATTCTTACATCTAAACCATCGGTGAGTATCCATTGAGCGAGTGTACGAAATTCTAACATTCCAAAAACACAAGAAAATAAAACAGCAGAGCACCGTTCGGTAAGTTTATATTTGGAGCATAATTCTACTGCCCAATCATAATCTTTACGAGAAGAGAGAACGAATTTTACTTCATCATGTGGTTGTAGTAATTCTAAATTATAATAGTTATTCAAAGTCACCATTTTTGAATCTGGTGCTTTCATATCTATAATTTTAATTACTCTATTATCAACAAATTCTGTTGAAATATGCCCACCCGTTTCTACAGCAACAGTAAATCCATTATCACAAAACCATTGCATGAGTGGGAATACATCATGCTGTTCAAGTGGTTCTCCACCCGTAAATTCAATAAAATTGCAATTGTATTTTTTAACTTCTCGAATTACATCCTCTCCAGACATAGTAAAATCTGGTTTTCTATGGTCGAGGGCATAAGGGGTATCGCACCAAGAACACCGAAGTTTACATCCCTGCAAACGAATAAATATACATCTAAGTCCTGCTCTAAGTCCTTCACCTTGAATAGAATAAAATATTTCACTCACTGAAAATTGAAGTTCAGAAGGTGTGCGATATTTTAAAACTTCAGTACTAGGTTGAATTATCATAATAGGAATAGACTTCCAATGTTTAATAGATAGTAAACACTATTATTTTGTTCTTCCTTCAACAATTTTCTCATATTCAATATCATTCGGTTCCCAAAGTTCAATTTTATTTCCTTCACAATCAAGAATGTGAACAAATTTTCCATACTCAAAACTCTCAATTTCATCACAAATTGTAACACCCTCATCTTTTAGTTGTGCAACTAACCAATCTAAATTTTCAACTCGATAGTTAATCATGAATTCACGACTAGATGGCTCAAAATAAGTAGTTGATTCCGAAAATGGACTCCATTGTGTAAATCCTTTTTTGGCAGGTTCATCTGATTGTCGCCATTCAAAATTTGTTCCATAGCTATCTGTATCTAGGCCTAAATATTTAGAATACCATTGTTTAATAGTATTAGGATCTTTGCACTTAAAAAATATACCTCCAATTGAAGTTACTCGTTTATTCATGATGTAAGGTTAATTAGCTGAATTATACTTTTGCATAGTTTTTGGAACCCACCATTCATTTGGATTATAACCGGGTCGTGGCATGTAAAACTTAACTCCTTGAATTCTCTTGTGATAAACAGCAGGATTAACAACATTCCACAAGAAAGTGTATGGCTGTTCATCACTGATTACACGTTGAAGTTCCATAAGCATATCTGTTCGTTTCTTAGCATCAAACTCTAAGCGAATACCTTCTATCAAATCGTCTGCTTTTTTGCTGTTAAACCCAACATAGTTTGAACCTCTATTTGCAATTTGAGACGAATGAAATAATTGGAATAAATCAGGTGGTTGAGGGTCTTGAACCCATGCTCCAATATAAGCATCAAATTGATGTGCCTTGCTGTTTTCTAAAAATACTGACCAATCAATCGGTTGTACTTCTACATTAATACCTACTTTTTTAAATTCATCTCGTAATATTATAGCTATATTTTGACGCATTTCATTCCCTTGGTTTACCATAAAAATAAAGCTGAAATCTACTTTTTTTCCATTTATCATTTTATCCAAAATTCCATTATTATCACTATCACCCCATCCTGCCTCAGTTAATAATTTTTTTGCTTTATCAGTATTATAATCATATACAGGAAGATCTTTATTATACTCAGGTAAATGGTAATCAACAGGGCTGCTTGTAGGTACAGCAAATCCAAGCATGACAGATTTTATCAAACGATCTCTATCGACAAGATGCGAAAGTGCTTGGCGAGTTCGTTTATCTGCAAAAATTGGACGTGAAGCATTCCAACCTATATATGAATAAACAGGATATGTATAACTTGTCTTTTTTAGAAAGGGAATGGAACTCGTATCTAACGATTCAACGTACAATTTTGGAGGCATGTATTCTATAAAGTCAAGTGCTTGATTCTTCATAGTTGTAAGTGCCGTATTACGGTCGTTGACAGTCTTGAATACCAATTTATCAGGGTAGGAAAGTGCGTTTGGATTATTCGAACCATTCCAATAATTGTCATCTCTTTTCAATCGAATTGATTCTCCGGTTCGCCATTCTTCGAGGATATATGGACCACTTCCGACCATAGTTTTCACATCTCTTTTTCGTTCGGATGAGCCAAACCATTCTGCAAATTCTTTCATGGCTGAATTTGTCTGTGCTTTTTCGAGAGAATTTGTTTCTGCAAATGTATATTTATCTGTTAAATTATTTGGATCAAAAATGTGCTTTGGAAAAATAGGAACATTATTCCCAAGTACATAATTTGCAATAAAATACGGTTTGTTAAGTGTCATGATAACCGTGTAATCATCAGGTGAAGTAACATCTACAAGTGATTCGTAGTAATTTCTAAGTGCCGCACCATCAATGAGCAATGGATTTTTGACTGCTTTCATAGTAAAAACCACATCTTTTGCAGTTAGTGGCTTTCCATCAGAAAACTTCACATTATTTTTAAGTTTAAATGTATATGTTAAATGGTCATCGGAAATTGTTGGTAATGAACTTGCAATATTAGGAATAAGTTGGCTTGTTGCATAATCTATATCCAAAAGATTCTCGAAAATTTTGGAAAAAACATTTCGAGCACCGGCATCAGAAGTTGTAATTGGATTTAGTCCTTCGGGATCGCTTAATTGGTGGATAATAATCCAATCACCTTTTTCGGGTTTGGTTCCAATATTTGTTTGATTCTGTGCATTATTACCTTCAGGTTTTGAACAGGAGTTCAACAGTAAGGCAATAAATACTATGCTGAAGTAATGTAATTTTAAAAGCATTCTCATGTAATTATTTTCCATAAAATTTGTGAAATAAATTGCTTAAGTGTTATGCAAAATAACACTTCAAGTTGAGATATAGAGTAGTTTTCTCAGTTTTCATTCAAACAATTAAATTTTAAGGGTAGAATTTAGTTGTAAAATTATTTAGGATTGTCTTTTTTTAGTTTAGAACGAATAATCAATCTTGCACCAGGGTTAAAGGTAAAATAATACCAAATCCATTCGGTCATAACTCTAAATTGATTACGAAAACCAATAAGTGAAATGACATGAATGACGGCCCATAAAAGCCAAGCAATTATACCGTGAAATTTTAACTTTCCAATTTGTGCAATCGCTTTAGCTCTTCCTATTGTTGCCATAATCCCTTTGTCATTATAAACAAAAGGTTTACGATTTTCAGGTTGAATTTTTCGAGAGATATTCGAAGCGACATAGTGTCCTTGCTGAATAGCAGTTTGAGCAACTCCGGGTAAAATATCTCCATTATTGTTAGTAAAACAAGCTGCATCACCAACTACAAAAATATTGGGATAATTTGGTAATGAGCAGTCCGAGTTTACTATTGCTCTTCCTGATTTATCAAGTTGAGAATTGAGCGTTTTTAAAAGTGGTGAAGCCGCGTTTCCCGCCCCCCAAATTACGTTAGTGGTTTCGATTATTTCTGAATGATGTTCCCAAGAAATCTCAACATCATTTTCGGTTATATTGGCTACACGTGCATTCAGTAAAACTCTGACCCCAAGAGTCTCCAAGTTTTGACGTGCTTTCTCAGATAAACTTTCGGGAAATGATGAGAGAATTCGGTTTGTTGCTTCTACAAGATAGATTTTTATATCCTTTTTGTTGAGCATCGGGAAATCGGGAAGCATTGTTCGAGAACCAATTTCAGCGAGTGAACCTGCTATTTCGACTCCTGTAGGTCCACCTCCAACTATTACAAAAGTTAAATGCCTGTTTGCTTCATTTGAACCAACTAAATGTTCTGCTTTTTCAAAGGATAGCAGTACTTTTTCTCTAATTTTAAGAGCATCGTCTAAGGATTTTAGCCCGGGTGCGAACTGCTCCCACTCAGGATTTGAAAAATAGGAATGTCGTGTACCGGGAGCTACTATCAGATAATCAAATTCAATATTCTCTTGTTCTGAAAGTATAACAATTTTATTTACTTTATCAATAGAAACAACTTCATCCATTTCTACATAAACATTTGGAATCCCACGTAATATGGTACGAATAGGAGAAGCAATGTCGCCCGGAGAAAGAGCGGCAGAAGCAACTTGATATAACAACGGTTGAAACAAATGATGATTTGTTTTATCAATAATAATAACCTCAAATGGTTGATTAGCAAGTTTCTTTGCGGCATTTAACCCTGCAAAACCTGCTCCTATGATGACAACTCGCGGATATTTTTTGTGACTCATTTAATAATTGTGCTTATTTTTCTTTAAATCGGAAAAACACTATTGCTCCAAAACAAACAACCAATGATACTATAGAAATCCAAGCACCGGTTTTAAAAGTATCTGAATCATATTTCATAACAATATTATGTTCTCCTTGCGGTACTTCTATTCCACGTAAGCTGTAATTAGTTCTTAGTATTTCTGTTGGAATGCCATCTACTGTAGCTTTCCAAGCAGGATACCAAATTTCACTAAAACAGAGGATTCCTGCCTTATCTGTAGACACTTTATATGAAAATTCATTGTTGGAATAATTTATACATTGAACAGAGTGACGGATTGAATCTGCTGGAAGATTTCCCATTGTTAGTTTTGGTGAATGTTCGATTACAACTTGGTTTCTATAATCAATTCCTCCGGCTTGCATTGTTTTTTCAACATTTTCATCGGGTTGTACAATCGGCTGATAGACCATTCTCGCTCGTTTGAAATACGTTGGACGTTCGATAAAAGCTAATTGTTGTCGTGCTGTATCTATGTCTAACTTATAACGAATACCTAATAAGTCTTCTACAAGATTCGAGTTTTCTGCCGGAGGTGAACGACGTTGTAAAAGTATAGGATTATATCCCTCAAACAGCATGATATTATCTAAAACACCTTGGTTGCGTTGCATTGCTGAGCCACGTTTATGTCGCATTTCTACTCGGAAAATATCGTTTGGAGGTTTGATTGAAAATTCTGCTTTCATTTCCGGTGAAAGAGTAAATTTATCGGCAGGGTTTTCCTTACTCCCACTAAATGCAGAATAGGAAATATTGAGGTCAATTACACATAAAATAATAAGAATTCCTCCAGCAATAGTAGGGGAAAGAATTCTTCGATATGTCATAAAAACAACTCCACTAACACCAAGTATTATAAACAATGCGGTAACAGCATCTTTCTTTGTAGCATCAATTGCTTGTTCAGGAGTATCAATAAATCCTTGTAATATCCCCGAAACCGCCATAAGTGCAACAACTAAAGGAATTGCACATGATAGTAGTAATCGCATTTGCGTTTTAGAATTTTTTGTGGAATTCCATAATGAATCAAATCCAACCCCGGCAAATAAACACATTCCAAATCCAACATAAAACATAATTCTACCGGGATTACGGAATGAACCAAGTATTGGTATCGGAAACAGTAAATGGTGTAAAAAACCATTAGCTCCTAAACCGTACAGAAATGCAAAAACTATCATTACAAGAATAAAACCACCAAACTTTGAACGCCAGTTTAAGCTAAGTCCAAATATACCAAGACATAATGCTGATAAACCGAAATAAAAAGCTGTATCCCAATAATAATGTTGGTCTGTTCCACTTTCATCTACATTTGGAAGATAAAAATTATTAGACTTAGCGTCTGTTTGGGATACTTTCCCATAAATATTGGCAATAACAGATGAATAAATTTGACCAAGCCGCATTGATCCGTCTGATGCAAATAATTTGGGATTCTCGGGAGTTTTTTCATACGTAATTTTTGTTCGTTCAGAAAGCGATGCAAGTTCTTGAGCAGGTAAAAATTGAATTGCTGTAATTCCGCCTGCAATTATTACCGGTAGAAATGCGCGAAGTGCAAATCCTCCTATTGCTTTCCCGACAAGCTCTTTAGAAAGGATCATAGCAATACCATTCCATAAAGCATAACCAGCAAGAAATAAAACTACATACGATGTAGTTTGAGGGTGTCCGGATATCATTGCAAGTGCAAGTAATAGCCCTGAAAATATAGAGTATTTATTATTTTTATCAACAATTCCCTTATGAAAACATAGAAGGATAAGTGGAAACAATGCTAGGTGATATACAACCATCGGGTGAATAATTCTAACAGCAAGTGAACCACAAAAGCCGTAAGAAATTGCTGCTAATATAGAACCATAACTCGAAATTGAACGAGAACGAGCATAAGCATACATTGCATATTGAGCCAGAATAAAATGCAATATGATAATTGTTTCAATCAGTTTAGAAGGTAACATTCCATTACTTTTAAGGAATAAAGCCATCATCGTATGCGGAGGATAAAATGTTTGAGCTTGAAAATCAGCTAAAAATGGCATCCCTGAAAAAGTATAAGGATTCCAAAAAGGAAGTTGGAAATTTGCTAATTGTCGAGCGGCAAACACAGTAAACGGATAATAATACTCGGCAATATCATCCCAAAAAAATTTATTACCGAACAAAATATCCCGAAAAAATATTGCAGTTGTTGCAGCAAAAAACAGTAAAACTATCCATGTAGATAATTCTTGGATAGTAATGGGTTGAACAGGTTTCAATCTGGAAGAATGAGAAGATTTTTTTTCAGAAGCCATTATACTTTTACCTTCGAGTTTATTAATTATTAGAATGATGTATGCAATTTACGATGCTGAGCTGCAAAATTCAAATGAATGTGTTTAATTTATTATCAATAATTGTAAAAAATAGTCCTAATTGAAATTATTAATGACACTTATGACTTTATTTCGGTGTTATTCTAGATTATCAAAATTCAGTTTTCAAAGTTAGTAGAAATTTCTTTTGAACTAAAGTAGTTTTCTGTTTTTTGTGCAATTTTAATGAGGATAAATCCCAAAACCATTCCTTCAATTGAACCTCCAATAATATCTGAAGGATAATGAACACCGACATACACTCTTGAAATCGCAACAGTGGAAGCAATACTGTAGACAAGGAGGCGCACTTTGGGATAATATGAAGATATTACAAAAGCCGCTATAAAATTATTGACCGCATGACTCGATGGAAATGATTTTCCACCCCCACACGGTACAAGCAACCTAATATTTTCAACAAATGTATGACATGGTCTAATTCGTCCTACAAGTTCTTTAATGATTTGTGAATTAAGAGGATCTGCTATTAAAAGTGAAGCTGCTAAAACTCCTGCACAAATTCTTCCTTTTTTGCCCCCACACCATAATAACCAAATAAACAAACATACATAAATAATGTAAAAATTCTTTACTTCTGTAATAAATGGCATGATGCTGTCAAACAAAGGATTTGCAATCCATGAATTACAAATATGGAAAATATATACATCAAGTGAATATAAAAGGTCAAGCATATTTGATAATTAAAATCATAGTTCTTTGTAGAGTATATGTAAAACTAACTAATAGAAGTTATAGTTATCGTACACTTAAAAAAATGTAGTTTTGTAAATGAATTCTACAAAAATAACGTAAAATATACAGTAAGGAATACGAAATGAAATTCGATAGTCAAAAAATAGGTTCGATTATAAAGGAATCAATAGCTACAAAAGAAGAATTGTTATATAATTGCCTATCTGAAATAGAAAGATGTGGGAATTTACTTGCAGATGTTTGTAAAAAAGATGGAAAAATGTTGTTTTGTGGTAATGGTGGTAGTGCAGCAGATAGCCAACACCTTGCAGCTGAAATGGTAGTTAGGCTTCGCGGAAATATAAATCGTTCTGCAATTGGTGCAATCGCTTTAACTGTTGACCCATCAATAATGACAGCCGGTGGAAATGACATTGGGTTTGAAAATGTATTTGCTCGATGTGTAGAAGCTTATGGACGTTCGGGAGATGTACTTATAGGAATATCTACTTCTGGCAATTCTGAAAATGTATTACGTGCTATACGTGAGGCAAAAAAGAGAGGAATATTGACAATAGGGCTATTAGGAGGTGGCGGTGGTAAAATATTAGAAGAATGTGATGCTTCTGTTGTCGTCCCAAGCAACATTACTGCAAGAATCCAAGAGTCACATATTCTCATTGGTCATATTTGGTGCGAAATGATTGAAGAAAATCTTTTTCCTGAGTTGTTTAGGTAACATTTTAATATAAAAGGTGAATGCGACTCACATGTAAATTTAAAAATAAATAAAATTCAAATTTATTTTGGTCAATTTCCAAAAACATCTTATTTTTGTGTCTCGAAAGTTAACACGAGATGCCAACTTAGCTCAGTGGTAGAGCAGCTGATTTGTAATCAGCCGGTCTGCGGTTCAAGTCCGCAAGTTGGCTCACAACATAAGCCCTTTGTAAATTAAACACTTACAAGGGGCTTGTTGTTTTCAATTATAATAAAACTAAATATTTATTCTATTTTACCATTTTGTTTTAAAAAAATATAGAATAATATTTCTAAAAAATGTAGTTTTGAGGCATTATAATCTTATAATTACAAAACCTCTAAACACTATATATAGAATTATAAATATTATGAGTAACAATAGTTCTTCTTTTGAAAGTTTTGCTGAACAAATTGCAACTCAACTTGCATCAAGTATTTTTCAAACAACTGAATTGCTTGCTGAGCTTGTTCGAATGTCCGAAAAATATTACAGTAATAGTCATTCTGTATTTGTGGGTGAAAAATCAGAAGCAGTTGCAAGAAGTTTAGGGTGTAATGAAGGGGATTGTTTTGAGATAAAAACAGCCGGACTGCTTCATGATATAGGAAAAATAGGTTCCCCTGATAATATCTTATCAAGACAACCCAATGAACTTTCTACAGATGATTTTCGGTATTATTCGAGCCATATAGAAGAGGGGTACAGACTTCTTTCTATACACGAAGAATTAAAATCAATAGCAAACATAGTATTTCAACATCATGAAAGGATAGATGGAAGCGGATTTCCAAATCGGCTTAAAAAAAATGATATCAACTTGGGTGCTAAAATTATAAGTGTTGTAGATTATTACCATAATGCTATGTTTCGATTACCTCGTGATAAGAGGGCTTCAAACTCCCAAATAACAAACACTACAACTTATTTAGAATCCACTCACCCTCGATTTGTTCAGACAATGAATTATCTGCATCAAAAATCAGGAATCTATTATTCTGTTGATGTTGTAGATGCTTTTACAGCGGTAATCGAAGCCGAGCGGCGACAACTTGGTGAAAAAACTATATTACGAGTCGCTGTTAATCAGATTAAGCCCGGAATGTTATTTGCAAATGATTATTCAACTTCTTATGGCTTATTAATAGCTGCGAGTGGTGAACCGATATCTGAAGAAGCAATTAAACGATTAGTTTCACTCGCTGAAATTGGTGAGATTCCTTCTAAAATTTTAGTAATGAGATAGTTATTTCTGAGAATTATTATTCAATTCGAAGACGAGCACCAATATAAACTAATCTACTATCAAGTGGTCCCCAAACAAGAGAAGCATCAAAATATTCATTGTGAGGTTCTTCTGGAGAAATAATCGCCTGTTTCTGTATGAAATTAGTAATATTTTCTATTCCTATATAAACGTCAAAAATTTCGAATCTTTTTGTCAGTTGAGCGTTCATTCTGAAAAATGAATCAAAAGTATCGTTAAATTGATATTTTATCGGATTATTAGCCGTCGACGGAATTCGCCCCCCACTATTCCAAATAAAAGTGCCATCAATTTGCCATTCTTGTTCTGTAGTTGCCCATGAAGCGGTCGCTAGGATACGGTGAGGGGAAATTAGTGCTCTTTCCTGAAGTTTACCACCAGTGGTCATCTTTGAATCAATGAATCGGTACGATACATTGAGATCGATTGAAGGAATTGGTGAAACACCTATTTGTACAAGAATACTGTTTGAAAAAGAAGTTCCACTGAGATTATCTATTTCTACAAGATGTTCATCTTTATCAAAATCTACAACAACTTGATTGGAAAAATCTGTACGATAAAATTCTGCATCAAATGAAAATATTTTTTCCAATAATTCAAATGAACTAGTAAATGAAATTCCATAATTCCATGCTTTTTCGGGTCGAATAGAAGTTCCAAATCGAATAGTTCTCGAATTAGCAAAAGCTGAAAGATTGTCACTCACAATATTTGCAATTCTGACACCACTACCTGCTGAAAATCGAAGAGAAGTTAAATCAGATAATTCATATTTTCCATGAAACCTCGGGGTAACAAATGTTCCAAAAGTATCATGAAAGTCAGCTCTAATTCCTGAAACTAATGTTAAATGAGAAATACCACTATACGTTACTTCAGTAAACATCCCAGGTACAGATTCACGTCGCGAAAAATCCTTTTGTAAGAATTGTTCATTGTAATCATCTAATAAATAACTTAATCCATAAATTAATTTAAAATCTTCTGAAAACTCTGAACTGAATATTGCTTTTGCTTGAAACGTTTTTTGTAAACCGAAATAAAATCTTTCACCTAATTGAGTATGAGTGTCATGCCAAGCACCGGATAATTGAATCCCAAAGTTTGTTTCAGGAGACTCAAATAATGGATTCAAGCCTATTTTTGAGAAAAATTCATATCGTTTTGTTTGAGTTGAAATGAGATAGTCATGAGAAAGTATATTCTCATCGTGTGTAGTGCTTCCGCTTGTATATTCATCATTCAAAATTTTTGTAAATAGTTGAAATTCAAGTCCTTGATCACTTCTATGAAACACCCGAGCAATTGCATTATATTGTTGAAATTTTGGCATATCAATAAAACCATCTTCATTAGAATCCTGTTCGTGAGTGAACCGTCTTCCATGAATCATTGCCATCGTTTGCCAGTTTTCTCCAAGATGTTGAGCTGAAGTAAGATTTAATTCCATTCTACCCATTGAATTACCATATAGATTGACAAACAGAGGTATATCTTTTTGCGGTTGCTTGTAGCAAATATTAATTTGTCCTGTTATTCCTTCATAACCATTAGTAATGGAAGCCGCACCCTTAGAAATACTGATATTATCTATGAAAGCACCCGGTATATATTCTAATCCAAAATTAGTAGCAAGTCCACGTATCGTTGGAATGGCTTCAGTAAGAAGTTGTGTATATATTCCACGCAAACCAAGTATTTGTATTTGTTTTGCTCCTGTGGCTGCATCAGAGAAACTTACTTCCACTGATGCACTTTTCTCGAAAGATTCAGCAAGTGAACAACACGCGGATTGCTCTAATTTTTTAGAAAAAATTTCCTCTGTTTTCATTAATGAATTGCTTATAATTGAACCTGTTTCAGCGGTAATACTAACTTCTTTTGATTCAAGATATTCTTCCAGATTAAATTCTACATATTGTTGATTTGTCGCCAGTAGAAGAGTATCAGGTTTATACCCCACATAGCTTGCAACTAATGAATCTGTTGTAGAACGTTCAATAACAAATGTGCCATCAGATTTTGTAATTGCACCGAGTGTTGTGCCAAGCCAACGTATAGTAGCTCCGGGCAATGGTTTTAAAGCTTCTTGTTTCTGTTTGCCATTCACAATTCCTTTGATTTGTTCAGAGAAAAGTGGCTGATAGAACACAAATAATAGTAATAAAATTTTTGATGTGTATTTCATTAAGTATAGTTTAAGTTGTTGATTGTTGTAGAGTAATCTGAAATCCTAAATTTTGTATTGAGGATATTATTTGCTCAGGTATTATATCTATATTTTGAATCGTAAGTATTTTATCCGAAGTTGAAGTATCTACATTCCAATTTGATTCACCTACCAAATTATTTAATGTTGAAGTAACTTTACTTATACAACCACCACAATTTATTGTAGTTTTAAAGGTTTGAGTTGTCATTTTTATTTTTATTAAATATTTGAATTAATTACAGTTTCTCTATATTTATCTATTCATTTTTTTTTCGTTCATATCGACAGCATTTATGAAGATTAGAATATGCTTCCTCATCTGCTGTTGTTTCAGATGTGTCATATCCAGCATCAGCAATCTTTTTGTGAATAATTGCTGTTGTTGTGATGGTAGAATCAAAAGTAACTGTAATTATTTTTGTGGATTTATTCCAAACAGCTTCAATAGATCCTGATTCTTTAACAGCTTTTTCGATATTTTTTTTACACATTCCACAATTTCCCCAAACTTTAAAAGTTTCGATTTTTGAATTAGAAATTGTTTGAGAATAAAGAGTTGTACAGAATAAAAAGCAAAAACTGACTAAAGATAATAATAAGTATTTCATAAGTTCCTTTATAGATTAAAATTAATTTGGAAAGTAAAGTATAGAGTAGAACATCAATTGGTAATTTTAGAGAAATGAATTCAATAAAACTACAAATGGAATAATAGAATTCTTGCAATAGAAATTCAAATAATATTCACGATAACATAAAGAAGATTTGATATTAACAACTCTTCAATGTAATGTGAATCAAACTAATAGAGAGCGAACTCGAATAAAGAGAGGTAAATGGGGATATAACGGTGGGGGAGCATGGTAATCAGATAATCTAGTAACTAAGTACAAATTTCTATTGCTAGTTTGTAAAGTAGAAAATAATGATGATGATTGAATCTGGGGTGGATTTTGTTGTAAATTATATAAAGAAATTAATTGGTGGAAATCTATTGATTGAACAACTATTAGTTGGTCAGAACAGCAATCGAATTGTTCTGTTTCAGTATCACAACAACATTCAAGTTTTGAATTACTATTTATTTCTAATTCTTCAAAATTGTCTCCACAATAATGAAGTTTTGCTGACATACCAAGTGTAGAAAGCAAATACAACAATAAAAATAAAATAGAAGTTAACCTTTTCATTATTAATATAATTACTATAAATGTACAGGCGGAAGAAATGTAAATCTTCCGCCTGTATAAAAATAACTTATTTGTTTTGACTTTGGTTCAATTTCATCGCTTTTTGAATTGCTGTTATAAACTCAGCTTTAGATTTCATTCCAGAAATCTTCTCCGAAACTGTACCGTCGCTGGTAAGGATAAAAGTCGAAGGAATTGCTGTGATTCCACCGTATGCCTCGGCAAGAGCTTCGTTACCCACTACAACAGTATATGGTAAATTTTTCACACGTACAAATTTGCTGACAGTATTGATAGCATCTTGGTCTCTGTCCATAGAAACCCCAATAACAACGAACTCTGTATTCGGAAATTCTTTGCTTAATTCAATAATATCTGGAATCTCTTTTCGGCAAGGTGCACACCATGTAGCCCAAAAATTAAGAAATACCACTTTGTTTTTTCCTATTTCTGATAAAGAAACTTGTTTATCTCCTTCCATCCAAGTAAAGTCTGCAACTTTGTTGCCTACAGGAGAAGTAACTGTTTTAACAGGATATACCTTAGGTGTTGTTTGAGCCATTACCGGGACGACTAATAAAGCAAATGTGGCTGCGCTTGTAAGCAACATCCTACGAAAATTGCCTTTGAAATGACTGAAAATCATAATTTTCTCCTAAATAATAGATAATACCAAATTTTCTACGAATTGCAATAAGATGTCAATAATTTATTCAAATTAATAGATTATGAGTGAATTTGACGATTGAAAGTCGAAATTCATTGTTTATAATTAAAAATAATTCTATTCTTCACCAAAAAGACAGCCGTTTGAACCACTCCACCCCACACTATTATATCGAACTCCCATCATCGGGCCTCTACCGGTTCGAGCAAGTGACATTACGGGAAGTGGTTTGCTCCATTCTTCTAACCATATCATCATAATACGTAATTCAACTTTATTCATGCCCATTGGTGTATATAAAGATTCAGAATAATTAATTCGTTCTTGTAGAACATAATTTTTCCTGTTTTCAAAAGGAATCGCCAGAATATCACTTTCTTTTGGATTTATAATAACACCCTTGCCCGCAAACGAAAATAAGGGTTTTAAAACATAACGGTCTAAATTTTTTGGAATTCCATCCATTTTATTTAAAAATATTGATTTAGGGACACTTGAGTGATTCAAAAATGGTAAGGAATATTTACTAATTCTGAAATACCAATTTGGATGTCCTGCCCATTCGACATCTAAATTATCAGACCAATCGAATGGTAAGGTAACATTATTATCTTCTAATTCATCTACAATCGTTCTGTTATATATTCGCTTAATACGCTCTAAATTTCCATTGCGATTGTGAAAAAGTTGATTATCTTTTTTTACAACACTACAAATATCCGTTTCTTCAATCCCTATGAGTTTTTTCATACATATAAAATCGGGACGTGTTTTTTGTAAGTGTGGTTCGTATTCCAATAAACAGCATTCGTCAGGAGAATGATTACCCAAAATTGCTTTTTTCAGTAATCCTAAGTAATTTTCATCAGATAAATTACTGAAAGTATGTTCAAACTTTTGATCAAATTCATAAAAGTCTTTAATATGCTTTGCAAGAACAAATTGATAGCCAAACAAGGAAGGAAAACCTTGCAATTCAACAACTTTGGGTGTGTATTTGCCATTTTCGTCCAATGCAACGGCAAAATCAACAATCACAAATAATGGTTTCGAATCTTGATTAGCAACAGTATGTTTTGGTGATAATGACCCATCTGATGCCTTGAGGTGTTCGGGAGTCATACATTGTAGTGCTACTTCGATTGCTGCAGTTTCCAATTCATGTTTAAAGTAATTTGAAACAAATACCGGCATTTCTGAAACTCGGTACTCAATCTTCATTCCAACAGCAACATCCAATTCTTGTAAAAATCGTCTGTATTTTTTGTCCGAATAATATTTTTCTGCAAACTCACGTTGGAACTCTGGAAGCATATTAATTAAGAGTAATTGTGAATAACATTTGAACAAAAATAAGTAGGTCAGTCCTTATACAACAAGAATTTTTCACGAAGCTGTAAAAAACCTTCCAAACCAAATGTAGCGGCTTCTCTAACTTGGTCATCTGTTCCAAAATTCAAAAGTGCGTTTAGTAAAAGTTTACTTGCAGTTACTTTGCGAAACATTGATTGTTGTGATTCAGAAATTTTTGTTGGAATAAAAAGTTCGGGATGTAATCTACGTATCATTAAAAGTAAGTTAATTCCGGAGCTGTACGGTTTGTAATTTTGATGTTGATTATACGTAATAAAAATTCCATTACAATCTTTTTGAGAATATTTACCGAAGGTCGGACGAAATTTTGTAATTACGCCATCAATTCCACCTGATTCTTTAAGAGTTGTTAGTAATGAAATCACTTCATAGTTGGTAAGCTCTGGAATACCAAAATACTGAAAGGGAAGTGCTGTTCCTATGCCAATACTAACAATAGATAATTCACCTGTGAAACCAGTTGTTGCTGCACCACGAATAGACTCGACTGTTGGGATATTTGGCGAAGTAGGTAACCAATGCAAACCTGTTTGCTCCCAAATCATTGACCGACTCCAGCCTTTCATTGGCATAACTTGAAGATTGACTTTTCTTGGAATTCCATTTTTATCTTTTGGAAGCCAGCCCTGTTCGTTTGCCATTTGGGCTAATTCACCGATAGTAAGTCCATGAACATAGGGAATTGGAATTATGCTTACAAATGATAGCATGGAAGTATCGGCAACATTACCATCAACTAATAATCCACCTAAGGGATTTGGTCTGTCTAAAATAAGCATTGGTTTGCCAATTTCAGCACAAACATCCATCACATTTATTAATGTACTGATATAGGTATAAGAACGAATGCCAATATCTTGAATGTCAACGACTACAATATCTGCATTTTTAAGCATTGACCAAGAAGGTCGTCGATTTTTTCCATATAATGAATAAGCAGGAACACCTGCAATAGTATCATTATCAACATATTGTCCTGCCGGAACTGTAGAATAAAATCCATGTTCGGGCATCAAGATAGATACTAATGAACATACTTTCTGGCGAGAAAACACTTCAGCAGTTGATTCTAAATTTCGAGTTCTTCCAGCTGAATTGGTGAGCAATGAAACACGTTTCCCTTGTAATATTTCAAATTGTGACTCAATGAGATTGTCTATTCCTAATGTGACAGGAGTTGCATAAATCGTTGCGAAAAGTAGAACAAAAAATAATGCAGAAATTAATTGTAATCTAATGTAGAATATGGACATCTATAGAAATACCAAAAGTTAAACGAGATTCTCAAAGCTATTATCAATTTTTATCAATTATAGAAAAAACATAGCTTATTATTGAATAATTGCCTCAACATTCACGCCACAAATGACTTACTATTTACTGATTGATTGTTTTCCTTTGATTGAGATTAGAAAGTTACTTTTTAGTTTCTTTATTGTTTTCAGGTTTATTCTGAGAATCCCACCATTCCATTGGTACAGAACGTCGAATTACTTTCATGATACCGTTCTCTTCTTTATAAACACTTGGAGTATTAAAGAATATTCCTCGAAAAGAAAAACTTACGACAAATATTGCAATTGCAATATAACCAATAATCATTCTTGGTCGTCCGATAGGTTTTCTGACTCGCATAGGAGGATGGTCAATTTTCATAAAAAAACGAGTGATAAAAACCCAAAACAACCAACCATTCCATCCTTCAAAATACCATGCTCCATGCGTTTTTAGCCAAGCAAATATATTTAGAATTTGTGAAGTAGGAAAAAATAAGTAAACTTGTTGCTCAATATATTCCAAGGCAATTCCGGCAAAATTACCAATTCCAATTATCAGAAGAATCCACCAAAACACTCTTGAAATTATACCTTGTTTTTTGCCAAACATTGAGTAAATAACATGTCCACCATCAAGTTGCCCTATAGGAATCATGTTCAATGCAGTAACAAACATTCCAAACCAACCGACACAAAGAAAAGGATAATGATAAATTTCATTCATTGGTGGAAGGTATTCGCCCGAACTTACAAAAATTTTAGCGAATAGCTCATAAAGTAATGTTGTCCCAAAATATAATCCATAGGGAGATGTTTCACCTCCATGTCCCATATATTCAGGATGAATTGAATATAGGAATTCTTTAGGTGGCAGATTTGTCATTCCAATAATCAAAATTATAAGGCACACAACAAATCCTGCTAAGGGGCCGGCTACTCCAATATCAAAGAGTGCTTTTCTGCTTGGGATGGGTTCATTGGTTTTAATAAACGCACCAAACGTACCGAATGGAGAAAGAAACATAATTGGCATTGGTAAAAAATAGGGGAGTGTAGCGTCAACTTTGTGGTACCGAGATGCAAAATAATGACCGAATTCATGGGCAGAAAGAAAAGCCATCAATAATAATGAATAAGGAAGTCCATAGTTCCAATTTGAAATTTCAAAATAATCTTTCCCTGCCCAAGTTGTTCCTGCAATTGTGGTTGTCAGTATTGTGAGGATGAATAATAATAAAGGAATGCCATACACTTTAAACAAATGGCGTTCTTTCGGTGCTTGAGTAAGTTCTTGTGGAGTTTCGTAAAATGTTGAATCCATACAATGAAATTTATTGACATAAAGCTGTTTTTGCTCAACAAAAATACGAAATATGAATTAACTTTTTGAAGTCGTATTGTTGAAGGTGATATGTTGTGAAGTTTTTATGATTGAATAATATAAATTCAAATTGATTTCAATCCCGGAAATTTCATATCAAACTTTTCGAGAGTTTCAACAACTTTTGAGAGAATGAGAAATTCTTTATACCAATTTTGGTCAGACGGAATTATGTGCCACGGTTCAACTTTGGAACATTGTTCAAATGCAGTTTGATATGCATTCATATAATCGTCCCAAAAGCCACGCTCAATGATGTCATTTTCGTTGTATTTCCACATTTTAGTTGGATTGCTTAATCGTTCTTTGAGGCGTTCTAACTGTTCATCTTTTGAAATATGTAGATAAAATTTTAGGATAGTAGTAGAATTATCATTGAGAATTTTTTCAAAATTATTAATATCATCATAGCGTTGAATTATAGTTTCTTCGTCAACCCATTTGTGTATTTTTTGAATTATGACATCTTCGTAATGAGAACGATTAAAAATAGTTATCATTCCTTTTTCAGGTACGTGTTGGTGTATTCTCCATAGAAAATCATGTTTTAATTCTAATTCGGAAGGCTTTTTAAAAGGAATAACTCTACATCCTAATGGATTTACAGAACCGAATACATTTTTGACTGCTCCATCTTTTCCTGAAGCATCCATGCCCTGAAAAATAATTAAGAGTGCATGTTTACTTTCTGCATACAAAAGGTTTTGAAGTGCTTCGAGTTTATTCCTCAGTTTAGCATTTTCAATTTTAGTTTTGTCTTTTATGAATTGTTCGGGAGCGCTGGTTCCTATGCTTTCTAAATGTATCTTTGTCATAAGGTTTATTGTAAAGTAGTTGGTTGAAATTGGGTTAGAATATAAGTTGAAAATGAGTTAAAAAATTATTTCTTCGTCAACAAAATTATATGCTTTTAAATCTATCTTTTTAAGATTACTCAGCATATAATCATCTTTAAACAATGTCCAAATCATCGAATCCCTTAGATTCCCGTCGGCATCTTTTGTTCTTTGTTTTAATATTGCTTCTAAAGTAAAACCAAGTTTTCGAGGAATGTTTTGGCTCTGAATATTTTCAGGTGCACAGTGTATTTCGATTCGAGAATGATTTTCAATTTCAAAACCTGCTTTGATGAGTGCGCTTACTGCTTCGGTTGCAAATCCATTATTTATATAACGAACATTAATCCAGTATCCGATTTCACGTGCATCGTTACCGATTCTTTTATGAAGACCTGTTCCTCCAATAAGGTTTTGCTGACTTTTATCAAAAATCCCATAAATATAATCTATATCTAGATCAAATTTCCCTCTAAATTGACGTATAAGGTTAATTTTATCGTTAAGAGTATTTTGTTCTTCATTAGCCCATGGCATCCAAGGTAATAAATGGTTGATACTTAGACTGGTAGCTTCTAATAACATTGATGCATCCATTGGCTTGTAGCATCGTATAGTTAACCGTTCGGTTTCAATTTTGTAAATCTTAGAATTTAGCATTTATGTTGTTAAAGCAAATATCTATAAACAGTAAGTTAGTACACCAATTTGAATAATCAAACATACTGTTTTTCTATTTCTTACCAAAAATTAAGTTCAAATGAAAGGAAATGAAATCTGAAAATTCATGTTAAAATTTTGATTTCTTTCGCTATTCTGTGAAGTATTGTTTTACGGACTTCTCATGAATTGGTATATTTGTTACGATTGAAACAATAATACCACCCTTTGTCAGATGATAATACGAATGAAAAAACATATATTATGGCTCTGTAAACTAAGCAATATCTTTAAAATAACTACTATTCTTTTCTTCTTATTTACGATTGTTTCTAACGTAACAGCAGGAGAAATACGAATTGAAGTAGAAAGCGCAACTGCCCGTCAAGGTGACCACTTAGCACTTTCAGTAACCGGAACGATTGATGTTGAGAACTTTCAAAGTATTCAATTATTTTTTAAATACAATGCCAATCGCATCAAGATTGACAGCGTTAAAGGTTCTGAAATTTTTGCAGTTAAATGCGCAAATCCTACTATATTCGATAGTACTTTTGCCGAACTGGGAACTCTTAAAGTTTCTTGTTCTGATGTACAGAAAATATTAGATGGAAAGATTTGTACTTTATTTCTTACTTGTTTAGCCGGATATGGAAATGAGGCATCAATTATACCTTTTTCTATTCAAGTAAATGATTCAAATCAAATTGGAAACTTTATTTCAGGTAAAATTACATTTGATGATATACCGGTAATTCAAAAATTTATAGAAGGTTTAGGGTATCCTTCGCCGAATCCTTTCGGTGGAAATATTCTCGTTCCATATACAATAGATGAGCCAACGAACGTTCAGTTCTTCATTTATGACCTTGCAGGAAGATTAGTGCAAGATTTTCCAGTTATACAACGTTCCCGCGGCGGTTATTTTTTCTATTTTGCACCTAATGAAGGTGAGTTTTCTAATGGAGCATATTATTTACTCATGAAAACCAATTCAAAAGTCTATACTTCTCACTTTCTTCGTGTACGCTAATGTATTTATTTGTTAAAAGTATAATTAATAAGCTAAGTGTGAATAAGGTAAAAAAAACTTCAACAATGGTAGGAGTAGTTCTTCTTATATTTGTTTGTAGTTGTATCCCCACACAAAGTCAAAAAATGGGTGCTGTAAATGTTCGTGAAAAAACTACGGAAGGAACTGAATTTTGGCTTTGTTTCCAACGAAACTATAAAGATGCTTCAGCTCAAACTCCCAAATCTAAAAATGATTTACGCTTAGAGTTATTTCTTACAAGTAGTGTTGATTCTAAAGTATCAGTCGAGATAGATGGTTTGGGTTTTAGGCGTGAAGTCAAAATTTCAGCAGGTACGGTTACTAATTTAATAATAGACCCAAATGCTCAAGTCAAAGGTGAAGAAATTTCCCAAAGATTAGCCATACATGTGGTTTCTGATAATCCTATTTCAGTCTATGGATTAAATAGTCGCTGGCAAACAACGGATACTTATTTGGGATTACCTGTTTCAGTTCTTGGAACTGAATATAGGGCAATTGGTTATAAATATTCTGAAGGTTTACTTTCTCAGTTTGCAATAATTGCCACAGAAGATGAAACAAACGTAACTATCACTCCAACTGTTACTACTTCTAAACGACATCCTGCCGGTGAACCTTTTACTGTAAAACTTCGACGAGGTGATGTCTACCAAGTTACTTCACTTGCTGACCAATCAAGCAGAACAGATTTAACTGGAAGTCGAATTGTAGCAGACAAAAAAATTGCAGTATTTAGCGGACACCAGTGCGCATATGTACCTGAAGGAATAGTCGGTTGTAATCACTTAGTAGAGCAATTACCCCCTGTAACTGCGTGGGGAAGTCATTATTATGTAGGTATGTTGGAAGGTCGTTCTCGTTATACAATTAGAGTACTTGCTGACCAAAATAAAACAAAAGTATTTGAAAATTCTATTTTAGTCGCAACGCTCGATGCCGGTGAATTCTATGAAAATTCTGCAGTTCGTCAACATTTACAGATTACTGCTGATCATCCTGTACTTGTTGCGCAATATTCTCAAGGATTTTTAAATGGAGATTCTATCGGTGACCCGATGATGTTGCTAGCAAGTCCTACTCAACAATTTTTAAAAGGTTATAGATTTGCAACACCTAAAAGCGGACAATGGCGACATTTCGTCAATGTTGTTGTACCGACTGCCGCAATTGGTACTTTACGATTAGATTCACGTCCTATTGATTCTACAATATTTGAAACACTTGGCTTAAGTCGCTATTCAATAGCTCAAATTCAAATTCTCTATGGAACTCACACTATAGTAGCTGACCAACCATTTGGTATGGATTCCTATGGTTTTGGCTATGGTGATGATGCCTACGATGCGTACGGAAATATGGGTGGTCAATCATTTTTTGATATTGAGCCGGTTCCTGATACGATTGCACCAGCGGGAGAATCTCGTTTATTACAAGGTCGTATTAACGTTATTATTCGAGATGATAGAACTACCGACAGAGGATTAAAATCAATAAAAGTGCTTTTTGCACAAGGACTTCAAGCATCAATACCATTAATAGAAGAAGGACTTCCTCAAGTATCATTTATGGTTAAGCCAATTGAAAATAATAAGCCGGGTAGAATGGTACTTCAAGCCATGGATGTTGCAGGCAATCGTTCTATTTTTACAGTGTGTTACACATTTGATAACCAAACAGAAAAATATGATTATAACTTCTGTCAGGGTGAAAATAAAGAATGTCTGCCCGAACTAACATGGCAAGTAGGTGCGTATGGAATAATTGGAGAGAATTTTCATTCTGCCGCATTTTCTAATTCTGGAGATGTTCATGCTTCAAGCAAGTTCGGTACAGCAACTGGTACAAGTGGATTTTTTGGAGGAATACTATCCAAAAGATTAAATCAAGAATTTGCAATTGCGGCAAAAGTCGAATTGGGAAATATAGGTGGAACTCTATTTGCTCCAGATAGCACAATACGACAAGTTAGAGATATAAATACCGGACAAATATTATCGTTCCAAGAATCACGCTCGCTTAAACTTAATGGAATTTCATTATCATTAGGACTATCTGGTGAATGGTATGTAGATCGTTCAGTGTACTTTCTTGTAGGGATCCAAGGAGAGTATTTACTCTCAAAATCAATAGAATATTCTCGAGAAATTACCTATCCATCAGGTTTAGTTTATCAATCTAACGGTGAGCGAAGTTTACCTGAGCCGGTTTCTAGTTTAACTACTCTCAATAGTATTCGACTTGCCACACTTGGTGGAATTGGGTTTACTTATCCTGTAAGTTCTAAATTTTCAGCTTTTATGGAAGGTATTTATACGTATTATATTAGTAGTCTTATAACAGATGGTGATTGGAATCTTTCACGAATATCTTTTCATGCGGGTGCAAAATTTAGGTGGTAATAAATAATTAGATAGTAATGTCTTAACAACAATTGAACTATATACATCATGGATTTTTCTTTAGAAAAACTTGCTCTTGATCTTAAAAATGCAGCTGAATTTGTTTCTCACCGTGTCATCAATCGTGAAGAAATTATTCAGCAAGCATTTTGTGCCTTTCTGACTGGTGAGCATTTATTGCTTCAAAGTAGAACAGGTGTTGGTAAGTCGTTGCTTGCGGAACAGTTATTTGCTATGTTCGAAGGAGCAAGTATATTCCGAGTTCAGGCATCGAAAGAACAACAGCCCGATACATATTTTGGTGGATTAGATATAGAGAAGCTGAAAACAGGGAAAATCTTTCATAATACAGAAGGTTCACTTGTTGAATGTGATTTTGGATTTATTGATGAAATATTTGATGCAAATGACTTCACGCTTAGAGCATTATTATCACTTCTCAACGAACGTAGAATGATTCGCGGCGTACAGAATGTTCCTGCAAACATCCATAGTGTTATAGCAGCAACAAACTATCTTAGAATCAGTGAAGTTACGGAAGCAATTTTAGATAGATTTCTGTATAAATCGATTATTTTACCGGATAAAGATCCACTTGTCCAATTTAAAATATCTACACAATATTCGCAACATTCCGGTAGAGTACTTGAACCGAAAGAGCGAATAAAATTTAGTCATCTCAAGAAATTACAGCAAATGATATCCGGTGTTGACACGAGCTTTAAATTCGCAATTAGTGCTGAGATGCTCTATTTTACAAATCTTGTAATACGGCATTATGAATTTTCGAGAAATCGTGCACAGCGTGAACGGTTTAAAGGGCATTCCGCAACTGCGTTCAGTGATTTTTATATTTCACCTCGTACTCAGGCAAAGTCGTTAGATTTATTGCGCGCACTTGCATTTATGGAAGGTCGTACACTTGCTACAACAGCAGATGTTGAAAAACTCTATTATATTTTTGCAACAGTTGGAATTCCGGAGGAAGTTCAGATTTTCAAAAAATCTTTTAATACGATTAATAATGCTATGAATTCAGGTAATGGATTTGAGCAAATACGTATTCTTCTTGCTTATGAAACTCTGTTAGAACAAATTGAAGTTGATCATTCGATTCTACAACGCCCTTTGCATACAACGCTATCTAATACACCTCTTCGTCTCACTTTGCTCGAATGGCTAAAAGAAAAAGTGGTAGGAATTGATCAATCTATTCACCACAACAAACGTGTTTTGGAAAAATTTATTCATGAACTTGTTCCGGTTTGCGATGAAGTACGTGAATTAAAACATGCACTTGAAAAAGAATCCACGAGAATATTTCAACAGATTGAAAATTAAAGTATTTAATATGGTTATTTAATCTCTTGAAATTAAAGTTTAGAACGAGTAATAAATTCCACCACCTATTCCAAATCCAAGGTAATATGAATGCCTTGAAAACGGCTGAAGATTTTCTTTCCCTCCAAACGGATCGTAAATCAATTCATTACCTTTGGAATTCATATCTCTATATAAATATCCACCTTCAATGTTAAATATTATTTTTTTTCCAAAGGTAAACTCCCACCCTAATCCTAATCCACCAACATAATCATTTTTATCAGTTTTTGTATTGTTGTAGTTATAATTTGTATTATCTAACCAATAACTAATCCCTAAGAATGTATAAAACCTAGAATCTTGGCTGGTAAACCAATTCTTTTGTAGTTCACTTCCTAAAGTCATCATAATGTAGGAATTGTCATTATAATTATTACTGTTACCACCACTTCCATAAATTGAACCTGTAAATTCTACTGTAAAGTCTTGGCTAACACTATACTCATAACTCAAACCGTAGCCGGAAAACATAGAGCCCGCAAATCCTAATTTATTATTAAGTTGTGCTTGTTTTGTCTCTTTTATTGTTACAGATTCTTGAGCATTTCCTATATTAAAAATCAACAATAAAAAGATAATTATTTTAACATAATGTTTCATGGTTTTTCACCTTTATAAAAATTGGAAATGAAGAATTTCTGGAAAATATTTTTTTTTATTCTCAGTTTAATAACTTTTTTAAACATTTACTATCTGACAATAATAAATGGTGCTGACTTAACTTTTCTTGATTCAATATAATTAGCAGTGTACATACCTGGAAACCAATTCGATATGTCAAGTTCAAAATTACCGTTCGTTCCTTTTGTAGAGAATTCTTTCATCTTCACACCCAAAATTGAACTAATAGTTATTGTGCAATTATATGTCTCTGGATAAAGTATTGTTACATAATCACGGTTTAGAACCGGAGATGGCACGATCAGAATCTCTTTTAATTTTTGATTGGATGTAAAATCTTCAACACCGTCACTCACTTTTGTTTGGAAGTTCCAAACATCCGACCATTGACCCCAAACTCCCTCAATGTTTCCTTGTACTCTCCAATAATACCGTGAGTTGTATTCTAATCCGTCTACTTTTTTTAGGATAACATTTAGTGCAGAATCATCACTAATTAATACGCTGAAATCTGAAGATTTAGATAATTGAAAATGATAAAAAGCTGAGTTTGGTAGTATCTTCCATGTAAACAATTGGTCAACAGATTGTTCTTTTGATTGATTTTGTGGCGTACTTAGTAATACTTGTCCTGGTAGTGCATCAGCGGTTACAAAACTTCTAATTTCCGACCAATCACTCCAAGAAATTCCATCAGAAGCACGTACTTGCCAATAATATTGTGTTGCTACCTTAAGATTTGAAGTTGAAACTGATAGTGAAGAAAGTGTACTGTCATCTAAAATAAAATCCGGAAATAAAGGTAAGGTACTAATTTGAACATGATAAATTTTTGCACCGATAGTTGCTTTCCATTTTAATGAAATTGTTGTTGAAACTTTCGTTTGGTTATCATTTGGATATTCAAGAACAGGTGGCAGTAAAACGAACCTTGCTGCGAAATTAACTCCCGGAGGAGTAATACCTTTTACTTTTACTTCAGTAGAAACAGGAAGAAATTGATAGCTTTCTTTAGTGGGAGTTACCACGTATGTACCATTTGGAACATTTTTAAGTTCATATAGTCCATTTGTTCCGGTCTGAGAAGTACGAGTTCCATCAGTAACTGAAACATCTTCAAATGGTTGACCATTTAAAGTTATTAAACCAATAATCGTGAATTTAGGAATATTATATCGCAGAACGAAGATATCACTTCCTCCTGTACTTGTACTATTTGAAAGTGATCCACCCGGAAATTCAGCGGTAGCCCTATAATTTCCTGTGACAAATAAGTCACCCTTATCATTAACTGTAATAGAATTTCCATTGTCATTTTCAGCTCCTCCTGCTCTCAAAGCCCATTGTATTGACCCGATGGTATTAAAGCAAGCAATTATTACATCTGATTTACCTGCACTGGTAATATCCGGTACATTTGATAATTTGAAATTTGTTGTTTCGTAAAAATTGCCAATAAGATATACGTTGCCGTTTCCATCTAACGCTATTGCATTTCCAATGTCTGATTGATTATTACCTACACGGCGTACCCAATCAGGAAATCCGTCAGGTGAATACCTTGCTAAGAACATTCCTCCGTCTCGTAAAGTGTATGTACTACCTGAAAATCCTGCCTGACCTGTATAAGTACCAGTAAGATAGACAGTTCCAGAATCATCAACTGCAAGTCCACGAGGGGAATCTTCATTGCCGCCACCAACTCTTTGAGACCAACGAGGAACACCATCTACTGAGTATTGAGAAATAAAAATATCATAATTTCCAACACTTGTTAAATCAGTAGCTGTTCCACCCGGAAATTCAATTTTACCCCAAAATGAACCGGCTAGTGTTATAAAACCATGGGAATCATAAACGATACTTAAACCTTCATCATACGAAATTCCTCCTGCGCGTTTTGCCCATTGAACAACACCATTAGTAGAAAGTTTTAATACATAAATATCAGTTCCACCCGGTGAAACTAACGTTGGAACTTTCCCCCCGTTAAAACCAAGTGTATCCGAAAAAGAACCGGTTACATAGCAATTTCCTTTTTCATCGATAGAAATAGCATTTGCCACATCATCAGATGGGCCTCCAATTCGGGTTGCCCATACAAACGAACCTGTCGAAGTTAATCGCAGTACAAACCCATCTACTGCTCCTGAGGATTTTAGTAATCCACCACCTAAGTCAACATTCCCAATAAAAGTACCACAAATTGAAAGAGTTCCTCCAGCATCACAAACCATTGATTTAGGAACTTCATCTCCTAAGCCACCAAAATTTTTAGCCCAAACTAATATGCCATCAGGAGAATAACTTGCGACCAATATATCTTTTGCACCTTTACTTGTGAGTACTGTACTTCCTAATTTTATTGAACCAGTAAAAGAACCTATTATATAAGAATTACCAAGACTATCAACCGCAATAGCTTTACCGTCATCTTCACTTGAAGCGCTTCCTGCGGAATTAAACCAAACCGGAGTTCCCTGAGCGTTCAGTTCAATTTTGATTGCAAAAAGAAGTAAAAATAAAATCGTAATTAAGTATTTCATAAAGTGTTATTAAAGTTAAAGATAAAGTAATTTAAAATATTACTTAACAAATAAACCATTCAAAATTAAAGACATGAATCCCCTTGAAAACCTTACTTGCCTGAAAAATTAGGTTTTCTTTTCTCTATAAACGCAGAAACTCCTACTGTATAGTCCGAAGAATTTCCGGCTCTTTGTTGATAATCTACTTCCATAGCAAGCATTTCATCTAATGATGAAGTAAGACCATTTTGGAGCATTTTTTTTACAAACCCAAAACTTTGAGTTGGCCCTAGTGCATATTGAAGCGCAAGTGCATCTAATGAATCCTTGAAAGCATTTGGATGATAAACATGATTTACTAATCCTAATTGGAGTGCATCATCGGAATTTATTGGTTTATTTAAGGTTGCAAATTCAAATGCTTTTGCATATCCGAGCATTCGAGGGTAAAAAAATGTTGCTCCTGAATCAGGAACAAGTGCTATACCGATAAATGCTTCTACAAGACGGGCAGAACTACTCATAATACGTATATCACATGCCAATGCAAGAGAAAGCCCGGCACCTGCGGCAACTCCATTGATTCCAGCAATAACCGGCTTAGGTAAATCTCGAATTGCCCGAATAATAGGATTATACCGTCGTTCCAATGAGTCTTGCAAACTCCTTTTTCCACCACCCGTTGGTGCATCCTTAAGGTCTTGACCTGAGCAAAATGCTTTTCCGGCTCCGGTTAGAACAACACAGCGTACCGATTCATCAGTTACAGCATTGCCAAATGCCGATTGAAGTTCAAGAGTAAGTTCTTCGTTACATGCATTAAAGACATCAGGGCGATTCATCGTTATTGTTAATACCCCATCAGTTAATGAGGTTAAAAGAGTGTTGTAGTTCATATTGTCCTCTATTAGTTTAAGTTGCAATTCAATTTAACAAATTTACCAATCGTAAAATATATATATTTATAGATTAATTGAATTCTAAAATAATAATTTTCTCATTTTTGTAATTTTGTTAATTCAGTAAAAATACGAGAAAACACATAATTACACAACGAGTAATTAGTAGTTAACCTACTTTAATTCTGTAAAAATCGTCTCCTCTTTGGATATACGGACTATTGGCTGTATTTTTGTACAACATAGCACCTATAAAATATGTTTTCTCATTCTTTTGTAGATAAAAAAGTAACAATGGCAAAAACAGCAAAAACTATAAAAAAAATAAATGACTTAGATGTTATTAAACAGAATTCTAATGGGAAATCCAATGGTAAATCTTCGAATTCACCTGTTAAAACTAAAAAATGGAATTCTGACGAAGTCATACAGGATTATCGAATTGCATTCCAAAGCCGACAAGCAAGTTTGTTGGGAAGGCGAGAAGTTTTAAGCGGAAAAGCAAAGTTCGGTATTTTTGGTGATGGAAAGGAAGTACCCCAACTTGCTATGGCAAAAGCATTTCGAAAGGGTGATTTTCGTTCAGGATACTATCGTGACCAAACGTTTATGTTTGCTCTGGGAATGTCTAATATAAAAGAATTTTTTGCACAAATGTATGCTCATGCTGATGTTGAAGCAGAACCGTCATCAGCCGGGCGCTCTATGAATGGTCATTTTGGAACCAGAAGTTTAAATTCCGATGGAAGCTGGAAAAACCTGATGGAGCAGTATAATTCATCTGCCGATGTATCGCCAACTGCTTCTCAAATGCCACGTTTAGTAGGACTTGCATACGCATCAAGACTTTACAGAGAATTAGATGAACTTAAAAATTTAACTGAATTCTCAAATAATGGAAATGAAGTTGCTTTTGGAACAATAGGTAATGCCAGTGCCGCAGAAGGAATGTTTTGGGAAGCGGTGAACGCTATAGGAGTCTTAAAATCACCTGCAGTAATTTCTGTGTGGGATGATGGTTATGGAATATCTGTTTCCAATGAATTTCAAATGACCAAAAATAGTGTAAGTGAAGTTTTAAAAGGGTTTCAACGAGAACCCGGCACGAAAGACGGATATGACATTCATGTTGTAAAGGGATGGGATTATCCGGCACTTGTCGAAGTATATCAAAGAGCAACTGAAACCGCAAGACTAGAACATGTACCACAACTCATTCATGTTATCGAAGTTACTCAACCTCAAGGACATTCTACATCCGGTAGTCACGAACGATATAAATCTCAAGAAAGACTTCAATGGGAAGCAGATTTTGATGCAATAAACAGAATGCGTGAATGGATGATTTCAGAGAAGATTGCAACCACCGAACAATTAGAACATTTAGAACAAGATGATATTTCTCTTGTTCGTTCATGGAAAGATGAAGCATGGAAAAATTATCTTCAACCGATACTTGATGAAATTCAAACAGTTTCACTATATCTAAATCAAATTGCTCAAGGTTCAGTATATGGTTCTGAAATTCAGGCAATTAATCAAGAACTATGTTCAATTCGTGAACCATTCCGTAAAGACTATTTGAGTTTGATTCACAAAGTTCTTTTATTAACAAGAAATGAAGATATTCCTGCGAAACTTCAGCTAATAGAATGGCGAAATGCTCAAGAAATGATAGGCAAAGAACGGTATAGTTCCTATCTTTATAGTGAATCTAAACAATCAGCAATTAATTTTACTGAAATTCCTGCTCAATATTCCGATGATTCACCACTTATAAACGGTTCAGAAATAATGAATGCGTGTTTCGATGTTGCATTACAACGCGATTCACGAATAATTGCATTTGGAGAAGATGTTGGGCAAATAGGTGATGTCAACCAAGGATTTGCAGGTTTACAAGCGAAATATGGAGCATCACGAGTGTCAGATACCGGTATCCGCGAGGTTACAATAATGGGACAAGCAATTGGAATGGCAATGCGAGGTTTAAGACCCATCGTTGAAATTCAATATCTCGATTATTTACTCTATCCATTACAAATAATGTCCGACGACTTGGCTACTCTGCAATGGAGAACTAAAGGCGGACAAAAAGCACCGGTTATTATTCGTACTCGCGGACACCGTTTGGAAGGTGTCTGGCATAGTGGAAGTCCTATGGCAGGAATAATCAATCTCATTCGTGGAATACACGTGTGTGTGCCACGAAATATGACTCAAGCTGCCGGATTTTATAATCTATTATTAAAAGCAGACGAACCGGCACTGATAGTTGAAGTGTTAAATGGCTATCGCTTAAAAGAGAAATTACCAATTAATATCGGTGAATTTACAGTTCCACTTGGTGTGCCTGAGATTATTCGTGAAGGTTCTGATGTTACACTTGTTACTTATGGTGCCAGTTGTAAAATTGCACTCGATGCTTCTGAAACACTCGCAAGTACCGGAATTTCAGTAGAAGTGCTTGATGTCCAAACTTTATTACCGTTTGATATAAATGGGAAAATTGTTGAATCACTGCGTAAAACAAATCGAATAATTTTCTTAGATGAAGATGTTCCCGGAGGAACAACTGCATTCATGATGAGAGAAGTTCTTGAAGTTCAAAATGGATATAAATTTCTTGATTCAGAACCAAGAACTCTTACAGCAAAAGCCCACCGCCCTGCGTATGGAACTGACGGAAATTATTTCTCAAAGCCCGAAATGGAGCATGTATTTGAATGTGTTTATGATATGATGAACGAAGTAAACCCTAAGAAATACCCAGTGTTTTATCGTTAATAGTTCAAAAAATAAAATGTCTATACTTACAGTCGAATCACTCTTTGTTTATCCGATAAAATCATGCGGAGGCACTGCATTACAAAGAGTAAATATTGATAATTTTGGTTTTGAAAATGATAGAAAATGGATGGTAATTGATGAAAATGGGAAATTTCTTACTCAACGAGAAGCACCGGAACTTGCATTAATCCAAACCGAAATAACTAATGATTCAATTCGAATAAGTTATTTGAATAATTCAATTAAGCTTTCATTATCAGAGAATAATATTCATCATTTTTATACAACGGTTTGGGAATCTGAACCACTTTCTGTTGCTGATGAGGGAAATTTGGTTGCATCTTTTTTTTCAGATATTCTTCACCGAAAATGTAGATTAGTTAAACGCTCAGAAACTTATAAAAGAGAAGTAAGTTCCGGAAGAATAATTGGTAAACACCATGTAGGATTTGTAGATTCTCATCCAATTTTAATTATAACCAAAAGTTCACTAAAAGAACTTAACCAACGGCTTGCTGAGCATTTACCATTTGACCGATTCCGTCCGAATATTATAGTTAGTGGAGAATGTAAAGGTTTTGATGAAGATGATTGGATGGAAATCGAAATTAATAATCAAGTATTTGATTTCGGAAAACGTTGTTCACGTTGTACTATAACGACTATTGACCAAGTAACCTTAGAAAAAGGTAAAGAACCGTTGAGCGAACTGGCTCAATTTCGCAGAGATAATCGTGGGAAAGTATGTTTTGGTTCATATTTTACAAATAGATATTCCATAGGAATTATAGAAGTTGGAAATAACGTAACTATTCTTCAATCAGAAAACAAACCTCTTAATGAAAGCATTAATTAACCATAAAAATCAATCATTAACGGTAGATTTATCAGTTCCGATTGATATTTCAATTCCGATGAAAAGTGGTGAAGATAATCCCAAAGCTTTTTTCTTACCAAACCCAAAGTTTACACCGTTTAGAATTTATAATTTCGTCGGCTCAACGCGCGAAGGCGGTGCTTGTAATTGCGAAACACTCACAATAAGTCCTCATGGAAATGGCACCCATTCAGAATGCATTGGGCACATATCCAAGGAAATTTTCACTATTAATCAATGCCTTACTCAATTTATTTTTTTGGCAACTGTGGTAAGTGTTCCTTTTGAAAAAATTGAAGATGATTTTGTAATCACTCTCAACAACCTGCAATCTGTTACACAATCAATTTCAGAAGCTCTTATAATCCGAACTTTACCCAATTCCAAAGAAAAACTAACATATATGCACTCGGGGGATAATCCTCCGTATCTTGCATCTGATGCCGCTATATGGCTTAGAGAAAATGGTGTTTTGCATTTGTTAATTGATTTACCTTCGATTGACAAAGAAGAAGACTGCGGAGAATTAACTGCTCATCATGCTTTTTGGAATTATCCATTAGCTCCGAGAACCAATGCAACTATTACCGAACTTATATTTGTACCAGATGAAGTAAAAGATGGTTTATACTTACTCAACCTTCAAATATGTTCCCTCGAAACGGATGCTTCACCGAGCAAACCGGTATTGTATAGTTTAGGATGATCATAGAAAAAACTGAGAAACTTATTCAATTAATCTTAATGATTTAGTAAAATATTTTTGTTTAATTACAAGAATTATAACAAAATATATTCTACCAATAGTACGATAATAACCATTATAAATCCATTCTAGTTAATAAAGATTGATGTATAAAATATTAGGATTATATCTATTAAGTTTTGTAGGATATTCCCTCATTCCACCAATTCGTACTGAAGATTCTGTACGGATATTTCTTTTATTATTTATACTGCATTCACTTCTTGGGTTTTTGATTTTAAAAAAATACTCAGACCGAATTGACGGTAGCAATTCGTCCCTTTGGATATTATTTATTATATCTCGATTAGCAGTGTATCCAATGCTTCCTTGGCTTTCTGATGATGTATTTGGATATTTATGGCATGGTGTACTTAATATAAACGGATGGAATTGCTATGTTTATCCTGCAAATTCACCTGAAGTTTCCTACCTTCGAAATGAACTCTATGAGTTATTAGCATATAAAACGCACTCTGCAATATACCCACCTTTAGCAGAAATATTTATTACTTTTGGAGTTTGGATAGGGCAACTATTTTCAAATTCTTGGCAGTCATCTTTATTTGGCTGGAAGTTTATTTTGTTTTTTGCTGAAGCAATAGGATTTGCATTTCTATTGAAATCAAGAAAGTACGTTACATTTTTTTCACCGGCATTGTATGTATTGCTCCCAATTTCTTCAATAGAAATATTGGGACAAGCTCATAATGATGGTTTAGTGATCGCTCCACTTGGAATGTTAATATACTTATTAGCCAAAAATTATGGACAAAAGAAATCACTGCTATTAACTTGGAAAACCGGATTTACGGTTGGATTAATGACACTATTAAAGTTAATCCCGATTGTTTTATTTTTACCATTGTTCCGTAGTCAAAATAGTATTAAAAAGAAAATCATACTCCTATTTTCGATTGGAATAACTATTGTAAGTATAAGTATATTCTTCTTTTATGATAAGAGAGCACTTAGTAATTTTTTTGGGATTATACAGTTTTATAACCAAACTCAATTCAATAGTCCTTTACTTCAATTGGTTAGAACAGTTTTAGATGGTTTACAAATACAAAATTGGTGGATAGTTGCTCCAACTGTACTCAGTGTTATTCGTTTAAGTTGTATTGTAGCATTGGGATGGTTCTATCGTCCTTCGGGTGTGCGAGGAGTTATGATGCAACTCCTTGCTGTTTACACTGTAGCCACAATTGTTTCCCCCAAAGTTCATACATGGTATTTCGTTCCACTTTTATTTCTCAATAGTATTGTTGGATGGAGGTGGCTAACTCTTGGGGCAACAGGTATGATGCTTACATATACTATGTACGCAGTTACACCTGCAACTGAACCTTTGGTATTAGAAGCAATACTTTGGGTTGTAATGTTCATTTATATGCTAAAAGAAATAAAAGAAAATCAATCTTTCCTTTCAAACACATAAAAAGCACCAATTTCGGCAGTCTGATTGAAGTTAGTATTCAGATAGCTATACATCACAGAATCTGTACGAACACAATCCCAACTTGATTTGTTATGTCCATATATTGTTGGATGAACATCATTCTTTTGTACAACAAGCCAATGTGAGAGTTTTACTTCTTCAAACATTTCTTGATAAGCACCTTTTGGAACTACGGTTGCATAATAATACATTGGCATTGAGAATTTGGAAATAGGGTGCTCATCTAATAATCGGTAAATATAGCTTGCGGCAGTAGTTATAGCGAAAGTTCTTCCTTTTTTCTTCGATGAGCGGATAAATTCTGAAATATCTCGAGTATCGTCTATAATTCGAGCAGGGTTATCTAAGCTTTGAAACGTTACCCAAGTATTTTGATTTGACGAATAATAACGATATCCGGCTTGAATGTTTTTAAAAAATCGTGGTAACGGACTCATTAATAAACCAGATAAACAAAGCAATGTAGCCGTAAATTTCCATGATTTTACAGTCGAATTCCAATTTGTTTGTATAAAAGTGAATGCTGAACTTAATCCTATTGCAGAAAGTGCTGAAAACGGAATGAACAATCGTAGAAAATGATAAGGCGGAAACTTACGTTCAATGATAATCGAGAGTAAGAGAAATAAAAAAATAATAAAACAAATACGAACCAATCGACCGGTTGTATTATCATCATCATTGTAATATTTTTTTAAAGATACTCCCAGTCCAAATGCAGAAGCAAAACTCAGAGTAAGGGAAATATTATCACCAAAAAAATTACCGGTATTCATTAATGCTTTACGAAAAAACTCAATATTGATTGGCGGTATTGACGCATAAGCTCGCGTATATTCAAGTACACGCAAATAACCATGTAATACTTCTGAATCAAAAAACGCCCAAAATGAACACGTAGATACCAATAAAAACCCTACCGTTATATATATTAATCGTTTAGCTTTATTGTTATTAGCTTCTAAAAGTTCCCAAAGCAGAATCGCGGCGAAGATTAAGCCAAACGTGAATTTCATACCAAAACAAAAACCAGCTAAACCTCCTCTAATAAATAAAAATTTAGTGTCAGTAGATTGTTTTGAAGTGAGATATATTAACCAAATAACAGCAGGAGCAATGAAACTTTCACATTCCATAATTTCAGAATTTCCCATTGAACTATAGAGAATTCCATAGACTATTGCTCCGATTATGCCTGTTACTTTATTATGAGTTAAGCGTTGAATACAAAATAATAATGAAAATACTGTAAATACCTGCCAGAGAAAATCAAAAAAACGATAACTTATGTCTTGATTTCCAAAAAGTACCCTTGCCATTCCATAGAAAACGAATAGAAGCGGTGGCTTTTGTTCAAAATAATCTGCATATAGTTTTCCTCCACTAAAGAGGACTTCACTTCCTCGAATAAAAATACATTGGTCTATCCCAAACGGTAAAAATAAAATGGGAACAAGAGTAAGTACTATAAAAAACAAAATAAAAGGATGAGCTAATTGTTTTTGTAATGCAGGAAAATTAAACATATCGGATAACTGATATTTGAAGTTTATTCAAAAAATATTCATAAGATGATAAGGTGCAATTTACGAATTTAATGGTAAAATAAGGATAGAGATAGCACTATTGGGATTGATATTCCCGTTTTTGGGGAGAAGAGCTATTTCTGGTATAGTGGAAAATTCACCAATTCGGTTGTTTGTTTTATCAGACTAGTTTCATAACTTTGTAGTAGGCAAGTAATAAAAACGGTTGCAACAATCGCCTAAACTTTCAATCTAAAAATTGAATGTTTATATTGTTCTGTTAAATCAATGAATTAATGGATGAACAAGTTGTGCGATTTATTGATTTAAAATTGTTCAAAACAATCATTTTAAGAACAATTCGTGTTACTTCATTCAAAATTTTTTAGAAGTCTTTTTTACCTGTATAATCAATTCAACTCTATTATTTACAAGTAAAATACTTTGCATCCATTAGAATAATTTAACTTTATGACTCAAACAACTTTAGCCAGTAAACCACCGATAGCAAACAAAATTCCAATTTCAACCTCAATCCATAACACTACACTTATTGATGATTATGCTTGGCTGAGAGGCAAAGAAAAATCTGAAGTGATTGAATATCTTAATGCAGAAAATACATATACTCAATCAGTGATGTCGGATACCGAACAAGTTCAACTCGAATTGTATAAAGAACTTCGGGGTCGAATAAAGGAAACAGATCAAACAACTTTAGATAAAATGGGAGAATATTTCTATTATTCGAGAACTGAAGAAGGGAAGCAATATTCGATTTATTGTAGAAAATTCGGAACTGAAGATGCAAACGAAGAAATTATATTAGATGTAAACTTGCTGGCTGAAGGACATCCTTTTTTCACACTCGGTACTCTAAAGGTAAGTCCTGACCATTCACTACTTGGTTTTACTTATGATATTGATGGGTCTGAACGATTCACAGTTGCTATTAAAGATTTAGCTAATAACACTATTCTAACAGATAAGTTGGCAAATACTTCTGGAAGTATAGTATGGCTTAATGATAATAAAACCTTTCTTTACAATCTTTTAGACGAAACTTTTCGTTCTTTCAAAGCTTACAAACATATATTAGGAACTGAACAAGTAAACGATGAATTACTACTACATGAGAAGGATGAGTCTTTCTCAATTGCAATAGATAAGTCTAAAGATGATCAAACGATTTTAGTTGGAGTACACAGCTCGACTACAAGTGAATATTATTTTGCTGATGCAAATAGTACCTGTAAGTCACTTACAATGTTTGCAACTCGTGTTCATGAAATTGAATATCACCTTGATGCGGCTGATGAAATATTCTATATCCAAACTAATGAAGAGGCAAAGAATTTCAGATTAATGACTACACCATTTTCTAATTACTCCAGAACTAATTGGAATGAAATTATTCCTCACAGACCTGAAACTAAACTTCAGAGTTTCGAAATATTTGAAAAATTTATTGTTGCTAAAGAATCAACAGCAGGACTGGAGCAATTTAGAATTCAAAACATTAAAACGAACGATGTTCGATATATCCATTTTAGTGAAACAGCATACTCAATTGCTCACGGAAGAAATTTTATTGCTGAATCTTCTACGTTTCGATTTAGTTTTAGTTCACCGGTAACTCCAATTACAGTTATAGATTATAATTTTGTAACAGGTGAGCAAACTATGGTAAAACAATCAGAAATACCTAATTATAATCCGGAAAACTATGTAGTAGAGAGAGTCTATGCGCTTGCAAATGATGGTACGCAAATACCAATCACCGTAATCTTCAAAAAAGGAATTGAACTTGACAGTACAAACCTATTGTATTTATATGGTTATGGTTCTTATGGTATTTCGATGCCCGATAGTTTTTCATCGAAAATAATTACTCTATTAAATAAAGGTTTTATTTACGCTGTGGCGCATGTTCGAGGTGGCTCGGAAATGGGGGAACAGTGGCATGATTCAGGCAAAATGTTATTGAAAAAGAATACTTTTACCGATTTTATATGTTCGGCTGAATATTTAATAGAAAAAAAATATACATCTGCGAAGAAAATAGCAATTGAAGGACGAAGTGCAGGCGGACTTTTAGTCGGTGCAGTGACAAATATGCGACCGGATTTGTTCAATGTGGTTATTGCCGGTGTTCCATTCGTAGATATGATGAATACTATGCTTGATTCTACACTTCCTTTAACTATTGGTGAATACGAAGAGTGGGGAAATCCAAACGAGAAACAGTATTTTGATTATATGTTGTCATATTCACCGTATGATAACGTAACAGCAAAATCTTATCCGCATATATTAGCTCTTGCAGGAATCAGTGACCCGCGTGTTTCGTATTGGGAACCTGCTAAATGGGTAGCAAAATTACGTAAACTCAAGACGGATGATAATATCATTCTTTTAAAAACAAATATGGATTCCGGACATTTTGGTGCATCCGGAAGATTCGATTATTTGAAAGAAATTGCCTTTCAATATGCGTTTGTTTTGAAAATATTTGGATTACTTTAATTTTAACAGCACTAAAATATAGTATAGATAATAGAACAATATGAAAAAATTACAAACAGTATTGATAGTATTATTAACAATAGCAAGTAATTCATTTGCAATTGCTTCTGAAAGTTCAAAATTAGTAGATGAAGCATGGAATGCTTGGGAACAAAATGATAATTCCACCGTTGAATTAAAATTTCTACAAGCTATTAAAACTGATTCATCAAATACTCGTGCCTACGTGGGTTTAGCATTACTCTATGAAATTCAAAGAAAAGAAACTAAAGCATGGGAAGTATTTAAAAATGTATTAAAATCAGAAAAAGATGCAACTCCATATCTTTATGCTGAATGGGTTACTGCGAAAATTAATTCAATTCAACAAACGAATGCAAGTGTTGTTGAAATGATGGAGCAAATTTCCAAAAAAGGTGATAAAGACGGAATACTAAAAGCTATGGCTCATGAAGTATTAGGAAATATTTATCAAAGAAAAGGGCAACTTGCTAAAGCTAAAGAACATTATAAATCAATTGGTGCATTGGAGCAGTGGACTATAATTGGCCCCTATGAAAATATTTCTGCAAGTGGTTTCAATGCTGTCTATCCTCCCGAGATGGAATATGATATTACCAAAGAATATCCAGGAAAAAATGATGTACCAACCAAATGGTTTTTACCTCCAACTATAAAATTAGATAAGTGGCTCGATTTTCAGTCATATTTTGGAGACAGACAATCAATTCTATACGCAAATACTTTTGTTTATTCACCTAAAAAGCAAAATGTAAATGTTAGAGTAGGAACTTCCGGTTCTCTCAAAACATTTTTGAATGACGTTGAAATCATTCGAGATTCACTCGAAACAAACAATGATTTTGATACCTATATCGTAGAAACTGAGCTTCAAGAAGGTTGGAATCGTTTACTTGTAAAAGTGGGAAGTTCTGAGTTAGACAGATGTAATTTTTTAGCCCGAATTACGGATTCATTCGGAGAACCAATTCCGGGATTAAAATCAAGCTCAGAAGCTCAAAAATATACTAAAGCATCACCGAGTACTATCAAGAATATTCCACTCTTCGCTACTGAATATTTTAAAAATAAAATACTTGAAAGTCCAAATAATATAGAAAATTATATACTGTTGGCTGATTGTTATTTACGAAATGATCAGGCAATAGAAGCGGAATTAATTTTAAGAAAAGCACAGAAACTTTCTCCCAATTGTGGATTGATATACAAATATTTCATTGATGCTTATGCACGCGGTCGAAAACGCGATGAATTAGTGACAACATATGAGAAAATGGTTGCACTTCCGAATAAAGATTTAATTGATCCCCTACTTTATAAGTATTCTCAATATTTAGATAATGAAGATTATGACAGAGCCGAAGAAATGCTTAATAAATTGGAAGTTTTACAACCTGAATCCGAGTCAGTTCTCAGTTTACGAATTGAGTTATATGGTAAGAAAAAATTGACAGAAAAAGTGATTCAATTAGCTAAAGATGGATATAAAAAATTTCCTACAAATTGGAAATATGTTAATCTTGCGTGTACTATAGATTATCAACTTACCAGAAAACAAGATGGAACCATAGATATTTTGACGAAATTTCTGGAAAAGGATTATACTGATGGTGCACTTTCATATCTTGCAAAAGCATATTTAGAAGCATCTAAAATAAAAGAATGGGAAGAAACATACCAGAAAATGTTGGAATATTCTCCTGCTTCACCGGGATATTATTATCAAATGGCGAATGTATTTACAACACTTCAAAAATATGACAGAGCCGCTCAAATGATGAATAAAGCTCTATCATTCTGTCCGTCTTGCGGTGTATATTGGTCTAAATTAGGAGATGTTCAGCGGAGTGATAAAAATATTCCTTCAGCGAAAGAATCATATCAAAAAGCACTGCAATTTACACCGACAGATTATGACAGCCGAGATATACTACGAGAACTCAACGGTAAAAAGTCAATCTTTACTGCTTTAGGCGAAGGGAATATTGATAGCTTGGTAAAAGCTGCACCGACAGCAGAACAGCAACCCGAATCTCCTGCATGTGTTGTCTTAGATAAATCAACCCGAGTTGTCTATCCTCAGGGAGCTTCAGAAACTTCACAAGAACTATTACTTCGATTATATAATGATAAAGGAATTGACAGGTTTAAAGAATATTATTTAGGGTATAATTCATATTCTCAGTCGTTAATAATCGAAAAAGCTGTAACTATCAAATCGGACGGAACTGAAATACGAGGAGATATAAGCAAAAATCATATTGTATTTAAGTCTCTTGAAAAAAATGACTATATTTATATCAAGTGGCATATCAGGAATTTTAATACAGGAAAACTTGCAAAACATTTTTGGGATGAATTTTATTTTAACGGTTTCTTCCCTTTAAAAAATGCAGAATTTTCACTCTTGATTCCTAAAGGAATGGATTTTCATTATCAAGCACAAAACCTATCAATTGAACCTACTGTCAGTTCAACTCCTGACGGACAACTATTTGTATGGAAATTACAAAATCAAGAAGGCATAGTGTATGAAGCAGAAATGCCTGATATTGATGAAGTTGGAAAAATGGTAAGGGTTTCATCAATTCCTGATTGGAATTATTTGGTTAATTGGTATGATGAAATTGCCAAAACTAAAGCTCAATCTACGTATGAAATTCAGGAAAAAGTTCAAGAATTAATGCCGAATCAAAATGCACTGACTAAAGAGCAAAAAATCAAAACAATCTATGATTATATTACAGAAAATATTCGGTATTCGAGTGTTTCTTTTCGACAGTCGGGCTTGATTCCTCAAAAAGCTCGAGATGTATTAGTCAATAAAATAGGGGATTGTAAAGATGTTGCAACTCTTGGAATCGCAATGTTGCGCGAAGTTGGGATACCTGCAAATTATGTTTTAGTAAATAGCGGAGACGAAGAACAAAAAAATAATATTCCGCCTTCAATTGAATTTAACCATTGTATAGTTGCAGTAGATAATGGAACTAATCCACCTACTTTTTTGGATTTAACGGCGAATAATCATCCGGTTGGGTCTATTCCCACAATGGACAGGGATGCGTTTTCATTGGTAATTAAACCGGGAAATACTCAACCAATCTTATTACCCAGAGTTCAATCAGCCGCACCAAATATGATAGCAAATACAACATTGACCCTCGATGAAACGAACAATGCAGTTCTATCGAATTCTACAGAATATTCGGGTGTACTAACAGCAAATTTAAGAGCAAGATTTCGGAACAAAACTTCTACTGAGCGAGAAAAATCTATGCAGAGCGAACTAAGTTCAGAATTTCCCAGTGTAAAACTTAAAAAGTTTGATGTATCAAATCTTGAAGACTTAAGTTCATCTATAGTATATGGATATACATGTGAAATTCCTAATTATGTTACTGATGCCGGAGATTTTAAATTAGTGAAAATACCTTGGAAAGATGATCTTCGTGCCGACGATGCACTTTCATATGACCATAGAACCTATCCTATGAAATACAGAAGCGGTGTGGATACGTCAAGTGAGGAAATTAGCATTAAATTACCGAATGAATATGAACCTGTTGATGTACCAAAATCTAAACAACTTACATCGCCGATTGCAGATTATTCTGTAGAATATTCTTATTCATCAGGTATTTTGAAAGCAAAGCGAGTATTTATTTACAAAAAATCTCTCGTTGAAACCGATCAATATAATGATTTTAAAAAATTCTATAATGCTGTTGTGAAAGAAGATGCTAAACAGATACTTTTGAAAAAAAGTTAAAAACACAGCTAAATATAATGATAAAAAAGCGGCAAACTATTCTAAATAGTTTGCCGCTTTTTTTTACGAAACCAAATGTTTTAATCGAACGAAGAATTAGAACCAATCCCCATTCGTCTTCGACGTAAAACCTTTATAACAATATAAATTATAAAGCCACCAACTAACAATGTAAAAATTAGAGTAGAATATGAAAACGTAGGTGGATAAACCTCTACAGATCCATCCGGCATCGTTACATAGCTTGGCTGAGTATAATAATAAGCAGGATGAAATGGAGTTCGCCACATGAATGGAACACTTCCCATCATGTAGCCCATCATAAATCCGTCGCCACGCCCACCGTAATTATGAACTACATAATTTTGATTAGCACCAGAGCTGTTTGGTAATGTCATTGGAGTACTTTTTCGCGGTATACCATACGAACGAGTATAGTCAGATCCGGAATTCAAGCGAGTTCCTCCAAAACTAGAACGAGGAGCTGGAGTGGATGACCTTCCAAATGAGCTTGATGGGGAATTGGGGCGAGAATACGAAGGTCTTGGACTCGGACGAGAATACGAAGGAGCACTTGGGCGTGAGCTGCCTCTACTACCACCAAAACTTCTGCTACCACCAGAACTTCGACCACCTCCACCACGACTGCCCCCAAAACTTCCTCGAGCATCGGCTAATGTTGGTATTAAAATCAGAGAACAAATTGCTATTAGTCCGAAAAACCATCCCAAACGGGAAGAAACTTTCATGTTCATGAGAATACTCCTTCTACTTCAGTTGAATCATCACTATTTCTAAATGTAATTTCTGCTCTAAATACTGTTGGTTCGTTAGATTCAGGGGCACGACTGAATAAAGATTTTATACCGCCATCTTTGGTTACATTATTTTTTAAATGTACAAACAGACTTATTATGCCGTCAAGTTGTTCATCATTTCGCAAAACAGTGGTATTACGAATATCTCCATCACTTTCAACTGTCAACAATTGAAGATTCTGTGCTTCATCTTCAGAATATGAAGGTGGACGAACTTTAACATTCTCAAAATACTCTGTAAATATTTGTTTTGTATAGATTACTTTATCAGTACCTTCATACCGTAAAATTGCATCAAAAGTTCCATCTTCGTCTAAATTCAAGAAGATTTCTTTTACACCGCTAAGTTGTTCGCCGTTAAAATATATGGCTGTATTTTCAAGCCGTCCGTTGCTTTCTATCGAAAAAGACCGCATAATTATTCTTAAATTAATGGTACAAACTCATTATTACTATTACTTTCTACGAACAAACATACCTTTTAGTTTCCATAAATGAATATTTTTTTTGATTCTCAGAATTTTAGATTCAAATGTTCGCTGTATTTAAGTAATAATTGTAAATTTTAGATTCTATAAATTTTACAAGAAAGAAGTTCTGTATAAACTCGCTGTCTTGTCGGTTGTTGAGTGCCTACGGTTTACATATTTATTTGGAGTATTTCCCGTCCTGTCCGCTTATTACAACTGACCTTCTTCATAACTTTATATTTGGTAAACAATTGAAGTCATAATCAAACTTTAAAAAACACATACCATTGGTAGTGCTCGACAATACGATTGTTTTGAAAACAATGGAGAGTTTCATCTCCTCAATGGAGAGTTTCATTTCTTCAATGGAGCATTTGTTCTCCTCAATGGATGTTTTTACTTCATCGGGTGGGTAGTATTTCTCTTCGGCTTTTGTGTGGTCTTTGGATTTGGTGGAATAGATGAAAGCCGATTATAAAACCAGCTTGACGGGGGATTCTTTTTTCCCATAGGGAATACATATCGGTAGGAAATTGTTTCTCGGTCAGAATTCAAGCCCTGTAAGGGCGGAACAATTCATAGAGATATATCTTTCCTGACGGAACTCTTGGCAGCGAAGCGGTAGTGTTGTTTTCTAACGATATTGCACCCCTGACGGGGCTGTTTTACCTTCTGGTCGGGTGTTTCCCAACCGACCTTTGTACTATTATTATTTGAAGTATTGTTTGAAAGACGGTTATAATAACCGCCTGAAGTGACTTAATGTAATCTCTACAGCGAAACTACGGCAATTCTCTTAGAAGGAAAACAAGAAAAATGGCACGTCCATACTATATGAATGCGTCTTTTATATATTTTCAGTAGTGTCTAATAGATACAAACCACCACTTTACTGCTTATATTTTAGGTTTAATCTCTTCCAAAAAGTCTTTTGAGCGTTTCGATGGATGCAACAACCGATTTATCATTCCCGAGATAATTTTCAATCATCTGACATGAATGAAGAACTGTTGTATGGTCACGTCCACCAAAGTAAGAACCAATGTTTTTCAACGAAAGCGATGTAAATTTCTTAGCCAAATACATAGCCACTTGCCGAGCTAAAACCACTTCATGTTTCCGAGTTTTTCCGGCTAATATATCAGGAGAAAAATCGTAATGTTTAGAAACTTCTTTAATAATATCTTGAATTGTAATGTTCTTATTTGATGGAGTAGATACACCGCGAACTACTTCTTTAGCCAAGTCAATAGTAAGTTCACGTCTATCGAGCGAAACCTTTGCAATTAAACTAATTAGACTACCTTCGAGTTCACGAACACTCGAAAAAACATGACGAGCAATATATTCTATAATATCAGTAGGAATTTCAAATCCTTCATCCATACTTTTACGTTGAAGTATAGCCATTCTTGTTTCGTAGTCGGGTAATTGAACATCAACAGTTAATCCCCATTGGAAACGTGAAATCAAGCGATCATCCACATCTACGAGTTCTTTGGGTGGCTTATCGCTTGTCAGAATTAGCTGTTTACCTGCTTGATATAAGGCATTGAACGTATGAAAGAAGTTATCTTGCGTTTTCTCTTTTCCGCTGAAAAATTGAATGTCATCAACGATTAATACATCAATAGTTCGATAGAAATTAGTGAATTCGTTTACTCGATTATTCTGAATAGCATTGACATATTCAATTGTGAATCGTTCACTATTTGTATAAAGTACTCGAGAGGAAGGATTGTTTTGAGTAATATAATTTCCTATTGCCTGCACTAGATGAGTTTTACCAAGTCCTGTTCCACCGTAAATGAATAGGGGATTGAAGCGTGTTTTTCCAGGAGCTTCTGCTACTGCTAAAGCGGCGGAAGATGCAAGTTGATTACTTTCACCTCTGATAAAATTCTCGAACGTATATCTTGAATTCAAATAATTAGGATACTGCTGTTGAATAGGAGTTGCTGTGGCAAACGGTAGTGTACTTTGTTGATTCGATTGAGATGTAGTTGGAGCATTTCTGAATGCCGGTAATTTTATCGCACGTTGTTCGAGAGTTTCACCATTATTATTAACCAATACTTGGTATTGTAATTTTGATTTTGCACCAAGAATTTGATAAATAGTTTTTTGAAGCAATGCATAATAATGCTCTTCTATCCACTCATAAAAAAACTGACTCGGTACTTGAATAGTGAGTTGACTATCTTGCCAGCGAAGAGCTGTTATCGGCTCAAACCAAGTTTTGTAAACTTGTGATGCAACGTTATCTTTTATAATGGACAGACATTTATCCCAAAGCATAGTAGCTTGTAAATCAGGTGCTGATTGTTCAGCGTTTGCTTCAGTTTTAGTAGAAGGTTTACGAGATGTAGTCGGTTTAGCTCGTAACGCATGAGCGAATAAGTCGAGTGTTGGTAACTTTTTAGCCAATTCTGCCTCCGTTAGAAAGAGTTATGATTTTATCCCCGACATTGATAGTATTGAACCAAAGCAATGACTGATTGTAAACCGATGACTACCATTCACATCTTGTAATTAAGAATTCGAAATCAACTGTAAAAATTTCAGAAGAACGAAACGAAGAGTCAAAATTTGCTAATAACTTATTCTATTATAAATAACAGATCTAAGTAACAAAAAGAGACGCTTCGCCTCGCACCTCGAACGTGTTAGTTCGATTGCAAATTACTGAGGATGAAGCCGCCAAAACGGATTACCAATATGTACTACTGCTTGTGCTTGCTTTTGATTAGAGAAACAATCGGGGGAAATTATTTCAAATGCCGCAAGCGATGCGGAAGACGAAAAGACACACAATAAATACTTTTAGAATAAAAAAGCAATGTTTTGTATATTTTTCCGAGTATTGCTTGTTAGATTTTTGTTCTAAAAGCATTTTGCCTGAATCGAATCTTGTGTTTACTGACTCTTTAAGGTTGTAAACTTGTTTTTATCAAGGGCGTTTTTTTTCGCAGTACAAAAATCAGCAAGATTATAACAAAACACAAGAAGAAAATTTTAAAATTTGAAAATAAATTACTTGGATATGTGCAATTTATCCTTTTATACTGTATTATAATATAGTTACAGAATAATACAAATTATGGTTAGTATGTTTTGTTGAATTTTAGAATTATTAGAAGTATGAGATAAATAAGTTAAGTCTTTTATTGTATTGCAATTAAAGGTTTCTATAAAATGAGTTTAGATCGACAAATACAAGAATTTATACTAATAATTACTTATTTTTATTTTGAGTTTCTTCGTCAATCAATCGTAGTGAGTTATTTTCGTACTTGATTTAATGAAATAAAAAGTGAAAATCACGTTAAAACTAGAATAAAAATGGTTCAACAAATTAAAGAATCGAAAGATACCGAAGAAAAAGAGATGAGTTTTTTCGACCATTTAGAAGATCTTCGTAATCGCATTGTCTTCTCAATCATTGGAATTGCTGTTGGTTGTGTAATATCAGGATTGTTAATCAATCAAATAATGGAACTTGTCTTGTTGCGTCCGGCAACTGATGCTGGACTTGAGCTTCAAAATTTACGTCCATTTGGGCAACCGTTTTTATATTTCAAAGTGGTATTGGTAGTTGGAATAATCTTCTCAATTCCATGGACATTATATCAAATATGGAAATTTGTTGCTCCGGGACTTTACGGTCATGAAAGAAACTGGGCAGGAAAGATAACCTTTTTTACAACCTTTTGTTTCCTTGCCGGCGTTGCTTTTGCTTATTTTGGAATGATTCCCGGTATGATGAAATTTACTGTAAGTTTTGGTACCACAAAAATTAAAAATATGATTGATGTTACTGAGTATTTTGGTTTTGTAACCACAACAATACTTGGTGCAGGACTTGTTTTTGAGTTACCTATGGTTGCATATGTACTTTCTAGAGTTGGAATTCTTACTCCTGCGTTTATGAGGAAGTATCGTCGTCATGCTTATATACTAATTTTGGTTGTCGCCGCTGTTCTTACTCCAAGCCCTGACCCAATTAATCAACTGATTTTTGCAACTCCGATGGTAGTTTTGTATGAAATTAGTATAATTGTTTCTAAATTAGCGGGCAAAAAAGAAACAACTCCATAAATTGCATCTGCTTTTAATATAAAAAGTTAATAATCCGAAACATACATATATATTTATACATTATTCATGTCATTTTCAATTTCAGAAATTAGTAAACCGGTTGTTTCTCATTTAGAAGAATTT
>JAFDZU010000042.1:0-22809 GCA_018266765.1 Bacteroidota bacterium
CAGAAACTTTCAGTAACGGGCGATTTAGTTAAAGCAGATTTCACATTACACCAAACTGAACCAAACCCAATTGGCGCAGATGGCAGAGCAGTTCTTCCGGCTACTCTTGCTCATGCGGGCAACTACACTCTCGAAGTTTATGACCTGACAGGTAAACGACTTGGTGAATTATTTTCGGGCGAGCTTCCCAGCGGTGAAATACGTTTGCCGTTCGATGTACAGACGCTGAATCTTTCTTCGGGAATGTACGAGCTTCGCCTTTCGGACAGCAAGCATTCACGCGAGCATGCTTTTGTGATTGCGAGGTGATTTGTTTAAGTATTAAACCACATAGGCACAGAGGAAACATAGTTTTATACTGACTTTAGAGTTTTTTATTCACAATCGTTGTAGATGCTTGGTCGGTCGGCATTATCAGCATATCGTGAATACTAACGTGTTTTGGGCGGGTAATACAAAACATCATTGCCTCAGCAACATCCTTAGAATGAAGAGGAGTATAACCTTGATATACTTTTTCTGCTCGTTCGGCATCACCTCGGAATCTGACAATTGAAAATTCAGTTTCTACCAGTCCGGGGTCAATATTACACACTCGCACTCCCGTTCCATTCAGGTCAATTTGCATTGATTGTGATAGTGCGCGAGCCGCAAATTTAGAAGCGCAATATACATTTCCCGAAGGATAGACTTCACGTCCGGCAATAGAAGCAATATTGACGACAATTCCATCATTCCGGCGAATCATAAGCGGCAGAACTGCACGACTTACATAGAGTAACCCCTTGACGTTGGTATCAATCATTTCGTCCCAATTTTCGATGTTACCGTCTTGAATCTTATCCAACCCTCGAGAAAGTCCTGCATTATTGATTAGTACATCAATTGCCGCCCATTCACTTGCAAGTGCAGAGACAACATTTTCTACTTGTTCGTAGTTACGTACATCGCAGGTAGCAAGGATAATTTCACTTGAATAGGTTTTGCGAAGTTCGGTGGCAAGTTCGTCGAGCCGTTCGCGTCGGCGGGCAAGGAGAATAAGCCGCGCACCTTCTTTGGCGCAGATTTCGGCACAAGCTCGCCCGATACCGCTCGAGGCACCGGTTATTAAAACAGTTTTATTGGTTAGTTTCATAATAGTAAAGATATAATTTATAAAAACAGAAAAGGACGAGCGGAGCTTTTGAGAGCGTCCATTCGTCCTTTTGAAAAGAACATCACAACGATTGTGCGTTATTTTTTAGCGAACATCTTGTGTAACAAACGGAAGAAGTGCAAGATGACGCGCATATTTAATTGCTTTACAAATCTGGCGTTGCTGATACGCATTTACGCCGGTAATACGACGAGGAAGAATTTTTCCTTGGTCGTTGATAAAGCGTAGAAGCGATTTTGGGTCAAGATAATCAATCGTGCGATTTTCGCCCATCGGATTGTTTTTCTTTTTGAGCGGGGTGCGCTGTTTACGCATTGCAGGAGCAAACGGGTTATTTACACCGTTGCGTCCGCCTGTGTTATTTCCAAAACTTTGTTGTCTCATTTTGTATCCTTAGAATCTTTAATTGCTTTTGTTCTTTCAAAGCGTTTATTAAATCGCTCAACACGGCCGGCAGTGTCTATGAGCATTTGTTTTCCTGTAAAGAATGGATGGCTTTTCGAGTCAATTTCGAGAACCATTTTGTCGCCGTTGTAGCATGAACGAGTCATGTAGGTCGAACCGTCCGTCATGACGATTTCTACTTGCTTATAATAGGGATGTATTCCTTTTTTCATGTTTAATTTTCCTTAGTTGGGCTTGAGAATTATGAACTTATTTCGAAATATCAACTTTTTCTACTTCGCTAAGGTCATTCACTTTCACGAAACGCTCTACAAATTTGATAGAACCTTTATCAGAACGAAAGCCCTTAATTATTTTGATGTTAATACGAGAGTCAACGGCTTTTTTCTTGAGTTTATCGCCGAAGGTTTGTTGTTTTGCCATGAGAGTACTCCTTAAATAAGAGTGGAGGAAACGTTTAAGAACTACAAAAATACGGCGAAGTCCATAGACAGCCAAATATTTTTGATAAAAAATACAAATTTTTGTATTTACATTAATATGAAATTAGGAAAAAGTGTATCCCTTTTTCCTTCTTTTCTTCATTTTTTTTTGTAAATTTGAACTAATTCTACGCCTCATTTACAAGCCCGAATCTTATACAACTCTAACTTATCTCTGTAACCTATGTTTACCTCAGTTCACAATATTCATTTTATCGGTATCGGTGGAAGCGGCATGAGTGGGATTGCGGAAATTCTCATTGCTCAGGGCTTTTCGGTCAGTGGGTCGGATATGGCACAATCTGAAACCACAGACTACCTTGCTTCTCTCGGAGCTGTAATTTTTATTGGTCATACAGCCGAAAATGTACGTAATGCCGAAGTTGTAGTGTATTCGAGTGCTGTTAATCTAAGCGAAAACCCCGAAACTGCAGAAGCTCTCAAACAGAATATTCCTCTCATTCGCCGAGCTGAAATGCTTGCTGAAGTTGCTCGCCTCAATTATTGCCTTGCCATTGCCGGAACTCATGGGAAAACCACAACTACTTCAATCGTTGGACTTACATTAATGAAAGCCGGACTTGACCCAACTGTATTGGTTGGTGGACGTTTGCACGGGCTTGGTGGAACAAACGCTCGGCTCGGTAAAGGTGAATGGACAGTCGTTGAAGCTGATGAATACGACCGTTCATTTCTCCAACTTTCGCCGACAATCGCTATTATTAATAATCTTGAAGCAGAACATCTTGATATTTACAGTTCGCTCGACGACATCAAAGAAGCATTTGTAGAATTTGCCAATAAAACGCCTTTTTACGGATTCATTGCTGTTGGTTTAGATGATGCAGGTGTAAAAGATATTCTCCCAATGATAAAGAAAAAAGTAATTACCTTCGGATTAAGTCCTCATGCGGATTTCAGAGCAATTGAAATAACATCTCACCAACGCTCTACTCATTGTAAAATCGTACAAAATGGAACATTGCTCGGAGAATTAACGCTTAATATTCCGGGAATTCATAACATCAAAAATGCACTTGCGGCTATTGCAGTTGCTACTCAACTTGGAATAGAGTTTTCAATTATAAAAGAAGCAATCGCTGAATTTACTGGCGTTTATCGCAGATTTGAGATAAAAGGTGAAACCAATGGAGTACTTATTATTGATGATTATGCTCACCATCCCACAGAAGTTCGAGCTACCCTTTCTGCAGCACGATCCGGCTGGACTGATAGACGAATCGTCTGTCTGTTTCAGCCGCATACATTTAGTCGTACCCGTGATTTTTTTAAAGAATTCGGGCAGTCATTTGATGATGCTGATGTGCTTGTGGTACTTGACGTTTATCCTGCCCGTGAAAAGCCAATCGAAGGTGTTACAGGTGAACTTATCGCAAAAACTGCTCGGCAAAGCGGACACCGAAATGTCTATTATTACGCAAATAAAGAAGATGCACAAAGATTCTTGAAATCATTTTTGACCGGAAACGATATGCTACTTACCGTAGGTGCCGGCGATGTATGGAAAATTGGTGAATTGCTTCTAAAGTAACATTAATTGAACATTTTCAGCTTCGAGGATGAAACGTCTTATGAACTTCTTTGATATACTCGCGGTCAATGTGAGTATAGATTTGTGTGGTTGAAATATTAGCATGTCCGAGCATTTCTTGAACTGCGCGGAGGTCTGCCCCGCCTTCGAGCAAATGCGTAGCAAATGAATGGCGGAATGTATGCGGATGAATATGCTTTGTAATGCGAGAATCACTTGCCGCTTGCTTTACAAAATTCCAAATTGCCATTCTTGTCAGTTTTTTTCCCTTTTGATTAAGAAACAAAATATCGTCATTTACCACTTGCGGTTTTGTAAACATCGGGCGAACTTTGCTTTGATATTGTTTTATCCAGTTGAGTGCTGATTGACCAATTGGAACTATTCTTTCTTTAGACCCTTTGCCAAATACTCGGATAATCTCCACTTCCCGAAGAATATCCCGTTGTTTGAGACCGCAAACTTCCGAAACACGAAGCCCGCAAGCATACAATGTTTCCAAGATTGCACGATTGCGCACTCCGGCAGGAGTTGTAATGTCGGGCTGAGCAAGCAAAAGATTCATATCTTCTACAGAAAGAGTGTCAGGTAATGGTCGTGCTGATTTGGGCAGGTCAATTAATTCACAAATATTATCCGAGGTATTGTTGTTTCCAACAAGAAACAAATAGAAACTACGCAATGATGAAAGATATCGAGCACGGGACGAAATAGAAATGCCAAGTTCTTCGAGGTTACGAAGAAAGTTTTTGATATTCGACGGTTTTGCATGGGTATATGAAAGAATATTGAGCTGGTGAATGAACTGACCAAATAATTGACAATCGTGCAAATAACCTTCGAGTGTATTTTCACTCAATCCGCGTTCAAGTGCTATGTATTGTTTGAATTGCGACAACTCTCTACTCATTTGCTTTGGCAGAACATCCATTATTATTGCACTTCCTTCTCTTCGGTAGCGATTGTTTTATATTGAATTCTATGATGATGAATTCCAATAAGATTTTTCACAAATGCTTCTTTGATAATTTGTAGTTCGTGCATTGTAATATCACATTCGTCAAACTGACCGTCGAGCAAACGTTCTTTGATAATTTCATCGAGAGTCTGTTCAAATTCTTCTCGATTTTCGTTGTTCTTTGCGCGAGTGATTGCTTCAGCAGCATCGGCAAGCATTACTATCGCTGTTTCTTTCGTTGCTGGTTTTGGTCCCGGATACCGATAATCATTTTCGTCAACATCTGCCGGAGTTGTATCTGCATCCTCTAAAGCTTTAGCATAAAAGTGTTTTATCAGCATTGTGCCATGATGCATCGAGATGAAGTCCACGATACGTTTTGGTAATTTATATTCTTGGGCAAGTTCGATTCCTTCTTCAACGTGGCTTTTGATAACCGAAGCACTTTTCTTAGCGGAAAGTTTGTCGTGCTTATTTGAGAGATTAATTTGATTTTCAATAAAATATTCAGACTTTGCTAATTTACCAATGTCGTGAAAATACGAACCAACTTTAACGAGTAAATCATTGGCGTTTATAGCACGAGCCGCACTTTCGGATAGGCGGGCTATCGTCAAAGTATGTTGATATGTACCCGGTGCTTTCTCGGAGAGCTCCACGAGTAATGGATGGTCAAGATTATCATATTCTTGAAGTAACAAATCAGTTGTAACGCGGAAAACACGTTCTACGATAAAGAGTAAACCAAATGTAATAAGCGGTGAAATAGCAGAATTCATCAATGCAACAAGTAATTGACCGCCAAGATTTGGTAATTCAACGGTTCTTTCGGCGGCAATAGAAATAATTGGCAATGAAAATCCTAGAAAAACCGAAAAAATTGATTTAAATATTTGAGTTCGACTTTGTAAATCTCTAACAGTATATGCGCCAAACATTCCGGCAAGCATCATTGCCATTGCGGTAGGATAGTCATTTCCTCTAATTCCGGCAAGGAGTAATGCCATTGCCACCGTTGCATAAAACCCCGTTCTTGAGTCAAATAATATGGCAAACAGCATGGATAATGCCGGTAATACCACTATAAATTCAATGGGAATTCCAATACTAATATGCATTGTAATCCATGCTTGAAAACCCACAAATATCATCATTCCGCTGAGTCCTGCCAGTTGAAGATTATCATCAAACATTGCTCGACGGATGTAGAATAAATATAGAAGGATAATCAAGTAAATCGAGGTTGAATGCCCTAAATTACCAAGAATTATCACCCATGAAATATCCTGTGATCCGTGCAATAATCTTGATTTACCACTTGATTGAATCTTAAGAAGAGCATCTTCGGAAATGCGCTCCCCTTTTGCAATGATTATTTCACCTGTACGGACAATTCCAATAGTTTTAGCCACGGATAATGAAGCAAGTTTACGATTTGCTTCTGTTGCTTGTTCGGAATATATAAGATTAGGTATAAAAGCTCTAAGTGCAATATCTGTAGCAATTTCCGCTTCGTTCATTGCAAGTGAATTTGCAAATACTTTCTCAGCAACTTTAGAGAAATTGGATGAATCTACGAACTTCTCATTCGGAAGAAGTTGTTCCTCAATATTATCTACTTTGATTGTCAGATCTGATGAGTTAAATCTTGATTTATTAAGATTTAAAAAGCCATTTTGATAGATGGTATTGAGCAGTTTAAGTAATTCATGATTGATATGCTCAATACTTTTACGTCGTTGAGATATATCAATTTGTAAAAATTTCCGTGTAGCTGATTCAGAAAGTGGAATTTGCAAAACATTTTCACCGACATTATCATTAAATGCATTCAACGCACTGAGAATAACATCAGCATTGCGAGCCGCTATACGTGGTGTAACGGTATTCACCATAAAAACAGGTGGAGTATTTTCGCGTGCTCGTTCTATTTCAATATTATAGGCAGACTGTGGCTTATAAATAGGAAAAGTAAAGTCTGCTTTGAGGGTTTCATCCGGCCAAGTGAGTCCAAGTAACGCATTCCCTGATTGTGGGTTAGAATAGTCAATGCCTGATTTGCTTGGAAAAAATGCTGTGGTAATTATCAGCGTTGTAGCAATAATAAGAATCTTTACAGAACGTGAGAAACGAATCCCGGTTGGTTCATTCGGATTTTCGAGAGCTTCTTCGTTTTTTAATTGGTCGAATAATGTCGGCTTTCCTTTTGCCATGATTTTCTCCCTATTGAATACGTTAATGGGAAATTCACACCGTTGCTTTTCTCAAATTTACTGCTATTTGCCGACGGAAAAAAATTAGTACAACTAAAGAATTATAGCGAAATAAAAAAACTCAAGAGTTGTGTAATTATTTGGTTACACATTTTTCTTGAGTTCTATAAGTTTTCCGAACACAAAACAATGTTTAGGGCTTTGTGAATATCAATGTATCTTGAGTTATGTTTGAAATTTTATATTTCGTGTCTTTGAGGCAAATATTAATCGTGGCTTCAAACATTTTAATCTTATCATCATAAGTCCAATTTCCTTTGGTATGATGAATATTATCATCATTACCGCACCATGCAGAATAAGAATCAATAAAATCACCGTTTGAGTATATTTCGATTTTTTGTCCCCAATCATAAAGAGTACTTGGATTGGTACGAGAAAACCAAAGAGTATCTTCATTTGGATAACTACTAGATATATACCTCCATTTCCCTAAGAGTTCTGGTGGAACTTCTGATTTAGTTACATTTGTACTATTTTGTTGACATGATTGCAAGGAGAATAATACAGTAACTATTAGAATGGTAGTCGTTAGAAAATATTTCATAGTAAAACTTTCTTATATAATGGCATTAACTAACTTGTATTTATAAATATTATGTTTCTATGCTGGCGTAACGATTGAAGGATAATAGTATTGTCTATATTACTATAAGTACTACAATCTAAACTTTCTCATCTTTGAGTGCTCGTTCAATGTTTTTATCTGGAATAACCCACATTATCGAAATCACTACAAACAAGCACGCAGAAATCAAGGGTTTATAAAAGGCAAAAGGAATTGAAATGCTATAAATGACAAGTGAAATTATTCCTTTTATTTGTAGTTTTTTGAATGCGCTTTCCAACTTGGAGTTTTGCGGATTACTATACTTGATTACTTGTTGTAATATATAAAATGTAACGCCGCTCAACAGTAAATTTACTCCATAAACTGCAACCGGAAGTTTATCAAAATGATTTTCTCCCATCCAGCCCGTTGTAAAAGGAATTAATGACAGAAAAAACAGGAGTCCCATATTTGCCCAGATGATTTTGCCATTGACATGGTGAACTGTGTGCATTAAGTGGTGATGATTGCCCCAATAGATTCCGATAAAGACAAAGCTCATAATGTAGCTGATAAACACAGGCAGTAGTGATGCAAGTGCTTCTATGGTTGATTCATGGGGAATTTTTAATTCCAAAACCATAATCGTAATAATAATTGCGAGAACGCCATCGCTAAATGCTTCTAATCGTGATTTGGTCATTGAGTTTCTAATTTTTACGTTATTAATGAATTTGTGTTTTTAATTCTATATTTTAACTTTATTTTACTTGTCTGCTGTTTTTTTATAAATCAAGGATTTACGATTAATTTACGTGTTATAATTCCTTGTTTTGTCATAAAGACAACAAGGTAAACACCACTATTGTCAAGTTGTACGTTTGTCGTTTTTTGTGTAGTCTGTAATTTTAGAATTTGTTGTCCAAGTATATTTGTAACTGTTATCTCAGCAATATCAGTCGGAAGTTGAATTGTAAACTGTCCACTTGTAGGATTTGGATAAATTCTATAATTATCATCGGAACTATTATCAACAACAGATTGCGTAGCAGGGTCAAATCCCTGCAGATTAATTTCCGCAATGGAAGTCCTGACATCATTATTGAATGAATTTACTGCGGAGAATTTAAGGTATCTGCCTGTTGTATTTGGAAATAGAACATATTGCTTAATTCCTGTTTGAAAAAAGGTTCCGTTTGCTACTTCAGTGCCCCAGTTGAGAGTGTCTGAACTTATATAAATCTTGTAATCTTGAATCCGACCTTCCCATGGTGAAACATCGTTTTTATTTGCTGTATAATACAATTCATCAACTACATATTCTTTCCCGAGGTCAATCACAAGCTCATGTGGTCTTGGATAAAGATTACCCCATGGAACATGATAATACGTATTTGGATTTCCATCGAATGCTTTAGAACCTTCAAAACCATTTAATGAGGGTGTTGCAGAAATAAGTCTCCAGTCTGTAGTTGGAATATCGGGATAGTGCCCAACATGAGGATTCGGGATAGTAACTGTAAATCTAATTTGATCTGTTCCAATTAACTGAATATCATTCAATTCAATTCCCGAACCCGAATTATCCCACCATTTTGTATTTGGAGTTGTTGCATCATTGAATGAATTCCCGGGCAAATATATGTCACCAATATTGCCCGACGACGGATAATGACGCTCAAGCTCAAACAAGCCGTCTGCCTGAACAATTGAATGTGCATAGTGCCTCTGCGAAGTCATTTCCTGTAAGGTATTAGAAGTAGAAACTTTTGTATCTGTATGCCAAATTAATAATCCCAAACTTGCGGGAAACAATGAATTACCTATTGTGCTTTGTTTGCGTGCTTCTATTGTAAAAAATTCGAGTGAATCATGCAGATTTCTTAAAACTATAAGACTGTCTCCGTCGGCTTTTAAAGTAAAGGTATGCGTTCCCGAACTCGGCGTGATTATGTGTCCCCAATTATGCTGTACCTGAAATGGGCCACCAACGGGTTCTACATCATTTTTTCCACCTGACATCAAACAGTAAAATGAAGTTCCACCCGAATCATAATCAGTATCATACGTATCCGGCAAACCGAAAACAGAATGTCCGCTTTCATGAAGAGTCATGAACATATTATTGTCTGTATCCCATGGAGCTTTCAGCACAGAACCATATATTCTCGTGATTTTAACTCCATTGGAAAGACTCCAATTAGGTCCGTGACCGCCTCCTACTCCGGCGGGACCCCATTTACTGCTAATAATCATAACGGATGAAATTCCACCACTGCCGTTGCGGCTCAGTGAATCCCAATGATATGCGGGGGTATTCATTATGACCGATTCAAGCGCATTCTTCCATAATAAAATTCCATTTTGCCAGCCAACAGTATCATAATGGGTAGATGGCAAAGGTGCTCTGTAATAGAAAATATCATGATGCATAACAACATTTCTTCTCGTTTGCTCATACCAGTATTTCCTAAAAGTGCGTTGTATTCCTTGTTCCTGATAATCAACTCCATTAATCATGCTATCTAACTGAACAGCATTAACAGTTGCAGGTGCATCGGGATAGTCAATATAAATTGTTATTCCATGATAAGGAGTGTTTGCATCAGTCTGGCATATTCCCGTAAAACTGAACTGCACAAAAAGAATACTTATACATAGTAACCAGTTTAATCTATTATTTTTAATATTATTTTTATTCATTATTTTTTAAATGTTTATTACGTATTCAATTCTTTATATTTTAGGTATTTACTTTAGATAATTTAGCCGTTTTTGACAGACTTTTTAACAATGTCTTGGTAGTAGTAAATTTACGTTGTTTAAAGAAATCGTTAAGTGCTTTTTCTTCTTCGGGTGTCAAAGAACCTTGTCCACCAATAAAGTCAACTCCCAATTCCAATTCTGTTTTTTTCGTATTCATAGTCACTGATTTTGAGAATATTTATTAATTAGTTTTAGGGCGGCTTGTGTCTCTATAATCATAATTCGTCCACCAAAATGGAATCCTCCAAGTGTCTTTTGAGAATGCTCTACTAGCTGTGTTTTGCTCGACTTATTGGGAGTGACAAAACAGCAAATAGCCGTCCCAAATACTTTGGCTAAAAGTCTCTCTCAATTTGTCTTGCAGTTACAATTTTTGAAATTAGCCTATCTTGGTGAATTTGCTGTACTTTAATTTTTCTTATTTGTTCTATTACATTGTCCACATCGTTTTCCTGTTGTACGAAAATGTAGGTAATGTCACTGTACTCGAAGGGTAAAATGTATTTATTTTTATCTTTTTCAAGTTCTTCGTTTACAATTTCAAGTCTCTCGTTGCGAATTTCTTCTTCAGTAAAATTTGTAAAATCTTCAAACTTTGGCTCTTTGGGTATCCACCGCCATTCCCTTTCATCATAAAGTCGCTTGGTAAGTTTGCGACCGTCTGAACCATTTGAAAATGTCTCATCAAGTTTGAAGTATGGCAACAAACTGTCTCTGTTTTTCACAAACTCAGTCTTTTTGATAGAACGCAAATAACGTAACATTGTGTCTGATTTCTGGTGCACATATATCACTGGCGATAAAGTATTGCGTTTTGCAAATTCCTTGCTAATCCCTATACCAAATTTTCCATAATGAGACAGATGTTTCTTGATTACACCCAAAGGAATATCACAAAAGCACTTCATTGGAATACCTACATGAAATTGTATATCTGGTAATTCTTCATATACATAACGTGCCTTAAATGATTTTTCTTTTAGAATACGAAGAAGCCAGTCTCTTCTTTTTATGAAGTGAAATATACTGTCGCTGCTTATGTTCTGACTTACTTTCGCCATTCTTTAAATAGTTAAAATCTTTGTACATTCTTCACCAAACTGACTAATAATTCTTACAGCAATCTTCTGTCCTTTCCTTTTTACTTCTATTGGATGAGAAATGTGCCCATACAAACGGTCAAATGCTTCATCGTCTATTTCAATTTTCAATGTTTTTTCAACTTTCTTCTTGGTGCTGTCTTTGGCTAAGTTGTCCAATCCTTTTTTCCATTTATCAAATTCAGATTTGTCACCACCGCAGAAGAAAACTTGTTTTACCACAAAGTTGCTGCCGTCATAATCTTCGTCCACCATCCAATAGGCGATGTCGTGAACATTGCGTGGTTTTACTTCGTCTTTGATGGGGTCGTAAATGTCTAAGCCCTTTATTTCAACAGTTACTTCGTTGCCTTTTTTGTTTAAGTCTATATCGGGTTCGCCAATGGTTACAAAACTGGCGGCTGATTTGGCGGGCTTCTTTTTCAAACCTTCTTGCAACAAATCATCGTGTATGCGGACTTTTGTAACTTCAAATTTGCCCATACTCATTGTTTGGGTACTGCCTTCAATATCGCTTTCAAAACTAAAACCAAGTATGATTAACCAACCTGCATCGCCACGCTGACGGCATTCTTTTACTGCTTCGTTTACAGCTGTTTTGCTTACTGTTCCAAATTTTGGTCCGATATGAAAATAGGCTTTCTTTTCGCCAACTCCATTCCCCGAATTGGTCGGGGCAGGCACATAAAAACCTTCTGCGTGTAAATACGAATGGCTCAATAACTCCACACTGCGGAAAACAACCATTTCATCTTTTCTGCCATTCTTAATTCCTGCACTTATCAAGTGTTGTTTTATCACTTCTTCAAATGCTCCTTCTTCTTCATTTACTCTCACTTCATCGTCTAAATCTTCTGGACTGATTGGTTCAAAGTTTTGCAAGGTTTCAACAGTGAAAGGACCGCTTACTCGAAGTTTGCTTTTATCTTCAACTGGTTGGTCATACAAAGTTTCAGAAGGTGGTGTTTCTCCATCACCAAGTGATTTTGCTGTTATGTGATGTACGGACTTATAAATAAATCCTTGCCTTATATCATTGTTTTCATCATACAATTTAAAGTACGGAAATACTGCTGTAGTAATTCGTTGTTTTGCAATATTCAATGCTATTCTGCTTGTGTCCATAGTTATCCACCTTCTTCCAAATGTTTCGGCAACGAAAGCAGAAGTACCGCTTCCGCAGGTTGGGTCTAAAATTAAATCACCTGGGTCTGATGACATTAAAATACAACGTGAAACTACTTGCGTTCCTGTTTGAACTACATATACTTTTTCGTGAACTAAAGCACCACTTCCTGTATCATCCCAAATATTTTTTAACTCGCTTACTGGAAAATCAGAAAGAAATCTTTTGTACGCTAAATTTTTACCTTCAACATAAATCCTATTCGCATCGGCAATTTTTTGCAAACTTGCTTGTTTTACTGTCCAATGTCTTCCTTTTGGCGGATAATACTGTTTGCCTTCATAAGTGAATGGTGCGGAAGTTTCGCCTTCAGTTGCACCTTGTGAGTTTAGAGGATTTACACAAAATATTTTGCCATCGGGTATAGGGGTTTTACCTGCCATTTGTTCTTTTGTCAGTGTTTTTATTTCACCGTTTGGCAATTCAATTTTATTGTACCTGCTTCCATCATCAGTGATTGCTTTATCAGTAAATAATGGTCTATATTTTAATTTTGTTTTGTCTTTTCCGTACCAAATAATAAAATCGAAAATATTGTCAAGATATGAGCTGCCCCTTCCTGCACTTGTTTTAAATGCAATTGTTGCTATAAAATTTTCGCTACCAAAAACTTCATCAAGTAAATTCCTAACCAGATGCACATTTTCATTACTTATTTGAACAAAACAGGAGCCGCTTTCGGTTAAAAGTTCTTTGGCAATTAATAAGCGGTCACGTAAATAAGTTAAGTAAGAATGTATCCCTAATGCCCAAGTATCTCTAAACGCTTTTATCATTTCTGGTTCGCCTGAGAGATTTTCATCTTTCCCGTCTTTAACATCACGGTCATTCAATTTTACTTGCCAGTTACTCCCATAATTAATTCCATAAGGTGGGTCAAAGAAAATAGTTTGCACTTGCCCTGCCATTCCTTCCCGTTCTAATAAACTTGCCATTACCAAATGGCTATCGCCTTGTATTAGTCTGTTTGTCCATCCGTCTTGGTGGTGGTAATATTCGCTTACTTTTTCTATTTCGTCTTTATCCAAGGCATTGCCAAATAGTTCGTTTACACTAAACAAATCCATTTGGTCGCTTTGTGTTTCAGTAACTTTATACAGGTTTTTAATCAGCGTCTCGGGTGCAATGTGTTCGTGGCGGTACAGACTGCGTATGTCCACACGCAATAAATCATCACGGTCATCATTACCGTATTTGTTGAGCCAAAACAATTCAGGGTCTTGCCCACGCTGTACAACAGGGTTTTTAGGAAGTTCTAATACCTTTTTACCGTCTTGCACTTTGGCGTTGGCATCTTCGTAGCCCGCTTCTTCCTTGCTTGGAATATGGGCACGGGTATCGGCTTTGTGCTTTATAGATTCTACTTTCTTTGCCATATTATGTATTGAACTTATGGATATTTAATGATTTAAGGTATCTGTCAATTGTGACAGCTTCCGATTTTGTGTTTGTTTTCGTTGTTCTGTATTCTAAATCTTTCCAAAATTCAAGAACATAAATTCTTTTGTTCTCATTGTTTCTTGTTCCAGTTCCATAAGGTTTTGGAAAAAATGATTTCATTCTTTTTCGACAAGTTATACTTTCACCAAATAGTATAAACTCTTCTGACTTTTTATTTCGTATCTGATAAACACCTGAACCTTCAGGACCTTCAATTTGCTTGCAGTTTTCAGGCGAAGGCATTGCTTTCCAATTTGACCAATTTATATTCATATGGAAGCAATTTTCTCGGTTAATTGATTCTTTATGTTTCGGATGTCGTTTGCCACTTCAATAAAATGCCATTCGGGATATTCGTATTTGTCCTTCAATGCATTTACCGCAGGTATCCAACGGTTTTCTACAAACCATTTTTTCTCTGCCTTGTCTTTGCTCATTCCGCTAATTTCTATCATCAGGTTTTTAATAGTTCCGTCTTTGCTTTTTACCCGTGCAATAAAATCAGTAAAGTATTGTCGGTCTTTGCCGTCTTTGGTGTAAGGAATGGCAAAGCCCAAAAACTGGTTTTTTACATAGCACTCTACCGTTTCAATTTCTTCTAAGGTTTTGGCACAAATTCCTTCCCAATCACTGTCCATTACCACATAGTTAATGTGGCTTTTTTCGGTTGGGTAAACATCTTTTACGGTATTACCATTTACATATTTTGTGCTACTAAACTTGTTGTAATAGTTAAACACTGGACGAATATGCTCGGTAGTATTGTTTTGAGGGTTGATGCCACGTGCAATGTGGTCAACAATTTTCTTTGGTACTTCAAAGTAAAGCAGTCGTTTAAATCGTTGGTCGGTAATATTGAGCAATAATACTTTTTCATTATACCATTCTTCAACTATGCTTTTCAGTTTGTTGAATTTTTGGAAACGAGGGTTTCCTTCTTCATCGCTGAAATGGTATTTAATCAATTCTTTGGTGATTAAGAAAATTAATTCCTGGTCTCTTTTTTCCAAAACACTTTTTACCTGCAATTTTTCTTCTGATGCAGAAATAGGACTGGTCATAATGGTTTCAGTCGGAAACTTTGAACCATCAATTTCATAGTTTTCAATATTGCTGAAATCGTGTTTTATATCACCATCCAAATTCTCCACCCGGTAGCCAACCACATTCGGGAAATCAATTTCCATTTCTGCTTGTCGTGCTGGAATTGGTGCAATATGCGTTAAGTCAACGGGTGGCGGTGGCGGTTCAGTTTTCCCACCTTTAAACATTTTGAAAGGAACGCCAATAATGTGAGCATATTCAGGTGGAAATTTCTCAATTACGATTTTGCGTTTATCATCTGTTGGGTTTCCGTCTTTGTCGTAGCCCTGCAAAAAGTAATTCATTCTACGCAAAGCTCTACCTGCCACTTGCTCACAAAGTAATTGCGAACCAAAGGCACGTAAACCCATAATGTGAGTTACTGTATTGGCATCCCAACCTTCGGTAAGCATAGAAACCGAAACAACACAACGAATGTGTGAACCTAATTTTCCTTGTTGTCCAACCGTGTTGACTACTTCACGTAAAATTTCAGCATCCGAAATTTTCTCAATGCTGCCTTGTCCGTGCATTCGGGCATAATCCTTTTTAAACTCTTCAATTTCGGAAGCAAAAATCTTTTTAAAGTCGTCATTGATTTGTTCGCCATTTTCCAACGCATCGCTGTCAATGAGTAATGTTGGCGGTCGTTTCAATGGTTTATTTGTTGCTGGGTCGTAATTGCTGAATAAGTCTTTTGCACCTTGAACGGTTACTGTTTTTCCATCAGCATCAACATACTCGTAACCTGCAATGTATTTGTAAACTTCTTTTGAAACGCCTGTATTGTTGCAAACAGCAATAAAAACTGGTGGAGCAGAAAAGATATTTGCTTTTTCTTCTTTATGTTTTCTTATGCCGTTGTAATACTCAACATAGTGATTGTAAAATTGGTCTAATGCACCTTTTACTAATGAAGGAAGTCGGGGAGGCAATTCAATAAACTTGTTGCCTTCGGCTGCTGCATCTTTCTTTTGTGTTCGTTGTCCTTTTTTGGGCAATTCGTCTTTCACGTGGTCGTACAAATTCCGCAACACTGGCATAGTCAATTCCTGTGTGTTGTCGCTTTCGGGCAGAAAAGGAATTTTAACCAAACCGCTTTCAATGGCTTCAATCAAACCAAAGTCAGAAACAACCCAAGGAAATAAACTGTAAGGTGTGTAACCCGAACCAGTTAAATAATATGGTGTTGCTGATAAATCGTAAACTGCTTGCAGTTTAAATTTCTTAGCAATTTCACGAAGTCCACTAAACCAAACTGCTGCTCTTGCGTTTTCGTCTGCTTCTTCGTTGTCGGTGGTTTTGCTTTTTGATTTTGGTAAATAGCAGTGATGGGCTTCGTCATTTAGAATTAAAACTCTGCTTCCTGCTTTGAATTTACCAAGTGTTCGTTTTATTACTTGTGAGAAATCTTCTTTGTTGTCGGTGTCTATTTTCTTGCCCTGCAAATCAACTTTCCCATCAAACGGACTGCGTTTGTTGCCTTGCAGAATTTTAGGTTCAAATGTGTGGTAGTTGGTAATGACTAATCTTGCATTAAGATTTTCCAAACGATGTTCCATATTTGCAGGAATTAGCCCACGAACACGGTAATAATCTTCAATGTCTTTTGGATTTTTATTCTTTGTATCAACGAATAAAACGCCTAATCGGCTTTTGATAGTAATACCCGGAGCAACAATTAAAAAGTAGTCAGCAAAACGAGTATCGTTTCTATATTCTTGTCTGTTGAAGTAGTGATAACAAATTAAGCAAGCCATTACAACGGTCTTGCCCGAACCTGTCGCCATTTTAAATGCAATTCTTGGAAGTTGGTCGGCTTGGTCGTCACTTACAGTTTGTTGTCCGTTGCGAAGCAAGTTCAAAATGTGTTGTCCAGCGTTTGATTTCTCGGCAACTTCATTCAACCAAATAGCGGTTTCAACCGCTTCTTGTTGAGCAAAGAACAATTTTTTAGTAACTAATCTTTCGGGATTATTGAACCAAAAGGTCAAAAGTTCTTTGGTGACTCTTGTTGTATTTGGATAATTGCCAGTTCTCCATTGTCCAACTTCTTTACGGCAAAGGTTGATGATGTGAGTGATGTATTCTTCAGCATCTTCGTTCCATTCAAAAACTTCTTTTTGTCCAGTTTGTCTTGTTGGAATTACAGCCGAATCCGCTTTAAATATTCTTCGTCCTTTGCGAATATCTGTATAGTCCAAACTGCCTTCGCTGTCTGTGTTGTAATGCAGAAGCGGCTCTACATAAGGACTATTTAATATAGGATTGTCTGCACTCATAAATGCTTATATGTTGTTTTATTATCAGAAAGAAAAGTTATTTTTTTAATGTCCAACGTAACTATAAAAGAAGTCCAAATTGTCACTTGTCCATTTGTCGGGTGGTGGGAGGGTTTTTGGTGCAATTGAGCAAAATTTAATGTGTTGCAATATCGTTGGCTCACGTGTCGGTTTGTAGCTCTTTTAATTTTGCAAAGGTTTGTCATTTTGTTCGTTAATCTGTTGATATTTTGTTAGTCTGTCGAGTCTTTTTATAATGAGGTCTAAATTATTTTGATGTCTGATAAAACCAGAAATATCTACAACAAAAAGAGTGTAGATGTCTCATGAAAATCAGTATATAATTTTCAAAAATATAGAAAATTGCTTACAAACCATCAAAAAGGATTTTTCCAATTCGGTCGGCTGTAACAATCAACCCCGTTGATTCTCTTTTATTAGCAAAAATATTGAAGTCCATTAATAACTTATTTGACCTATTCAGTGTCAAAGGTTGTTTATTGTCTGTGCTGGTCGTCATTATATGACATCTAACTCAAAAATTCCCAAATCTTTCCACAAAAATAAAAAACAATCTTCATCTGTAACTGTAAATAATTCTACCTTTTTCAACTAATTCGAGAATCACACAGTTTCTGCTTTGACTTACAAAAAAGTATCTGTAGTTTTGCCTAAACTATTGTGCGTGCATTTTCAATAATACAATGGATGTCAATGCATTAATGACGGAAACATTGGTATGCTGTAAAAACCAAAGGCGAACATACTACAAATTCAACGACACTATCGGATGGTATTGTAAAAGATTCTACTGATGGAAACATTACCTTGCCGTAGTGCATTAAACTTTTACAAATCAATAGATTAAATAAATTACTGAGTAATACAACTATGAAATCTTTGCTGTTATTATTTTTCATTAGCATTACTGCAATCTGCTATAGTCAGGGAAATCCTCCTTATGAACGTCCATTGAAAATCTCATGGTCGAACGACGGAATAACATTTACAAACACTTCCATTTTTCAGGATTCTTCGGGAGTTCCGAGTGTCGTGAAGTGGAAAGGAGATACGCTTGCTTGTGTTTTTCAATGGTTTAGAATACCGATTAATTCACTAAGTTGGGATAGAGTTGCCGTTAAATTCTCGTATGATGCCGGAAAAACATGGACAGCACCTACTCCAATAATTATCAGCGGTTTACCTGCTAAATACCAGCGTCCATTCGACCCTACTCTTGCAGTTATGAATAATGATAGTCTTCGCATTTACTTTTCCTCGAGCGACGGAATGCCTGTTGGTGGTCTTGATTCATTAGTTAATACCTATTCGGCTGTTAGCACTAATGGTGTTGTGTATAATTTCGAACCAAATCCTCGATTCGACAAACCAAGTAAACCTGTTATAGATCCTGCTGCTATTTACTTTAATGGAATATGGCACTACGAAGCGCCATCCGGTGCGCCTCAAGATGGTGCTTATCATGCAACGAGTTCCGATGGTCTGAATTTTACCGAACAAACAAAATATACTTCCGACAACCAGCATAATTGGACGGGTAATTTTATGCTCAACAGTTCAACCGAACTGAGATTTTATGGCTCAGGACCAACAATCTGGTTTAATACTTCTCTCAATGGATTTGATTGGAAAGGTTATACCAATACAAATCTTGTTGGAGGAGACCCTTCGGTCGTGAAACTATCGGATAACAGTTTTATGGCAATTTATGTAGGTGAACCATATAAAACCACTACTAATTTTAATTGTGGTGATACACTGATTGATATTAGAGACGGAAAACGCTATGCTACAGTTCTGATAGGAAAAGACTGTTGGATGAAACAGAACCTAAACTTTGGACAATTTGTTCAGAGTAATTCTTCAACCACTCTTCATTCAGATATGTTCGACAATGGTATTCCTGAAAAATATGCAATGAATAATGATATTGCATATTTACCTGTTTACGGAGGATTATACGAATGGAATGAACTGATGAATTATACCAAAATCAATGGAGCGCAGGGTTTGTGTCCGGCGGGTTGGCATGTTTCGACAGATGTCGAATGGCAAAATTTGATTTCCATTTCAGGAGGGAAACTACTTAATTCATCATCCGGTTATGGCGGTAATGCACTCAAAAATAATGGCGAAGGATTTGACGCAGGAGTTGGTACAAATAAAGTCGGTTTTTCGGCTAAACACTCCGGAGATAGAGACGCATTCGGAATTTTCTACGGACTAACATTACGAAGTATTTTTTGGACTTCGACTCAAGTAAATCAAGTCGAGGCATATCACTACACACTCTGGGCTAATAATGATACAATCCAACGTCTTACTTTAGGAAGCAACACAGGATTTGCTTGTCGTTGCGTAAAGAATGCTCCTACAAAAGTAAATGATGACCAATTGAGAGAAGAACATCAATTTGAGGTATATCCAAATCCATTTACAAAAACAATAAATGTGATTTCAAATAGTAATAATTTTTATGAATTAATCAATTCAATCGGGCAAACAATTTGGTCTGGAAAACACATAGAACAGCAAGATTTTTCAGATTTAGTTTCCGGGTACTATTTCTTGAAAATTCATTCAGACGCTTCAACACGCACCTTAAAAGTGATGAAGTAGTAAAATACAAACTATTTTTATTTCAATAGGTTGTGTTGCTCCTATGTGTATCAAAAATATTAATTCGTACAAAGAAAATCAGAGGACTGAAACGACGATAGCTTCTTGTTTAGGCGATTGTAGTAATTAAAATCAATCATCATTCTTATGTATATAAAAGGTTGACATTAGTAAAAATTCTTCAACTCCCCTTACTTCAATTTGCTTTCATCAGCCATGGTACGGAGATATTTCGGATAAGTAAATATATGTGTTGAAGGGCGCAGATTCCGTACTTGCGCCGCTATCCATTCACTCGAATTTCCTTGAATTCCAATGAGTAATGAATCATTCAATCCCAACAAATACCGTTGGAGTGCCGGATCGCCGAATGGATATTGATGTGGTTTTCTATCGGTTATCAAAGCCGCCGTAACTCCTTTTTTGAGTGGAATTATCCTTGCAACAACATTCATTCTCGGTGCAGTTAACCGAACAGATTCACCGCGAGTAAATGCTGAATTTATCGTAATATTTGGCTTAACGATTACTAAACTGAATACCATAACAACACTTGTAACAGTCAGACGAAACAGTGATTGCCTTTTACTTTGTACCAATAAAATATACACTAATCCAACCGAACTTAGACTTGCAATCACAACAGCAAGTTCGGGAGATTGCACCGCCGCAAACTTAAAACCTATTGCCCAAGTATTTACCGACTCGGCAGTATGAATACACGCAGAAGATGCCGCTGAAAAAGTTGTTGTGATTCCCCAATTTATCGGAGCAAATACCAAACTGCAAAACACCCAAACCATAGCCAAACTCATAAGCGGAATCACCAAAAGATTCGCCAGAGGTGACACCAACGAAAATATCGAAAAGTAATATGCAACAAGAGGAGAAACCATCACCGATGCCGAAAATGTAACGGCAAGTGAAGCAATTATCAACTCACCAAACCATGAAGTAAACGGCAATAAAACACCCAAACCTCGCTTAAATGGCGCAAAAAGCACAGAAATCCCTAAAATCGAAGCCGCTGACATCTGAAATCCCGGTGAATATATGACCTTTGGTGAGAAAATCATTACAAGAACAAGCGCGAGTGCTACGATATTCAGTCCGATGATACGACGTTCGAGAATCAGAGTTAGTAGTGCAAGTTCAACCATAATTCCCGCTCGAATTGCCGAAGGTTGCAAACCGCTCATTACAACAAATAATCCGAGAACAATCGTAAAAATTATGAATTTAGCCCAACGATTGCGCACAATTCCAAGTAATAGAAATACTCCCGATGCAATTATTCCCACATGAAACCCGCTCACAGCAAGTAAATGTGCCGTTCCCGAAAGCGAAAATGTACTTCGAGTTTCTTCGCTGATTCTCGTTTTATCTCCGAGCACCAACGCCGATACAATTGCTCCTGTTTCTTGTGTGTAAAGCGAATGAATTATGCGGTCTATAGCTCCGGCTGATGAATAAACAAATCGTGTAAAACCACTTGAACGCTCAAGCAAAGCAACCTTTGACGGCTCTGCTCGCGCCATAAACTGCACTTCATTTGCCTTGCAATATTGGAGTTCGTCGAACTCGGCAGGAAGAGATGATTTTAACGGAAGTCGAAGTGAAACAACGGCATAGATGCGCGCACCTGTTTCTAAAAAATATTCCCGGCATGTGGGATTATGCACTACCAAAATTACTCGGCAGGGTTCGAGCGCAGGCAGTGCTTTTGCATCTACATTCCCCTCTACAATACAGCGCACCGAAGCAGAATCCTTCCGAAGTAAAGATGTAATCTCACCATTTATAACGGCAGGAATTTCTCCGATTGATTTCGTCGGAACGGTGAGTACTGAGCCGTGAAATCCAATCCAAAGTCCTATTATAATTGCACAAAGCCAATACGAAGCAGTGAATTTCTTTGCTATAAATAGTCCAATTCCCGAAGCAAGACACACTCCCGAAGCTACAAAGAAACCAAGACTATTCCACGAAATTGCCAACTGCAAAGCAATCCCCATGGCAACACCAAAAAGCAGGCGTACTGCAGGGTATCGTGTAGGAATAAATGTTGGGGATTCTACTTCCATAAATATTTTTACTTTTATACCACTTTAACTATAAAATTATACTATTATTTACCGCAGAATCACTACAGGAATAAACTGTACTTCATTCTCTGTTTTGATGCACATTCTATACATTCCAACAGGTAATTCTCTGACTGAAATATGGAATTCACTTATTCCTGCTTTTGATTCAAGTTGTTGCTTCAAACTCTCAATTCCAAGAGTAGAATAAATGGTCATTTCCACACGACGTTGATGCGGATTATGAACACGTACTGTGATGTCGTCCGAAGCAGGTAAAGGATATACTTCCGTAAAAAATGTATTTGTAGTCGAAATAGGAGTTTCTTTTATGGGGGTTAATGTCGAAACGGGATTATGACATAAATATGCAACGGCACGGTTTCCTTGTCCTTCAATATATTCAGAACCCACAAACCATATTTCATCTGCACCATTACCGAGAATGAAATCCGATGGAGTAAAAGCATTACTCGCTCCGACAAGACGATTATCGCTTAGTATAGTTCCATTCGTTTGAATTGCTATAAATCCTTGACTATATCCTGCTTGAGGAATTCCCCATACCGCAAAATACTGCGAGCCCAATCGCTGAAATTTTTCAAAACTCTGCCAATTTGCTGTAGAATATTCCCACGACAATCGTCCGTCCGAGCCTATTTTTGCCAAATATCCTTTCGTAATTGACTTTCCGAGAGTATCTGTCGTATTTTCCCATCCTGAAATTAGAAATTCACCATAACCAATATCGGCTATATCTTTAAGTCGAATTGACCTATTATTTTTATCAATATTCTTTTCAGTTACAAATACGCCGTTTGAAGAGTATGTACGCTGAATAAGCCAGCGCGA
>JAFDZU010000042.1:22831-45495 GCA_018266765.1 Bacteroidota bacterium
TCAGCAGATGCAATTGGGCGCATAACATCACCGATTAAAGAGTCTTTGGCAATCAGTACGCTGTCATTACGGAAGAACTGCAATGATGATGAATCTTGACTGCGAAATAGGTAAACATCTGTACCGTCGGGCAGGAATGCACCGTCGAAATCGTGTGTCCAGCCGGAAGGTTGAAAAAAACGGTCATTTGAAAAATATAAAGTAGCAGGTTTGGTATAATACGGATATGGTCTCCCCCATGTTTGAAATGAAGTTAAAAACTTATCCTTGTAAAGTATTATTTGAAATCCACTTTCACTATTTGTTCCTGAACATTTTGCCCAATGGTCAGAAGTTCGTGTTGCTACTTCTTTCCACATATATTCCGACGTATCAAGAGTGCAAATACTTTGACCAAGTCCATAGTAAATCATAGGTTCAGACATTGAAACTGATTTGGTTGAATTGATTGTGCAACCATGAGCATAAATGTATAATTTTTTATCATTACCGAGTACACCTTTTGAGAAAGCATTTTCTGTCTGTGTCCAGTTTCCTGCTGATTCTGAAGTATTTACAGCATTGGAGAGCCATTTCTTTTTTAATACAACTGTTTGGCTTGGTATAGTATCAATCGTTATATAGACAGGTTCAGAATGAGTAACTTGAGTAAATCCATCGTTAATTGTAAGTGATACATTGTAATAATGCTGCTCTCCTGTATAACTATGTTTGGGATGTTGAATGGAGTCTTTTTGTTTGTCACCAAAATTCCACTTCCATGAAATAATATCTCCTTGAGATTCATCCTTAAACTGCACTTCTAACGGAGCTTTTCCATAACGAGGAGTAGCACTGAATTTAGGTATAAGTTGAGGAATAATAGTTATATAGTCTTTTTTTAGAATAGTATCTATTACCCCTGAAGCATCTCTTACAAATAGTTGTACGGTATAGCTCCCCGGTAATGAATACCTGTGAATCACAGTTTGAGTTGTATCAGTAATTCCATCTCCAAAATTCCAAAAATAACGTGCAAGTGTTTTACCTGAAGTTACAGTAAATGTAATTGCAGAATCTGTATATAGTTTGGTTTTGTTGGCATAAAAATCACTTTGAATATCAAGTGGTGTACTTGGTAATGCAATCATTTTCAAAAATCCTTCATTGGAACCAACAATAGCATTTTTTGAGTTTGGAGATATACCAACTGTCGAAAATTTGAACGGAAGATTCAGTGAATCTGAAATAGCATTTGCTAAAATATTATACAGATACACTTGGCTTTCTGTACACAAAAGAAGATGTGTATTTGATGGTGTTGGAATGGCGACAGTCGGAATACTTGGAAGTGTAAAACTTGATATAGCACTATAAGGAGAAAGCGACCACCTGTTCATTGTTTGATGGTCAATTAAAAAATACTCTTTGCCATCGGGAGTGATTATCGGGAAATAACTTGAGGCATAGATACCATATCTTGGATGTGTACCTATAATTTCAAACGGTACATTGCGCTGGATGCTAATAGAATCATTCCATAAAAATGCTTCCGTCCAACTTGAATTTTCAAGCGTATTTCCATTATAGCTGAATCTGATTTTATGATAATAGCCAACCCATGCGGTGACATTAACTCCAACGCCAACTGACCATCGTTTGACTGCACCATTTTCAGAACGTAATAATTCCGGTTTATCTGTTGAAAGATTATAATCTAATGCTCCTCCATACCGTGTTCCGTTTGGTGGATAACCATTTTCGTTATATGAATTGTAAAATACCTTTAATAGTTTGAACGTAGAATCAAATACTCCTGAACACTCTACAATTTCTTCTACAGTTTTAATATTCAGTAGTACATCATGGAGTACACTATCTGTTTGTAAAGAATATATTCTTGCATGACAAGTATTATCTGCATATAAACCACATAATGCGTATGTCTTTGCATAATTTGCAATTACAACAGAATATATTTTTTTTAATTGAAGTGGTTCAAATGTTTGAACATGAAGGAGAGTTCCTGTTACTGCGTCCCAATGATGGATATGCCAAAGAGTATCTTGAGTAACACTATAGAGCTTATCACCTTTTGGTGAATAGAGTACTTGTCGGATTGCTCCCGTTTTCATTATCTGTTGCTTATAACCGGAAGAATCAGCCCAACCGGAAACTTGAGCTAAAGAAGTGAACTGCATCAAGGAAAGGAAAAGCAAGATGCAAACTGTACTATTTTTCATGATATTCCTTTTGAAAACAACAATTTAAAATTAGTGATTTATTAATTCAATGTTATACAATTTCAAAGGCATTTAGTTCCAATTAAAATACAGAAATACCGATTTTTTTTCGATTTATAAATAATTAATCCTAAAGGACTTTACCTTTTTGAAAACCATTAAGGATTATCGCATCTCCTGATATTCACTAATTTTATCCAATTCCAAAATAGTATATTGTTCATCGTCCGAGCGTTTGAACATCGGAGTAAACTTGGCGTTCCAAATAAACTCGTAATATTTATATGAATGTCGTGCATGAACATTCTGACCATACGTATCGTCGTAACCGTTAATAAGTATAAGTACTTCTACATCAGCATCGATAAAATCCTGTTTTTCGTAGCCGGAAAGCGGACTTTGCTCATCCACAGGATGAACGACTGTCCAACTAAGTGTCAGAAAATTAATACGTTTTCGTTCTAATTGAAGTTCGTAGAATTTGCGAATTTGCGTTCCATTTTCAGTGACATTCATTGAAAGCATCAGTTCAACATCTACATTGCTCAGCACATTATTTTTGGCATTCGCAATTCTAAACATCAATGCTGTAATGTCTTTATACGGAGCGACCAAGAGATTATCACTGTAAATAAATTTCTCGACAGGACGTGAAAATCGCCCGTACAAAATTCCGGTTGCAAGCGCAAAACTCATCAATCCGACCAATGATTCAACCGAGGCAATAATATTGCTTGTAAAACCAACGGGATTGATTCGCCCATATCCAACCGTCGTAAATGTTTGTGTACTAAAAAAGAACGATTCAAAAAACTGCTCCAAAAAACTTCCTGCAACCATTCCACTGAGATTATGATACCCGGCCAGCATATACAAAAAAGCAAAAAAGACATTGAGAATACAGTATGTCAGCACTATTATTCCATAAAATTTCCACCACTTAACGGTTATCAATGCATGAAAGAAACTGTACTGTTCCAAAAACCGCAAGCCACGTTTACGAATATTAAATGTACCGTCTTTATTTATGGCTCTTCCTGCCTGACTCGTGACTTTGTCACTCAAGCCCAAGTCTTTGTAATCGGTGAATGTGCGTAGTTTTCGTTTCATAGTTCTTTCTTAATTCGGAAGTATTTTTTTGACAAATTTACAGCGTTTTTTTGAGTTTATCACATCTCTGCAAATGAATCAACGAGAACTGTTTTTAAGTTCACTATAATTTCAAAAGTAAAAAAGGAATTGGATATGGAAGTTTCCTTGTGTAATTTGCAAACAGATACGTAATTTTTTCATAATTGATATGTTCTGCGTATGATTACTTCCGCTGAAATTCGAGCTTTGATTGATGATATTCGCCGTTTGCCCGATGCACTTTCGGCGGCAATTCTTAATCTTGATGATACCCAACTTGATACTCCCTATCGCTTGGACGGTTGGACTGTTCGGCAGGTAGTTCATCATGTAGCCGACTCGCATATCAATGCATATATCCGTATGAAATTAATACTGACAGAAGACAACCCGACGCTCAAACCATACGACCAAGACCTTTGGGCATTATTGCCGGATGGTCGGTATTTACCGCCCGAAGCATCGCTTTTAATTTTGAGCGGAGTTCATTTTCGCTGGACAGTTTTACTCGATAATCTTACAGACGATGCACTTGAAAGAACGGCGCATCATCCTGAAAGCGGAGAAGTTACGCTCGGCAGTATGATTGCTGCTTATGCACATCACGGGTTAAATCACGTTAAACAAATCACAGATTTACGCCAAAAAATGGGATGGAATGTATAAGACAATACCATTCACAGACTAAACAAATCAGAGGGATTTTATGCCACATCAATTTACGACAGAAAGTACGTTTTTCAATCGAATGGAAGAGTTTGGTTTTTTTGATGCAATAGCCGACCGTTTACCCGAAGAATTTACACTTGTGTTTGAGATTGCACGTATTTTGGAAGATGAATCTCATGCTCTCACACAGCGATTAGCACCGATTCTCTGGCAGAAATCCAATGACATTCCCCCGCCACACAGCCCGGAACATGATATCATTCCACATCTTCCTGCTTCCGAAGAATACGAAGCATCGTTAATTGATAATTTGCGTGATATTTCGCGCATTTATCCGCATCAGTTTTTATTACCCGAAGAAGTCTTTTATCAAAAATTAGTAGAACGCTCGCTCTGGCTTCCGAAGCCCAAAGCTCCTCGCAATTACCGCTATCAAACCGAAAGCGAACAGTTCGCACCCGACAGCCGCAAACAAAAAGTATATCTGCTGTTTGATACTTCAAAATCTATGCAAGAACATTACAGGATTCACCTTGCAAAGGCAATAGCTTATTTCTTTTTACGGCAAAATATGAAGGAACTCGGAACGGTGTATTTCCGTACATTTGATTTGGAAATCGGCGAACTTCGCACTGCCAACGATATGCACGGATTTGAGGAACTTATCAGTGAAGCAATGCACCTTCGGGCACTCGGTCGCGGAACTTCTCTCGAAAAAGCGTTGCTGACTGCTATCGCCGATATTCGCTCGGCAAGTATGATGGGCGAAGCGGAAATCTTAGTGATAACTGATGGTGCGGCGCATATAGACGTTGATAAATTGCGTCCACTATTGGGTGATACAATTACCATAAATACCGTGAAAATTGGTACGGCAAGTATCACTCCCGATGCAAAATTTTTACAAGGATTAATTCTGACCGGAAGCTCTGAAGACGTGAAGGTTGTTCGGGATTTACAGCAGAAACTTCGGGATTTGGAACATCAAATTCATAATGCAGGAAGCGAAAGCAGGCGAGGAGTTCTGCGAAGTGAAGCCACGTATATTGCAAAACAAATCAATCAGCAAACCGAACGAATTGGAAAAAGAATTGCCGAACGATATGGACGTGAAATTGAAGATATTTCGAGTACGTTTATTCAGATTACTGACCTCGTACCGCAGGATATTTTCCGACTCTCCGAAGATAAAAGTGAAGAATTACGGTTACTTACTGCCGAAATGCTTACTACGCTTATTAATGAACCTTCAGTCGAAGATTTAAAAAAAGCCGCGCTTCTGAGCGACCATCTCGAACTAATGAACGAACACCACTCAATAGAATCGGAAGAACTGCAAAAGTCGGCTAAAGAATTACAAGAACTTTTGGAGAAAATACTCAAAGAAGGCGGAGATACGACACATCATTTCATCGAACTCTCGGAAAAAGACGAAATACAGTTATCCAAAATGATGCAGAAAAAATCCAATGCACTGGTGAGAATTCCTATTGCTCGATTATTACGACTTCTGTTACGACGGATAAAACGGGCGGTTCAGAGGATATTTAGACGACGAAGTGGTATCAAATAATTCTGATTGTTCATCAAATGTCAAAAAGTTAGTTACCATGAATATCTGCATTTATCTAATTTATAGTTGCATTATCATAAGTTCTTGCCATTCTTATAAAGAACCCATACCTGATAATACAGTTAATAAAAAAAAGTATCTTTGATGTTGATAATGATGAGTTCAAATTATTTAAGGGTAAAACTGTAAATGATTTTATGTCTCATTATAAAGAACGGCACAGTAAATTCTTATGGGTAGATAGCAGTGCAACACATTTAAGTGTTATATTTACATACAAAAATTACGTAAATGATAGCAAGAATAAATCTATAATTTATGTTAGAATAGATATAGACTCATTAAGATTTCAAAATATCTATACCAAACAGTTTAAATGGGACAGCACACAAGTTCAAAAAGAAACAATATCAAATATTACCACACTAATAATCCCGCGAAATGAGTTTCTCCCCTTAGATAGTTTATTACCAGAATTGTTTACTCAACAACTAACTACATCATTAATAATACTTTATAAATATATTGCTTTCCCAAAATATTACCCTGCATTCTGTTCGCGAGTATGCAGTGATTTATGATAAATAATCGGGAAGACAAGAAGCGTAAAAACGGTTGCAGTTACCAATCCACCAATAATAACTATTGCGAGCGGTTTTTGACTTTCAGAGCCGATTCCGGTGCTCATAGCCGCAGGTAACAACCCGATTGCCGCCATCAGTGCAGTCATCACAACAGGACGGGTTCGTACTCGCACCGCACTTTTGATTGCAAGAGTTAAATCACCCACTATCTTCACTTGACGATGGAATTCAGAAATTAGAATCACACCATTTTGCACACAAATCCCGAAGAGCGCGATAAATCCAACTCCGGCGGATATTCCAAAATTTATACGAGTCAGATGCAATGCAAGAATACCACCAATAAGTGCAAATGGTACATTAATAAGCACATACGCTGCATCCTTAGCATTGCCAAACATTATAAACAGCAGAATAAAAATCATTGCCAAGCTAATCGGAACTACTTGCGTTAGTCGTTTTGTGGCACGAACTTGATTTTCAAATTCACCCGTCCAACCGATACTATATCCTTCGGGCAATTGGACATTTGAATTTATACGGTTTTGTCCGTCGGCTATCGTACTGCCAAGGTCGCGGTCTCGCACAGAGAATTTCACACCGATAAACCGTTTGGTATTATCGCGGTAAATAAACGCTGGACCTGTAACTTGTTTGATAGTAGCAATTTCGAGAAGTGGAATTCTTGTTCCTTTGATGGTCGGAATCATCAGCATCATAATATCATCTTCATTCTTTCGGTATTGCTGTTCGTAGCGGATACGAATATCAAATTTCTTTTCGCCTTCGTATTTCACCGTTGCCGTTTTTCCTCCGATTGCCATTTCGATAACTGCTTGTGCGTCTGCTTTTGTAACACCATAGATTGCCATTTTCTCTTCGTCGAGCGAAACGCTCATTTCGGGCTGACCAATATTTCGAAGAATGCCAATATCTTTCATTCCCTGTACTTTATTCAGTTCAGTTATTACTTGATTGGAAATTTCATCGAGTTTATCTAAATCATCACCATAAATTTTCACCGCATTCGACGCATTAATTCCCGCAACAGCTTCGGCAACATTATCAATAATTGGTTGGGAATAATTATAAACAATCCCTTGATAATTTCTTAGTTTAGTATCCATTTCATCTACCAAATCATCGGTAGAAATTTTTCGAGTCCATTCTTCTTTAGGTTTTAGATTCACCTGCATTTGCACATAATAAAAACCACTTGGGTCTGTTCCGTCGTTACTGCGTCCTGTTTGAGAAAGTACACCATTTACTTCGGGGAATTTCATGAGTTCTTTCCGAAGTGTTGTTACCATTTTCACAGTTTCAGTTAATGAACTACTCATTGGTAATTTTGCTTCCACCCATAACGCACCTTCATTCAACGTCGGCAGGAACTCAGTACCGAGCCATTTCACCGATGCAATGGTGAACCCGAAACTGAGCAGTGCTACTGCTATCGTCAAACGTTTATTGCGAAAGCACCAATTAAAAGTGTGACTAACGATATAATTGAGAAATTCAACAACACGATTATGTTTCTCTTTTACATTCTTTTTGAGAAGAATTGCACTCAATAACGGTACAAGCGTGAGAGTAAATATGAGTGCGCCAAGCAATGCAAAACCAAGAGTATAAGCAAGCGGAGAAAACATCTTACCTTCTACTTTTTGGAAGGAGAAAATCGGCAGAAGTGCTGAAATAATAATAAGTTTGGAAAAGAAAATAGCTTTTCCCATTTCTGTTCCGGTTTTCTTGATTAATCCAAGTTTCGACATCTTATTAAATACTTCCATCCCTTTTCGAATTGCAAGTGCATCCAACGCAACGAACAACCCCTCGACCATCACCACCGCCCCATCTATTATTATCCCGAAATCCACTGCACCAAGAGATAGTAAATTCGCGCTCATTCCTTTTAGTTTTAGGCACATAAATGCAAATAACAATGCAAGTGGAATCACTATAGAAACAATAACCGTCGTCCTCCAATCTGCCATAAATATAAAGACGATAACGGTAACCAAGATAATTCCTTCGGCAAGGTTATGCATTACTGTTTTGGTACAATAGCTCATAAGATTATCTCGGTCGTAGAATGTTTCCATCTTGACATCAGGAGGAAGAACCTTATCGTTCAGTTCGGCTATTTTTTCTTTCAACCTCGAGAGTACTTCGCTTGGGTTTTCACCCTTACGCATCACTACAATTCCCTCGACGACATCATCATTATTATTAAGCCCTACTTGTCCTACACGAGGTGCACTTGATTCTCGAACTGCCGCTACATTTTTAACTAATATTGGATTACCATTGAAGTTATCTACAATTGTATTTTCTATGTCAGCAATTGAACCGAGCAATCCAAGTCCGCGAACTACATAAGCTTGACCATTTTTTTCAATGACATCACCACCCACATTTAGGTTCGATTTCGAAACTGCTTCATAGAGCTTTAGTGGAGTCAAATCATATTTTTGGAGTTTGACGGGGTCAATAGAAATTTCATAAATTTTATCTTGTCCACCGAACGCAACCACATCGGCAATCCCCGAAACTGCTCGAAGTTGCCGTTCGATTGTCCAATTTTGAATGGTAAGCAAATCACGAGTTCCGCGTTTGTAGCTCCGCAGAACATACCGAAATATCTCGCCCGTCGGGCCGTATGGGGGCTCAACTTCGGGCTGAACACCTTCGGGTAATTCTATATTTCTCAATTGATTATTTACTTGTTGACGAGCGAAAAAATCATCGACATCATCTTCAAATATTATTTTGATAACTGAGAGTCCGAACATAGTAATACTTCGCACATTTGTTTTGCGCTGAATACTGTTCATTCCTATTTCAATCGGTGAAGTAACAAACCGTTCTATCTCTTCGGCACTGCGACCGTTCCACTCGGTAATAATAATTATTTGGGTGTTGGTAACATCAGGGAAAGCTTCAATCGGTATATTCACATAGCTGACAACTCCGCCTACAACCAGCAAACCAACCCAAAAGAAGGTAAAGAATTTATTCTTGAGCGAGAAGGCAATAATATTTCTGATAAATGTATTCATTATAATTAGCTTAGTCGTTCAGAGCATCGTAAATTAAAATACCATTCTTAGATATAACCTTCTCACCTTCAGCAATACCTGAACTGATATAGGTTATATCATCAAGTTGGCGATAGACTTCTACTCTTCGGGTTTCGATATGATAACGGTTTTTGAACACCATTACCCAATATTTACTTTTATCAAAAATCACGGCAGAAGATGGAACGGTAACTAATTGTTTGTTTTCTGCAAACCGTAAATTCACCGTTGCGTTCATTTCGGGCTTGAGTTTGAAATTAGCATTGGGAATTTGAACGCGAATTTTCATCGCTTTCGTTTCGGGGTCAATTGTATTAAAGATTTTATCTACTTTTCCATGATATACTTCATCGGGAAAACTAAGGGTTTGTACATCTGCTTCATAGCCGACTTGAACCTTGCCGATGTCGCTTTCATTCACATTTGCAAGCGCCCAGACTTCGTTGATTTCGGCAATCGAGAAAATAACATCTGCTTTATCTGCTCTTAATTGTTCATTTTGATTGATATTTTTTAGGACAATAAATCCACTGCGAGGTGCGGTTATATTATAAATTGAACCACTTTTCAGATTATAAATCGAGTAAATTTCATTGATACGGGCAAGTTCTGCTTTTGCTTTTTCCACTTCACTTTGAGCAGCTACAATGTCTTTTTCTGAATTGAGTTTTCCTGCGTATAAATCCTTGGCAACTTGAAGATTTTTCTCCATTATTGCCACATCATTGACAGCATTGAGCTTTTGTTTTTGGAATTCAGCGACTTCACCGCTTCGGACTACTGCAAGTATATCTCCTTGATGCACATAATCTCCAAGTTCTACGTTAATTTTGAGTACATTCCCTCCAACAATGGGATATACTTGTGCTATTTTGTTGTTATCAGCAGTAATTTTCCCAAAAAGTCGAATTTCGTTTCGGACTTCTTGCAACGTTGCACTACGGAATTCACATTTTGCCATCATTGTATCGCTTATTGCAAACGTTGGTGCGATTTCTTCCATTTTCTTCTCGGTACAGCTATTGAAACAAAGAGTTCCGATGAGCAGCATTATAGTTGCGAGTATTGGAATAAGTAGTTTTTTCATACGTTTAATAATTTTAGTAAATATCTTTTCCGATGCTAAAGTTGAGCTGTTCGGCAGAAACAGCAAGTTGTGTTTTAATGCGTGCTATTTCAGCTTCTGCGCTATTATATGACTCAAAGAAATCCACAAATTCGAGCAGAGAAACATTTCTTTTTTGGAAATTATCCGACATTCCTTTGAGAGTTATTTCAAAGTCAGAATTATAGAGAGCCATTGCTTTTTTGTATTCTACAACTGCTTGATTGAACAGTGAATAGCTGTTTTGCACGTCTGCCAGAATACTGTTTTTGATGTCTAAATCAGTATATTCAGCTTGTTTAATTTTATGAGAGGCAGCTTGGATATTACCTTGGTTTTGATTCCAGAACGGCAACGGAACTGCAAATCCGATGTTGAATTGATTGCGAAAAGCACCACCTCGTTGGTCGTAGGAAGCTATCAAATTTACATCCGGTATTGCTAAGTTTTTCTGATAGATTAAATTTTGTTCTGCAAGAGTTTTATTTTGTTGGGAGATGAGATAATCCGAACGGTTTGAAAGTGCAATTTGGTTGAGCTCTTCTATGTCAAAAATTTTGAAAGAAGCTACATCAATTACTCCAATTATCGGAACTATGATTTTATTCGTTCGGAGAATAGTCTGAATTTTTGCTCGTTCATCATACATTTGTTTGAGAAGTTCGGCACGGTCATTATTGAGGTTTAAATATTCAACTTTGAGCCGTACAACATCTTTAAGAGGAATATTTCCGGCTGAAACCTGAGCTTGGAATGAATTAAGTATTGTGTCAAGCAATCGAAGTTGGTTATTATATTTATTTAAAAGGACTTCCTGATGATTGAGAGAATGGAGATTGCTGTGGATTTGAAATTTTAACTGACGAATTAAATCACGAAATTCAAGCTCGGCAATAGAAGCATTTGTTTTTGCAAGGTCAATTTCAGATTGGCGTTTTCCACCTAATATTATTAGCTGTTCGAGTTGGAACCCCATTTGCCCGGTACTACCAACATGAAAAGGTTTGTTGTTTTCTAGATCGTAGGCATTAAAATCTGCAGTAAACAGTGGATTAGGGTATAATTCAGCTTGGATTATCTGTGCCTTTTGAGCTTCAATATTCATTGATGCGGCAAGAAGTTGGTAATTCGTTGCAAGAAACATACTGTCTGCTTGTAGCAGAGTTACCCGTAAACTATCCGCCGCCTTTGTTTGGAGAGAAGTGAATAATGCCGCTACAATAATCAGCAATCCGAGTGTTATCGTTTTACGTTTGGTTTTCATTTTTCTTTAAAAATATCAGTGAACTTGTCGAGTGCGAAATTACAGCACGACACCTTAAAGACATCTTAAAGAGAATAAAAATTAGCTTAAAATTGATTTGGGAAGCTCAACGATAAATAGATTATTTCCGGGCTCGGGAGTTTGGTAGTGAATTTGTCCGTGGTGCAGTTCTATAATTCTACTGACTAAAACAAGCCCCAAACCGAAACCGCGCTTGCCTTTGCTATTCTCACCGCGAAAGAAATGCTGAAACAAATACTCTTGCTCGGCTTGGCTGATGTTTTTACCGTGATTTTGAAATTCTATTCGGATTGTAGTATCTGTAGGGATAATCGTAATTTTCGATGTATTGGTTTCGCTGTAATACATTGAATTTGTAGCAAGATTCATCAATGCTGAGGTTAGAAGGCGATTATTTACCGGTATAATTAACGTGCTTTCATCATCGAGATTCCCCGAAATATCTACCATAAACTCGTACTCTGGCTGAAGTTTTTTAACTTCGTCGATAATATCAAATATCAAATCGTCAATTCGCACTTTTTCGAAGGATAATGTATTTCCTGATTCGGTTTTTGAAATTTCGAGCAAAGCATTGATAATATCACTTAGTGTTTTTGTATCTTCTTTTTGATTGATTAATTGTGATTTCAGTATTTCAATATCAGTTTCTTTTTCCATACGTTCAAAATTTGAAACCAAGATTGCAATTGGAGTTTTCAGCTCGTGTGAAATATGATGAACAGCGTGTTTCTGGAACGAAAAAGAATCATTAAGGCGTTTCATTAATTCGTTAAATCTCAATGCCAAAAGATTGATTTCATCTTTAGAGGAAGGTACACTGATAAATGAATCAGCCGAGTCAATATTAATCTTTGTAATTTCCGAAGCCATTCGATTTATAGGTTGAGATAATTGTTTTGATATGAAATACGTAATCAAAAGAACAGCAACGGTAATAATCAAAAATGCTGTGAATAATATTGTCCTGAGATAGTTGAGTTTCGTTATTCCAAATGTATCATACGCTTTTGTGATGCCATAATATTTTTTATTATCTATCTGAAAATACATTGCAACCACTTGAAACCTATCTTCTGTTGCTACTATGATTGGATTAGCAGGCGATAACAATTGCAGTATTGAGTCGGGGTACGTAATCTGCGTATCATCGAGACTCGAATAGATGGGTTTTTGATGTTCGTCAAATAGCAGGACTTTTTCATTATACAAACTGTTAATTGTATATTTATCCATTGTTTGCAGTAAATCATGGTCAATTTCTTGAATTTCAATCAGAAATTTTAAGGTAGTAATCGTTTTTTCTCGCAGTCGTTGGTCAAATTCTTCCTGACGGAAATTTGAAAATAATGTATAAATAAACAGAAAAGACAGTCCAACTAAAACGATGGTTGTCGAAGAAAAATACAGTATTATTTTTCGACGAATTTTCATTGTTTGTATTCCAAATAATATCCGTAGCCAATTTTTGTTTTTATCAGTTTTGTATCAAAAGGTTTATCAATTTTATTTCGTAAAAAATTAATAAATACTTCGATTGTATTTGTATTTGCATCAAATGATCTGCCCCATATTTCTCTAATAAGTTCTTGTTTCGTAACAAGATTTCCTTGAGCAAATGCTAATTTTAACAGAATCTGATATTCACGAGGAGTGAGTGCAATTTCAATATTATTTCTTGTAACCGATTTGGTTTTTTGATTAATCACCAGATTTTCGATTGTAATAGTATCATTCACCATTTCATGGGGATTACCTCCCCGTTTGACAAGTGATTTTACACGCAGAAGTAATTCCTTCATATAAAATGGCTTTGTTAAATAATCATCTGCACCGCTGTCATACCCTGCAATCTTATCTTCTAATTCATCAAATGCAGTGAGAAAAAGTACTGGAGTCGTTGTATTAAATTGGCGAAACTCTTTGCATAACTCGTATCCGTTTTTATAGGGAAGATTTATATCCAAAATAATACAATGATAATCATTTCTTTTTAGCATTTTTTCTGCAATCAACCCATCAAATGCTACTTCTACTGAATAGTTTTCATCAATGAGAGCTTCGCGGATATTTTGATTTAGAATTGGGTCATCTTCAACTATCAGAATGTTCATATGTTCATATTGGCTGTGTATCAAAAAGTAATAAATATACTGCTTAAAGAACAAAGCCCCAACTGCTGTATCAGCGGCTGGGGCTTTGAACATTTATTTTCAAACAATACTAAGGAATAATCGGAGGTGTAAGAGATGTAAGTTTTTCATCGATTGATTCTTTAGTTGGAAGTTGTAAATCTGCAATAAACCCGCTTGCATCTTCCATAAGCCCAATCGTTGTTTCTTTGTGAATAAACTCAACAACATCTCTCATGCTATTATTTTCCTCATAAACCTTAATCTGTCTGTCTGCACCGCTTCCCATTTCGAGAATCTCATAGATATATTCTAGTTCTTTTCGTGAACCCAGTTCATCAACCACATCATCAACAAATTCCAATAGTTCACGAACTAGCGTTCGGGCAGGAACTTCACGTTGCTTACCGAAGTCAATTAATTTTCCATCTAAGCCATAGCGAACTGCTCGCCATTTATTTTCCATAATCAAGGCGCGAGAATAACGGCGGAAGCTAAGATTTTTTTTATAAAGCGAATACAACTTAGCCGCTAATGCTTGCAATAATGCGGCAATAGCAACTGTTTCATCCACTCTCATCGGTAAGTCGCAAATACGAATTTCAAGTGTAGGAAAGAACGGATGAGGACGAATATCCCACCAAACTTTTTTGGCATTATCAATGCAATTAGTCTTGATAAGAAAATTTACATACCCCTCATATTCTGCCCAACTGCTAAACTCATCCGGCAAATTTGTACGTGGAAATTGTTCAAACACTTTAGAACGATATGATTTCAATCCTGTTTTTTCTCCCATCCAAAATGGTGAATTGGTTGTTATAGCCAATACATGCGGAAGAAAATACCGAATTTCATTCATAATTTGTATTTGTAACTCTCGGTTTTCGATGCCGATATGAATGTGCATTCCAAAAATCAGAAGCGACCTCGCAAGCATCTGCATATCTTCAAGCAACACGCGATACCGCTCGTCGGGATAAATTTCCTGCTCTTTCCAACTTGCAAAGGGATGGGTACTTGCGGCACCGATAAGTAAACCGTTTTGACGGGCAAGTTGCCAGATAATCGAACGTAACTTCGTTAATTCAAATTTTGCTTCTCGCGCATTTTTACAAATACTTGTGCCAATTTCGAGCATCGAACCGTGCATTTCTGGTTTGATATGTTCGTGAAGCAGTGTTTGCCCTTTTGAAAGTAATTCCATATTGATATGTGAGCGCAAATCAAGTGTATGCGGGTCTATCATCATGTATTCTTCTTCTATTCCAAGCGTAAAGGCAGGACGTATTTCCATGTCGTCTATCATCGGAGATGAGACAGGCGATGAAGTTGGATTCATAAATTTTACCTTAATTATTCCTTTTGAATGCGGACATTAATTAATCTCTACTAAAGCAAAAATACACTTTTTCTCAAATTCTAAGCATTCAAATTTTCAGAAGACAAAAACTTCAACAATATTTAGAACAATGGAGCAAATGACAATGTAAGTAAGTTTGCATCTAAATAGCAAGTACATATATTATTTTGATGTACTGTGATACGATACTTCTATGATTTATTTATCTTTGCATACGTTTTATTAAACAAATTAATCTATTCTGCAACCAAATTACCGGAAAAAACCTGTGAAAAAACTTTCGATTGTTATTCCTTGTTATAATGAAAAAAACACTCTTCGTTTGATTATTGATGCTGTTGTGGCGGTAGATTTATCTCATCTCGGTGTCGAAAAAGAAATCGTAGTAGTAGATGATGGCTCAAAAGACGGCACTCAAGAAATTGCAAGTATTCTTCGAAAAACCAATCTTATTCAAATTCTTGAATTAAAAAGAGAAAACGAAGGTAAAGGAGCTGCTCTCAGAACAGGAATTGGTCTTGCAACCGGCGATATAATAGTTATCCAGGATGCAGATTTGGAATACGACCCGAATGAATATGAAAAACTGCTCAAGCCAATTTTATCCGGCAAGGCCGATGTTGTGTATGGCTCAAGATTTGCCGGTGGAGAAACGCACCGCGTATTGTATTTCTGGCATTCAGCCGGTAATAAATTTCTTACTTTCTTATCGAATGTGTTCACCGATCTCAACTTAACCGATATGGAAACGTGCTATAAAGTATTCAAATCTGAAATAGCCAAACAAATTACTATTGAAGAAAACCGTTTTGGATTCGAGCCGGAAGTTACTGCTAAATTAGCCAAGTTAGCCAAAAAGAAGAACTACAAGATTTTCGAGGTGGGTATTTCCTATAACGGCAGAACGTATGAAGAAGGCAAAAAAATCAATTGGAAAGATGGAGTAAGTGCGATTTGGTGTATAATCAAGTATAACCTGATGTCCTAAAAAAGTGTTCAGACACTCTTTCTCCTCAAGCTGATTAATACAAAAAGCGCATTCATAGAGTATGGATGTAGCTCTTTCTTGTTGTCCTTTTCAGAGATTATCCATAGTTTCGCTGAAAGTATAACAAACAAAAGTTAGCATTCCCGTCAAAGTGGTTATTTATAAACGACTTTCAAATAATACTCCAAATAAAAAAATGTAAGAAGGTCGGTTGTAACAACCGACCGGACGGGAAATAGAGCTATATTTGCTAACAAAGTATCAATTTGTGGCATAAAGCCATCAAAATTCAGATGTATTTATGCCACTATATGGCACCAAGCTAATGGTTACCTGCAAGCTCAAAAAACGAACATAATCATAGAAACAAACTTCAATTAATGAGGCAAACCATTTTCATAAGTCACGCAACGCCTGAGGATAACGATTTTACAATTTGGTTAGCCTCTAGACTTGAATTGCTTGGTTATGAAGTATGGATTGATAAAAATGGATTGGTAGGCGGAGAAAAATTTTGGGAAACAATTGATGGCGTGATTAGAAATGAAGCGATTAAGTTTCTTTTAGTTTATTCAAAAAATATTTTCCAAAAAGACAATGATGGAAACCCGATAGCAGGTAAACTGAAAGACGGTGTTTATAAGGAATTTAGTTTTGCGGAAAGCATTGGCAAACAAAACAACATCAATGATTTTATCATAATGATGAATATTGATGCTTCAAATTACAATCTTTTTATTGGAGCTGATAGACTGAATCAAATTCCATTTTATGAAAATTGGGCAAATGGTTTTAAACAGTTAGAAAAGAAATTGCAAAAAGATAACGTACTTAAAACCAAGCAAGAAAAAAAAACAGATTTCGGAAGTTGGTATGAGCAACAATTTGTTTCCAATAATGGTATTACTTCAAAAAGTGAGTTGTATTACACAAATTGGTGGACTATAAACAAACTCCCTGATTATTTCTTTTTATACAAGTTCCAAAACCTTGATCAAGCATCAATTATTGCAAAGCAGTTTTCAGATTATCCCATTAGTAAGATTACAAACTATTTAAGTTCGTTTGAAGAAAGAAAGGAATTTGTTATCAACCAAGACGGAAACACTTTTGCCATTAAACCACAAAATGTTTTCAAAATTAAAGTCACAGATGTTTTAATTGGTTTTGAGTCAAGTAGTTTTCCAACTCACAGAGATTCAGAAAATCATTTTAAAAAATTATTGAAGGAGGTTTTTCATAAAATAATGAAGAATAGAGGGATGTTTTGGTATGAAATGTCGAATAAAAGATTGGCATATTATTACACTCCAGCTAATTTAAATTTCCTTAAAACTAAGTTTCAATATCCCTTCAGAAAGAATAACAAATTCAAAACTAAGAATTTGCTAGGTAAGCATAAAACTTTAGGGAAGTGGCATTATGCTGTTTCAGTAAAACCAATATTATCACCTGTTTTAGCATTTAGCTTAAAAAGTCACATCACTTTTACAACTGACGGATTTAATGTGTTGAAGAATGATAAAAACGAAACTGACTCTAGTAAAATTCACAGTCAGAGAAGAGCTAAAGGAAAAAGAATGTTCAACGAAGAATGGCGAGATTTAATTTTAGCCTTTATTGATGCACTTAAAAGGGAAGACCTTATTGAAATTGCTTTATCATCAAATTACACATTAGAAATGCCTAATACTACACAGATTTATTGGGCTGACTTTGGATATTTTGACCCAAAAGACAAAACAAGGCAAGGAATGCTTTCAGTTTACGAATTTGATGATGAAAATTCAGAAGATAATGATTGAGTCAAAATTGATACATATATCAGAGCCTAAACTAACTTTTGGGTTTGACCAAAAAATGGAAGACCCAAGAGATGGTTTAACGCTTTTTGGTGCTTATTCAAAGAATAAGCATATTGGTCAAATTAGCGTTGGAATAATTGGTTCGAAAGAACAAAGAGTATATGTAAAATCATATTTGAAGCGAATACACCAACCTGTAATGTCTGAAAAAACTGATGTTGCAAGACCCTATTTCCCAGGACTTGAAGCGACATTTGATATTTTTATAAATATTGATGCTATTCAAGAAGTTGATGTGCCAAGAAGTAAAATTGATGAGTTTTTAAAATATACAGACGGGCATCAGCGGGTTTTTAATTTAACAAATTTATATGCAGACAAGCTTACAAAATATTTAAATGAAGAACATATTCCCGTTACAGTTTGGTTTGTTGCAATTCCAGATGAAATTTATCAATTTGGAAGACCTAAATCCAAAATACCTAAAGCCGTTGACAATAAAACAGTTGGTCTTAGAAAAAAGGACAGAAGTAGTAATCAACAATTCCTATTTGAAGAACTGAACGATTTAAAGGAAGCATATGAATATGAAATAAACTTTCATAACCAATTAAAAGCAAAATTACTAAGTGAAAAAGTTGTTACTCAAATCATAAGAGAAAGCACTATTGCTTATGAAACATTGTGGACAGACCAAGAGAAAGTAAACTATGAAAAACAATTTGACACTGCTAAAGCTTGGAATATCTCGACCACCTTATATTACAAATCAGGAGGGCTTCCTTGGAAATTGGGTGAAGTAAGAAAAAATGTATGCTATTTGGGATTAGTTTACAAACAAATTGAATTAGGAGAAAATAGAAATAATGCTTGTTGTGCTGCACAAATGTTTCTTGATTCAGGTGATGGAATGGTTTTTAGAGGAAACATTGGACCTTGGTACAATCCAAAAACAAAAGAGTTTCATATTACTAAGAAAGATGCGTATGAATTGCTTTCAATGTCTTTAGAATCTTTTAGGGAAAAATCGGAAACAGACGAATACCCACACGAAATATTCATTCACGCAAAGACAGGTTTTGATGACGAAGAATGGAGTGGCTTTTGTGAAGCAACAGAAGGGAAAAGCAAAATTATTGGTGTTAGAATCAAGGACGATAACACATTTAAACTCTACAGAGACTTTTCTTATTGTGTACCAAGAGGAACAACTTTACTTGTAACAGATAAACTTGCTTATCTATGGACGAAAGGTTACATACCAAGAATACAAACACAATTGGGACTTGAAACACCAAATCCAATAAGTGTTGAAGTTATGAGAGGGGAAAAAGATATTGAAACTGTTTGTAAAGACATTTTAGCTTTAACTAAACTGAACTACAATGCCTGTATTTACGCTGACGGTTCTCCTGTAACTCTTCGTTTCGCTGATTCAATTGGTGAAGTTTTGACAGCAGGAAAAGACATTAAATCAGAAGTATTACCATTTAAACATTATGTATAACAAACAAGAAAAGCCAGCAGGTAACAATGTATATAAAAAATATGCGAAATAGCAGTAAAATCAAGGCTTTTTGCTCGTGTCAAAGTTTGTGCTTAACCGGAAGTATTATGCTTCGAAATCGCCTACTTTTCATATACTAACCGTTAGCTGCAAGTTTAGCAGACCCAACGACAAGTAAAATTATATGACGAAACTGACAGACATATTTTCAACAAGGGAACTATCATTACTAATTTGGTTGACTGTTCTAATCATTACGTTAACGTTTGGCAAGGAAATTAGAAAATCAATGTTGGGTGTTATCTCTGCTTTTTTTGCCACCAAAATTGTTCTAGTATTTGCCTTGTTGACAATTTACGTTGGACTAATTGTATTTCTACTAAAGTCATTTTCACTTTTGGACGTAACTCTTTTTAAAGACACTATTTTTTGGTTTTTTAGTTTTGCAATTGTTACATTCTTTAGCATTAACAAAGCAAAAGACATTGGTTTTTTTAAAAGCATTTTGGTAGACAGTTTTAAATGGACAATTTTTTTAGAATTCTTAGTTAACTTTTACACTTTTAGCTTGACAACTGAATTAATACTTTTCCCATTTATTTTAATTGTAACAACGACACAAGCGTTTTCTCAGACAGATAAAAAGAACGAACAAGTAACAAAATTATTAACAAATATTCTTAGTATCATTGTGACAGCATATTTCCTTTATGCACTTTACAAGACACTATTTGACTATAAAAATGTTTTTACACTACATAATTTAAATTCGTTAGTGCTACCATTACTTTTGACGACCTTGCTTTTACCTTTCTATTATTTACTTGCCGTCATTATGCAATACGAAGAATTGTTTATTCGTGCGGACTTTATGACGAATGACAAAAACAAAAGCAAATTATTAAAACGTGAAATCCTAATGACAGCGAAATTTAATTTGAATAAAATAAAGACAATTAAAACCAATCTAAATAAATTTGACTTTTATCATTCGACTGACATAAAACAATATATTAAGACAATAAAGTGAAAAGAAAACCAGCAGCTAACAGCACATTGGCAATAGGCGGGGTTTCGTGCTCCGCAGACAGTTTTGTGGTAGCCGAAATTTTGTGCTCCGAATGAACTTTTGTGGTAAAAGTCCCGCCCTTCGGGTAGCTGCAAAACGTTAAAGTCCAGCCAGTTGCTACAACTCGATCAATTGTTTACCAATTATATAGATATGTTGAAGGTCAGTTGTAAATAGCAGACCTAACGGGAATAACGTATTGCATTTCAAAATCTCAAACCATACCACACTACATTCGGATAAATTTTCACGGCAGGCGCGGGGAAATGATAATAGCCCAATGTTTTGGCAATTGTCTTCCATAGTTTCCCTTCTATCGGTACACCTTCCAAATTCCAATCTATTCCAACAAACAGCTCATGATGTCCGCCGCCAAACCCGTCCAACCCTTTGACACTATGACCAATTGCAAGATTTATCCAAGCAGGATAATACTGCGCAACCGATTGTGGCAGAATATTTTGTACATTTATTGAAAGCCAATGATAGGTACTTTCATAATCATCAAAAATAACGTTTTTTGCACCAGCATTATATTGGTCAGACGGATAATAGCTCACCTTAACCGTAAAATTACGTAAGAAAGGAGAACGTTGCTGTAAAAGCGGATACGCAGTTCCGAGTATATTTGCCGACATATCTCCCCAACTGAACCCTAAATATCCACTACCATTATCTTTTGAAAAGCCGTCCCGAATCTCCACAAATGTTTGGTGTGCAAGTCCGAGTCCTGCTCCCCACCACAGCGCGCTTACCGAGTCCATTTGCGCCCATTCCAATGCTTGAGAATAAACACCTGCAACCATATACGGGAAAAAGAAATGCCCAAGTTTATCTGCGCCGATTGCATACTTCCAATCTCGGTCGAAATTAAAATAGAATGATGTTTTTTCACCCTTCCACCACAAGTTTTTTTGGAGTATGAAACCATAAGTAATACCGACTGCAGTTGCACCTCCCACGATAGCAAGGCGAGAATAATCTATCGAAGTATCAGTAATTTGTGATGAGGAATCGGGTAATATCACCCGTGATGCTTGCAGTTCGTTTGCACTAATCAAAAGTATGAAGATGATGGATAACAGTTTCATTCTTCGTAATAGTTAATTGGTAGAAGAAACGCAAAAGGCGCGCTTACTTGTGTAAGTGCGCCTTTTGGTTAGATAATCTGAACTTATTTTTTCCATTTGATTGAGCAACCAATTGCTTTCGTCATTTCTGTTGCCGGTTTTGTGTTATTAAGCAGTGCATTTACAGCATCTTCAAGATATTTAACTTTCACGTTTTCAGCATCGGAATGATTGTCGTCAATCGCCCCAATATAGGTAACGTGGAATGTACCACCGTCATTTTTGAGCAAATAAACATGTGGAGTTCGGGTTGCACCGTATGTTTTAGCTGTTGCTTGTGTTTCATCGAAAATATATTTGAACGGGAACGATTTATCTTTAGCACGTTTTTTCATTTCATCGAATGAATCTTCGGGAACTTCTTTTGGGTCATTAGGATTAATTGCAACAACCGGAACGCCTTTTCCTGCAAACTCCTTATGAAGTTGTATAATTCTATCTTCGTATGCTTTTGCAAATGGACAATGATTGCACGTAAATATTACAATCACACCTTTCGATGAATTGAAATCTGCAAGCGATACCATTGAGCCATCTATATTTTTCAATGAGAATTCTGCTGCTTGGTCGCCAACTTTATATCCGTTTTGTGCAGTTGCATTCACGCCCAAAAACAGTCCAAATGCCATAATAATAAGAGTTTTCATACTTTTACTCCAATAGTGGTTGAATAATTGTCTTGATTTCTTCAAAACTACATTGTTTTTCTTTAAAATCCTTGAATTTTTTTGACGGAGAGATGATGAGCGTAGCTGGAATTGCTCCACTCCACTCTGCGCTGACAAGATCTATCCAATCATTTGGGTTTCCTCCGTCGAGCAATACAACTCTCGATGTTAACTTTTTTTGTTTGACAAATGGAATGAGTCCGGTTTTGAGTTGTCTCGGAAAATCTAAGCTCACAAGCAGTAATTTTGCTTTTTTACCTGCAATCCACTTGTTAAGTTTTTCAAATTCTGGTAATTCTTCCACACATGGTTTGCACCACGTAGCCCAGAAATTAATTATTATTACGTTGTCA
>JAFDZU010000042.1:45524-79501 GCA_018266765.1 Bacteroidota bacterium
ATACATCATACTTGGTAAAGATAACAAAAGCAAAAAGAAAAACTTCATGTAATAATAAATTTCATGGAACAAATAATTGAACGGTTCTTCATTAAACTAAACCTAAACCAATCGTTGCAATTTTGATAATTATTAATTTGGTGGTAATTTAGACGCACAGATAGCAAAAGTATGGCATGCACTTTTATTTTTTTTTGCAAGTAATGCCATAGTACTATTATCCTCATCCACTCATTTTATTACAATTCTCTTTATACATCATATGAATTCACGTCCTATTCTTGATTCAATCCATGAACGAATACTATCAAATGGATTACATGTAGTTATTGCACCAAATCACAAAGCACCCGTTGTTTGCGTAACTGTTGGTTATAAAGTCGGTTCAAAAGATGAATTGCCAACCAAAAATGGTTTTGCACATTTATTCGAGCATTTAATGTTTGACGGCTCTACGAATGTGGCTCGAGGAGATTATTTTCGCATTGCCGCTTCTGCAGGAGGAAGTCCAAATGCTTACACAGCTTACGACCAAACTATTTATCATATTACTGTCCCGACTCATCAGATTGAGCTTGCACTGTGGATAGAATCCGACCGTATGATGAAATTTGGTGTTCAGCAAATCGGACTTGAAACTCAGCAGAAAGTAGTAACAGAAGAAATATCGGAAGTAGTTGAGAATCAGCCGTATGGCTCATGGCGTACTAAACAAGCCGAGATTGCTTTCTCGCCAAACTGTTCGTATAGCTGGGAAGTCCATGGTAGCAAAGCACATGTAGCCGCCGCAACAATGGACGATGTTCAAGAATTTTTTGATGGATATTATCGCCCTGATAATGCGATACTTACGATTGCCGGTGATATTAACCCAGATGCAGGATTTGCCCTAGCTGAAAAATATTTCGGGGATATTCCTCGTGGTAAAAATCCTATTCGTCGCAATAGCTTTACTTCAGATATGTATCGTGGTAATCAGTACGCTGTTATCACTGATAATGTTCCACTTCCGGCCGTATTTATGTCCTTCCATTCAGATAGTTTTTTCAGCGATAATTCTTATATAGCAGATATACTTTCAGGAATAATTGGCGAAGGGCGCAGTTCGAGATTCTACCGCTCACTTGTGTATGACAAACAAATTGCATCTTCTGCGTCTGCATTCAATGACCAACGCGAAATGGCATCACTTTTTACGGTGTCGGCGACAGCTTCTTCGCCTGAAATTACGTGCGATGAGCTCAGCGAAGCATTGCTTTCTGATATAACTTTAGTTTGCGAAAAAGGAATAGAAGAATCGGAAATATTTAAATCTCGAAATTCTCTTGCAACCGGTATTGCTTATCCAATGCAAACATGTTCAGGAATTGCCGATATACTGACATATCAAACTATGTTTTGGAATAATCCCAACAGAATCAACACGTTGCTTTCACGTTACAATCAATTTACTGCCCAAGAAGTTCAAGAATACGCAAATAAAATACTCCGACCTGAAAACATGGTGCGCGTTGATGTAGTTCCAAATGTGCAATGAACTGATAGTTATCCTTTATTTATTTGAATAGTACTACAAAAATAAATTGATTTTTTATTAAAAATTCTATGATATATCTTCTCATTTTCATAACAGCTTCTTCGATTTGCCTCGGACAAGCACCGGGCGTAACATTCAAATATCATTATCCTTACAAAGACGGAATACCAAATTCACGCTATAAAGAACGCCGAGAAACAGTCCTCAATTCATTATCACCAAAGTCAGCATTAATCGCATTCTCTGCTGATATTCGTAATCGCCAAAATGATGTTGATTATGAATACCGCCAAAATAGTAATTTGTGGTATCTAACCGGAATGCCAGATGAAGGTTGTGCTCTGCTTCTTGTTCCGAATGGAGTAATAATTGACGGAAAATCTTACCGCGAGATTATGTTTGTAAAGCCGCGTGCAGTCAGCCAAGAAGCATGGACGGGAGTACGAATGGGAATTGATGAAGTTGAATCTATATTGGGAATTGAAAAAGCAGTTGATAGTAAGCTCATGCAGGAGATTCTCGACTCGGTATTGGTCGGTCGTGATACACTATTTATTCCCAATTATCCGACATCGTCAGTCAAAAAACCAATTGGCGGAAAAATGATGTATATCGAGACAGAAACAAAGAATTCCCTTCACGAGAAATTCCCTGAATTATATATCAAATCGCCGGTTCCACTTCTTGCTAAAATGCGTGAAATTAAAGATGCCGACGAATTACGCCTCATGCAAAAAGCAATTGATATTAGTGCCGAAGGTCATATCGAAACCATGAAAAAAGCAAAACCCGGTATGAATGAATATGAAATTGAAGCAATTATGGAATATACATTCAAACGATTGGGTGCTGAAGATGTGGGCTATCCGTCTATCGTCGGCTCTAATTATAATGCGTGTATATTGCATTATATCTCGAACCGCAAACAAACCGAATCAAATGATATGATTTTGGCAGATTGCGGGGCTGAATACCAAAATTACACAGCAGACATCACACGTACTTTTCCCGTAACAGGTAGATACACTAAAGAACAACGCATTATTTATAATATCGTGCTCGAAGCGCAAGATTCGGGAATCATTGCTTGTCGGGCCGGTAATGCTTTCCGCGAACCGCACAAAAGAGCAATGGAAGTTGTTCAAAAGCGGCTGATGGAACTCGAAATAATATCGAAACCTGAAGAAGCTCGGTGGTATTTTAATCATGGTACGTCTCATTATTTAGGGCTTGATGTACACGACGCAGGAACGTCAACCGCACTCAAACCAAATAGTGTTATTACGGTCGAACCGGGAATTTATATCCCCGAAGGTAGTCCGTGCAATAAAAAATGGTGGAATATCGGGGTGAGAATCGAAGATGATATTCTCATTACCGAACAAGAACCTATAAATATGTCCGCAAAAATCCCACGAAAAGCAGAAGATATCGAACGACTAATGCAGAGCAAGACTACACCGTAAAAATATAAAAAAGCGACAAAATTAAAATAATCTTGTCGCTTTTTACATTAACTTTTGAAACGAATTTCTATCACCTCATAATATCATTATAAATCACTAACACCATCAAACCAAGCAAGATAAACATACCCACTTGCTGAACTACCATTTTAACTTTTATCGGTACTTCTTTGCGAATAATTGCCTCGATTATGATAAATACCAAGTGCCCACCGTCAAGAGCCGGAATAGGCAAAATATTAATGACGGCAATCGAAACAGACAGCATAGCCACAAGATTCATAAACGAGCTAAACCCAAGTTCGGCAACTTTACCTGCGGCTTTCATAATTTGAATCGGCCCACCAATTGTATTTTTGAACGACAATACTCCACCAAATATTTTACCGATAACTCCAAAAAATCCGGTTACTTGGCGCACTGTTTCATTCCAACCGAAAGCAACTGATTCACCAAAACTAAATTCACGATGAACAATCTTTCCCGGCATCGTCATTCCGGGTCCTATCCCAATTCGATACCGTTTTTGAGCATCATCAAATGTAGGTAAAATCGAAGCGTGTTTTTCTTCCGAGCCATGTTTCCAAACAAATTCTAGTGGTTTATTCCCACTCGACATGATTATACTGATAAATTGGTCAGCACCTATGATTGGCTCATTATTAATCGAAACAATCGTATCACCTTCTTTTATTCCTGCTTTTCCTGCAGGCATTGCAGGTTCAATCTGTACAGCAACTAATTTTGATCCCAATGGATTAAGTCCTAATCCTTTTTTTTGAGTAGTCAGTGCATTCACTATATCACGTCCATTAGTTGTGAGAGTATGCGTAGTGCCATTTCGTGAAACAACAACCTTTCTATTTGCGCCAATATCACTGATTGTAAGTTCTGCCAATGCATCTTCCCACGACGTGATAGGTGTTGAGCCAATACTAATGATTTTGTCTCCAAATTGAAAACCAATTTTCTCTGCAATAGATTCTTTTTCAACAATACCAATTGCTGTAATTGAGTGCATTTGCTTGCCGTTGAAATATGCTAATGAAAAGAAAACAGTTATAGCAAGGATAAAATTCATAATCACACCGGCACTGATGACAAATGCCTTTTGGAGTGCATTTTTCGAGCGGAATTCATACGGTTGTGGTTCGGATTTCAATTGGGAATCATCCATACTTTCGTCTACCATACCAATAATTTTGACATACCCCCCAATTGGTAATAAACATAAACGATAATCAGTATGACCTCCACCATCCCAAGTTTCGGGCAATTTACCAAAAGTAAATCCTGTAATTTTATTCCAACCAAAGAGTCGCATTCCCATACCAAGAGCGAAAACATCTGCTCGCATTCCACACATCCGAGCCGCGGCAAAATGTCCAAATTCATGTAGTGAAACAATAATCCCCAACACCGCTATAAATGCCAATATTTCCTGAAAAGTAAATCCCATAATATCTATTTTTATGATATGAATAATTTATGTTTTATTTGTTGTTAATTCTTGCAATCGTTGTAACCGTTTGACTTCTAATGCTATTTGTTCGATTACTTCATTATTTTTAATTTTATCATCTATACTATAAACGATAAACACTTCTCCACCAAATTTTCGATTAAATTCGGTAAAACTTGCTTTCAACCTGTCAGATACAGAATAATTTCCAAAGTTTGCTTTTGCTGTTACAGGTTTTATTTGAATACCAAACGCTTTTTTACCAACCCAACCGAGATAATCAATGTCGCCTGCATGGTCAAGTTCCGGATCGCTCTGTTCAAACTTTATATTAGAAAATTCTTTAGCAAGATTATCTTCAATAACAGATTTCTCTCTGATAAAACCGTCATAAGTTCTGTTGATAGTGAGATTGAAAATGTATTCAACACAATCCTCCAAAGTCAATTGATTAAACGCTTCTGTCCATTCGGGAATTACAATCTCTTTGATTTTTACATAGAGCCGTTCACCAAGTTCTTCTAAACTTTCTTTCGTGATTTTGGTCGGTGTTTTACCGTCTGTGTTCGCATTTTCAAAATACCATTTCTCCCATTCTACATGTGTTTTGGGCTGGCACTCACGAATAAGAGCCATAACAGTTCCAACTTTATTAGGTCGTGATAACTGATAAGTTTGAGTTGCGTAGTTGAGAACCTTCTCCTTCTTGCCGAACTCTTTTGAATAGCGTTTAGTTTCTGATTTTGGCATAAAATCTTAAGTATAGTTTGTTTATTGCACTGTCAATAACCAATTCTTTAAAAGTGTAAAGTATACCATTTACAATTACATCATATAAATCCTTGTATTCTTGCTCTGTTATAGGTAAATATTCACCATGCGCGATGTAGTTTCTTTTATCAACTAGATCGTTATCTATCGTTTTTTGAAGATTCCTATTATATTTTTCTCTATACCTATTATGAAATGTATTTATATCTATTCCTATCAACAAGCATACATCTTCAAAGATATCGTATTTTAAGTTTGAAGTTCGTATAGGATAAGTAGAAGAAAAATACGCTATTTCACTCTGTCTCTTAAAGAAAGTATTTATTACATCATTATGTATTATCAGTTTTTTTGTGCCTAACAAAGATTCTATTTCACTTCTTAAGACTATACTAACAAAACAATTATTTAAATCAGCAATAGTAGCACCTTGAAAAGATACAAATTGATAGTAAAGATCTGAAGACTTTTTTATAAACCCTTCCCGTGTGCAAACAACAAAGAGATTCCAGCTCTTATCATACCATCCTTTGCTTTGCCTTTAGCCTGAATAACAGAATTTCTAAAATTGGACAACTCTGTAATTCTCCATGCGTACTCTTTCGCAATTAACTTTTCTAAAATGTCAAGTGTTCTCGGCTCATTCATGGTCTTTTTTGAAGTATTCTTTACCGAACTTTACTGTTAAAGGAATACGAGAACTTGTATTAGCAGCTCTAGGAATCACTGAATTTATCGAGTCAATCTTATTTACTATTAGTTCTATATCCATACTCGTATCAGAATAACTATCTATGTTATTATAGATGCCAATGGCGATTGACTCAAAGTATGACTCAATGAATTGGGTTCCTCTACCACCTTTCTTAAAGACATCTGAACCTTTAGCTTTATTTAGCAAATTAAAAGTCTTAAGAAATTTATCTTTTTCAGAAGCCAAGTCAAAATCTCCCTTTTCAATTTTCTGCATCAAAGAGTTATCATCATTATAAATAAAATTATCATTTATGAAATCATCGACTCTGTAAATTGGTTTATCTGCATACAACGAAAAAAGGAAAAGTCTTAGAACTAGTTCGTAATCATATTGTTCGTCTTTCCATCGGTCAGTTAAATCTAAACATTTAATATAATCAGGAGATTCAGCTAATTCCTTTAGCCAATTAAATAAGTTTTTATCTCTCATAATTAAGACAGCATTTCTGAACTCCTGTCCAGACAATGTTGAACCATAGTTTAACCTTTGAAATACTTCAAACTTTGCATTAGTATGAGAGGCACTTTTAATTATCTTAACTTCAATTTTAGTTCTTCTGAAATCAAGTTGCAAAGGTTCTTTAGGCATAGATTGCCACGTTATTCCATCCAATGAGGGTAAAATTTTTGTTTTAATTAAAGTAGATGCTGGTAACTTAGCACCATTTTCATCTTTTAACTCACCCATAAATTGAAGTATAGTTGAAATACGCTGGACACCATCAACAACTTCCCAAATCCCTTTATCATTTTGATACACGAAAATAGATGGTAATGGAACGCCTATTAGGATTGACTCAATTAACTTCGTTTGAAGATGATCTGACCACCTAAATTTTCTTTGAAAATCAGGATTAATGTCAATCTCTCCTTCTTTATAATTGCTTGCAATTTCACCAATAGACATCGAATATCCATCGGTAATATATTCTTGTCTACCCTTGAGTACCTCATTTAGTAACTTATCTTGTTGATTCATACTACAGTGCTTTCAAGTTTTAAAAATTTTTCTTTGTATTTAAAATCAATGCTCTCATCTACATTTGTCAAACCATTTTTAATTAAATGAGCATTAATAAATGTCTTGTTTTCTAAATAAAGATAGCAAAGTAAATTATTTTCATCATCATACTTGACTCTGTCATATCTAAGAAAAACTCGTTTCCCTTTTGTTCTGTCGGTCAAAAATGCTGTTGCTTTACCGTTAACAATCGGATCTTCTTTAACCCCAATAAGTCTTACAATAAGTCCGTTGGTCAAACAAAGAATTTCAGGGCTGATAACTTCTTTTACCGTAAAAAATTCTTCTCTCAATGATGTGCTTTTTTGGTCAATTTTAGAACCAAACTGAAGTTTCTTTACATCAATCTTCTTATCGAGTGCGTGAGGATCTTTAAAAACATACGGTAGTTTTTGGAGTTCACTTTCAAAATCAAATTTGGTTTCATTTTGTTTGAAAAACTCATATCTTGTTCCATTCATATCTTTTTGATGTGAACCAAGCTTATCCTTGATTAGAGGAATAAATTCAGAATTAATCTCGTATCCTACAGAATTTCTATCTAAATTTTTAGCAGCTAAAGCTGTTGTACCACTACCAGCGAAAGGGTCAAGAACTGTTTCACCAACGAATGAAAACATTTTAATAAGTCTTTTTGGTAATTCTTCAGGATACATTGCTATGTGTCCGTTCTGTCTCGCACCCGCAAAATTCCAATGTCCAGCAAAATATGTATTCCATTCTTCTGCTGTCATTTTTGAATGTTCTTTTTGTTCTCTTGTTGGTCTCGGTGCATCTCCCAATTTTTTGAAAGTCAAGATAAATTCATAGTCTAATTTCAAAATTCCATTTCGTGGATATGGATATGATCCCATTTGAACTCCACCACCAGTTGTATTAGAAGTCGTTACTTTCTGCCAAATAATAGCCCCCATGTAATCGAAGCCAATATTTTCACAAAATTTAATAATTTCCTCTCTAATAGGAATTACTTTGTAACGACCGTAATATACAGCTCTAGCAAATTGGTCACCAATATTAACACATAGACGACAACCGTTATGGAGAACTCGATAGCATTCTTTCCAAACTAAGTTTAGATTATTTATATAATTTTCATAGCTATCATGGAAGCCAATTTGATTATCAGTTCCATAATCTTTTAATTGCCAATACGGTGGAGAAGTAACCGCTAAATGAACTGAGTTATTTTGCAATTCAGTCATTTGTCTGCTATCACCGTTGATTATAGTATGTATAGTTTTCAATTATTATTTCTCCTATTATATTCCCAATTAGTGCATTTCTTTTCTGACATATGCCCGAGTTTCTGCATCTGCATTTGCAATTTCGTCTAACGACGGATGAGGAACATTTTGAATGTTATCGAGAGCTTTTGCTATCAATTTGGGAATATCAGTAAACTTGATTTTCTCACCCAAAAACTCTTGAACAGCTATTTCATTTGCCGCATTAAGAATTGCAGTAGCAGTTCCTCCAACTTTCAAAGCATCAAAGGCAAGTTGCAAACAAGGAAATTTCTGCAAATCAGGTGGATAGAAGGATAAATTCCCAATTGAAAGAAGGTCGAGTCGAGGAAAATTCATCGCGATATGATGCGGATAATTCAAAGCAAAAGCAATCGGAACTCTCATATCCGGGGTACCGAGTTGCGCCTTGACACTACCGTCAATAAATTGCACAAGCGAATGAATAATACTTTGCGGATGAACTACAACATCAATTTTTTCAGGCGATAAATCAAAAAGCCATTTAGCTTCGATTACTTCAAACCCTTTGTTCATCAAGGTGGCAGAGTCAATCGTAATTTTATTTCCCATTGACCAATTGGGATGTCGAAGTGCTTGAGCGAGCGTAATCTCACCAAACTCTTCAAGCGGTAATTGCCGAAACGGGCCGCCCGATGCAGTCAGTATAATTTTCTCAATTTCCGAAGAATCTTCACCTGTTAGACATTGAAGAATTGCACTATGTTCGCTGTCAACGGCAAGAATTGGAACATTTTTTTGCTTTGCGGCTTTGGTAATTATTTCACCTGCACTTACGAGTGTTTCTTTATTCGCAAGCGCAAGTATCGCTCCTGATTCGATTGCAGAAAGCGTTGGCATTACCCCGCTAAATCCCACGAGTGACGACATGACGATTGTGTTTCGGCTGTCGCCGGCGGCCTCACAAACGCCTTCTTCTCCACAGAGTATTTCCCCTTTGAATAGTGTTGATTTTTTGAATTCACGATAATAATGAGGGTCGGAAATTGCTACTCCACGTGGATTATACAGCAAAATTTGCTTTTCAAGTTCATCAATTTTGGAATTAACTGTCAGATAGTTAATTTCCCATTCATCACGAGCAATATCAATCACTTGCAAGGTTTGGCAACCAATTGAGCCGGTAGAACCAAGAATAGAAATTGTTTTGCTCATTTCAGAAGAAGGGTTGATGATTTTGTAAGAATTATTGGAAATCTTGAGTTATATCACGTTGCTGTTTTTGCGAATAAAATTGAAATTCATCAGGACTTAATATATCAGTTTGCTGAAGTTTGATTTTAACAAAATGCTTAATCATAAGCCGTGAAAGACGCGAGATTGAACCTTCGAGCAAATACTCAGCCATCGAAGGATGAACAAATAAAATAATCGAAAATTCATGTGATTCAATACGAAAATTATCTAGCCATCTTTCTATCCCATTTAAAATCACCGAGCGGGACTTTACTCGCCCAACCCCATGACATGTAGGGCAGTTATCACTTAAACGTTCAGTAATATTCTGTCGTATTCGTTGTCTGGTAATCTGCATTAAGCCAAGTTGTGTAAGCGGATAGACGGTAGTTTTTGCACGGTCACGCATAAGTTCATGACGCATTTCATTGAATATTTTCTTGCGGTTTTCTTCTTGATTCATATCGATAAAATCAATTAAAACTATCCCTGCGGCATCACGCAAACGAAGCTGTTGAGCAATTGTTCTAACGGCTTCCATGTTCGTTTTAAGCGAATTACGCTCTTGCTCGTGGTCGCTGGATGCTCTTCCTGAATTGACATCAACGACAAACATTGCTTCAGTTTGGTCGAGTACAATCGAGCCGCCACTTGGCAATCCGATTTTTCGGGAATACGTGTCAGCAATAATTTTTTCTAAACGGAACGCATCAAATATTGGCTTTCTTCCTAAATAAAGTTCAACTTTATCAACAAGTTCGGGCGATGCCCAATTAAGATAATTGATTATTTCTTGATACAGTTTTTTGGAGTCAACTGACACGCGCTCTACATCTGTGGTAAATAAATCTCGAATAACACTACCGGTCAGGTTTTTATCTTGATAGACTAAAGATGGATTATTATGGGATTTCTTAATATTCTTTTCTACTTCTTTCCAAACGTCAAGCAAATATTCCCAATCTCGACGAAGTTCACTTTCACTTTTATCTTGCGAGGCAGTACGAATTATACACCCAAAACCTTCGGGTAGAATTGACCGAGCAAGTTGGCGTAGCCGTTTACGTTCACGAACCGATTGAATTTTACGAGAAACTCCGATTGCCGATTCAAAAGGCATCAAAACAACATAGCGTCCGGGCAAGGAAACTCTTGTACTTACACGTACACCTTTGCTCGAGTATGCTTCACGTACTATTTGAACAATAATATTTTGTTTGGGTTGTAATCCAATCGAAACTACCCCGGAGCGTTTTGTGGAGAAGGTAGGAAGTGGTTTACTTGCCGGCTTTTTTTTGGCTTTCGAAGGTTTCTTTCGAGCAACTCCAGATGATGAATCACTTGTTTCGGTGAGCGATTCATCTTCTTCATCATCTTCTTCTTCGGTTATAAATGAATCTTCAATCGAAGTATCAACGTCAGAAAAATGAAGGAATCCGTCTTGTGATATTCCAATATCTACAAAAGCGGCATTCATTCCTTGAATAACTTTACCAACTCTCCCCATATATATATTACCGACTAAACGTTCTTTATCAGGAATTTCGATAAAAAGTTCGGCTAATTCACCGCTTTCGGTTATAGCTATCCGCACTTCATTAAGCGCTGCACTTATTATAATTTCTTTCTTCATCAGGAAATATTGTTCCTCTTTCTAAATTGGTTGTCTTGGGTATTTATTTTTTGTCTTTTTAATTCATACGGTAATGAGACAGACATGAATTTTAAAAGAGTATGATTGTTTGTGTTTTACTGTGAGGAATCTACCTATTCGACATAATTTCCTACACTTCCATTCAAATATACGGAAATTTAACCTCTTAGCGGCAACTCAGCAATGCTCTCAAGGTACTCTTATTCCAAGAATTGAAAATTGAGAACTCCCTACGTTGTAATTATAACTTTGGAAATGAAGAATAAGGAAGTGAATCGCGAGTAAAAATACTTACTGATAAGGTGACTTACATAAAATAAAAATCGGTCAAGTTGACCGTGGCGCTCTGAGAGCAAACCGACCGTTGCTTCCTTCCGGACCTGGCGGGGTTGGGCTTGTCGCAGCCGCACGGGACTTGACCGACGGCAAAAATAGGGATTTTTGGGCTTTCAGCCAAAGAAATCTTTATAAACCAAGTAGCGGCGATTAAACTGTCTGAAATATTTGGTTCACTTTTGGGTAATTTTTCCAAAGTATGAGCGTTAGATAGATATTTAAATTCAAAATTTTTCTATTATATTGATTTTTATAATACTACGGCACATTATTTGTGGATTGCAATAGTGTTATTAAACCCTGAATAATTATTACAATTGTATTTGCTTTTTTTCTAATTTTGGAATTGCACTAATTACTTTAATTTCATATTTTTGAATTAGATAATTTCATTAGCAATCTATTGATAGACTTCTTGAAATATATTTCTGACTCACATGAAAAAAATAGTTATCATTGAAGATGAAGACTTAATCCGCGAAGGAATTGTTCTCATTTTGAAAGTGAATGGTTACGAAGTTCTAACGGCTCATAACGGGGAAGTTGGAATTACTGTTGCAAAAGAACATTTACCGGACTTGATTATATCAGATATTATGATGCCAATTAAAGACGGCTATGATGTTCTCGAAGCACTCAGAAATTATGAACCTACTTCTACAGTTCCATTTTTATTTTTATCAGCCAAAGCAGACCAAAGTGATATTCGTCGCGGTATGAATCTTGGAGCAGATGATTATCTCACAAAGCCGTTCGACCATGACGAACTTATCAATGCAGTTAATACACGATTAGTCAAACATGAAGAAGTACGACGTAAAGCAGAAATTGATTTTGCGGCAGATAGAGCGCGATTTGAAGCAACGTCCGAAATCCTAAACAAAATCCTTCCTTCGTCAATTGCGACGCGTCTCATCAGTGGAGAAAAGGACATCGCAGACTATTTCGAAAGTATTTCTATATTATTTGCAGATATAGCCGGTTTTACTCCAATTTCCGCTCAAATGCCAGCACAAAGTGTTGTTCGTTTACTCAATTTTGTGTTTGGAGAATTTGATCGTATTATGAAGATTCACGGATGTGAGAAAATCAAAACAATTGGTGACGGATATATGGCAGTAGCCGGAGCACCAATCCGCTATGAAGACCATGCAGCGAGAATCGCAGCAGCGGCACTTGAGATGGTTGAAACCACCTTTCTACCGGATGAAATTCATAAATTATTACCAGAAAATACAACATTCAGCGTAAAAATCGGAATTCATACAGGTGCGGCAATAGCGGGAGTTTTTGGAGAAGAGCGATTTGTTTATGATGTCTATTCTGATGCCGTCAATACAGCCGCGAGAATGGAATCACATGGTGAAGCAGGAAAAATTCATGTGTCGGAAGATTTTGTTACAGCATTACACCAGACTATCAACTTGTCGGATATAAATATGAGAATCATCGAACGCGGTCAAATTGAAATAAAAGGAAAAGGATTAATGAAAACATACTTTTTAGAAAAAACTATTTGATCTCCTACAGAGACTGAATATCTATTTATCTTTTACTCACCAAATAAAAATACTTAAGATGATAGAGAAGAAATAAAATAATAACTTTGTCTATTGTAATAAATCTGCGACCCCTCGAATTGCAAGCCATTCCTTCCTCACTGTCACCTTTTCAAATTCTACAAACCAAATTAATATATTGAGTTACTTATTATTTTTAAATTCCAGACTTATGAATTGCGAATTAAAATCAAACTTGTAAAACCTAATAAAAATCATTTATATATTAAGGTTTATAAATTATTTACATTAAATGTGAACTACAAAGTATATCTTTGTTTTTCAATTTATTTTTAGGAGAATTTTTATGAAAAGAGGACTACAAATTTTGTCCGTTTTTATAATTTGCTTGGCTATGATTGGGTGCAGTTCAAACAATGTACCCACGATTTCTGCAGATGGATTTAAGGGATTCATCTATTACTCAACTGGTGGTAGTATCTATCGTATGAAAATGAGCGAGCAAACAACAAGTGCACTTTTTACCAATGCACGACATCCTGATATTACGGCTAAAGGTGAAATTCTTTGTGTAGAAGAGTATTCAACTACTCGAATTATATATTCTGATTTAACAGGTGCAAACAGGAAATCGTTGGTTGTCAGCGAAAGTTACACAGGTCCTTTATTTAAATATTACCTTAATAGACCACGTATCTCTTATGACCAGCAATATGTAGTGTATGAAGGTGATTCTGTTCATAATCCGAATTCATATGTTGTTGATGCTTCCACAGGAGAACTTGTTCTAACAATTGGTGATTATGACGCACGTCAACCAATGATATCACCAAGTTAGGCACCTGATGGCTCAATTATTGTTCAGGGGTGGACTTCAATGAATAATGGTATTTACAAAGTATCCTCTGATTTTACAACTATTCAACGTATTGACCCCAATTTATCAAATGTGTATGACCCCAGCGTAAGCCCCGATGGCAAGATGATTGCATTTATTCGAGACGGGAAAGTATATACAATGGGCATAGATGGGTCGAATCCAACACTACATAACACAGTGGTTTCAAATTTCCACTTGACTACATGGTCGCCCGACAGTAAGTACATTGCCTCGGTCAGTAATAGTGGTCATATGTATATTTTTGATTTAACTGCTTCAACTGTTACAGAAGTAACAAAAACTTATGTCAGCCCTGATGGACAATTATCTTGGCGATATTAAGATGTTGTCTAATTGCTTTACAGAATAGAAAGTTACAAAGAACGAAAAAGCTCCATCAGAGTGATTAATCATCACAAATGATGGAGCTGTATTTTTTTTGTTAATGTTAACAATGAGCGAGAATTTATATTTCTAACATCCACTATTTCCGACACTAAATACAAAATCTTGTTTAACTTTTACGCCTTTGGAATTTTCAGCGGGCTTCCAATTTGGCATATTATTGATTACATTAAGCAACAGTTTGTCTATAGTTGTATCATCAGATGTTTTAGCTACTTTTGCATTAGTTATTTTACCTTCTTCGTTTACAGTAAATCGTATTTGTGTGATTTGAAATTGTTCTGCTTTCGATTTAGGGATTTTATTAATTGCATTTTCCTTTAAATATTGGGTCATTTGTTGGTTACCGCCATTATAAACAGCTTCAATTTCTGGAACCACCGATATAGAATAATGTAATTTGTTGTTCTCTAAGTTTTCGGTTACAGCATTTCTACTTTTATAGATAATATCAATAATTATATCACTTCCGATGTCGGCATTAGTCACTAATTTTCTTTGTTCCATGTTTAGATTTGAATTTGTGCTGACTGCTTTCATGGATTTACCGTCGCAAGTAGCCGATATTTCTACCGAAACATAATTCGTTATCCACGCAGAGGGATACTCAGGAATAATATCACTCATAGTTTTAATACTATTGAGTTGTTCTTTTTTAACCGGATGGGAGTATGTACCTCGTATTTCATAACTTAAATCTCGAACAATTCGGGAAGATGCTCCACCAATTCCAAAATTCATATCTTGAGAGTAGCTCGTAAAAGCCATTAGAAATAAAGGCAGGAGTATTATTATATTTTTCATACCGTTGTTTATTAAATGAATAAAATTACTTCTCAAAATTACCACAAAATGATAATAGAATGATTCTATCAGCTCAATATTTAACGTTATTAACGTTTTTTAGTATTTGTATTCTGTTATCATGAATTATTCTAATTAACATTCTAAGACTCATCAGCAATGGTCACAGCATTCATTCCCTTTCGACTTTTCCAATGCTTCTTTACCTTCTTTTATAGAAAAATAAATTAATCCGATTGCTCCAATTGCATCAATATACCCGAATCCTGTTACTTGATAGATAAAACTTGAGATTAACAAAACGATACTCATATAAATACAGACTACAGTGCATTTTGCATCTGATATGATTGGCTGTGAGTTTAGTGTTTTTCCTGTTTTTGTTTGTGAACTGGCAACATAATACATGACTCCTATTGAAAGTACTGAAATAACAATTCCCATAAGTGTATCCTGTGGTTTGTGATTTTCAATGATACTGAGAATTGCACTGATTAATAACCCAAAAGATAATATATAGAACCCATATCCTGTTATCTGTAATGCGGTTTTCTCAAATTGAGTTCTATCGCTGAATGGATTCTTCTGTATTCTCTTTATCATATAAATAACACCAAGATTTGACCCAACCTCAATAAAGCTATCCATTCCAAACCCAAATAACGTTAGAGATTCATCATGAAAACCACTCACCATCGAAATAATTCCTTCGAGAATATTATATAACACAACAAATTGTGCAATTCGTAGTGCTTTATGGTAGAGTTGCTGTTCCGATTGGTTCAATTTGAATTCCTATTGTTAACTTCAACAGTTTTTTCTATAAATTGTAAGTTCATTAAGCGAAACTACGAATATTCTCTTTAAAGACAATCTGCACTCTTAGATTGAGGTTTGAATACAAGCTTAGCAGAAAATATCGGTATGTTTGCGGATATTGCTTTAATTTGGTAAGTTGCATTGATTAAAACTTCATTTTAATTCAGAAACAACAGTACGAAATTCATTCGTGATTTCTTAAACCTTCACATAATTTAATAAGGATAATAGATATGATTTTATATTTTATTCGTCGCAGTTTAGTATTGGTTCTAGTGTTATGTTCGACCTATGCTTCAAGTTATTCAGTTGAAATTGACACAGAGCTTGCCGCAAAACTCCAAACTCACGTTAAATACCTTACTTCTGACGAACTCGAAGGTCGTAGTTCGGGTAGCCAAGGCAATCACAAAGCAGCAGAATATATTGCTTCTTTTTTTAAACAGAATAATATTCTACCACTTGGAAGTTCATATTTTCAGGAATTCACTGTCCCAACTTCAATTAAGCTTGGCGAAGGAAATAAATTTGGTTTTGAAATTACAATTCAGCAAGTTGGTGTACCTATTGACCAAGCAAAACCTGTAAAAGTAAATTGGAAAGCCGGAAATGAATACACACCACTCTCTTTCAGTGAGAATGGAACAGCTTCGGGAAAACTTATATTTGCCGGCTACGGCATTTCATCTCCCGATTCAAAATATGATGATTATGAAGGGGTTGATGTAAAGGGCAATGTCGTCATAGTTCTTCGTGGCTCACCGGATGGTAATGATAATCACGGTAAATTCGGATCTTACATTTCACTTCGCTCCAAAATTCTGACAGCTCGCGAAAAAGGTGCATCAGGAATTATATTTGTAAGCGAAGCGGGCGATGGTGCAGATTCACTAATGGAGCTTACGCTCGGAACATCGGATAAAAATTCAGGATTGATTGCTCTTCATGCAAAAAGAAGTTCAATCGCTAAACTCTTCCCACGAGACAATCCTCTGGCAACAATTGATGCACAGATAATTAAAACAAAAAAACCAAATAGCTTTGAAATTCCAAATTTAAAATTAAATATCAATGTTCAATTAATAAGAGTAGAAAGCCCAACTTCGAATGTTATTGGAGTGGTTCGAGGTACAAATCCAGCTCTTGCTAATGAATATATTGTTGCCGGAGCACATTTTGACCATCTTGGCTGGGGTGATGAAGGTACACTTTATTCAGGAAAAGAACGGAAGATTCATTATGGAGCAGATGATAATGCTTCTGGAACAGCAGGAATTATGGAACTTGCCGCAATGATTGCACGAAATCCAATGGAACGTCCTGTCGCGTTTATGCTTTTTAGTGGCGAAGAGCGCGGGCTTCTCGGTTCGGCATATTATGTTAAGAATCCGATTATTCCCCTCGAAAACACGATTTGTATGTTAAATATGGATATGATTGGACGGCTTAAAGATTCCAAACTGAATGTTCAAGGTGTTGGCACTTCATCACATTGGCAGAATTTGATTGACTCGCTTGGTAAAGTGTATTCGTTTGCTATTTCAAGCTCGGCTGATGGTTTCGGACCAAGTGACCATTCTTCATTTTATAGTAAAGAACGTCCTGTAATATTTATCTTTACAGGGTTACACAGCGATTACCATCGTCCGACTGATACATGGGATAAAATCAACTATGAAGGCGAAGCAATGGTTGTCCATTTTGCAGAATCTACACTTAGAACAATTAGCCATACTACGGAAGTACCTGACTTTATAAAAGTAAAATCAACCACGCAAACAACCGGTGGTTTTAAAGTTTCGATTGGTATTATACCTGATTATTCTGACAATCCTAAAGGATTAAAAATAACCGGAGTTCGTGAGGGTGGCCCTGCTGAAAAAGCAGGATTGCAAGCAGATGATATTATCACACAATTTGGAACGACTACCATCAAGAATATCTACGATTATACAGCTGTTTTAGGTCAAGCTAAGGCAGGCGAAAAACTTAAAGTAGTAGTGTTACGTGGACCAAGAGAAGACAAAGAAGTAACTTTCGAAGTTATCCCCGAAGGACGCAAATAAAACAAACTGAATCTAAAATCATAATTACAAGCTATTTTATGGAGGAAACTACAGGATAATCTCTACAATAATTTCTTTTGGGAAATGTCGCACAATTCTAATGGAGTTATTATTAATTCTAATACTAAAAATTAGAATGGAACTTTTTAGTAGGTAGACCGAGTATAACGAGTATGTAAAGTATTTCCAAAATATATTCTATTATAGTTTTTTAAACGTTATTAAAGTAGAGACGAAATGAAATTCTCCACCATTTTATCGCTGATTACTATTATAAGTATAGTCATTACGAATTCAGTTTATTCGCAGAAATCAGTTCATATCCATCCAAATACCAGTGGTGTTCGCATTAGTTTACGAGGATTGCAGGCCACAATAAAATCCAATCTCGATTCATCTGGGACAAGTGCATGGATCACTAATTCTCGTTATACAATTCCTCTACAAAAAGGAAATGATGCAGCTCTGCAGAAGCTCAGAATTTCAATTGCAATTCCACCCTCAACTGAAATCACACCTCTATTACACAACTATCGTAGTCGAAATGTAGCAACTACTTCAATTGCAAGAGTATCAGCATTAAAAGACTTCTCTTCAAATACCAATCCGATGATTTTTCTGCCAAGTTTTGAAGTGAAACCATCGGTTATTTTGAGGAAAATAGGAATTCAACGTGGTGTAATAATTGCCGATATTGAAATTCAGCCGTTTCAGTATTCTTCAAAGACAGGAGAACTTTCGATACTTGATTCAGCAGAAATTGATATTCCGTTTGGCAGGTCTATTCCAAACAGCACAGAAGAACTTACAAAAGTTGAGAATGGGTTATTTTCGGGAATAGAAAATGCAAGTCAAATTCCTGCTCTCCGACGTATCAAATTACTTGAGGATGCAAAAGCACCACGACCTTTAAATTCAATTGATTCAATTAATACATGGTATAATCCGAAAACAACCTATCTTCGTATAGCTACTAACTCAGATGGAGTTGCACGGTTGCAGGCAAATACTATTCTCGAATCTGCTCCCGAATGGAAAGGACTTACAACCAACGGACTCCATTTGCTTTATAAAGGTAAAGAATATCCATTTGGCTCTAATGATTTTAATGACATAATTGACCAAAATGACGAGTATTATTTTGCAGGAAGACGAACAATAGGTGACTCCACATGGCAGAATTGCATTACACCTGATGCAGTTTTTTATCTTTACTACGATGCTACGATATCCGGTAAACGTTTGGCGCAATTTCCCGATGTGACACCAACCACAACAGATATACAATCGGTATTTATCAATAAACACATCGAAGAAGACCATCTTTATTTTTGGGGTGATAACGATCCAAATGATTCGCGACTTTCACAATATAAGTGCGATATACTGAATAATGAAGGTTTTTACTGGGTTAATTTGAATAATAGTATTTTTGAATATTACAAGACATTTAACTATCCCATTTTACTTGCTCCTTCCGAACTAACAGGTGATATGCTGACTGCCAAAGCATTTTTTCATACTACAACCAAGAATTTTACTTCAGTACCTAATTATAATGTTATTAGCTCTATAAATTCAACCGAACAATCTAAAAATCCTATAGATGGTATATCTAACGCTAATTCAGAATTTACTATTGAGTCATCTCAATTTTTGGGAGGAATTAATAACTTTTCCATTAAATCTGATACAGTTTCAAATAACATGAATGGAACTGCACGAACCGGAGATTTATTGATTGACTATATAATACTTTCCGGTAAAGTAAAACCATTTGCAGAAAATGGAAAAGCTGATTTCAAAACTGAAAATTTAGCACAACCTTCAAAGCTGAATATTCGTGGATTCCGTTCTTCGCAAGTTGTAATAATTGATACGATTCTATCGCTTTTTACTATTAAAACCGGAACACAAGGCACAACTATTCGGTCAGGAGGAATAGGCGAGCAAACTCCTCGTTTATCAATAGTTATCAATGATAGTGTTGTGGTTTCCGTTGATTCATCAGCTCTTTTTGTATCAATAGTTGATGCACCATCCTTTTCTACTATTCGTTTGAAACGCTTTGACCAAGCAGGCAACGGACTTCGCGCATTTATTGATACTTCTCCGTCTGAAAGTATTATTACAGCTGTGAGTAATTTCCCAACAATATCTCAAGAAATCAAACAAGTTTTTGGCGGGTTAGGTAGCCAAGAAATCAATAAATTAAGCACAAATACTACTTGGACAGGAGTTTTCCAAAAAGGAAATAATTCCATTAGAAAAGAAAAAAGTGGAGCAGTTTCGTCGCTTGCAGAATTCATACCACATATCGGCGGAAAAGCATATCAAGCTGACATTGCACTACGTGCGGGAAATAGTTATTCTCTCCAATCTGCCGATTTACTTTCTGCAGAAATTCCTTCTGTAAGTCGCGAGCCATTAAGTAACCTTCATGATACTACCCAACAATTTGATGCAATTATTATTACTCATAGTAAATTTAAAGAATCAGCTAATCGCCTTGCAAAACACCGCGCATCTCAAGGTTGGAAAATGACTGTAGTCACAGTAGAAGATATTTACAAGGAATTCTATGGAGGTGAGAAATCGCCTCATGCTATCAAAGCATTTTTGAGATACGTATATAATCATTGGCAAAAACCAACACCTGCATATCTGACAATGTTTGGAGATGCTTCGTGGGATCCGCGCAAGTTTGAATATAATTCAGTTGAAACAGATTATGTTCCATCGTATGGTTATCCTGTCAGTGATTTTTGGTTTACCCTGCTTGATGGCAATGATTTGATCCCTGAAATGGCAGTCGGACGGCTTCCCGTTCGCTCAATAGTCGAAGCAAATGACATGGTGGACAAACTCATTGAATATGATTCTTTGCCAGCAGCTCCTTGGAAAAAGAAGTTTCTATTTCTTTCAGGTGGTAGTGGTACTGAAGGTGTAAAATTCTACAACAAGTTTTATGATTTTGCTGACTATCTCCTATTCTATCCTATTTGCGGAGATACTACTCGCATTCGAGGTGATTTGGGTGTCGAGTTTGCTAAACCGACCACAATTAGATCAGCTATAAACGATGGAGCACTCTGGCTCTCATTCTTTGGACATAGTGCTCCAACTATTTTCGATCTTGACGGCTGGGCTGTAGAGGATCTGAATAATCGTGGGCGCTACAATGTTCTTGCCACCTATTCATGTAATAGTGGTGCCTATGCAAACCCATATGGAATTGCACGTAATGAATCGTATGTAATAACTCCACACAAGGGTTCGATTGCCTCATTTGGCAGTACATTTATAGGATATGTGGATGATGATGCAGCATTACAATATTCTTTTCACAAAAATATGGCTAATGATACGGTTCGATTACTTGGTGATATTCTCAACAAAGCAAAACGCGGTTGGGAAAGAGATTTAGAAAACACACTTATGCAATACTCTTTAATAGGAGATCCACTTACTCGTTTAACATTAGATAACAAACCGGATTTGTATGCCATGCCACAAGAAGTAATTATTACTTCAACAACCGACGACCCTCTCATATCTGAAATAGACTCGGTTGTTAAGGCCACTTTTACAATTCGTACTGCAGGACTTGGCAATAGACAAGAAATCCCATTGCTTCTCATTCATAGTTATCCTGGAGGTATTGATTCAACTCAAATGACTATAAGTGAGTTATGCAACCATGAAAAGTTAAATACATTTTTGATTGTTAGAAATCACCCCGGAACGCATACATTTACAATCAATATTGACCCGGAAGGAACCATCAACGAAACCCAAAGAAGTAATAATTCAACGACAGTTTCTTTTGAAGTATTCAGTGCCGGACTTGCCGCTTTAGACCCGTTGCCATTTTGGGATGTAGATGCCCAAAGCCCTACTTTTCGGTTAGTATTGCCCCAGAAGATTGCTCAAGCAGAATATGAATTTATGCTTCAAGCAACGAATGGCGATACGGTTATTTACATTAATACTGATAAGCCATCGCAAGAATTAACGCTCCATGAAGCGTATATTGAATGGTTGCCCAATATTAATCTCATGAACGGTAATTCATATACATTTTCTGCAAGAGTAAAGAATGAAATCACAGGAAAATTAAGTGCGTGGCTCCATATTCCTTTTCATGCAGTTTCTTCCCAAACTGAATATACAGCACAGTGGAAACAGCAATCACATCAAGAAATCCTAACAAATGCATTACGAGATATTATTGTTGAAAAAAAGGTAGATTCAACCTATCAATTACGATTGAATACATACTCAGTCCCTGTTTCAGTAGTTTCCAATAATGGAAATTCATACGCTAAGATAAAAATTGGTGAAGCAGAACCAATCAGCTTTAATATTTATACTCGGTTTAATCTTGTTCACCTAACGCCGAGTGACACTAATTTTAAATATTTCGACTACGAAACATTTTCACCATCAGGAAGATCCGGCTCGGCAGAAGACATGGTCCGTTATTTACGCGATTCAGTAGCATGGGGAGATGTTATCGTGCTTGCACCGGGTGGAGCTTCATTTAATTCGTTTTTTGTACATTATCAACCTGACTCAATAGGGAGTATGAAGAGTCTGACTGAAACGCTGAAGAAACAATACGGCGCAAGTCTCATTGATTCAATATATTTGCGCACTCATTATCCCGACGGCACACCAATTGACTCAGTTTATTATATTGCAACAGGATATGCCTTAATAGCCCGCAAAGACTCACTTCCTCACCCTATTAAAGAAGCATACAGTTATTGGAAAGATACCGTAACTATTGAAGATACGATTCAATTTTATTCGTATTCCGGTGAAATTGCTTCTCCGATAATCGGTCCTGCATCTGTTTGGGATTCCGTCAAAATTATTTCCGACATTCCTTTAAAGTCATCGAAGAAAATAGATATTTATGGCAAAGAAAGCAGTTCCGCAACCGAAAAGCTCCTAAAAACTGATTCAGTTACGACTATTTCACTTCGAGAAGTTGATGCCAAATTGTATCCATATCTTAGCATTAAAACATCACTTAATCGAACTTCCTATCTTGTTGAACCAATTATTTCGGGATTTGAGTGTATTTATAAACCAACTGTTGAATATGCAATTTTACCAAGCAAAACGTCTATTATAGTCGATAATGTTCTGCGAGGCGATACTTCCCTCTTCAATTATGGACTAATGAATATTGCAAAACGCGGACTGCCCGACACCTCAGAAGTGGCTACAACTATTTATCCTGAACAAGGAAGTGGCAGAACATTTACGTATTACCATCCGTTGCCAAAACTTCTTTCAGAGGAAACGATTGGCTTTACCGATACAATACTAAGTAAAGAATTTGCAACTACTTCTCGTATTCAACCCGAAATAGACGGTCAAAATAAACTTCATGAAATATATCGCTTTAATAATAAATCAGCAACTTTCTATCATGTTAGAGAAGATAGCATTAAGCCCAAAATCGAATTTCGAGTTGATGGTGTTTTGGTAAAAGATTATGATTTTGTAGCACCCGAACCATTGTTTGAAATAATCATCCATGATAATTCAAATTTAGCGATTGATTCCGCTAAAATCCGCATTCGACTTAACAGATTTATTCAGCCGGACACTACCTCGATTAATGCTAAGTTTGAAACAATTCAAGGACAAGGTGATACTCGTGCACGACTTTCGTTTATTACCAAACGTTTAGAAGAAGAAAACATCATTCAAATTACCGTCGAAGATGCTTCAAATAATAAAGATACACTTAAGATTCGGCTGAATATTGCTAAAAATGCTTCCATCGAAAATCTGTTTGCAATTCCTACACCGACTGACAATGAAACGACTTTGTCATTTACGTATATAGGTCAGAATCAAGATTCTCCTGCAACAGTTGATATTTTCAGTCTTTCGGGACAAGCTATTCGCTCTCTAAAGTCGAATGTACGGATAGGACATAATTCTGTACATTGGGATGGAAATGATAATTATGGTAGTCGAGTTGCACCCGGAATTTATGTGTATCGTTTGAATGTACAAGCTCAATTATACAGTGATCCTCTGTTTGGTAAAATTATGATAACACGCTAAATTTGATTGACTTTATTATGAACTGATTGTATTAAAACTTACGAAGAGTTCGATAGAATAATTCTAAGGGTAAGCCGACGATATTATAATAACATCCAACGATATGCGAAACAAAAACGGCTCCGAAATCATCTTGAATTCCATACGCTCCGGCTTTGTCCATAGGGGAACCGCCGGCTATGTAATCAATAATTTCTTGGTCATCTAATTCACGGAAGGTAACCTTTGTGGTAGCGACATCATTGATAATTTTGAACGTTAATGAATCAACAAGCGAAATTCCTGTGTAAACAGTATGAGTTTTACCACTTAAACTTCTCAGCATCGTTTTTGCGTCATTTTGGTCAATTGGTTTGCCTAAAATTCTACCGTCGAGAACTACAACAGTATCAGCTCCAAGCACAATAGAAGGTTCGGAAAGTTGCATAGCAACATCGAGTGCTTTGGCTTCGGCGAGGGATTGAACATAATTTTCAGGAGTTATTCCATCAACCGAAAAAGTGGATTCGTCAACTTTAGAAGGACAAACAGTACATTGAAGACCAATTTGATGTAATAACTGCCTGCGACGAGGAGAGCCGGAACCGAGAACCAACGGAAGAGGTAATGAAATCATTATTGAAGTGTAGAATAGTTAAAAATATGAATAAGAATAGTTGTTGAATTATTGAATCACAAATTAAATTTAGCATTCAAATATAAGCATTCAATTTTCGCTGTACAATATTCTTAAGTTATCGGAGTTTCTAAGAAATACCATTTAAATAGCGAAACTCATTTTTAATCAAAATGGAATCTATAAAAGTAAATTACAAGTACTAACACAATAGTTTTTGAAGTTTTCAGAATTATATTTTAAAATTTTTCTTGCTTAAGCGAAGGAAGCAACGTACTTTTGCACTTAACTTATTAGCATCTTAATCCCTTCATAATTCTTGCACTATTTAAGTGAGCCGCCATTTGTATTAATGCTACGATTTGGAATCAACACGAAATTCGTCTCACAATCCTTCGTAGGACTAATGGCTACAACCATTCAGCACTTCCGACGGTCTCGGTTTACGTCCGTCGTCTATATTGTGCCTATAATCACACTCCTTTTCTGCATTTTGCCGGAATTAGGAAGTGCGGCTACATTAGAATATAGTGACTTAACTCTACTTTCTTTACGAATTCCATATTTCGTTCCTGAATTGATGTTTGTTGCACCGACCGATTCTACAGACACAGTTCGAAAGCCCCCGATATTCATCCAACAGCCATTATTTAGAGGTTCTATTCTGCCTCCTCAATATGGCGAGAAACACCCTGCTTTGCCTGCCGGCTACAAAATTACATCTCAAATTGATTCTTCGGGCACTACATTTTCGCAAAGAGAATCCTGGAACGGCATCGAAACTGCGTCTCCAAGTTTTCTCACACTCGATAAATATCTTGAATATCGCCGCGATAAAGAACGTCGGCGGATTTGGGATTCACTAACCTCTGCTTATGATCTTAAAAAAGCACTTTCAGGTGGTGATTTAGCAAGTATTCTCAGCCAAACCACCGGAATTTCACTTCCTTTTCCTCCGAATCCTATTTTTGGAATTTTTGGGAAACCTGAAATAAGTATAAATGTTACGGGTGATGTCAATGTGCGTGCAGGATGGCGTTGGGATTCTCAAAATCAAGGTTCTACCTCAGCTTTCGGACAGACTCAGTCAGGTCCACTTTTCTCCCAAGATATAAACTTGAACGTCAGTGGTAAAATCGGCGACAAGCTCAAACTTGGAGTTGATTGGAATACGAAACAAACATTTGAACTTAACAATAAATTCAATATTGGATTTTCGGGCAATGACGACGATATAATTAAACGTGTTGAGCTTGGGAATATTCAATTCCCTGTCCCGAGCACTCTTATTGGTGGGGCACAAGCTCTCTTCGGTGTGCGAGCAGATTTTCAATTTGGTCCGCTATTTTTGAAAACTGTTGCTTCACAACGTCGAGGTGAACGTAAATTTGTCCAAGTGCGGGGCGGTGGAGCACTCAAACAGCAATTTCAAATCCATGCTTATGACTATGCACGAAATAATTTTTTCCTCGATACTGTTTACAAACGTATTTATTCGGAATATTATAAAAACACCACACCGGTAATTCCAAGCGACGCAATTCAATATCAAATAAAAGAAATTGAAGTGTGGGAATCGGCGAGCGATGTTAAAGAAGCCGCAACTGCAAGTGAAGCAATTGCTTACGCAGACCTTGAGCCAATTCAAAAAGGACAACGATATCCAGATTCAAAAAAATATGGAACAATTGAAGCCGGAAAAATAGAGCGCGGTAAATTCGTTCAATTAGATAAAAACCGTTATGATTACGACCGGAACTTAGGTCGGCTTACTATCTTTAATCTTCGGAGTGAACGTACGTACGGCGTTTCGTATCGTATTGAAAATCTTAATAGTTTTTCGCCGGATGATGACTTGGTTTATGGAGTACCTGCGGCAAACCGTGAGCATAATACCAAAGACACACTTATTCTTAAACTCATAAGTCGTCCTAACTTACAACCTGCCTTCAAAACTCTTTGGTCACGGCAGATGAAAAACATCTATTCTATTGGTCAGAGTAATGTTAATACTGCCGATGCACAAATCAATGTGTGGTATTTGCGACCAAATAATGACTCATCTGATGTTCTGCCCGGCTCTAATGAAAAAGTCGTTACAGTACTAAGAGTCGATCAAGTAAACAACTCAACCGGTGAGCCAAAACCTGATGGTTTATTCGATATAGCGGCAACCCAAGTTACCCAACAAACACAACAACAACAATTTGGCGGTATTGGCGGACAACAGCAACCTCCTCAATTATCACAAAGTTCGGCTTTTTTTAATGCTACTCGCGGCGAAATTATTTTTCCAAGTGTCGAACCGTTCCGTAAAGGATTGCGTGATTATTTTGCATTAAAAGGAAATCCTCAAATTGCTGAACAGTATGTTTTTGATGCAGTTTACGACACAACAGTTGAGGTAGCTCGATTGCAAACAAGTCGTGATAGGTTTATTATTTCCGGTGCCGCTACCGGTACTTCTTCAGGTGGTGGAAATCGTATTTCGCTTGGTGCATTTAACCTTGCACCGGGCAGTGTTCGTGTTACCCTTGATGGAGTTGCCCTGCGTGAGAATACTGATTATTATGTGGAATATTACACCGGACAAGTAACACTCACAAACCCAAGAGCTACACTCCCGAATTCAAATTTAGGAATTGAGTACGAACAGCAGGATTTGTTCAACCTCGCCACACGAACTATGGTAGGACTTCGAGCGGATATGGATGTTCTCAAGCGGCGAAATGTACAAAGCAGTTTGGGCATGACTTTCATGCTGTATAATCAATCGTTGGTGCTCGACCGTGTGCGATTAGGCGATGAACCGGTAGCAAATTCCATGATTGGATTCGACGGTTCTTTAAATTTAGATACTCCATGGCTTACCAAAGCGTTAGACGCATTGCCGTTTTTGGATACAAAAGATAAATCATACTTAAAGTTAAAGGGTGAGATTGCAGCTATGTTTCCCACACCGAACAAACGAACTTCGGATGTAGCTTCGGACAATGGTTCGGCAGTGGCGTATTTAGAGGATTTTGAGGGTGCTCAGCGTTATATTTCTCTTGGACTATCTCCCTCACAGTGGTCACACGCTTCTCAACCGATCGACTCTACTATCTTCGTTAACGATACAGCATTTGCAAAGTCATTTTTCCGTGGCAAATCCTATTGGTATCAGTATTTTTTAGGACGCACTCCACAGGAATGTGTTTATCCTAACCGTTCGATTGTAGTAGGACGTTCAAATATAAACGACCTCAAAATCAGATTTAACCCTTATGAACGCGGGATTTATAATATGAACCCCGAATTTGTGGATAAATCAAATCCAACCTATCAGACTGACTCAGCAAAATACACCGACTATATTACTGCAAACAAAGACAAAGTTTGGGGTGGAATGATGCGTCTTTTCTCGAATTTCAACACCAATTTCGATAATGAGAACATAGACTACATCGAAATTATGATGAATGTTACCGACAGAGATTTTGGTGATCAACTCAGAAAAGGTACGCAAATGTTTATAGACATCGGGCAAATAAGCGAAGATGTCATTGCTAATAAATCACTCAATACAGAAGATGGATTTACCACCGGAAGTCCAATTCCTAATAATATCATTGATCCGGGTGAAGATGTGGGATTAGATACATTAAACAACGAAAATGAAAAGCGGGTTTATCCTTTCCCGTTAAATCTTGAGGATGACCCTGCACACGATGATTATGATTTTAATTTCCAAAAAGGTGTGAACGACCAAGTAGAATCTGATTTTTATAAGTATAATAATTACGAAGGTAATGCAAGTAAAGCCGAACTCGGACAATTCCCCGATAAAGAAATCTTGAATGCCAATAATGGTCAAACGATTGCTTTAGATAATAGTTATTTCAGTTACGAAGTTAATCTGGACCCAAATCCTGCCACAAACCCTCAGATTGTGGGCGAAGGTGGATGTAATTCTAATTGGCGGCTTTATCGTATTCCTGTTCGTCGTCCGATGCGTACCGTGGGAACTCCTTCGTTTTCAAACATTCAATATGTGAGGATTTGGTACAAAGGCGGAAGACTTGCCGCTGATATAGCTGAATGGCGTTTTACCGGCTCGCAATGGCAACGTTCTAACACCTTCCAACCGGGTGTTACACCACTCGACAGCACATTAAGTGTAGCTTTTGTCAATGTGGAAGAAAATAGCGGTGCACCGGATTACTATACTGTTCCACCCGGTGTTCAGCGTCCACGTCAATTAAATAATCCTGACCCAAATCAAGACATTCGTCTGAATGAACAATCAATAGCAATCAGAGTAAAGAATTTGCGCTATAATGATGAACGGATGGCAGTTCGTGTGTTGCGCCAAACCGATATTTTCAACTATAAACAACTCAAATTTTTTGTTCATGGTGATGGTTCTATGCCTGATAATTTACCTGTTGGTGCAGTGCCAACTGCATATGCCTATCTTCGATTCGGAATTGACTCGGCTAACTATTACGAATATCGCCGTCCCCTGCTTCGCAATTGGCAAGATGTGGGAATTCCTCTGACAGATTTAACAGCAATCAAACAAGCACGCGATTATAATCTTCAAAACGAACGTCAGGAATTTCCTGTTCCCGGCGACCCCCAAGCTCGTTATGTAATTAAGGGAAATCCAACTCTGACAAAAGTAATGTTCTTAGGGTTTGGTGTGGCAAATCCCGCCGCTCGCTTTCCGAATGACCTTACGACGACGATGTGGGTGGACGAACTCCGTCTTATTGACCCCGAAAACAGCACTGATTGGTCAGCTATCGGTAGTGCGGAATTAAAACTTGCTGATGTCGGTTCGGTTATTGGTACATTTTCACGGTCGAATCCTAACTTTCATAAACTCGAAGAACGCTTTGGTAATAGAATTGCCTCAACGAATTTTACAATTCAGATGCAAGGAACATTAGAGAAATTCCTTCCCAAAGAATTCAAAGAAACGAAACTTCCTATCAGTTACACACACTCCGAAACTTTTGAGAAACCTGTGTATGAAGCACAAAGTGATATTAATGTAGAAAAAGCTGCCGCAGTTGCCTATAATGCTGCAATTCAGGCAGGTCAGACTCCGGCACAAGCACTAAGCGTTGCTGATGCTGTAACTACTCGATCGCAAACTCTTCGTGTACAAGATCAATGGGCAATGTCCGGTGTTAAAATCGGAGTTCCCATTAATCATTGGACTGTGCGCGAAACAATAAATCGTGTTACAATCGGCTATGATTATTCCCAAACATTTGAACGCTCACCTGTAGTCGCCGAACGTTTCAAGTGGCAATGGCATTTGAATGTTGCTTATGGTCTTAATTTGCCTAATATGGGATTAGAGCCACTAACGTGGAGCGATAAAATACCAATTATTGGCACTTATAAATCGTGGAAAATAAATTTCTTACCATCAAACTTTTCTACAAGTTTGGATATGCGGCGCGGGCGAGCTACCGAACAGTCACGTTTTCTCGAAATACCAAGTCCGGTTATCAGGGAGTTTTCAGCTCAACGTTCGGCACAATTCTCATGGAAACTGACCGAAAACGGATTCTTAAGTCCAATTATTGATTATAATTTCTCCACCGGAAGCACTCTTGTTCCATTTGAATTAGATGAATTTGGCAGACAACGAACAGGAAACGAACTTTCCAAACTGATGTTCTTCAATGGAAAACTTGTGAATTTGGGCGACGACGGACTGCATAATCAAAATGTTACTATCAATTTCCGCCCGCGATTCCCCGATTTATTCGGGCTCAATACCTATTTAGAAAACACAGGAGTTTATACCACTAAATATGAATGGCGCAATCCCCTTCAGCCGGATTCGACTCTTCGTGATGCTGTGAAATATGGTACTGTTACCAGCAATTTATCGCTTAGTTCACGACTTCAACTGCGACTGATGAGTGATAAATGGTTTGGTATTACTTATGGCAAAGTTGATACAAATACTTCGTTTTTTGGGACAATCGGTAAAATCTTTAAATCTATCTTTTTGGATTACGACGAAATTAAACTGACATTTAAACAAGACAATCTTTCACGCAATCCCGGTATATTCGGCGGAAACGGAATTACTAATCAATGGCGTGGTTTATTCGGTTTGGGACAAGATAATATTTGGGGGCCGTCAGCGGCTTATCAGCTTGGTTTGGTAACAAGTCCACATGGAAATTTTAAGGTTCGTGGTAGTTCTTCATTCCCGTTTTTTGGATTTGATACCGAAGAAGGATTGCGTCCGCCGAATGCAGTTTTACCCGAGAATTTCAATCAAAATAATTCTCTTGAATTCCGTACAAGTCGGCAATTATGGGAAGGTGCAAATATTGACCTGACTTGGAAATCACAGTTTGGGTATAATAAGAATCAAACAGTCGTAACGGATGCTTTTGGTAATCAACAATATACAAATCTTACAGTAACGGAAACGTATGGCAGAACATATTTGAGTTTGCCCAAATTCCTGATGTTTGCTCCGCTGAACAATACCGTCGAGCATGTTATTGATCTCTATAATGAAAAGCGGACTGCAATTGATGCTACCACCGGAACCGATACCGTTCGACGCAATCAATTACTCTCGAATGCCCTTTCGGAATCGTTCCATGATGGTTTGGAGTCGTTCAAATTTCTACCCCTTGCTCTTCGAAAGATTATGCCAAGTGTTAATTGGTCGTTCCGCTGGGATGGTATTGAAAAATGGGGATTACTTGGCGGAGTCGCTCGGCGAATTGCTTTAGAGCATACCTACGCTTCCACCTATCAGGAGAATGCTCGTATTACCGACAACGGACGCTTTGTGGACGGACAGCAAGTTGAGCTTGGGTTTCAGCCGCTTATCGGACTTACCATGAGTTTCGACGAAACAAAACTTAAAGGTGTACTCACAGGAACTGTACGGTACAATACAAAAACGTCGTATTCGCTGACTTCGGCAACTTCTAATATTTCTCGTACTTCGTCGAGCGAACTTTCTATTCAAGGTTCGTATTCACGGCGTGGATTTACGTTTGCATTACTCGGAATTGACCTTCAAAACGACCTCGAATTTGGTTTCCTCGGTTCGATTAAACGTAGTAATCGAGCAAACTATGACCTACTTAAATCATCGAGCACAGCACCGCAAACTATTGACGGAACTACTCAAATTACTATCGAGCCAAGTGCGCGATATTCTATGAGTAATCGTGTTACGGCTCGGCTGTTCTTCCGCTATGAAGGTACAGTAAACGAAGGGGCAACAACTCCGGGATTCAGCACAACGCAAGTAGGGTTGGATATTCGTATTTCTATTTCCGGCGGTCGGTAATTCTTGGCTTCTTGCTATTTGTGAATTACCAAACTGTAAGAATCGGTTTCCTTCCGAATGTATGGGCAGTGTTTTGTATTTTTGTAGTCAGAATTGCAATAATTACCGAACCCAAACGATACTTAGTACCAATTCCTTTGGTTGTAGAATCTAATTTTGTAGAAACATTTACAGAGTTGTTAAAACGTGAATACTATGCCTACTCAAACGCTTACATTAGAATTACCTGTCCTCAATCTTGAACAAGACATTCCTTCCAATCGCCGTCCCGAATGGCTGAAAGTACGTGCCCCCGGTGGTGAAACATACGCCGGTATCAAAAAGATGATGCGCTCAAAATCCTTGCATACAGTCTGCGAAGAAGCCAGATGCCCGAATATTACCGAGTGTTGGAATGCAGGAACTGCCACCTTTATGATTCTCGGAGATACATGCACTCGTTCCTGTGGATTTTGCGCCGTAAAGACTGGTCGTCCGTTGGAAATTGATGATGATGAGCCGCGCAAAGTAGCCGAATCCGTCCGTGAAATGAACTTGGTTCACGCCGTTATTACTTCGGTTAATCGCGATGAGCGTCCCGATGGCGGTTCGATTATTTGGGCTGAAACCATTACCGAAGTACGACGACTAAGCCCAAATACGACAATCGAAGTTCTCATTCCTGATTTCAAAGGGAAAATTGAGCCGCTCCAACGAATAATTGATGCAAAACCTCATGTCCTCAATCATAATACCGAAACCGTACCTCGTTTGTATCGAAGAGTGCGCCCTCAAGGGAAATACGCGTGGTCTCTCGCACTCCTGAAAGAAGCAAAAGCACAAAATATGCGGACTAAAACTGGTGTCATGCTCGGTCTGGGTGAAACTCGTGAAGAAGTATTGGAAGTAATGAATGATTTGCAAGCTGTTGGTGTGAATGTTCTTACACTTGGGCAATACTTACAGCCCACCAAAAATCATTTGCCGGTAGATAGATTTGTTCACCCTACTGAATTTGACGAATACAGAATACTTGGGTTGGAAATGGGATTTGATATTGTGGAGTCCGGCCCGCTTGTTCGGAGTTCGTATCATGCCGAACGGCATGTGTAAGAGGTGGTTTTGTGGCGTTTAAGTTTTTAATTAACCGCTTTTATGTCGAGACTATCAATTCCTCATTTCAATTGCCTTCGGCTTTAGCCGGAGGATAGATAAATGTATTCTATGGGCTTTAGCCAAATGAAATGATATCAGTCATAGTGAAATCTACATTTTGCAATTAATATTTCATCATTATTTACTCTGTAAATCAACCTATGTTCGCCATCAATTCTTCGCGACCAGTAACCTTTATACTTATGCTTCAATGGTTCAGGTTTTCCTATACCCGAAAATGGTGTTCGTGAAATGTCTTTTAACAAATCATTTATTCTCGACAAAATTTTCCTATCAGTCTTTTGCCAATATACATAATCATCCCATGACTCATCAACAAATATGTATCTCATTATTCTATGAGGTCTTTTTGAAATGAAGATTTTGTGTTGAGTTTTTCAATAGCTGAATCTAACCTTTTCTCATTTGTCTTGGAGGACAATTCGTGATAGGTAGCATGTAACGAATTATACTCATCCAACGACATAATGACCACGCCGCTATCTTTGCCCCTGTTGATTATCAAGGTTTCAAAGTTTTCAGTTACACGGTCAAGATAATTTTTAATATCTTTTCGGAAATCGGAAATTGTTGTTGTTAACATACTAATACCCTTTTTATATGTACATTTTTCGTACAAAAATAAGTATAAATCGTTGGATTTTGGTGATTGTTCCAATTATTATTATCTACCAAATTTTTCGAGAAAACTCACCTGCTTTCATCGGTGCAATAATTTTTCAAGTCAAGTCAGGTTCTAAATCTGACTTCCAATTACTCACCAAAGTTAAAGTTATCACAAACAAAAAGCCCACGAAAAATACTCGCGGGCTTAAAATCTATGTGACCTATGTACCTATGTGGTTAAA